>CAZAEC010000005.1:0-129747 GCA_964484055.1 uncultured Clostridium sp.
GTAGCGCATAAAAATACCCTCCTTACTGGATGTCCAGTAAAGAGGGTACATATCAGATAAGCAAGAATCTTTCTTTTTTTGATTTTTTGAATTTAAGGATCAAAAGTTTACAAATGTAAAATAATCTGTTCCATATCGCTAAAATTAGCTTGAACTAACATTACTTGATAAGTATACTAAGAATAGGTAAAGATTTTGATAAGAAATGGAGAGAAAACAAGATGCTTATTTTATTCTTCTTATTGTGGATTATTTTCAATGGACGAATCACAATGGAGATCATACTCTTTGGAGTTGTCATTTCTATTGTTGTGTTTGCATTTATCTGTAAGTTCATGGATCACAATATACAAAAAGAAAAACAGCTCTATCAGAATCTTGGATTTTTGTTGAAATATATAGGAGTTTTGATTGTTGAGATCGTGAAAGCGAATCTTGCAGTGATCCATATGATTTTAACAGAACGAGAGATTGCAGAGCCTGTACTTGTTAAGTTCAAGACCAATCTGAAATCAGAATCCGCAAGAGTACTTCTTGCGAACTCTATTACACTGACGCCGGGAACGTTTACTGTTTCATTAGAAGAAGATGAGTTTCTTGTCCATTGTTTGGATAAAAGTATGGCGGAGGGAATAGAAGAGTCTGTATTTGTGGAAATGTTGGAAAAAGCAGAAGAGGAAGGAGAAAAATAGAATGGAATTAGTTCAGCGTTACGATTGGATATTCTATACGATGTTGGTCATCCTTGCTTTACTGCTTGTTTTATGTCTGATCCGTGCAGTTGTTGGACCGCGAATAGCAGATCGTTTGGTTTCGGTTAATATGATCGGAACGATGGTCATGGTCATAATCTCAATTTTAGCGGTAGTTATGGAGGAAGGTTATTTGGTTGATATCTGTCTGATCTATGCAATGATCAGTTTCCTTTCTGTAGTAGTTTTGATGAAGGTATACACGGGTGTTTACCTAGAAGCGAAGGAGAAAAAAGAAATGGAGAAAGGAGAGAAGGAACATGATCGTGATTGATTGGATGCGATTTCTTGTTGGCACAATCTGTTTGATAGTCGGTGTGATTGTTTTTATTATCCAGATGATAGGGATTTTTAAATTCAAATATGTTCTGGATCGTATGCATGCAGCAGCATTAGGCGATACGTTAGGAATAGGAAGTTGTTTAGTGGGTCTTATGCTTCTTTCTGGATTTAATTTTACAACATTAAAATTAGGTCTGATCCTTGTATTTTTGTGGTTTGCATCACCAGTATCTTCTCATTTGATCGCAAGATTAGAAATGATAACAAATGAGAAACTGGAGGAAAAGTGCGAGATTCCACAAGGGGATGAGCCGAAAGAAATCATTGAATTACCAGAAGATGCAGAGGAGGTTAAAAATGATCAAAGCCTTTGAGTACATACTACTTATATTCCTTGTGGTATGTGCAATTTCAGTAAGTTTTTCTAAAAAACTTTTAAATTCAATTCTTATATATATGTCTTATAGTCTGGTAATGTCGATCATCTGGATATTATTGGAATCTCCTGATTTAGCGATTACAGAGGCAGCGGTTGGAGCTGGTGTGACGAGTCTTTTGTTCTTCATCACTTTGAAGAAGATTCAGGCGATGCGGGAAGAAGGTGACGCGGATGAGTAAAAAAGTTTCAAGACAGGATTATGAAAAAAAATCACTCAATCGTATGAAACAATGGATTCGAGGGGAAGCCGATCCATATATAGGAAATGTAGAATCAGGGCCGAAGTTTCGACCAAAGTTAAATGAAAAAGAAGTAGAGAAACATCGAAAAGACCAGGAAATGGTCAGAGTAAAAGTTCGCGATACAGAGCAGAACAAGATTTATAAAAACTTTTTAGGATTTTATAAGATTGTGCAAGTTGTAAGTTGCTTTTCTTTGATCATGATGCTTTTGGTTGCTGTTTCATATCTTCCGCCAGTTGGAAGTGCGGAGAATCCGGCAAACAATGAAGTGTCAGCGAAGTATATCGAAGATGGGATGCAGGATACAGGTGCAGTAAATATTGTAACCGGTATGATCCTTGATTATCGTGCATTTGATACATTTGGTGAGGCAAGTGTTCTTTTTATTGCAACATGGGCGGTTTTGATCATGCTTCGAAATGATAAAAAGAAGGGAAAAGGAAGTTCAGAAGAAGATGAGATGCTAGATCATCATTATGAACCGAAAGGCGATATCATTTTGCAGAAGATCACATTTATTTTATTTCCGATTATTGTGATATTTGGGATTTATGTTATTTTAAATGGACATATTTCTCCTGGTGGTGGATTCTCAGGCGGTGCGATCATAGGAGCAGGGTTGATCTTGTATCTGAACGCATTTGGTTTTGAGAAAACGGAAAAGTTTTTTACAGAAAAAACTTATAAATGGGTCAGCTTTAGTGCACTTACATTTTATTGCCTTGCAAAAAGTTATTCTTTTTATACGGGAGCACATCATCTGGAAAGTGGAATTACGTTGGGAACACCTGGAGATATTATCAGTGCAGGGTTGATCCTTCCGCTTAATATCAGTGTTGGACTGGTTGTTGCATGTACAATCTATGCATTTTATGCATTATTCCGAAAAGGAGGATTTTAGTATGTTTGGGACGAATTTTCTCCTGAATTTTGGAGAGGTAGTTGCGATGATCCTGTTTGGGATTGGATTTGTAACACTTCTTTTTCAAAAAAATCTGATTAAAAAAATTATTGGATTAAATATTATGGATACAGCGATTTATCTGTTTTTGGCAGAAAAAGGTTATATCAGTGGACGTTTAGCACCGATTGTTGTAGACGGGGTTCAAAGTTCAGAAGTATATATCAATCCGATTCCAAGTGGACTTGTTCTGACAGGTATTGTTGTATCTGTATCGGTTACGGCATTGATGTTATCGCTTACAGTACGTCTTTATAAAAGATATAACACATTGGATCTAGATGAGATTTCGACAAAACTCCGAAGGGAGGAACATTAATGGAATTTGTACAGAATGTGCCGTTTTTTTCTATCATGATCTCAATGTTTTCAGGAATTGTATCATCTGTACTTTCTGGAAAAGCAGCAAGAAGATTGAATGCAGGCATGCTTATGGTGGTTGGTTTGATGTCTGCGTGGTTGTTTGTATGGCTTTTGAATACAGATATTGGAAGTTATACATTTATGATGGGACATTTTCCTGCACCGTGGGGAAATGAACTCCGAATAGGAATTTTAGAAGCTGGTATAGCAATGTTCTTCAGTATTATAATGCTTTTGTCCATTTTAGGAGGAAGAAAGCATCTTGATGAAGAAGTAATATTGGAAAAACACAATATTTATTATATTATGTCTGATCTGTTGCTGAGTTCCTTACTTGCATTGGTGTATACGAATGATTTGTTTACAGCTTATGTATTTGTAGAGATTAATACAATCGCAGCTTGCGGATTGATTATGATTAGACAGAATGGACGAACAATTGAGGCTGCAGTTCGTTATATGATCATGAGTCTTTTGGGATCAGGTCTGCTGTTGATGGGAATCAGCATGTTATATGATATGACAGGTCATCTGTTGATGTCTAACATAAAAGAAAGTGTTAGTCAGATTATGGAGACTGGAACATATCAGGTACCGATGCTTATTACGATTGGTATCATAACAGTCGGACTTGCTATCAAAAGTGCTTTATATCCTTTTCATGCATGGCTTCCTGCGGCATATGGATATTCGACGATCTCTTCTGCAGCGATGTTATCTTGTCTGGCATCAAAGGGATACATATTTTTAGTGATTAAAATATTTTATCGCGTGATCGGATTTGAATGGATCGCGGAAAGTAATATTTTGAATATTTTGTTTATTTTTGGAATCTGTGGAATGATTTTTGGTTCTTTGTGTGCAATCTGGGAAAATGATATCCGTAGAATGATCGCGTATTCTTCAGTTGCTCAGATTGGATATATTTATATGGGATTTGGACTTGGGATAGAAGCTGGTGTTGTTGCGGGAATCTTTCATATTTTGATGCATGCAGCAACAAAATCTCTTTTATTCATTTCTGCGATCGGTCTGACAGATGTTTCTAATAAGAAGAGAAATTTCCAAAATCTGACAGGTGCAGCGTATCGTAATAAGGCTGCTGGAGCCGGATTTTTGGTTGGGTCTCTTTCTATGGTAGGAATTCCAGTTTTTGCGGGATTTGTAAGTAAGGTATTATTTGCAGAAGCATCAATCCTTGGTCTGTCATGGAAAATGTTTCCTGCTTTGATCGCCTTAGCGGTAAGTACAGTATTGAATGCTGTTTATTTTTTGAAGACAGTTCTTCGAATCTATACACCGGTAAGCGAGGAAGTTGTGAAAGAAAAGGGATATATCAGTGTATCTTGGAAAAATCAAAAGTGGTATGTCGTTACGATCGTATTACTTATCATATTGAATCTTGTGTTGGGAATGAATTCTGAGCCGATTTTGAAGTGGATCTTGGAAGGCATTAATAATTTTGCATAGAAAGGTGAGGACAAGAAAGAATGAATCAATCGATAATGATTTTGATCGCCATATTTTTTCCGGTTTTATGGGGCTTTTGGATGCTCATAAGACCCGAATTTAAAAGTAGACAAAATATGATCCTTACAACAGGGGCAGGTCTTTTGCTCACAGCAGTATTGTCTTTGGTAGTTATTTTGGGAAGCGAAGCGGAGATACTGGTATTTTCGTTTGGAGAAAATATGTCTCTTTATTTTAAGATTGACGATCTTGGACGTATTTTTTCATTGATCGTTACAGCAGCGTGGGTGCTGGTAGGATTTTATGCTTTTGAATATATGAAGCATGAGAAAGAAGAAAAACGATTTTTTGGATTTTATCTGATGTTGTTCGGAGTACTTCTTGCATTGGATTTTTCAGGAAATATCATTACATTTTATATGTTCTATGAAATGATGACACTTGTGTCACTTCCACTTGTTCTTCACACACGAACAAAAGAAGCGATTATGGGTGGTCTTAAATATCTGTTCTATTCTCTGGCGGGTGCGTATATGGGCTTGTTGGGAATCTTTTTCTTAAATAAGTATGCATCGACATTAGATTTTCAGGCTGGCGGAGTATTAGATCTTGCAGAAATAGCAGGACATGAAGGTGTGTTATTAGTTGTAGCATTTTTCATGATTTTAGGTTTTGGTGTAAAAGCAGGTATGTTTCCAATGCATGCGTGGCTTCCAACTGCGCATCCTGTAGCACCGGCACCAGCCAGTGCAGTTCTTTCTGCTGTTATCGTAAAAATGGGTGTACTTGGAGTTTTACGAGTTGTTTATTATATGTTCGGAGCTGAATTTATCAGAGGAACATGGGTTCAGACGGCTTGGATCGTTCTGTCATTGATCACAATCTTTATGGGATCAATGCTGGCATATCGTGAAAAGATGTTGAAAAAACGTCTTGCATATTCAACAGTCAGTCAGGCTTCTTATATTTTATTTGGGATGTCTCTTTTAGATCCAACAGCATTGACAGGATCTTTGCTCCATGTAGTATTCCATGCAGTGATCAAGTCTGCGTTATTTATGAGTGCAGGTGCAATCATCTATAAGACTGGAAAAACGAGAGTGGATGAATTAACAGGAATAGGAAAAGAAATGCCAGTAACGATTTGGTGTTTTACATTTTCAGCTCTTGCATTGATTGGAATTCCACCAGCAAGTGGATTTGTAAGTAAATGGTATTTGATATCAGGTGCATTGGAATCAGGAATCAGATATTCTTATTGGCCGGGGCCAATCGTTCTGTTATTGAGTGCACTTTTAACAGCGGGATATCTTCTTCCAATTTCAATCAATGGATTTTTACCGGGATCAGATTATGATTATTCTGCACTTCAGAAAAAGGAGCCAGCGAAAATAATGGTAGGACCAATTTTGATCTTTGCTTGTTTCGGAATCTTGCTTGGTCTGTTTCCAAATCCATTGACTGAGTTTATTACTGGAATCGTTAATACAGTTTTATAGTAGGAGCGGAGAGTGAATATGAATCAATATTGGATTTTAGTTGCAATTTTATTACCGCTCATAGGTGGGATATTTATTCCGTTACTTCCATTTGGTAAAAGAAAATATATGATGATCTATGTGGAAGTGATCACGATCATAACCTCTTTGATCGTATGGGGCTTGCTTTTAGGAGGAACGACAGAAGAAGTGTTCCATGTGATTTATTTTGTGCAGGGACTATCGATCGGATTTAAAATTGACGGACTTACGATGGTATTTGCAGGACTTGTTTCTGTACTTTGGCCATTGGCGACATTATATGCATTTGAATACATGGAACATGATAAGCATGATAAAGTATTCTTTATGTTCTATAGCATGAGTTATGGAGTAACACTTGGAATTGCATTTGCAGCAGATTTGTTGTCTATGTATTTCTTTTATGAATTGTTGACACTTGCGACAGTGCCACTTGTAATGCATACACTGACACGAGAAGCAATCCATGCCAGCAGAAAATATCTTTATTATTCCATGGGTGGAGCAGCATTTGCTTTGATCGGCTTGATCTTTGTGATCGTATACGGAGAAGGCTGTGAATTTGTATTAGGCGGTGTATTGACTGCTTCTGCAATTTCTGATAAGGCAGATATTCTTTTGATCGTTTATCTGCTTGCATTTATGGGATTTGGCGTAAAAGCAGCGATTTGGCCGGTTTCCGCATGGCTTCCAGAAGCAGGTGTTGCACCAACTCCAGTAACGGCACTTTTGCATGCTGTTGCGGTGGTAAAAGCTGGAGTATTCGCAATCATGCGATTGACATATTACAGTTTTGGTACGGATTTTCTTAGAGGGACATGGGTACAGTACGTTGCAATGAGTCTTGCAATGTTTACGATCGTTTACGGATGTAGTAAGGCTGTGAAGGAAACGCATGTAAAACGAAGATTTGCATATTCGACAGTAAGTAATCTGTCTTATGTTATCTTTGGGGTAACGATTATGACACCGCTAGGACTTGTTGGTGCATTGAGCCATATGATCTGTCATGCGGTTATGAAAATCTGTCTCTTTATGTGCGCGGGTGCATTTATGCATCAGACAGGGAAAAATTATGTGTATGAAATGGACGGAATTGGAAGAAAGATGCCGATTGTATTCGGTTGTCTGACGATATCAGGATTAGGTCTGATGGGAGTGCCAGGATTGGCAGGATTTAACAGTAAATGGCAGCTTGCCAAAGCAGCAGTTGAAAGCGAAAATATCATGTCCTATTTTGGGGTTGGTGTCTTATTGATTTCAGCAATGCTTACTGCATTTTATATGCTTACAATCGTGGTAAGATCCTTTTTCCCGAAGGAAGAATTTGATTATCAGACGATTGCAGAAGTCAAAGATCCGGGTTGGAAAATGTGTGTTCCAATGCTGGTTTGTGCGATTGGAACGGTCGTGTTGGGATTTTTTGCAAGTCCGATGATCCATTTCTTTGAGAAGATTGCGGCTGGATTATACTAGAAAGGAGACAATGTGATGGATGTAAATATTTTCGTTTACTTATTGGTATTTATGCCTATGGTCAGTGCATTGCTTTCCTATTTGATTGGGAGAAAATCGAAACAAGGAAGAAACTATTTTGTATGTGCAGTCACGATTTTCGAGTTTTTATTGGCGGTTTTCCTTACTATAAACTATACAAGTGCGGAGGGAATGCTGATCGCAATTCCAGAAATCTGTGGAATGGGACTTACATTTACGGTAGATGGATTCCGAGTGATCTATGCAAGTATCGCGGCATTGATGTGGATGATGACATCGATCTTTTCGATAGAATATTTTGCACATTATAGAAATCGGAACAGATATTATTTATTTTTGTTGCTTACGCTAGGAGCAACAGAAGCAATCTTTTTGTCAGCAGATCTGTTTACAACATTTATTTTCTTTGAAATTATGTCATTTGCGTCTTATGTGTGGGTAGCACAAGATGAGAGAAAAGAATCTCTTCGAGCTGCGTCCACGTATCTTGCAGTCGCTGTGATCGGCGGTCTGGTTATGCTGATGGGAATCTTTGTTCTTTATCATCGTGTCGGTACGCTTCAGATCAGCGAACTTTATAATGCATGTCAAGGGAAAAATGTATATATTGCAGCAGTTTGTTTGTTGTTTGGTTTTGGCGCAAAGGCTGGAGCATTTCCATTACATATCTGGCTTCCAAAAGCGCATCCGGTTGCACCTGCACCGGCAAGTGCATTGCTTTCGGGAATCCTCACAAAAACTGGTATTTTTGGAGTGCTGGTGATCAGTTGTCAGATTTTATATCATGATGAAAAGTGGGGCGCATTTATCCTTGTTCTCGGAACAGTAACAATGTTTTGGGGAGCATTTTTGGCAATCTTTTCGATTGATTTTAAGCGAACACTTGCGTGTTCCTCTGTATCACAGATCGGATTTATCCTTGTGGGCGTGGGAATGCAAGGTTTGCTTGCAGAACATAATGCACTGGCTGTTAGAGGGACATTTTTACATATGGTCAATCATTCGTTGTTCAAACTTGTGTTATTCATGGTGGCTGGTGTGATCTATATGAATATACATAAATTAAATCTGAATGATATTCGAGGATTTGGACGAAAGAAACCGTTGCTTGCTGGAATTTATCTGATGGGAGCTTTGGGGATTGGTGGAATTCCGTTGTGGAGTGGATATATCAGTAAGACATTGCTCCATGAAAGCATTGTAGAATGTATCCATGAAATAGAACATGGTACGATCATACTTCAGACATTTTCAGCAGAAGGATTGAAAGTAGTGGAATGGATCTTTTTGCTTAGTGGTGGTCTTACGATTGCCTATATGAGTAAATTATTCGTGGCTGTATTTTTTGAAAAAAATGCAGATGAAAATGTACAGAAAAAGTATGATGCGAAGAAGAAGTACATGAATAAGGCGAGTGCTTTTGTGTTAACAGTATGTGCTCTGATCTTCCCAATCATGGGAATGCTTCCATATAATACGATGAATAAATTGGTAGATATGGCACAGGGCTTTATGGGACTTGAACATGCTGGTCATGAAGTTCATTATTTTACATGGATCAACTTGAAAGGAAGTGTTATTTCGATTGCGATAGGAGTTGTAGTGTATTTCTTGATCATCCGAACACTTTTAATGAAAAGACAGGAAGATGGAAGTAAGATTTATGTGGATCGTTGGCCAAAGATTTTAGATTTGGAAAATACAATTTATCGTCCTATCGTGTTGAAAATACTTCCAGCAATCGCGGGTACTGTTTGTGAGGTTTTGGATTCCACATTTTGTCGTTCGGTGTTATTTAAATCCGTGTTGACGATTGCACAGACGATTTGTGGCGTTTTGGATTCTTTTGTGGATATGATTGTTGTATTTTGCAGAAAAACAATATATAAAGACTATGCACCAGTTGGAGTGTTAGATGAAGGAAATCATTTTACTTATGCGGTCGGAAGTCTTTTGAATAAAGCAGAAGGATTGATGAATAAGACATTGTGGAAAGATGAACCACATAAAAAAGATCACATACATCTGGCTGCTCTGCATCATTCTTACATAAAAGAAAATATCAGAATGATCAGAAGAAGTCTTTCTTATGGGCTTTTGATGTTTACAGTGGGACTTTGTTTGACGTTGGTTTATCTGATCGTACGAATGTTGACAGTTTAATAGAAAGCAAAAAGGGAAAATCACAGTGATTTTCCCTTTTTTAAATAGATATTTTATTCGCCAAAATGTTCTTTTACAAGTTTTACAACTGTTCCGGAAAGAAGGAACAATGCAATTAAGTTCGGGATAGCCATAAGACCATTGAAGGTATCTGCAATATCCCAGATCAAACCAAGATCCATTGTTGCTCCAACGATCGCAACAAGAGAATATATGATCATAAAAGGTTTGATGACTTTTTCTGAGAATAAGAATTCTGCACAACGTGCTCCGTAAAGTCCCCATCCAAGGATCGTAGAAAATGCAAAACAGCACATTGCAACGGCTGTAAGGATAGAAACCCAGTTTCCATAAGTAAGAATAAATCCGTTGATTGTAAGTTCCGCTCCTGCAGCTTGTCCGTATGTAATATCAATACCACTGCAAAGAATTGTAAGGGCAGTTAATGTACAGATTAAAATTGTTGTAAATACTTCGAAGATTCCAAATAAGCCTTGTTTTACAGGGCTTTTTGTATCTGCACAAGCATGTGCGATAGAACCTGTTCCGAGTCCTGCTTCGTTTGAGAAGATACCACGGGATACCCCTTTTTGCATACTTACGAAAAGTGTTCCTACAGCACCTCCAGTTACAGCAGTCGGATTAAATGCACCGTAAAAAATGGAGTAGAATACGGATGGTACACTTTTTACATTTAAAAGAACGACACCGAATGCTAATACGATGTAGAGAATAGCCATAAATGGTACTAGCTTTTCTGTTACATTTCCAAGACGTTTGATCCCGCCTAAAAGGATAAGAGCAACAATGATAGCAATTACAATACCGATTATAAGACTTAATGTATTAGCCTGCGCATCTGTGATCAAATGAAAGCTTTTAAGAGCTGTATTGATCGATGCTGTGATTGTATTTACCTGAGTAGCATTACCTGTACCGAATACTGTAAGAACTCCAAATAAGGAGAATAATACAGCAAGCCAATGCCATCTTTTACCAAGACCGTTTTTGATATAGTACATAGGTCCGCCAACATAATCCCCATGTGTGTTACGTTCTCGGAAATGGATTGCCAGAGTAACTTCTGCGAATTTTGTACACATTCCAAGGAATGCGGAAATCCACATCCAGAATACAGCACCAGGACCACCGATTGCGATTGCACCTGCTACACCAGCAATATTTCCTGTGCCAACTGTTGCTGCAAGCGCTGTACAAACTGCTTGGAAAGGTGTGAGCGCTCCTTCTTGAGCGTCTTTTTTACTGAACATCTTTCCGATGGTTGATTTCATCGCATAAGAAAACTTACGGACTTGTATAAAACCTGTACGGCAGCTTAAAAGAAGTCCTACACCAATGATACAGACCATAGCCGGAACTCCCCATACGAAATTATTCACGGCTTTATTAATTGATTCAATTGTTTCCAGCATAATAAAATCCTTCCTAAAATCTTAAGATAATTATTGCAAACAGACAATAATCCTTATAATATTAACATATCTTATAAAAAATGTATATCATGAATTTTTATTTAATTACATTATTAAAGTATTTAAAAAATGTATAATACAAAAGGAAATAAAAGAGTTTCGTCAAGAAAACAAAGGAGGAATAGGTTATGGAAATGAATGAAGAAAAGGGAGCAAAAGCGACCCTTGCGGTATGTTCGGTAGGGTATGGAATCCAAGCGATCATTAACTGTTTTGCACCGTTACTATTTCTTACTTTTCAAGAGACATATCATGTTTCGTTAACAGATATAACGTTATTGATCACAATAAATTTTTGTATACAGCTCTGTATTGATCTTGCATCTGCAGTGTTTATTGATAAGATTGGATATCGAGCATCTGCAATCCTTGCGCATATTTTCGCTGGAACAGGATTACTATGTATGGCAATCTTGCCAGAAATCTTACCTGATCCATATATTGGGCTTATCATATCGGTGGTAATATATGCTTTAGGTGGTGGATTGCTGGAGGTGCTGTTAAGTCCGATCGTAGAAGCATTGCCAATGAAAAATAAAGATAAGATCATGAGTTTGCTACATGCGGCATATTGCTGGGGAAGTGTGACGGTTATCTTTGTTTCTACAGTATTTTTTAGGATTTTTGGAATTGAGAATTGGAAAATACTTACATTATTATGGACGTTTGCTTGTGTTTGTAATTTGATTGCATTTTGCAAAGTTCCGATTTATGATCTAATTACTGAAAATGAAAAAGGATATTCATTTATAGAATTGATCAAAAAGCCGTTGTTCTGGTTATTGTTTATTGTAATGCTTTGCGCTGGTGCTTCTGAGCATGCAGTTGCACAGTGGGCTTCAATATTTGCAGAGCAGGGACTTCAAGTAAATAAAACGATCGGAGATCTTGCGGGTCCGATGTTTTTTGCGGTTCTGATGGGAATTTCAAGAACTTGGTATGGAAAGCAGGAAGGAAAAACAGATTTAAGCAAAACTATGATTGGAAGTGGAATTGGATGTGTCCTTTCTTATTTATTGATCGGACTTTCTACAAATCCATTATTGAGTTTGTTAGGATGTGGACTGAGTGGATTTTTTGTGGGAATCATGTGGCCGGGAACATTTAGTATTGCATCAAAGTTGATCCGAAAAGGTGGAACGATGATGTTTTCATTTTTTGCACTTGCAGGAGATATTGGATGCTCAAGTGGACCTGCTTTGGCTGGATTGGTGGCAGAGCTGAACAAGAATAATCTGCAGAGAGGAATTCTTTCGGCAGTTTTGTTCCCTCTCGTACTTGTAATTGTAATTTATGTTGTGAGAAAACATTATGAAGAAAATGCTGTATAATTAAGTGAAAAGGAGGAGTGTGCGAAAATGCAAGAATTCATTCATTATACACCAACGAAGATTATATTTGGAAAACAGAAGGAAATGTTGACAGGGACGGAGATAAAGCTGGCAGGCGGTACGAAAGTATTGATCGTGTATGGTGGTGGAAGTGTAAAGAAAAGTGGATTACTGGATCGAGTAGAAGCCACTTTGAAGGATGTTGGTATTTCATATGCAGAATGGGGAGGCGTGAAGCCGAACCCAAGATTAGCTTACGCAGAGGCTGGAGTTGAATATGCATTACAGGAGAAGGTAGATTTTATTCTTGCAATTGGTGGAGGCAGTGTGATCGATACAGCAAAGGCAATTGCACATGGAGCAGCAAATCCCAAAGTGAAGTTGTGGGATCTTTGGATGAAAAAAGTACCACTTACAAAAACATTACCAGTAGGTGTCGTTTTGACGATCGCAGCAGCAGGAAGTGAGATGAGTGACTCTGCTGTATTAACGAATGAAGAACTTGGGAAAAAGGCTGGATTAGGAACTGATTTGAATCGTCCGATATTTGCAATCATGAATCCAGAGTTGACTTATACGCTTCCTAAGTATCAGATTGGTTGTGGAATTGTAGATATTATGATGCATACATTGGAACGATATTTTATTCCAGATCAGAAGAATCAGTTAACGGATGAAATCGCAGAAGGGCTTCTTCGTACTGTGATACGAAATGGAAGGATTGCGATGCAGAATCCCAAGGATTATGATGCAATGAGTGAGATTATGTGGAGTGGAAGTATTTCACATAATAATCTTACTGGTCTTGGAAGAGGGGCAAAAGATTTTTCAGTACATAAATTGGGACATGCTTTGAGTGCCAAATTTGATGTGGCGCATGGAGCTTCGTTATCTGCTGTCTGGGGTGATTGGGCAGAATATGTCTATAAGAGTGATTTGGAGAGATTTCAGCATTATGGAAAAACTGTATGGGGAATTGAAACAAAGGACAGCTTAAATGCGGCAAAAGAAACAATAAAATGTACAGTGGATTATTTTAAAGAATTAGAAATGCCAACGTGTCTTTCTGAATTAGGAGTAGGGATTCAGAGTGAAGAGGTGTTAAAGGAACTTTCTATGGACGCTACAATGAATGGGACTGTAGAACTTGCACAAATACAGAAATTAAATGTAGAAGATGTATATCACATTTTTAAAGCAGCAAATCGATAATTGTTGGTTTGGACGCTTGGATGATAGAAGGAGTAAGTGAAAGTGATTTATTTTGACAATGGGAGTACGTCATACCCAAAAGCACCTGGTGTGGCAGAGGCAATGGCTCATTTTTTAGAGGATGGAGCATTTAATATTAATAGAGGGAATTATGAGCAGGCATACGAAATTGCAGGATTAGTACTTGAAACTAGAGAAATGATCGCAGATTTGTTTCATGCAAAAAGTTCGAAGCAGGTTATTTTTACACCTGGAATCACGTACTCACTTAATTATTTGATCAAAGGTGGTTTAGTTGAAGGGGATCATGTTCTTGTTACAGGACTGGAACATAATGCAGTAATGCGTCCTTTGTTTCAAATAGAAAAACAAGGAATACAATATGATGTTGTACCGGTTGACGAGGATGGAACATTACATATAGAAGAATTAGAGAAACGGATTCAAGAGAATACAAAATTAGTGATCGTTGTTCATGCGTCGAATGTTTGTGGAACGATTCTACCAATTGAAGAAATTGGAAAGATATGTGACAAGTATAGAATCTTTTTTGCTGTTGATACTGCGCAGAGTGCCGGAACATTAGATGTCGATATGCAAAAAGCAAAGATTGACTTTTTAGCATTTACAGGACATAAAGGACTTCTTGGGCCACAAGGGATTGGTGGTTTTGTAATTTCGGATGAATTGGATCAACGATTAACTCCATTGATCGCAGGTGGAACAGGAAGTATTTCCGATCAACTTGAGATGCCACAGATGCTTCCAGATAAATATGAAAGTGGAACAATGAATCTTCCTGGTATCATAGGATTGCATGCGGCATTGAAATATCTTCAGAATACAGGAATTAATAATATTCATAAGAAGAAAATGGAACTTACGGCATATTTTTTACAAGAATTAAAAAATATTTCTGGAGTGAGGGTTGTAGGAAAGCAAGGTATAGAAAATCGAACAGCGGTCATTTCGTTAGATTTTGAAAATGTGGATAATGCGGTAGCAGCATTTCAATTAGAAAGTGAATATGGAATCATGACAAGAGTGGGACTTCACTGTGCACCCATTGCACATAAAAGTCTTGGAACATATCCTCAAGGAACTGTAAGGATTGCATTTAGTTCATCAAATACAATCGAAGAAATCGATGTTCTTGTAAAGGCATTAAAGGAATTATAGATAATAGTTATATAAGGTGTGATCTAGTGGTAAAATCAATGAGTTAGTGAAAGCCAACTCATTGATTTTTTATGTGTTAAGATGTTACCATAAATGTATATGAAAGTCACGAAAAAATTAACAGGAGGATGAAAAAATGGCAGATTATCGTAAAATGTGGGAAGATTTAGGAATGGATGTAGAGACACACGATGCACTCTGTGAAGTATTACCACAGGCATTTGGAGATGTATATTTGTCACAGGAAAACAGACCAGATTCTATGGATTATTACAACCTTGTAGTTGCTGAGATTCACGGAATCCGACCAGCAGAATTAATCGAACATCAGAAAAAAGGCGGTAAAGTATTTGGAACATTCTGTGTATATGTTCCAGATGAAGTTGTATTTGCTGCAGATGCAATTGCAACAGGTCTTTGCGGTGGCTCACAGTTCTGGGTACCAGGCGGAGAAAAAGTGCTTCCAACAAATACATGTCCATTGATCAAAGCATCTGTTGGTGCAAGACTTGACAGAACATGTCCATTCTTCCGTATTGCAGATATGTATGTTGGAGAAACAACATGTGATGGTAAGAAAAAAGCTTGGGAAATCCTTGCAGAAGATGTTCCAGTACATGTAATGGATCTTCCACAGATGAAACGTGCAAAAGATGTAAAAGCATGGGCTGAAGAAATTAAAGACTTTGCAAAAGTTGTAGAAGAGTTTACAGGAAATGAAATCACAGCAGAAAAACTTGCTGATAGTATTAAATTAATCAACAATAAGAGAAAAGCACTTGCAAGACTTTATGATTTCAGAAAGAATGAAAAACTTCCAATCAGCGGAAAAGATGTACTTTTGATCTCACAGATTGCATTCTATGATGATCCAACAAGATTTGCACAGATGACAAACAAACTTTGTGATGAACTCGAACAGAGAGTTGCAGATGGCGTAAGTGTATTTGAAGAAGGAACAAAGAGAATCATGCTTACAGGTACACCACTTGCAATTCCAAACTGGAAGATTCACAATCTTGTTGAAACAAGCGGTGGTGCAGTAGTATGTGAAGAAATGTGTACAGGAACTCGTTATTTCGAACGTCTTGTTGATGAAACAAAAGAAACATTGGATGATCAGATTCAGGCACTTGCTGACAGATATATGGGAATCAACTGTGCATGCTTTACACCAAATACAGGACGTATCGATGATATCATAAGACTTGCAAAAGAATATAAAGTTGACGGTGTGATCGATGTGAATCTGAAGTTCTGCAGCCTCTATGATACAGAAGGATATTCTGTAGAAAAAGCTCTGAAAGAAGCAGGAATCCCAGTACTCGGAATCGAAACTGATTATGTAGACAGCGATGCACAGCAGCTTCGTACAAGAATCAGTGCATTTATCGAAATGCTGAATAATTAAAAAGTGAATTAAAAAGGTAGTATGATAACTATGATACAGCATTATGTATTATTTCCGAATCATGACAATGGAATGAGATTATATAAAGAGTTAAAAGCGCAGGGAGTCAAAGCAACGATCGCACCGACTCCTCGTGCAGCAAGCAAATGCTGTGGGATATCATTGCTTGTAAAAGAGGCGGATCTTGAAGCTGTGAAGTTATGTATTGAAGAACATGATATTGAAATTCTTGGAATCGCAGAGATTGAAAAGGATGTAAATCCGAATCGCGACAGATATTGTTAGAGGAGGATGGTTATGTATTATGTTGGCATAGATATTGGTTCAACGGCATCGAAAGTTGCGGTAATAGGAAACGCAGAAAATTCTTTTGTCCTTCCTACGGGATGGAGCAGTAAAGAAACGGCACTACTTATCAAGCAAAGATTATTAGAAAATGGAATTGATGTTGAGTCAGAAAATGTAAAGACGGTCGCAACTGGATACGGAAGGATTTCCGTTGATTTTGCAGACTATGTGATAACGGAGATCACATGTCATGGCCGAGGTGGAAGAGAACTTGCAGGAAATGATTGTGCGATTATAGATGTAGGCGGGCAGGATACAAAAGTAATCTTGATCGAGAATGGCATGGTCATGGATTTTCTGATGAACGATAAGTGTTCGGCTGGAACGGGTAAGTTTTTAGAAATCATGGCAAACAGATTAGGTGTCACGTTGAATGAATTATTTGAAATGGCACAGCAAGGAAATGCAGTTTCAATCAGTTCACTCTGTACTGTATTTGCTGAATCAGAAGTGATCAGTTACATAGGAGAAGGGCGAAAAAGAGAAGATATCGCAGCAGGTGTTTTAGAATCTGTTGCAGCGAAAGTTGCACAACTTTGTCAGAGAAAAAAATTACCAGACAAGATTATTCTTACAGGTGGATTGAGTCACAGTGAATATTTCGCAGGAATCCTTTCAAAGAAAGTTGGGAAGAAGGTAGAACCAACAGAATCAGGACGATATGCAGGTGCTTTAGGTGCAGCATTACTTGCGAAAGAAAAAAATAAAAAGTAAAAAGAATGGATGGCAGAATTGAAAATCTGTCATCCATTTTCTTGTGTAATAAATAAGAAAATTCAAAAGAAATAGATGATAGAGTTTTTTATAGACAAGAGAATTCGAAAATGCTAAACTCAAAAAGAGAGAATATGTCAGAATTTGTAGAAATTTTGAAGAAAAACAGAGGGATAAAAGGTCGAGAAAAATGGAAAATTATCTAAAGGAACATATAAAAGATATAAAAAACTTTACAAAGAAATGTGTTGAGAGGGCATATGTATTGATACACTGGCTTTTGCTTGCATGTATTGTTGGAATTCTTCTAGGCGTTGTAGGTGGTTTGTTTGGGCGAGCGATTACAGAACTTACAGCATTTCGTAAAGCACATACATGGATGTTGTATCTGCTTCCGTTGGCGGGGCTTGTGATTGTTGCAGTCTACAAGTGGGATCCTTATCATACAGGAACGAACCTAGTACTTCTTGGTATACAGAAAGGGAAATATGTTCCACTTCGAATGGCAACACTAATCGTGATATCGACGGTACTCACACATGCATTTGGTGGATCTGCCGGAAGAGAAGGTGCGGCACTTCAGCTAGGCGGAAGTCTTGGGGGAACGGTAGGAAAATATCTGAAGATGGATGAATATGATAAGAAAGTTATGATCATGTGTGGAATGAGTGCAGGATTTGCTGCATTATTCGGAACCCCATTGACAGCAACAGTCTTTTCTATGGAGGTTATCAGTGTTGGAATTATGCAGTATGCTGCATTTGTTCCATGTGCGATTTCATCAATTGTTGCAAAAGAAGTTGCGTTGATGGTAGGTGGTCATGCAGAACATTTTACGCTTCCAACAGGTATTGCTTTTGATCTGCAAAATGCATCTTTAACGATGGTTCTTGCGGTGTTATGTGCGGCGGTGAGTATTCTTTTCTGTATTATTTTACATATGACGGAACATTATATGGAGAAATGGTTTCCGAATCAGTGGATTCGTGTCGTAGTTGGTGCGCTTCTTATTATTGTTCTCGCAACATTCGTTGGAACAGATGAATATCTTGGTGCAGGTATGGATATTGTAGAACGAGCGATAAATGGAGAAGTATTTGTGTTTGCATTTTTGCTGAAAATGATTTTTACAGCAATTACACTTGGATCAGGTTTTAAAGGTGGTGAAATCGTACCAACATTGTTTGTCGGGGCAACTTTTGGATGCTTGTTTGGTCAGATTACTGGTTTGCCACCAGCACTTTCAGCGGCATGCGGTATGGCTGCGTTATTTGCAGGCGTGACAAATTCGCCGATTTCTACAATGTTTTTGTGCATAGAATTATTTGGAAGTGAATACTTGATGTTTTTCCTGATTGCAGTCAGTATCAGTTATTTAGAGTCAGGATATTTTGGATTGTATCACAGTCAGAAGATTATGTATTCAAAAACAAAATTAAAATTTATCAATACACAGACAAAATAATAAATAGATTTTAGGAGGGGTTAAATGGCAGCACAGGATTATGAGAAGGCATATAAGTTAGGCAAAAGAGAATATCAAATAAGAATGATGCAGGGCAAAAATCCTACTCTGAAAGTTTTAGATGATATTCTGCCACAAAAAGGAGAATATTCAGAGGTATCGCTTGGACTTGTTCAGATTCCGACAGAACAGATTGTGGGTACAAAAACTGTTGGAAGAAGTACTGCATTTGCAGCTAATTTTATGCCAATATTGGAAATGGGAACAGAATTCGCTACAAAGTGGGCAAATTTAAGCACTAGTCATGAAAGAGAAGGGATTCGTGAGCCAATCAAAGCTTATGAATATATGAATAAATTTTACGTATTGGAAGGGAATAAGCGTGTCAGTGTTATGAAATATTTTGATGCTGCAACGATTCCAGGGACGGTCATTCGTCTTCTTCCAAAACGTACAGAAGAAAAAGAAAATAAGATTTATTATGAGTTTGTCGATTTTTATGAGGGATCAAAGATCAATTATATCTGGTTCTCGGAAGAAGGAAGTTTTTCAAAAATGCTGGAAGCTGTAGGGAAGAAAGCGGGAGAAGAATGGACAACAGAAGAAAAAGGGCAGTTTAGTTCTACTTATACTCGATTTTTAAAAGAATATAAAGCGAATGGTGGCGATCGATTATCAATTACACCAGGAGATGCATTTCTTGCATTTGTGAAAATATACGGATATAAAGATTTAGATGATTTGTCAACGGCAGAATTGAAGAAGTTAGTCACAAAGACTTGGGAAGAATTTGATTTGCTTGGAAAAAAAGATGTTGTTGATCTGAAGATGCAACCAAGTAATGAGAAGAAACCACTTTTAAGTGTTTTATTGCCAAAGAGCACACCGAAGCAGAAGATTGCATTTATATATGAAAAAGCACCTGCGGTATCCGCATGGTTGTATGCACATGAACTTGGTAGAATGCATCTGGAACAGACTTTTTCAGAGGAAGTTAGCACAATGTGTTATGAATATGTCACATTGGAAACAATTGATGAGATATTAGAAAAAGCAATTCAAGAAGGTTGTAATCTAATCTTTACAACATCTCCTTCATTTGCTCAAGCTAGTGTAAAAGCAGCTATCGCGCATCCGACAATTCGAATTTTGAATTGTTCAGTGAATACGTCACATCGTTATATAAGAACTTATTACGCAAGGATGCATGAGGCAAAATTTTTAATGGGAGCAATTGCAGGTGCACTTGCTGAAAATAACAAAATAGTTTACACGGAGGATTATCCAATCTATGGTTCGATTGCAAGTATTAATGCATTTTCTTTGGGTGCGAAAATGATCAATCCTCGTGCAAAAGTATATTTGGAGTGGACTTCGCAGAAAGATTATGATATCCATGAAATGATCCGTAAGATCCAGCCAACTTGTATTTCTGGAAAAGATATGGTAATTCCAGATCAAGGAACAAGATACTTTGGGATTTATCATATGGATGAGGATATACCACGTAATATCGCGATGCCATTAATACATTGGGGAAAATTTTATGAGCAGTTGATCCGTACGATTATGGATGGAACATGGAAATATGATGATGCTCCTTCATCAGAAAAGAAAGCAATCAATTATTGGTGGGGAATGTCTGCAGGAGTTGTCGATGTTATTTGTTCTCAGAATTTACCGATTGGTACAAAACGTTTAGTGGATCTTTTAAAAAAGGTTATCAGTTCAGGTGAGTATAGTCCATTTCATGGGATTTTATATTCACAGACAGGAATTGTTCAGTCGGATCCAGATAGAACATTGACACCGGAAGAAATTGTAACAATGGATTGGTTGGCAGAAAATGTTATTGGTTCGATTCCGAAGAATTGGGAATTAAAAGAACAGGCAAAATCAGTGATCTCACAGCAGGGTGTAAAACCTGCAAAAGAGTAGTGCTGATATTGTTGAAAAAGCAACTATATAATTGTAGTAAGAAAGATAGAAGATATGTTATGAAGATACTTGCGATTTCAGATATTGAATCAAAATATCTGTGGGATTATTTTGAAAAAAGTAAAATAGAGGATATTGATCTGATCATTTCCTGTGGTGATCTTTCACCAGAATATCTGTCATTTTTAGTGACACTTTCTAATGTTCCTGTATTATACGTACATGGTAATCATGATGTGAAATATGCGTATAGACCACCGGAAGGTTGTACTTGTATCGAGGATAAAATATATGTATATAATGGTGTTCGTATACTTGGATTAGGAGGGTCGAAAAGATATGTTCCCGATATGGAACATCAATATACCGATGAAGAAATGAGTAAAAGGGTCAGACGTTTATTTTGGCAGTTGTTCCGTCGAAAGGGATTTGATATTCTGGTAACACATTCGCCGACATATGAGATTAATGATGGAAAGGACCTTCCTCATGAAGGATTTAAGATCTTTCGGTATCTGCTTGATAAATATAAGCCAAAGTATCATTTGCATGGGCATGTACACATGTCGTATGGAAGCAAATATAAAAGATATGATACATATAAAGATACACAGATAATCAATGCATACGAAAGACATGTATTTGAGTATGATATCGAGAAATAAAAGAAGAAAAATCATATTGAAATGTAGATGAATAAAAAGCTGATGAGTGTTAGTATTTAAACATTCATCAGCTTTTTTTGTAGGAAAAATTAGTTGGTTTTGTCTTTCCAATAGTATTCTAAACATGGAATGAGGATTAAAGCTGTGATACCAGCAGTGAAACCTCCATTATAAAGCATAAATCCACCATGCATTGCACTTGTAGAAGTACACATAACGGCACACATAAAGCCTGCAACAACGCCCCAACGTTTACCGTAATGACCAGCTATCGGGCAAAGGCCTGTTGCAAAGGCTGCTCCGTTCATATAACCTTGTGTCGATAATGTCCAAGGAATATCGAGTCCACCAATCGTGCAGATGACTGTAACAAATGCATAGAGAAGTGCATATCCTGCGAGGATCGGCCAGACATTGCGTGGGTGTTGTCCTTTGGCTGAAAAAGACAGGGAAGCGAGAATAACACCGACAGTTGCACCGGTAAATCCAGCTCCATCTGTAAAAAGTACTACGCAAGTAAAGTATGCGAGGATCATATACCCATAAAGTCCAAGATTGATCATTACAACAGGCATTCCGAAAGTATCCATAAAACTGGTATTGTATCCAGAAGAACGGATAAGCTCTCCATATCTACGGAAAGATTTTCCGTTTAAATACCATCCCCAAATAAGAAAGATTGTAAAAACAATTGCAAAAAAGATTGCACAAAATCCAAGATAAGAATGGTGGTGTGCACTGTAAATAGGGTTCTTGATCGTAAAACTTTCGGGTGGATTAATGCCGAAGGTTTTATACATAAATGCATAAAGAAAAATACCGAGAAGACCAAAGGCGAGACCACCATTATAGAGATTGAATCCTTTATGTAGTCTTAATGCTCCTGGTAACATTGCAGGAATTGCAAATCCCAGAAAAATACTAAATAATACAGCAAATGTGAAACCAATCCAGCTTGTTTGGGTTTCGAAAATCTTGAACACATCACTTACATGATAACGGAATAATAATTCACTGATAAATGGACCGAATGCAGTGGAAAAAAGTGAGATTGCAAGGTTATCTTTAAAATTAATCTTAAAAAATTTGCAAAATACAAGGATTCCCAGAATAGGCGGCCACATATTTAAAAAATTAAGTCCGTAAAAGCAATGTGCGATTACAAGAAAATATCCGGCATAAGAGTTAAGTCGACAGTCTGCTTTCAAAACATACATGAGTATGCAGCAAGAGAGACCACAGACACCAGCATTTAAAAATGCGGAAGCCAGATTACCAATCTGGAAATAATCTGTTACAAGGGGGGATGGAGAGACTAGGATAAAGATCCAGTCATGCAAAATATCATCCCAGACATCCAGATAAGTAGCGGCAATAGGACAGGCTGCCAAAAGACAAAGTGAAAAAACAAGACAGAGTCTTTTGACATAACAACTTTCATTGTTTACGTGTTGGATATTCATATTTTTATCACCTTTATATTTTTTATAAAAAAAGTATAACATAAAATTTGGTAAAGAAAAAGCAGTTAGATATGACTTCTGTCATGATTTGAATAAAATGTGGCAGAGATTTTCGATAAATATTTTTGCTTTCAGGAAAATGAGAGTTATCCTAATAATTAAAAATATCCCTGCAGGAATTAGATTCTTGCAGGGATTAAAAAGTTTTGTTTAATGATAAGCTTTACTCGTTTCATAAACTGGTTCACATGTAAGTTGTACACCAAGTTTTTTAAAAGTTTTGATATCTACATCAGAAAGCATTACAGATGTATGAGCCTGACAACCATTGAGCTTTGGAAGCTGTTCTAATGCAAGAAGTGCATTCGGATCATCTGCAGCACTTGTAGAAAGGGCGATCAGTACTTCATCTGTATGAAGTCTTGGGTTTTTACTCTTCAGATAATCAACTTTTAATTTCTGGATAGGTTCGATCGCAGTTGGTGAAATGATATGCACCTCGTGTTTTAAACCAGCCAGTTCTTTGAGGGTGTTTAAAAGTAATGCGGCTGATGCACCAAGTAATTTACTTGTTTTTCCAAGGATAATACGTCCATCTGAAAGTTCAAGTGAAGCAGCAGGCCCACCAGTTGCTTCTGCGTGTACTAAAGCAGCACCGACTACTTTACGATCGTGGATCGTGATACCAGCCTGATTCATTAAAAGTTCAATCTTCTTAGGTTCTTCTTCATTACAGTTGCCTTTTGCGAGGGCATCTAATGAAGCATAGTATCTTCTGATAATCTCTTGGTTAGAAGCCTCTATGCAGACTGCATCGTCACAGATACAGTTACCAACCATATTGACACCCATATCAGTAGGTGATTTATAAGGACTCTTTCCGTAAATCTTTTCAAATATAAGATTCAATACAGGGAAAATCTCTACATCTCGATTGTAATTGACCGTTGTTTTTCCATAAGCTTCAAGATGGAAAGGATCGATCATATTGACATCATTCAAATCAGCAGTGGCAGCTTCATAAGCAAGGTTTACAGGATGTTTGAGTGCAAGATTCCAAATAGGGAATGTCTCAAACTTAGCATAACCTGCATGGATTCCACGTTTGTGTTCGTGGTATAACTGGGAAAGACAAGTAGCCATCTTTCCACTTCCTGGGCCAGGTGCTGTGACAATTACAAGTGGTCTTGAAGTTTCAATATATTCATTCTTGCCAAATCCTTCATCACTGACAATGTGAGAGATATTAGAAGGATAGCCAGGGATATTATAGTGGATGTAAGTACGGATTCCTAGCTTTTCAAGTTTACGCTTGAATAAGAGTGCACCTTCCTGTCCAGAATACTGTGTGATCGTTACACTTCCAACAAAAAGCCCATTGTTTCGGAAGGAGTCCATTAAACGGAGTACATCGAGATCATAAGTGATACCAAGGTCACCTCGTACTTTGTTCTTTTCGATATCTTTTGCACTAATCACGATAACGATCTCTGCCTGATCACTTAACTGCTTCAGAAGGTGAAGCTTGCTGTCTGGTGCAAATCCCGGAAGAACGCGAGAAGCATGATAGTCATCAAACAGTTTTCCTCCGAATTCAAGATAAAGCTTATCGTCAAACTGTCCGATTCGTTCACGGATATGTTCAGACTGCATTTTCAAATATTTTTCATTATCAAAACCTATTTTCATTAAATCCATCCCCAATCTTTGACATTATACAATGTAGTATACTATAAAAGATTACATTTTTACAATATTTTTATACCTTTCAGTTTACAATATTTTCATAATCTTTTTATTGATTTATATAGAAGCGATATTTATAATAAAATCAATGGGTTTTAGGAGGATAACAGATGGAAAACAAAGAGATTAAGAAAAAAGATCCGAATAATAACCATCAAAGCTGGAAGATTGTTTTAATAACAACTCTGATGGCTGTTTTTGTTGTGATGGGGTTATATTCTAAGATGGGAAGTTCTGATCCAGATGAGATCAGTTATGATCAGTTTCTTTCGCTGGTAGATGAAGGAAAGGTAGAAGAAGTAACAATAGGAAGTTCTACGATCAATATCACGCTGAAAGAAGGTGTTAAGGCCGAATTCGATGAGGATTCTGATGAAGTGAAAAAAGATGATGAAGATAAGAACGAGACTTCAGAAAATACAGTATCCGAAGAATATGGACAGCAGCTTGAATCTGAACTGCTTAGTCAATTGGAAGAGAAAACAGGTGTAAAACTGACAGAAAAGAAAGGTGAACAGTATTATACAGGAATCGTAGAAGATGCAACATTATCAGATCGTTTGTACGAGGCTGGTGTTAAATATGGTCAGGAGATTCCTGATACAGCATCTGCAATCTTTATGGAATTATTGCTTACCTTGATTCTTCCGATCATTATGTTTGTATTTTTAATCAGCTTTATGACAAAGAAGATGTCAAAAGGCGGCGGAATGATGGGAATTGGAAAAAGCAATGCAAAAGTTTATATGGAAAAAGAAACAGGTGTGACTTTCCAGGATGTTGCAGGCCAGGATGAAGCGAAAGAGTCTTTGCAGGAAGTGGTTGATTTTCTGCATAATCCAGATAAATATACTGGAATTGGTGCGAAGCTTCCGAAAGGTGCACTTCTTGTAGGCCCTCCAGGAACTGGTAAGACACTTTTGGCGAAAGCGGTAGCTGGTGAAGCAAAAGTTCCATTCTTTTCCTTATCTGGTTCAGCATTTGTTGAGATGTATGTAGGTGTCGGTGCATCACGTGTTCGCGATCTTTTTAAACAGGCACAGCAGATGGCACCATGTATTGTATTTATTGATGAGATCGATGCAATTGGTAAATCAAGAGATACTGCAATGGGCGGCGGTAATGACGAGCGTGAACAGACTTTGAATCAGCTCCTTGCAGAAATGGATGGATTTGATATGAACAAAGGACTTTTGATACTGGCTGCAACTAATAGACCAGAAGTCCTTGATCCAGCACTTCTTAGACCAGGACGATTTGACAGAAGAATCATCGTTGATAAGCCAGATTTGAAAGGTCGAATCGAGACATTAAAAGTACATTCAAAAGATGTTAAGATGGATGAAACTGTTGATTTAGAAGCAATTGCACTTGCTACATCAGGTGCGGTAGGTTCAGATCTTGCCAATATGATCAACGAAGCTGCGATTAATGCAGTAAAACACGGACGTCAGGTTGTAAGCCAGAAAGATCTTTTTGAAGCTGTTGAAGTGGTATTAGTTGGAAAAGAGAAAAAAGATCGTATCATGAGCAAAGAAGAAAGAAGAATTGTGTCATATCATGAGGTTGGACATGCACTTGTAAGTGCACTTCAAAAAGATGCTGAACCTGTACAGAAGATTACGATCGTTCCTCGTACGATGGGGGCACTGGGATATGTTATGCATACACCAGAAGAGGAGAAGTTCTTGAATACAAAGAAAGAATTGGAAGCAATGATCGTTGGAGCACTTGCAGGACGTGCTGCAGAGGAAATTGTATTTGATACAGTTACAACAGGAGCATCGAATGATATTGAGCAGGCAACGAAGATTGCAAGATCTATGATCACTCAGTATGGTATGAGTGAAAGATTTGGTTTGATGGGCTTAGAATCAGTACAACATCGTTATTTGGACGGAAGAGCTGTAATGAACTGTGGTGAAAGAACTGCATCTGAAATTGATGAAGAAGTAATGCGTATGTTAAAAGAGGCGTATGTAGAAGCAAAACGTCTTTTAAATGAACATCGTGAAGCACTGGATAAGATTTCTGAATTTTTGATTGAAAAGGAAACAATCACAGGAAAAGAATTTATGAAGATATTCCATGAAGTAGAAGGGATTGAAGAAACAGAAAAAGAATCCAGAATCAATTTAAAATCGGAAGAAATTACAAAAAAAGCTGTAGAAACTGAAAAGGAAGATTCAATCAGCGAGAAAGCTGAGATGAACGAAGAGAAAGAGTAAAAAATGTTTGATATTCAGGAAGAATTAAAAAAGCTTCCCGGAAAACCAGGCGTATATATTATGCATGACGAACAGGACCATATAATTTATGTGGGAAAAGCAATCAGTCTTAAGAATCGTGTGCGTCAATATTTTCAAACAAGCCGGAATAAAGGTGTTAAGATTGAGCAGATGGTGACTCATATCCGGCGGTTTGAATATATTGTTACAGATTCTGAGTTGGAAGCGCTTGTTTTGGAATGCAACTTAATAAAGGAGCATCATCCAAAGTACAATACAATGCTTATGGATGATAAAGCATATCCTTTCATAAAAGTGACCGTTAATGAGCCTTATCCTCGTGTGATGCTTGCAAGACAGATGCACAAGGATAAGGCAAAATATTTTGGGCCGTATACAAGCAGTCAGGCAGTCCGGGATACGATAGAACTTCTTCATAAATTATATAATATCCGTTCTTGTAATCGGAATTTGCCGAAAGATATTGGAAAAGAGAGGCCTTGTCTAAATTATCACATAAAACAGTGCAAAGCACCGTGCCAGGGATATATTTCACAGGAAGAATATGGAGAGTCTATTTCAAAAGTGCTCCGCTTTTTGAGTGGACATTATGATACAATATTAAAAGAATTGGAAGCGAAGATGTTGCAGGCTTCCGAAGACCTTGAGTTTGAAAAGGCAATTGAATACAGAGAATTGTTGAATAGTGTGAAAAAGATTGCACAAAAACAGAAAATCACGGATAGCAGTCAAGAAGACCGAGATGTACTTGCAGCGGCGACACAAGGAGAGGATGCAGTCGTACAGGTATTTTTTATACGTGGAGGTAGATTGATCGGACGAGATCATTTTTATCTTCGTATCGCGAAGGATGAGGCATTGGAGAGTGTTTTAGATAGTTTCATTAAGCAGTATTATGCAGGAACTCCGTTTATTCCATCAGAATTGATGATTCAGGCAGAATTGGATGACAAGGAGTTGATTGAAGAGTGGCTTTCTATAAAACGAGGTGGAAAAGTAACTGTAAAAGTGCCGAAGAAGGGGACAAAAGAAAAACTTGTAGAATTAGCTGCGAATAATGCAAAGCTTGTTCTGAGTAAAGACAAAGAACGATTAAAGCGTGAAGAAGGACGTACGATCGGTGCAGTCAAAGAGATTGAAAAGCTATTGGGGCTTGAAGAACTTCAGCGTATGGAAGCTTATGATATTTCTAATACAAGTGGTTTCGAATCGGTTGGTTCTATGGTAGTATATGAGAGAGGAAAGCCGAAACGGAATGATTATCGAAAGTTCAAGATCAAAGGCATTGAAGGTGCAGATGATTATGGAAGTATGAGGGAAGTGCTGACACGTAGATTCGAACATGGATTAAGAGAGAGAGAAGAAAATAAAGAATTAGGTGGTTTTACAGCGTTTCCAGACTTGATCCTTATGGATGGTGGAAAAGGACAGGTGAATGTTGCACTGGAAGTTTTAAATGAATTGAAATTGGATATTCCAGTGTGTGGTATGGTAAAGGATGATCACCATAGAACAAGAGGTCTTTATTATTGTAATGAAGAGATTGCGATTGACAGGACTTCAGAAGCATTTCATCTGATCACAAGGATTCAGGATGAAGCACATCGATTTGCAATTGAGTATCATAAGCAGCTTAGAGGGAAAAGTCAAGTGCATTCTATTTTGGATGATATTCTTCAGATTGGACCGGCAAGACGAAAAGCACTGATGCGAACGTATGCTAGTCTTGATGAGATGAGAAATGCAACAGAGGAAGAGCTTTGTGAGATTCCAGAGATGAACGCAAAAGCGGCAAGGTCTGTTTATTTATTTTTTCATAAAGATAAAAAAGAGGATAAATAAAATAAAAGGGAAGAGAGGAAGAATGTATGGAACGTGGTATCAAAATCAGTGAAATTGCAGAAAAAATGGAATTGAAAAATCTGACACCAGAGGTGGATCTTACGAAAAAAGAAGTAACAGTTCCTGATGTAAATCGACCAGCATTGCAATTGTCTGGATTTTTCGAGCATTTTGCATCGGAACGTTTGCAAGTAATCGGATTTGTAGAATATACGTATTTGCAGACACTGGATATGGAAAGAAAAAGATATATTTATGAACAAATGTGTTCACATGATATTCCATGTATTGTATTCTGTCGTGACTTGCAGCCAGATGAAGAACTGCTTGAGATTGCAAGAAAGACAAATAAGCCAATCTTATCCACAGCACGAACAACATCTCCGTTCATGGCTGAGTTCATACGTTGGATGTATGTGAAGCTGGCACCTTGCATTTCTATTCATGGTGTTCTTGTAGATGTGTACGGTGTTGGCGTGTTGATCATGGGAGAGAGTGGAATTGGTAAGAGTGAGGCTGCACTTGAATTGATCAAACGAGGACATCGACTGGTTACAGATGACGTTGTTGAAATTCGAAAAGTAAGCGATGAAACATTAGTGGGATCAGCACCAAGTATTACAAAGAATTTTATTGAACTTCGAGGCATTGGAATTGTTGATGTAAAATCAATGTTTGGTGTACAGAGTGTTAGAGAAACACAGAGCATTGATCTTGCGATCACATTAGAAGATTGGGATTGCCAGAAAGAATATGATAGATTAGGGATGGAAGAAAAATATATGGAATTTTTAGGCAATAAAGTTGTTTGCCATAATATTCCTATTCGTCCAGGTCGTAATTTGTCGATTATTGTAGAATCAGCAGCAATCAATTACCGTGAAAAAGCAATGGGATATAATGCAGCTCAGGAATTATATAGAAGAGTACAGGAAAATTTAACAAAACGAAGAGATGAATAAAAATATTTCTTTGCTTATAAGGCATGCAAGGTAAGATTTAAATTATAAATGATAATAAAAACAGAACGGCATATATTTATATGTCGTTCTGTTTGATTAATTAAGGTGTTGTCGTTGTTGAACTACTAGAGGAATTGCCACCAGTAGTGTTACCGCCAGTAGTGTTACCGCCAGTAGTATCACCACCAGTAGTGTCGCCACCAGTAGTATCGCCGCCAGTAGTATCACCATTGGTAGTATCATTGTCTGGTTTGTTTTCTTCTTCTTCTTTTTTCTTTTCTTCTTCTTCTTTTGCTTTGATCTCATCTGCATGTCCGCTACATGGTTGTGCTTTGTAAGATCCTTCTGCAAAATACTCTGTTATACCTGAACAGAATTCTGTAGAAGCAAGCATACCTGTTTTACTACAGATTGTTTTCTTTTCAATAGAATCAGGCATTTCGAAAGATTTATATGCGAGATTTTCGTGAACGCGATCCATAATATTTTTCCAAAGTATCTCATGCCAAGCCTGGTTCATATTGCTCATAGATTTATTCTGGTCATATCCACCCCATACAGAACATGTATAATATGGTGTGAAAGCTGCGAGCCAAAGGTCAACACTATTTTCTGTTGTACCTGTTTTTCCGGCAGCGGCCATATTATTTAGACGTGCAGCAGTTCCGGTACCTTTGTTGATTACATCTTCCATGGCACTTGTAAGAAGTGCAGCAGTCGTTTCTTTAATTACGCGATGTGAATCAGGATGTGTGTTATCAAGAAGGATATTTCCATCATGATCTAATACCTGAGTATAGTACGTTGGTTCGATGTATGTTCCGCCGTTTGCAATGGTAGCATATGCAGCAGTCATTTCGATATTATAGACACCTCTTGTAATACCACCAAGTGCTGTTGCAAGCTGGATGTCGCTATATCCAGGGAAATCTTCATCTGTTCCGTCAACCAAAGTAGTGAATCCAAAATTCAGAAGATATTCGTAACCGAGTTCTGGAGTAATATCCTGAAATGTATTTAATGCACAAACATTCATAGAATGTTCAATAGCATATCGAAGTCTTGCACTGCCAAGATAAATACCATCCCAGTTAGCCGCTTTTTTGGTTGAATTTGGATATTGGAACGGACCACTGTCATTCAAAGAGGATGCAAGTGTATATTCACAGGCATCAATTGCAGGTGCGTAAGTGGATACGATCTTAAAGCAAGAACCTGGTTGTCTTGGAGAATCTGTAGCACGATTCAAAGACAGACTGCTTGTTTTTTCGCCACGTCCGCCAACCATTGCTTTTACTTTACCAGTACTTTGTTCAATGATCACAACAGAAGTTTGTGGTTGCGGATTGATCGTGATTCTTTCATCCACAGTATCATCTTCTGTGATTCCAAGTGTTGATTTATATTCTGCGATTGCTTGATTTGCTTGATCAGGTGAACTGAAAAGCAAAGCAACAGAAGTTTCTCGACCCCATGCAGAAGAAATATAACTTGCTAACATTTCTTTACTATAGTTCGTTACAGTACCATCTGCTTTTGTCACAGTAAGAGCATATTCAAGGCCATATTCTGTGGTAGAAGGATATACAGATTCGTTTGCAACTTCTTCATCACAAATTTGCTGAATCGTTGTATCTTGTGTTGAAATAATCGTCAGACCGCCGCTGTAAAGAGCATTGTATGCTTGCGTTTCAGAATATCCTTTTTTTGTCTGAAGATCATTGATAACCTGTTCGATCAGTGCATCATTAAAATAAGAATAAGCACTGCTATCTTCTTCAGGAGCAGCTTGTACAACTCGTTCATAGACATTGTCAGCTATAGCGGTATCATATTCTTCTTGAGTGATATATTCTTGTTCTAACATATTATTAAGAACTTTTGTGCGTCGTTTATCATTTTCTTCCGGGTAAACGACTGGGTCATATCCGGAAGGATTCTGGGTAATACCAGCGATTACAGCACATTCAGAAAGTGTAAGATCTGAAACATCCTTACCAAAATAACGTTTGGATGCTGCTTGTACACCAAGACAGTTCTGACCAAGATTGATCGTATTCATATAAGATTCCAGAATATCTTCTTTTTCCATTTGTTGTTCAATCTGAACAGCGAGTACTTGTTCCTGTAATTTTCGTTCAAGACGATCCGTTAAGGTTTCTTCATTGACGAAATCAGGGAACACATTGTTTTTGATCAACTGCTGTGTGATCGTACTTGCACCTTCTGAAAAATGAAAACCATTTGTGATACCTACTACAGCAGCTCGAATAATACCTTTTAAGTCAATACCGTTGTGATCATAAAAACGCTCATCCTCAATTGCAACGAATGCGTCTGCAAGATCTTGTGGAATCTCATCGATACTTCTGTAAACACGGTTGGAACCGGATTCTACAAATTTCTCCAATAATGCACCGTCTTCTGAATAAACAAAAGAAGTAAAACCAGAAGGTTTTACATCTGCAGGAGTAACTGTAGGTGTGTTGTCGATGATTCGTTTTGCAAATAAGCCGACAACTGAAATTCCGACTATTGCAACCAAAAGAATACAGATGAGCAGAGCCTTAAATAGACGAACTCCAACACGTTTCTTTTTCATTGCTTTTTTGGAAGAGATATTTTTCTTTCTTTTATTTAGATTCTGTTTTCCATAATCCATCTATAATACCTCCTTATGTGCCATATATTATAGCAAACTTCTACTTTTAAATAAAGGAAAAAAACAAAAACTTCATATTTCTAAAAAAATCTTAAGAAAACCTTGTGAATTTTAAAGTTTTACTATAAGGTAAACACAGGGAAATAATACAAGGAGCGAAAAATAATATGGATTATCGTACGATAGAAAAGGCATCAACTGCGGAAATAATAGAAAAAAAATCAAGATTTATTGCAGAACTATATCCTGTTGGAAATGAAGAAGAAGCCTTGGAGATATTAGAAAAGGTGAAAAAAAGATATTGGGATGCAAGACATCATTGTTGGGCCTTTGTGATTGGAAATGAGCAGCCATTGGAAAGATGCAGTGATGATGGGGAACCAAGTGGAACAGCAGGAAAGCCAATATTAGAAGTAATCCGAGGAACGCAGTTGTGCAATGTGTTAATGGTTGTCACCCGTTATTTTGGAGGTACATTACTTGGAACAGGAGGACTTGTTCGAGCATATACATCATCTTCAAAAGAGGCGATAGAAGCCGCAGATATTGTTGTAAAAATATCTGGATATAAATTAAAGATAAAGACGGATTATACAGGATTGGGAAAGATTCAATATTTATTGGCACAAAAAGGAATAGATATTCAAGAGTCTGAATATACAGAAAGTGTTGGATTGACAATCTTAGTTGCGAAACAAGAGGAATCAAGTCTCATAAAGGAAATTACAGAGGCGACAAATGCACAAGCAGAGGTTGAACGAGTAGAAGAATGTATATTTTCTGCAAAAGTATAAAAAAGTGGTATTGATCTTCAATACCACTTTTTTATTATTAATGAAATGGATTATATTTATTCAAAACCCCTTTGTTATCTCTGCTGATGTTAGTTATATTCAGGTTCGATCAGACCAAAAGATCCATCTTTACGTTTATAAACAACATTTACCTCGTCTGTTTCTGCATTTGTAAATACATAGAAATTATGACCAAGAAGATCCATTTGTACACATGCATCCTCTGGGAACATAGGTTTGAATCCAAATTTCTTTGTTTTTACAATTCGGATTTCATTTTCATCTGCAACAGTATCGTCGCTTTCTACAAATTCTTTCTTGAATCCAGCAGAAGCTCCATTCTGAGATCTTGCTACCAGTTTGTTTTTGTATTTACGAAGCTGGCGTTCGATGATCTCTTCTACAAGATCGATAGAAACGTACATGTCGTTGCTTGTCTGTTCAGAGCGAATGATATTGCCTTTAACAGGAATAGTAACTTCGATTTTCTGACGATCTTTTTCTACACTGAGTGTTACGATGATTTCTGTGTCAGGAGTGAAATAACGTTCCAGTTTTCCTAATTTCTGTTCAACTGCATCTTTTAATCCTGGTGTTACCTCAATATTTTTTCCGCTGATGATAAACTTCATGCTGATCAACTCCTTTTGTTCATATTGTACAAGCAAAATGAAAAATCACTTGTACTTATGTACATAGTATAACATGAATTAAGGCTTTTGTATAGCAAAAATCCGCTGTGACACAGAATTTTCATACAATTTTAATATGTATATTTTCTGCTCACAGCGGATAAGTTTTATTTCTTAAAGTTGCTACGTTTACGAAGTCTTGAATCAAGGATCTTCTTACGGATACGAAGTGTTTTTGGTGTTACTTCCAAAAGTTCATCTGTATCAATGAAGTCAAGTGCCTGTTCCAAACTTAAAACACGTGGTGGTGTAAGTCTGAGTGCTTCGTCAGCACTTGAAGAACGTGTATTTGTCAGATGTTTTGTCTTGCAGACATTAACTTCGATATCATCTGATTTACCATTCTGTCCAATGACCATACCAGAATAAACTTTCTCGCCGGCACCGATGAACAGAGTACCACGTTCCTGTGCACTGAACAGACCATAAGTTACAGATTCTCCTGTTTCGAAAGCAATCAGAGATCCCTGTTTACGATACTGGATATCTCCCTTATATGGTGCATATCCATCGAAAGCAGTATTTAGAATACCGTTTCCTTTTGTATCTGTTAAGAAGTCTCCACGGTATCCAATGAGACCACGTGCAGGGATAGAGAATTCCAAACGAGTATATCCACCGTTAGAAGTACTCATGTTACGGAGTTCACCTTTTCTCAGGCTGAGTTTTTCGATAACAGTTCCTGTAAATTCATCTGGAACATCGATATAAGCAAGTTCCATAGGTTCTGTTTTCTTACCATTTTCATCTGTTTTGTAAAGAACCTCTGCTTTACTTACTGCGAATTCATAACCTTCTCTTCTCATATTTTCGATAAGAACGGATAAATGAAGTTCTCCACGTCCGGAAACTTTATAACTGTCAGGACTTTCTGTTTCTTCTACACGAAGGCTGACATCAGTATTCAGTTCGCGGAAGAGACGGTCGCGCAGATGACGGGAAGTTACAAACTTACCTTCCTGTCCGGCAAATGGGCTATCATTTACGATAAAGTTCATAGAAATTGTTGGCTCTGAAATCTTCTGGAATGGAATTGCTTCTGGATTCTCAGGAGAGCAGAGTGTATCACCGATTGCAATATCAGTGATACCAGAAATAGCAACGATTGAACCAATAGAAGCTTCTTTTACTTCTACTTTATTCAGACCATCAAATTCATAAAGTTTACTGATCTTTACTTTCTGTTTTTTGTCTGGATCGTGGTGGTTTACAACGATCATTTCTTGATTGACTGCAATAGAACCGTTGTCAACTTTACCAACTCCGATACGACCTACATATTCATTATAATCAATTGTACTGATCAACATCTGAGCAGGTGCTTCTGGATCTCCTTCTGGTGCTGGGATATAGTCAACGATTGTTTCAAACAATGGTTCCATATCTTTTTCTTCATCAGTAAGATCAAGAACAGCAATACCAGATTTTGCAGATGCATAAACGAATGGACAGTCAAGCTGTTCATCGGAAGCATCAAGGTCCATGAAGAGTTCCAGTACTTCGTCAATAACTTCGTCAGGTCTGGCTTCTGGACGGTCAATCTTGTTGATGCAGACGATAACTGGGAGTTCCAGTTCAAGTGCTTTTCTAAGAACGAATTTTGTCTGTGGCATTGGTCCTTCGAATGCATCTACAACGAGGATAACACCGTTTACCATTTTCAGTACACGTTCTACTTCACCACCGAAGTCGGCATGTCCTGGTGTGTCGATGATGTTGATTTTTGTTCCTTTGTAAAATACGGCAGTATTTTTAGAAAGAATTGTGATACCACGTTCTCTTTCGATGTCGTTAGAGTCCATGACACGTTCTGCAACGTCCTGGTTTTCACGGAATACGCCGCTCTGTTTTAAAAGCTCATCGACCAAAGTTGTTTTACCGTGGTCTACGTGAGCGATAATCGCAATGTTTCTTACATCTTCGCGTTTCGTTTTCATAATTATTTTCACTCTTTTCTGATAGAAATAGTATTTCAAAATGCTACAACCCTAGTATTTTATCATAAAAATTGAAATTTACAATACTTCATATAAAAAAGATTAAAATATGAAAGAAGATTTTTGTTTAGTATAAGTAGGAATTTGAGTCTTATGCAAAAAATGTCGTTAAATTCATTGACTTATGTCGAACGATTTAGGTGAGGATTCGTTCTAATCTATATTTGAAAAACATAAATTAGTAATGAATTAAAAATACTTCAAAGAGGAAGGGAGAATTACGACTTATGTCAGATAAGATTATTGAAAACAATCAGGTAACGATCATGGGAGAAGTGGCTACACCTTTTACATATAGCCATGAAGTGTTTGGAGAAGGATTTTATATGGTGGAGGTTCTTGTGAGACGATTGAGTAGTTCAGAAGATAGGATTCCAGTTATGGTTTCTGAGAGGCTGCTAGATGTGACACAGGATTATACAGGGGAATTCATCATGGTCTTTGGACAGTTCAGATCCTATAACAGACATGAAGAACAAAGAAATCGTCTAGTACTTTCCGTATTTGCGAGGGAAGTGGAATTTATTGAAGAAGAGTTGGATGGGGCAAAGACGAATAATATTTTATTGGAAGGATACATTTGCAAGAAGCCAATCTATCGAAAGACTCCATTAGGAAGAGAGATTGCGGATCTTTTACTTGCAGTAAACAGGCCTTATGGGAAATCAGATTATATTCCATGTATTTGCTGGGGAAGAAATGCAAGATTTGCATCGGGATTTGAAGTGGGAGAACACGTGCAGATTCTTGGACGTATTCAGAGTAGAGATTATGTGAAAAAGATTTCAGAGACAGAAACAGAGAATAGAACAGCTTATGAGGTGTCTGTAAGTAAACTCGAATGTTTGATGGAATAGAAAAAGAATAAAAATATTTGATAAAAGGATATCATTGGTTGAGGATTTTGCCCAATTGTGATATCCTTTTTTATATATAAGAGAAGATTCGTGTGCAAGTTGCACAAAAATGGAGGTTACAAAAATGGTTCGAATTATAATGCATGGCTGTAATGGACGTATGGGACAGATGATCAGCAATTTGGTGAAAGAGGAAGAACAGGTACAGATCGTAGCAGGGGTAGATCGATTTGATGGGATTCAGAATACCTATCCAGTTTTTGAAAGTATTGAAAAATGTGATGTGGAAGCAGATGTTGTAATAGATTTTTCAAATGCAAAAGCTGTTGATGGTCTTCTTGTATATTGTGAGTTAAAGAAACTCCCAGTTGTTTTGTGTACAACGGGACTTTCAGAAGAACAGCTTGCACGTGTAAAAGAAGTATCAGAAAAATCCGCAGTGCTGAAATCTGCAAACATGTCTATGGGAATCAATTTATTAATGAAGCTTTTGAAAGATGCAGTGAAAGTATTGGCTCCAGCAGGATATGATGTAGAAATCGTAGAAAAGCATCATAATCAGAAATTGGATGCACCAAGTGGTACTGCATTAGCGCTTGCAGATTCTATGAATGAAGCAATGGATAATGAGTTTGAATATGTATATGACAGAAGTCAGGTTCGTAAAAAACGCGATAAAAAAGAGATGGGGATTTCTGCGGTACGTGCGGGTACGATCGTAGGAGAACATGAAGTACTTTTTGCAGGAATTGATGAAGTGATCGAGTTTAAACATACTGCATATTCAAGAAGTGTATTTGGAAAAGGAGCGTTAGAAGCAGCAAAATTCTTAGCAGGAAAACCAGCGGGAATGTATGACATGAGTGACGTGATTCAATTTTAGTCAATGCAGGGAGGATTTATGAAGAAGTTAGAAACAAGATATTTAGAGAGACTGTCTGATCTGTATCCAACAATTGCTGCGGCATCTACTGAAATCATCAATCTACAGTCGATTTTAAATCTTCCAAAAGGAACAGAACATTTTATTACAGATGTACATGGAGAATATGAAGCTTTTGCACATGTATTGAAGAATGGATCTGGTTCAGTAAAAAGAAAACTCGCACAAGTATTTGGAAATACACTGAGTAAAAAAGAACAACGTTCATTAGCAACTTTGATCTATTATCCGAAAGAAAAGATGAATGAAATTCGTAAAACAGAGACGGATATGGAAGATTGGTATAAGATTACGTTGTTCCGTTTGATCGAAGTTGCAAAACGTGTGTCGAGTAAATATACACGTACAAAAGTAAGAAGAGCACTTCCGAAAGATTTTGCTTATGTGATCGAGGAGTTGATCACAGAAAGAATCGAAGTGCTTGATAAAGAATCTTATTATAATCAGATCATTATGACGATCATTAAGATCGGTCGTGCAGAAGAATTTATCGTTGCAATCTGTGGCTTGATCCAACGTTTAGTGATCGATCATTTACATATTGTAGGAGATATTTTTGATAGAGGTCCAGGTCCTCATATTATCATGGATAAATTGCTGAATTATCATTCACTTGATATACAATGGGGAAATCATGATGTCCTTTGGATGGGGGCTGCGGCAGGTCAGAGGGCGTGTATTGCAAATGTAATCCGAATTTGTGCTCGATATGGAAATTTAGATATCTTGGAAGATGGATATGGGATCAATTTGCTTCCTTTAGCAACATTTGCATTACGTGTGTACGAAGATGATCCTTGTGAATGCTTTAAATTAAAAAATACAGACCGGAATACATTGGCAGAGATTGTAATGAATCAAAAGATGCATAAAGCAATTGCGGTGATCCAATTTAAAGTGGAAGGTCAGACTGCAATGAAGTATGCAGATTTTGAGCTTGAAAGTCGTGCGTTATTGGATAAGATTAATTATGAAACAGGCATGATCACGATTGACGGAAAAGAATATCAAATGCAGGATATGAATTTTCCAACGATCGATCCAAAAGATCCGTATAAATTAACAGAAGAAGAAGCGGATATCATGGAGAGATTAGAAAAAGGATTTCTTGGCTGTGAAAAAATGCAGGAACATATGAGATTGCTTCTGACAAAAGGTGGATTATATAAAGTACATAATGGAAATCTTCTTTATCATGGCTGCGTTCCATTGAATGATGATGGATCACTTCGAGAAGTGAAGTTGTTTGGAGAAACATTAAAAGGCAGATCATTATATGATGCACTAGAGCGATACGTGCGCAAAGGATTTTTTGCGGTGGATCCGGAAGAACGTGAAAGAGGAAAGGATATTATGTGGTATATCTGGCTAGGCAAGAATTCGCCATTGTTTGGAAAAGATAAGATGGCCACATTTGAAAGACAATTTCTTTTGGAGAAAGAAACACATAAAGAGAATAAAAACGCCTATTATAAACTTTTAGAGAATGAAGATGTGATCCGAAATATCCTTCAAGAATTTGGTCTTGATTTTAATTCAGAAGATGCACATATCATCAATGGGCATGTTCCTGTTAAAAGTAAAGATGGAGAGAGTCCGATCAAATGTAATGGAAAAGTGCTTGTAATTGATGGTGGATTTTCAAAAGCATATCAAAAAGAAACGGGAATTGCCGGATATACATTGATCTATAATTCATATGGATTATTACTTGTTGCGCATGAGCCTTTTGAGTCGACAGAGGCTGCGATAGAAAAAGAAAGTGATATTCATTCAGACAGCATGGTCGTTGCAAGAGTTGTAAGAAGACGTACAGTTGCAGATACAGATGATGGAAAGATACTGATTGAACGGATCACGGATATGGAAAGACTTTTGGATGCATATCGAAAAGGTGAGATCAAAGAAAAACTTTAACATATAACATATAAAATAGGAAATATATTCCACACTATTCCCTGTATAAGAATCCAAAAAAAGCAAATATTACAAATACAAGAACGTGATATCGTGCTTGAATTCTGATAAGGGAGAGGTAACTATGAAGCGATTCAAGAATTTCTTAGTATTATGTTGCTGTGTGATCGTACTTGGAAGTGTGACTGCATGTGGAACAGAAAATTCAAATCCAGCACAGACAACGGATTCAACAAAAGAAGATGAATCAAGTACAATGAATGGTGCAACGGATGGGAGTGCAGTGAATGATACGACAATGCATGAGAATTCGAAAGGCAACGTGTTAGATGATGTGACAGACGGAGTCACAGATGCAGTAGATGATACAGTAGATGGTGTGGAACGTACAGTAGAAGATGCAACACGTGATGATAATAGTACAACTAATCAAGACACATCAAATGGAACAAGAACAGATAGTCCGGATTCTCAAAAAACAGAACGATAAGTGTTACTGATAAGCAGAACGGAATAACGCAGGGGAACCGTAGAAGAGGCTCCCCTGTTTTCTTTCATAGGAAATATTTTTGGGTAAGTAAGTCATTAAAAAATCGTAATATAATGGAATAGAGATTGTTGTAATATATAGAGAGAAAGGAGAGGGCATGAAGTTCAGACCTTGTATCGATATACATAATGGAAAAGTAAAACAGATCATTGGAGGGAGTCTTCAAGATCGAGGAGATCAGGCAAAGACAAATTTCACATCGGAATTAGATGCGGCATTTTATGCAGATAAATATAAAAAAGATGGATTGACTGGTGGACATATCATCATGCTTAATGCAAAGTCATCGGAATATTATGATTCAACTCAAAAACAGGCATTTTTAGCTTTGAAAGCCTATCCGGGAGGAATGCAGATCGGTGGTGGAATCACTGCAGAAAATGCACGTACATTTTTAGAAGCCGGAGCAAGTCATGTAATTGTGACCTCGTATGTATTTAAAGATGGAAAGATTAATTGGGAAAATTTGAAACGTCTGAATGATACGGTAGGAAAAGAAAAGATCGTGCTTGACTTAAGCTGTAGAAAGAAAGATGGAAAATATTATATAGTAACAGATCGATGGCAGAAATTCACAGAGGTAGAGCTTGATGAGAAAGTGCTTGATCTGCTGTCAGAGTATTGCGATGAGTTTTTGATCCATGGTGTTGATGTAGAAGGAAAATCGGGCGGAATCGAGGAAGAACTTGTGAAAATGCTTGGAAAGTGGAATAAAATACCGATCACATATGCAGGAGGTATAGGAAGTATGGATCAATTAACACATTTTAGTGAAATAAGTGGGGGAGCAATTGACTTTACGATAGGTAGTGCTTTGGATTTATTTGGCGGAAATATTCCTTATGAAAATGTTTCTTGCTTGTAAAGAGTTTATGAACAAGTTATGAATCTGTTGAATTTGCGGTAAGATGGTGCTAAAATAATAGGCAAATTGTTTTTAGTCTGCTGTTTAGCAGTCTGCTTACACGGAGATTACAGGAGATGTGATCTTTTATCAGACAAGGAGTTTAAGTTATAATATGAAGTTTTTTGAAAAAATATTTGGTACACACAGTGAGAATGAATTGAAACGTATTTATCCGATCGTTGATCAGATTGAAGCGTTGGAACCAGAGATCCAGGCACTTTCCGATGCTGAATTGAAAGATAAGACAAGAGAGTTTAAAGAACGTTTGGAAAATGGAGAAACATTAGATGATCTTCTTCCAGAAGCATTTGCAGTTGTAAGAGAAGCAGCGGTCAGAACACTTGGAATGAAGCATTATCGTGTGCAGTTGATCGGTGGAATCATTCTTCATCAGGGACGTATTTCTGAGATGAGAACTGGTGAAGGTAAGACTCTTGTATCTACACTTCCAGCATATCTGAATGCATTGTCAGGAAAAGGTGTGCATATCGTAACTGTCAATGATTATCTTGCAAAACGAGATGCTGAATGGATGGGACAGGTTCATCAGTTTTTAGGACTCACAGTTGGTGTAGTATTGAACAGCATGGACAAAGAAGAAAGACGTGCTGCATATAATTGTGACATCACATATGTAACAAATAATGAACTTGGATTTGACTATCTGAGAGATAACATGGTGATCTATAAAGAACAGCTTGTACAGAGGGGACTGAATTATGCGATCATCGATGAGGTTGACTCTGTTTTGATCGATGAGGCAAGAACACCTTTGATCATTTCTGGACAGAGCGGAAAATCCACAAAGTTATATGAAGCGTGTGACATCCTTGCACGTCAGTTAAAACGTGGTGAGGTCAGTGGCGAATTTTCTAAGATGAATGCGATCATGGGCGAAGAAATCACAGAGACAGGTGATTTTATTGTTGACGAAAAAGAAAAGACTGTAAACCTTACAGAAGATGGTGTGAAGAAAGTAGAGCAGTTCTTCCGTATCGAGAACTTAGCTGATCCTGAGAACCTTGAGATTCAGCACAATACGATTCTTGCACTTCGTGCACATAATCTTATGTTCCGTGACCAGGATTATGTAGTAACACCAGAAGGTGAAGTTGTGATCGTAGATGAATTTACAGGACGTATCATGCCAGGACGTCGTTATTCAGATGGTCTTCATCAGGCAATCGAAGCAAAAGAACATGTAAAGGTAAAACGTGAAAGTAAAACATTGGCAACGATCACATTCCAGAACTTGTTTAATAAATTTGAGAAAAAGGCTGGTATGACAGGTACAGCTCTTACAGAAGAGAATGAGTTCCGTGATATTTATGGAATGGATGTTATTGAAATTCCAACAAATAGACCAGTACAGAGACAGGATCTGGATGATGTTGTTTATAAAACAAAGAAAGAAAAATATCAGGCTGTAGTAGAGGAAGTAGTTCGTGCACATGCAACAGGACAGCCAGTACTTGTAGGTACGATCACAATTGAAGTATCTGAACTTTTAAGTAAAATGCTTCGTAAAGAGGGTGTTCCTCACAATGTATTGAATGCGAAGTTCCATGAGATGGAAGCGGAGATCGTAGCGGATGCAGGTCATCATGGTGCTGTTACGATTGCTACAAATATGGCTGGTCGTGGTACTGATATTAAATTGGATGAAGAAGCGAAGGCAGCAGGTGGTCTTAAGATCATCGGTACAGAACGTCACGAATCTAGACGTATTGATAATCAGCTTCGCGGACGTGCAGGACGACAGGGGGATCCGGGTGAATCAAGATTCTACATTTCATTGGAAGATGATCTGATGCGTTTGTTTGGTTCAGAAAGAATGATGAGTGTATTTAATACACTTGGTGTAGAAGAAGGCGAGCAGATTCAGCATAAGATGCTTTCTAATGCGATTGAAAAAGCACAGCAGAAGATTGAAAATAATAACTTTAGTATCCGTAAGAATCTGTTAGAGTATGATCAGGTAATGAATGAACAGCGTGAGATCATTTATGGTGAAAGAAGACGTGTACTTGATGGTGAGAGTATGCGAGATACAGTTTACAATATGATCACAGAGTTTGTAGAAAATACTGTAGATCGTCATATTTCTCCTGAAGCTGCTCAAGAAGATTGGGATATGCAGGGATTGGAAGTATCATTACATGATGTGATTCCACAGATTACAATGCCGGCAAAAGATGAAGTTATGAAGATGCAGCAGAAAGAACTGAAACATGTTCTGAAAGAAAAAGCTGTAAAAGCATACGAAGAAAAAGAAGCAGAATTCCCAGAACCAGAACACATCCGTGAATTGGAACGAGTAGTTCTGTTGAAGGTTATTGATACAAGATGGATGGATCATATCGATGATATGGATCAGCTCCGTCAAGGAATCGGTCTGCAGGCATATGGTCAGAGAGACCCATTAGTAGAATATAAGATGACAGGATACGATATGTTTGGCGAGATGACAAATATGATCGCTGAAGCAACGATCCGTACATTGTTCCGTGTTCGTGTAGAACAGAAAGCAGAGCGAGAAGAAGTAGCAAAAGCAACAGGAACAAATAAAGATACAAGTGCAGTACGTGCTCCGAAAAAGCGTGAGGAGAAGAAGATTTATCCAAATGATCCTTGCCCATGCGGAAGCGGTAAAAAGTATAAACAGTGCTGTGGCCGTAAAAGAGTATAATTAAAGTTATAATATCTTGATGTGGGATGAGTCCCGCATCAAGATTCGCAAGCAAGTCTTGAATTAAAAATTAAAAGTAAAGAGGTGATTAAGGTGGTTTTATTAGATGATTTAAAACAGGCATTGAGTGCTTATGAAGAACCACTGAAAGATTTGAGGGATTCACTTTGACTTAGCGTCAAAGAAAGCAAGAATCGAAGAATTAGAAAGAAGAATAGAAGAACCATCATTTTGGGATAAGCCAGAAGAGGCGCAGGAAACAATGAAGTTCTTGAGAAGTCTTCAAGAATCTGTAAAAGAGATTGAAAAACTTTACGCAACTCATGAAGATTTAGGACTTTTGATCGAAATGAGTGAAGAAGAGCCTGATGAAGATACGATCGCAGAGATTCAAAGTGAATTTGAAGAATTTAAAGAATCGTTTGAAACTCTGAGAATTCAAACGTTGCTTACAGGAGAGTATGACCATGATAATGCGATCGTTACGATCCATGCCGGGGCAGGTGGTACAGAATCTTGTGATTGGGCAAGTATGTTATATCGTATGTATACACGATGGGCAGAAAAAAAAGGATTTTCAGTTGAAGTATTAGACTTTTTGGAAGGTGATGTGGCAGGAATCAAAGGAGTTACTTTTGAAGTTGCAGGAGAAAATGCTTACGGATATCTTCGCTCTGAAAAAGGCGTACACCGTTTGGTAAGAATTTCACCATTTAATGCAGCAGGTAAAAGACAGACTTCATTTGTATCTTGTGATGTGATTCCAGATATTAAAGATGAGATTGAGATTGAGATCAATGATGATGATCTCCGTATCGATACGTATCGTTCCAGCGGAGCGGGTGGTCAGCATATCAATAAGACTTCATCCGCGATCCGTATCACACATTTGCCGACAGGAATCGTTGTGCAGTGTCAGAATGAACGCTCACAGCATATGAACAAAGATAAAGCGATGCAGATGTTGAAAGCAAAACTTTATTTATTAAAAGAGCAGGAGCAAGCTGAAAAGATGTCAGATATTCGTGGAGCTGTGAAAGAGATTGGATTTGGAAGTCAGATCCGTTCTTATGTAATGCAGCCTTATACAATGGTAAAAGATCATAGAACGAATGCTGAGATCAGTAACGTCAGTGGTGTGCTTGATGGAAACATTGATCCATTTATCAATGCATATCTTGCGGCAAATCAGTAAATCAAATGATGAAAGGAATGAGAAAAGATGATAAATGTAGCAGTAATGGGATATGGTACAGTTGGCTCAGGGGTTGTTGAAGTTTTAAAAACAAATGCAGCTAGTATTGCTCAAAGAGTCGGAGAAGAATTAAATATCAAATATGTTCTGGATCTGAGAGATTTTCCAGGAGATCCTGTACAGGAAGTCATTGTACATGATTTTGATTTGATCGTTAATGATCCAGAAGTGCAGATCGTTGTAGAAGTTATGGGCGGAGTAGAGCCTGCGTATACATTTGTAAAAAAATGTTTACTTGCAGGAAAACATGTTGCTACATCCAATAAAGCATTGGTTGCAAAACATGGTGCAGAACTTCAGGCGATCGCAGCAGAGAAAAATATCAACTTCCTTTTTGAAGCAAGTGTAGGTGGAGGAATCCCAATCATTCGCCCACTGAATACTTGTCTTACAGCAGACGAGATCGAAGAGATCACAGGTATTCTGAATGGAACAACAAATTATATGATGACTAAAATGTTCTATGAAGGGGCTGACTATGCAGAAGTATTGAAGGAAGCACAGGATAAAGGATATGCAGAACGTAATCCAGAAGCAGATGTGGAAGGATATGATGCGTGTCGTAAAATTGCTATTTTGTCATCTATCGTATTCGGAAAACAGGTAGATTTTGAGGATATTTATACAGAAGGTATTACAAAGATCACAAAACAGGACATGATGTATGCAAAAGAGATGGGAATGACGATCAAATTGTTGGCATCTGGTAAGAGAGTAAATAATGGTCTTCAAGCAAGAGTTGCTCCATGTTTGATCAGTGCATCACATCCTTTGTATAGTGTAAATGATGTGTTCAATGCGATCTTTGTAAAAGGCAATATGCTGGGAGATGCAATGTTCTACGGAAGTGGAGCAGGTAAGCTTCCTACAGCAAGTGCTGTTGTTGCAGATATTGTAGATGCAGCGAAAAATCTTGATAAAAACCTTACACCGGGATGGACTGCAGAAAAGCTTGCTCCATTACCAGTTGGAGATATGGAAAGTAAATTCTTTGTAAGGATTTCTGGTACACCAGAAGGATTAAGAGATGAATTAGAAGCAGCATTTGGTAAGATTGATCTTGTAAATGTAAAAGACTTAGATAATGAATTTGGATTTGTAACAGGTGTACTTACAGAACATGAATATGAGGAGAAAGCGTCAGGATTTGAAGGAATCCTCTCTAGAATCCGTGTGGAGGCTTAAAAGTATGAAATATGTAGTAATGTTATGTGATGGAATGGCAGATGAACCAATTGAGCAGTTGGCTGGCATGACACCGCTTGAGGCAGCAAAAACATCGAATATGGACCGTCTTATGAAAAAGTCTGAGTTAGGAATGGTTCAGACTGTGCCAAAAGGAATGGCACCGGGAAGTGATACAGCAAATCTTTCTGTTATGGGATATGATCCTAAGATTTATTATTCAGGACGTTCCCCATTGGAGGCATTGAGTATTGGGGTCGATATGAAAGCGGATGATGTATCATTTCGCTGTAATGTTGTGACATTATCAGAAGAAGAGGAAGAATATGAAAAAAAACATATTCTCGATCATAGTGCAGATGAGATTGCAACAGAAGATGCTGCGATTCTGATCCAGGCATTAAAAGAAGGATTGGAAAGAGAAGGCTATACATTTTATACAGGAGTCAGCTATAGACATTTACTGATCCAGAATCATGGAAAAGTTGTTGAACTGACACCGCCTCATGATATTTTGACAAAAGAGATTGGAGCATATCTTCCAGAAGATGAAGTGCTCCGTGAAATGATGAAGAAAAGTTATGAGATTTTATCTGTTCATCCATTGAATGTGGAGCGCAAAAAGAAAGGGTTAAAACCAGCAAACTCCGCATGGTTTTGGGGCGCTGGAACAAGACCGGCACTTTCTTCGTTTGAGGAAGAACATCACAAAAAAGGTGTCATGATATCAGCAGTAGATCTGCTGAAAGGAATTGCTGTTGGTGCACAGATGGATAATATATCTGTAGAAGGTGCGAATGGTGGACTTCATACGAATTACGCTGGAAAAGCACAGGCGGCAATCGATGCTCTTACAAAAGAAGGATATGATTTTGTTTATATTCATGTAGAAGCGCCAGATGAGATGGGACATCAAGGTCTTGTAGATGCAAAGATAGAATCGATTGAAAAAATTGATGAACATATCATTGGACCAGTAGCAGATGCACTTGCAGAGTCAGGAATGGATCTGAGAATGTTGATTCTTCCAGATCATCCAACACCAATCCGTGTGCGGACACATACAGGTGATCCAGTTCCATATATGCTATATGATAGTCGTACAGAAGAAGTAGATAATGGGATTTATTCTGAAAAAACAGCAAAATTAACAGGAAGATTTATTGGACAGGGACATGAATTGATCAAACATCTGCTGCAAGAGTTGTAAATACGAAAAAAGATTTAAAATTTTATAGAAGTAAATAAAAAGAGTGGGAAATCAAATACTGTGATTCTCCACTCTTTTAGTTTGTGTTTAGAATAGTTGTAATAACATACTTTTGTTCCGATTTGGCTTCGCGGTATTTTAGTAAAAGTGTTGCTTCCTCGTGTGATAGGAAAAGAGTTTCATCCCGATTTTCGACTTTTCCAGAAATCATATAAGGATTGCTTTCTTTGATCCGCGTTTTTTTCTGAGAAAAAGGGATAAGGATCAACTGATTTAATGTAATCTCGTAAAGATTAGCAAGTTTTACTAATAGATCAATATCCGGATTTCTTTTTCCTCTTTCATAATTAGAATAAGCCTGTCTGGAAATATTCAATTTCATACTGACGTAATCTTGTGTGTAATTATTCGCTACACGATACTTTTTTAGATTGCCAGCTAATTGTAAATTCGCCACTATCAAACCTCCTAATGCAGGAATTTACGCTTATTATAGCAATTTTCAATTTAAAAGACCGTTGATGCGACGAAACGTATACAAAAGCAATAATGTAAACAAATGATTACAGAATGGATTATAATTTACTTAAGTTAGAGTTATGGTAAGTAGGTACATTGGATACATCTTCGCCAAACCATTCTGGTGGAATAAAATTTTCGGCAGATGCAATATCTGGAAATTCTACTTCTGCAAGAGAAAGATCGTTTAAGTCACCTGAAAAGATATCTAATTCAATAAAAAGATCATTTTCAAGAGGAATTACATAACGGTCTTTAACGATCAGACGTCCATCTACTTTTTCTTTTAAATGTGCATAAGAACTTTCAGTCAATGGAAGGTTATATTCTTCTCGTACCATAAGTCCTTTTGATTTATATGTCAAAACATATTCATCATTATCCTGGCGGATTCGTACAACGGGTTCTGTGCAAAGATATCCTTGTTCAATGTGACGACAAGGATATTGTGTGTAGTCAAAAGGAATTTTATTTTTTTCAATAAGATATTTTCGTTCGATTTCCATAAATTGTTCTCCTTTAAAGCAAGATTGTAAGTGAATTCTTTTATATAATACTAAACGACTCGATAGAAAAAGTAAACGGATTCATTGAAATTAGGGACAGCATTTGATAAACTAACATAATAAAAAGCATAAACAAGGAGAAATAGAAGATGAAAGATGTGAAAGTATTTCTGGCAGATGGATTTGAAGAAATCGAAGGATTAACAGTCGTAGATATTTTAAGAAGAGCCGGAGTGAACGTAGAGACAGTGTCTGTTATGGGAAGAAAAAAGATAACAGGTGCACATCAGATCGAACTTCAGGCAGATCATGTGTTTGAAGAAACAGATTTTTCGGCTTGTGATATGCTTGTTCTTCCAGGTGGAATGCCAGGTACATTACATTTAAAAGAACATAAAGGATTAGCGGAATTGTTGACAGCGTTTTATAATGAAAAAAAATACGTTGCAGCAATCTGTGCCGCACCGAGTGTATTAGGTGGTCTTGGGATTCTAAAAGGGAAAAAGGCGTGTTGTTATCCATCATTTGAGGAAGAATTGGATACAGAATATGTTGTGTTTGAACCTGTTGCATGGGATGAAAATGTGATCACAAGCAGAGGAATGGGGACAGCGATCCCATTTGCATTGACATTAACTGAAGCGTTGTGTGGAAAAGAAAAAGCTGAGGAAATTAAGAAATCTATTATTTTCGAATAAAGAGAAGATATTTACAGATACATTTATATAATGTATAGATAATCCCTAAAACATATGAAATAATACTGGAAATTCGAAAACGTTTGTGCTATACTACCATAATGACTGCTTATGTTTTAATAGCGTATAGTACAATTGAATTAAAAAGCGTACAAATTAAGGAGGAAATAAAGAAATGAGTTTACAGGTAGAAAAGTTAGAACATAATATGGCAAAACTTACTATCGAAGTTTCTGCAGAAGATCTTGAAAAAGCTCTGCAGGCTGCATATTTAAAACAGCGTGGAAAAATTGCTCTTCCAGGATTCCGTAAAGGCAAAGTTCCACGTCAGATGATTGAAAAAATGTATGGACCAGAAATTTTCTACGATGATGCTGCTAATCAGCTGATCGGAGCTAACTATGGTAAAGCTTATGATGAATGTGATCTTGATATCGTTTCACAGCCAACAATCGATATCGTACAGATTGAAAAAGGAAAACCATTCATCTTCACAGCAGAAGTTGCTGTAAAACCAGAAGTAACACTTGGGGAATACAAAGGACTTAAAGTTGACAAATATTCAACAAGAGTAACTCAGAAAGAAGTTGAAGAAGAGATCAACAAAGAACGTGAACGTAACGCAAGAACAATCGAAGTTACAGATCGTGCAGTAGAAGACAAAGATATGATCAGCCTTGATTTCGAAGGAACAGTTGATGGTGTTGCATTCGAAGGTGGAAAAGGAACAAGCTATCCACTTACAATCGGTTCTGGTGCATTTATCCCAGGATTCGAAGAACAGCTCATCGGTGCTGAGATCGGTAAAGAAACAGAAGTAAAAGTTACTTTCCCAGCTGACTATCATTCAGCAGATCTTGCTGGAAAAGATGCTGTATTTACATGTACAGTTCAGTCTATCAGCGCAAAAGAACTTCCAGAGATGGATGATGAATTTGCTTCAGAAGTATCTGAGTGTGAAACACTTGAAGAATACAAAGCAGAAGTAAAGAAAAACATCAAAGAGCGCAAAGAAAGAGAAGGAATGCAGAAAAAAGAAGATCAGGCTGTAGAACAGGCTATCGCTAACGCTGAGATGGATATCCCAGAAGCAATGATCGATATGCAGGTTCGCCAGATGGCAGATGACTTCGTTCGTCGTATCCAGCAGCAGGGTCTTTCTGTAGAACAGTATTTCCAGTTCACAGGAATGACACAGGAAAAAATGTTCGAAGATCTTAAACCACAGGCTGAGAAGAGAATCCGCACAAGACTCGTTCTTGAAGCAATCGTAAAAGCTGAAAACATCGAAGTTTCTGACGAACGTCTTGAAGAAGAAATCAAGAAAATGGCAGAATCTTACCAGATGGAAGCTGAAAAACTTATGGAATACATGGGTGCAGCTGAAAAAGAACAGATGAAAGAAGATATCGCTGTTCAGGATGCTGTAACATTCCTTGTAGAAGCATCAGTTGAGGCTTAAGAAGAACACAAAATAACTTCTTGTTATAGAGTGTAGCTGTTGTCATAAATACAACGGCGAGAAAGAGAGTGAGGGAGGTAATCCCGGTAACCACATCATTTTTATGGTTAAAGAAAGGCAGGAGAACATAATGAGTGTAATCCCTTATGTCATTGAGCAGACAAGCCGAGGAGAACGTTCCTACGACATTTATTCAAGATTATTAAAAGACAGAATTATTTTCCTTGGAGAAGAAGTAAATGATGTATCAGCAAATATTGTTGTTGCACAGCTTCTTTTCCTGGAAGCCGAAGATCCAACAAAGGATATTCAGTTATATATCAATAGCCCAGGAGGTTCCGTAACAGCTGGTCTGGCAATCTATGATACAATGCAGTATATTAAATGTGATGTATCTACAGTTTGTATTGGTATGGCAGCAAGTATGGGAGCATTTTTGCTCTCAGGTGGTGCAAAAGGAAAACGTTTTGCGTTACCAAACGCTGAGATCATGATCCACCAGCCATCAGGCGGGGCTCAGGGACAGGCAACAGAGATTCAGATTGCCGCAGAACATATTCTTCGCACAAAGCAGAAATTAAATGAGATCATGGCTGCTAATACTGGTAAACCGATCGAGGTTATCAAAGCTGATACAGAGCGTGATAATTTTATGTCTGCGCAGGAAGCAAAAGAATATGGATTAATTGACGAGGTAATTGCCAGTCATTAAGAACTGGCAGAGGTGAGATAGAATGGCTGGTAAATTAGGCGATGATATGGTGAGATGTTCTTTCTGTAATAAGACACAAGCACAGGTCCGCAAGATGATCGCAGGACCAAATGGTGCATATATTTGTGATGAATGTGTAGATATCTGCACAGAGATTATTGAGGAAGAATTTGAATACGACGACCAAAGAAGAGAGTTTGATGATATCAATCTTTTGACACCAGAAGAGATGAAAGCATTTTTGGACGATTATGTAATCGGGCAGGATGATGCGAAAAAGGTATTGTCAGTTGCAGTATATAATCATTATAAAAGAATTCTTGCTGGACAGGATTTGGGTGTGGAACTGCAGAAAAGTAATATTTTGATGTTAGGACCGACAGGATGTGGTAAGACACTTCTGGCTCAGACATTAGCAAAGGTATTGAATGTGCCATTTGCGATCGCAGATGCAACAGCACTGACAGAAGCTGGTTATGTAGGAGAAGATGTTGAGACGATTCTTTTGAAGGTAATCCAGGCTGCAGATGGTGATGTGTCTCGTGCAGAGCATGGAATCATTTATATTGATGAAATTGACAAGATTACAAGAAAATCTGAAAATCCATCTATTACCAGAGATGTTTCTGGTGAAGGTGTTCAGCAGGCTCTTCTGAAGATCATTGAAGGAACCGTAGCTTCTGTTCCACCTCAGGGTGGCAGAAAACATCCACATCAGGAATTGATCCAGATTGATACGACAAATATTTTATTTATTTGTGGTGGCGCATTTGAGGGAATTGATAAGATCATTGAAACTAGAATGGATAAGAAATCTATTGGCTTCAATTCTGAGATCGCTGAAAAGCGAGAATACAACATGGATGAACTGTTAAAAGAGGCATTGCCGCAGGATTTGGTAAAATTCGGGTTGATTCCGGAGCTTGTAGGACGACTTCCGGTGAATGTATCTTTGGAAATGTTGGATAAAGAAGCACTTGTGCGTATTCTTACAGAGCCAAAGAGTGCACTTGTAAAACAGTATCAGAAGTTGCTGGAACTGGATGGTGTGAAACTTATATTTGATAAGGATGCATTAACAGAAATCGCAGAAATATCACTTTCCAGAAAAACTGGTGCCAGAGGTTTGCGTGCAATTATGGAAAACATCATGATGGATACAATGTTTATTGTACCGTCAGATGATACGATCAAAGAATGCAGAATTACAAAAGATGTTGTAAAGGGTACTGGAAAACCATTATATCAATGTGATGGTGAAGAACGTGCATCATTTCTGACGACATCTGCGAGTGCATAAATAAAGCGACTGGATTTAATACAGGCGATACGCGGGTACTTTGGATCAAGGTATCCGCGTTTTTCATTAACAAAATTCCAGGAGGAATAGGAATATATGAAAAGTGAAAGAAAAAGTCTTCCGATGGTAGCACTTCGGGGAATGACAGTCATGCCAGGAATGGTAGTACATTTTGATATCAGCAGAGAAAAATCAATTGAAGCTGTACAGCAGGCAATGGTAGAGTCTCAGAAGATATTTTTAGTAGCACAGAAAGACTTTGAGATACAAGATCCGATATTGGAAGATTTATATAAAGTTGGTACTGTAGCGACAATTAAACAAATTATTAAAATGCCACAGCATATTATACGTGTGCTTGTATCTGGGGAGACAAGAGGAATCTTAAATGATTTAGAATCCTCTGATCCGTATTTAAGAGCGGATGTCGATGTATTAGATGAATCTGATATTGAACTTCCGGATGATCTGAGCGGTGAAGCTATGGTGCGCAGTTTGAAAGAATTATATGCACGCTATGCAGCGAAAAATGGGAAAACAAATAAAGAAAGTGTTGCTCAGATTTTAGCTTCAAATGATCTGAAAAAATTAGTAGAAGAAATTGCAGCGGGAATTCCGCTTTATTATACAGAACAACAGGAAATTTTAGAGCAGACAGAGTTTTGGGTGCGTTATGAAGTGTTGTCTTTAAAACTTATGAAAGAGATAGAACTTTTAGAATTGAAAGATGATATTCAACGTAAGGTAAAGGCTCGTGTAGATAAGCATCAAAAAGAATATATGCTCAGAGAGCAGATGAAAGTGATCCGAGAAGAACTTGGTGAGGATAACACGGTAAATGATGCCGAAGAATTTACAAAAGCGGCAGAAGCTCTAGATGCGCCAGCGGAAGTAAAAGAAAAGCTGAAAAAAGAAATCGCTAGATTCAAGAGTAACATTAATAGCCAAGCAGAAGCAGGTGTTATCCGAACATATATTGAAACACTGCTTGAAATGCCATGGAATAAGAGTGTAGAAGAAAATTACGATATTTCTTATGCGGAAAAGGTGTTAGAAGAAGAACATTATGGTCTGGAACAGGTGAAAGAACGAGTATTGGAATTTTTAGCTGTTCGTGCATTGACGAAAAAAGGTGGAAGTCCGATCCTTTGTTTGGTAGGGCCTCCAGGAACAGGAAAATCTTCCATCGCACGTTCTCTTGCACATGCAGCAAAACGTCCATATACACGTATTTCCCTTGGTGGTATCCGTGATGAAGCAGAGATTCGAGGACATCGTAAAACATATGTAGGAGCAATGCCAGGGCGTATTGCCAATGCAGTAAAAACAGCGGGAGTAAAAAATCCTGTTATGCTTTTGGATGAAATTGATAAAATCAGTTCAGACTATAATAAAGGAGATACATTTTCAGCATTACTGGAAGTTCTTGATAGCGAACAGAATGCAAAATTCAGAGATCATTATTTGGAACTCCCATTGGATCTTTCAGAAGTAATGTTTATTGCAACAGCAAATGATCTTCATACAGTTCCAAGACCACTGCTTGACCGTATGGAAATCATCGAAGTTTCAAGTTATACAGAAAATGAAAAGCTTCATATTGCGATGGAACATTTGATTCCAAAACAACTTGAGAAGCATGGACTTGGTCAAGATGTATTATCTTTCAGTAAAAAAGCTATTTGGAAAATGGCAAAGAATTATACAAGAGAAGCTGGTGTCAGACAGTTAGAACGAGAAATCGGAAATATTTGTCGAAAAGTGGCAAAAGAAATACTGACAACAGACAAAAAAAGAATTACAATAACAGAAAGAAATCTTTCTAAATATCTTGGAAAAGAAAAACACTCTTTCCAGATGGTAAATGAACAGGATGAAGTTGGTATTGTAAGAGGTCTTGCATGGACAAGTGTTGGTGGAGATACACTTCAGATTGAAGTGAATAGTATGCCTGGAAGTGGTGAGATCATACTTACGGGTCAACTTGGAGATGTCATGAAAGAATCTGCAAAGATTGGTATCAGTTATGTCCGTTCTGTAGCAGAGAAGTATGGTATTGAAAAAGATTTCTTTGAAAAGCACGATATCCATGTACATATTCCGGAAGGTGCTGTACCTAAGGATGGTCCGTCAGCTGGAATAACAATGGCGACTGCAATCATTTCTGCGGCTGCAAACCGTAAGGTAAAGGCAAATCTTGCAATGACAGGAGAGATCACACTTCGAGGAAAAGTTCTTCCAATCGGAGGATTGAAAGAAAAACTTCTTGCAGCAAAAAATGCAGGAATCAAAACAGTTCTGATTCCAAAGAAGAATACGATCGATGTGGAAGAATTGTCTGCAGAGATCACAAAAGACATGAATATTGTGCCAGTAGAAACAATGGACGAAGTTTTAAAACATGCACTGACAGGAGAATAGAATGGTTATTAAGAATGTTCAGTTAGAAACAGTATGTGGAATTACAAGCAAGATTCCGGAAAATACACTTCCAGAGATTGCATTTGCAGGAAAATCAAATGTAGGAAAGTCTTCATTGATCAACGCTCTTTTGAATCGTAAATCACTTGCAAGAACATCTGCAAAACCTGGAAAAACACAGACGATCAATTTTTACAACATCAATGAAGCAATGTATTTGGTCGATCTTCCGGGATATGGATATGCGAAAGTATCAGAACAGGAAAAAATCCAGTGGGGAAAATTGATCGAGCGTTACTTGAATGGATCAAAGCAGTTAAAAGCTGTATTCCTTTTGATCGATATTCGACATGATCCATCTGCAAATGATAAGATGATGTATGATTGGATCATCGATCAGGGGTTTGAACCGATTATCATTGCAACAAAATTGGACAAACTGAAAAGAAGTCAGATCCAGAAACATGTGAAAATGGTTAAAGAAGGCTTGAATCTTCTTCCAGGAACAAAAGTAATTCCATTTTCATCAGAGACAAAGCAGGGAAGAGATGAGCTTTGGGAATTTGTAGAAACAGAATTGCTTACAGATTATCTATAGATGAAGTGAATCTGATTGTGAGTTCACTCCAAACTCTTTAGGTGGCGAGTGATAAATATGAAAAACGAAACTATGAGGGGAAAATCAAATAAAAGAAGGGAGTCTTTAGGATGAATAATACGAGACCTTACTGGCAGGTTTTGGTGAGTTTAATATTCAGCCTGCTCGCTACAGCTGGATTTATTTTTATTGGAATCAAAGCAATTGGATTTTTTATGCCGTTTGTGATCGGTTGGATTATTTCTTTGATCGCAAGTCCAATTGTAAATTGGCTGGAGAAGCGATTTAAAATTGTAAAAAAACTGGGAACAGCGCTAGTTGTTATTTTAGTTATTGCACTGATCGTATTTTTGATTTACCTCGTGTTTAGTCGTTTATGGGAAGAATTGAAATATTTTATTCATGATATTCCAGAGTTTTACGCACAGATTGAAGTTGGATTTGCACAGATTGGAGATACATTGTCTGGTCTGTTTGAACGACTTCCAGAAGGTGTACAGATTGGTTGGAATACGTTGTTAGAAAATTTGGATTCCTACCTAGGTGATATTATTTCAAATATTGGGGAACCAACAGTGGCTGCTGCAGGAAATATTGCAAAAAGTCTGCCATCTTATTTGATCGCATTTGTTGTTAGTTTAATGTCAAGTTACTTTTTCACGGTGCAGAGAGAGGAAGTGATCGAGTGGGCAAAAAAAGTTGCCCCTCCATCAGTGAAAATGAGAATGGGAATGGTAAGAGACAATCTGCAATATGCAGTGGGGGGATATTTCAAGGCGCAGTTTAAGATCATGGGAGTAGTATTTCTGATATTGATGATCGGATTTGCGTTGTTGAAAGTAAAATCATTTGCATTGGTTGCATTTTTAATCGCTTTTCTTGATTTTCTTCCATTTTTTGGAACTGGAACGGCATTGATCCCATGGGCAGTATATAAATTGTTGGTAGCGGATTACAAGTATGCGATCATTTTGATCGTGATCTATTTAGTGACACAAGGTGTAAGACAGTTCTTACAGCCATCTGTGGTTGCTGATAGTATGGGAATGGATCCACTGGTAACATTGGTATTTATTTACATCGGCTATCGTGTGAGCAGTGTGATCGGTATGATTCTTGCAGTGCCGATTGGTCTGGTCGTTATCAATATGTATAAGGCTGGAGCGTTCGACTATATTATTGACGATGTTAAAATATTAGTGGATGGAATACTAGGATTGCGAGACACGAATGGTTCGGAAGACAAATAGAAATGAACGATCTATAGAAAGAAAATGATTAAAAAGAGTTTCAAAAACAATGATAGGAGTTGTTTTTGAGACTCTTTTTGTTATATACATGAAGAAAATAATTGCTGGAAGGTTCTTTAGGTTAGGCTTGCGGGAATGTAGAGGTTTTGTTAAAATAAAATCAATTGTGGAATACAAATGAGGTAGCAGAATGAAGTGGATGAAAAATATTCCGTTTTTAGGAAAGTTATTAATTTTGTGTATGATTCCGATGATATTATTAGGAACCGTGATTGGAATTATGTCAGGATCTTATGCAAATGATGTTGTAAAAAAATCCCAAAAACAAGTTTTAAAAGATGTGGTCAATCGAATTGATATTAATGTGAATGTAAAGGCACAGCAGATCAGCAGATGTCTGGACGTATTTGCAGAATGCGTTCAGATGAATTATTGGGTAGTAGAAGATAATGCAGATGTGGAAAAAGAAGCAGAACTTCAGTCTGCGTTATGGGAAGTGTGTCAGAATATGGCAGATACGATCACAGAGATTGATTGTGCAATGTTTTTGACAGAGGAAGGTCTGATTTATACAAGTGAAGAAGAACCGAAAGTGTTAAACCAAGAACGGCTTGAACAATTATTCCAATCAGCAAAAAAAAAAAAGGGACAAGTCTATTGGGCTGATGTGTCTGTATCATGTGATAAAGAAGAAAATCCTGTGATTATAGTTTATAAAGGGATATTTTCAGAAGATGGAGAAATGTTGGGGGTGATCGTACTGGATATTTCTCGAGAAAAGCTTGGATCAGATATCTTAACGAAGCAACAGATCATGAATTATCAGATGACAATGCTCGTTGATCGAAGTGGAAGAGTTATTTATAGCGATAGTGTTATAAAACAAGACTTGTTAAATGCTGTAGAGGAACGTTATGGAAAAGGAAAACGTACATATCAGATTGATATAGGAGAAGAAACATATTATGTTTGTGCTAGATACAATGCTCTGACAAATTGGGTTACATATACAATGATCGAGGAAAAGAATTTATTCCCAGGGGCGGTAGAGTTACAGCATTATATTATCTTACTGGTAATGGTTGCTATGGGGGTTGCCTTTATATTTTTGTTGTTCCTATCCTCAGCAATCGTAAAGCCTCTTGCTAGATTGGAAAAAGGAATGCGGGAGGTCATCGATAAAAATTTTGAATTGCAGCTTGAAAATGATCGAAAGGATGAATTTGGAAAATTGACAGATTCATTCAATTATATGGTAGCTAGGATCAACACGCTCGTAAAGCAAAATTACGAACGAAGTATTGAACAGAAAAATGCGGAGATCAAAGCGTTACAAACGCAGATGAATCCACATTTTCTTTACAATACATTGGATTCAATCAATTGGATGTTGATCGAACGTGGCGAGATGGATATTAGTAAAGTTGTGGTAGCGCTTGGAAAATTGATGCAGTATACGATGGATACAACAACCTCGATGGTATCACTTGAAGAAGAATATCATAATGCACAAAATTATTTGATGGTTCAAAAAAATCGCTTGGAAGAACGATTAGAGTTTTTTCTAGAATTAGAAGATGGGTTAAAGTCCTTTTTGGTTCCCAAATTAATTATTCAGCCTTTAGTAGAAAATTGTATCAAACATGACATAGAATTGAATAATAAAAAAGGAGTCATATGGGTACAAAGTCATAGAGTGGGAGATCGGGTTTGTATCTTGGTAAAGGATAATGGAATTGGAATGACACCAGAACAATTGGCACATTATAAAGAACTTTTGTCATCAGATGGTGGAAGTTATACAAACATAGGTGTGCATAATATGGTGCGCAGACTTCAATTACATTTTAACGGACAATGTGAGTTTGTGGTGGATAGTGCACCGGGAAAAGGAGTTGCGTTGAGAATTTTCATACCAGTAGATGTGGAGGTGGATGAAAATGTATATCGTGGTGATTGATGATGAACCAAAGATACGAAAGGGCTTAGAGAGACATTTAAGTATGCATATAGGATGGAGTGTAAAAACTTTTGAAAATCCAGAATTAGCATTGGAATACTTATATATGCAAGAAGTAGATGTTGTGATCTCAGATATTCGTATGCCGGAAATGTCTGGATTAGATATGATTGAACGACTTAGAAAGGTAAATCCGAAAATAGCGATCGTTATATTAAGTGGTTATAGTCGATTTGATTATGCACAACGTGCGATTGAATTAGGTGTGCGAAAATACATGACAAAACCGACAGATCTAGAGGAACTTACAGAAGTATTGGAAGGAATACAAGAAGAGTGCTTAGAGACTGCAAAAGATCTTAAGAAAAAAGTATTGTGGCCGGAAGAATGCGATAGTTCTAATATGAATAATCTTTTGGTATTAAAAGCTATGGAATATTTGAATCGAAATTATAGTTCGCGTGTTACATTAAAAAGTGTAGCAGAAATATTATACATTTCACCAAATTATTTATCGGAGCTTTTCAGTAAGACAACAGGAGTGCGTTTTTCAGATTATTTGCAGCAGATACGAATGGAGAAAGCAAAACTTTTATTGAAAAATGTGTCATATAGAATCTCAGATATTACAGAGATGGTAGGGTTTACAGATTCACGCTATTTTAGCAGTAGTTTTAAAAAAGTTTGTGGGATGACACCTAAAGAATATAGAAATCAATATGTAAATAATGAGATAAATGAGAATAAAGCAGACAGAACAAGCTAAATGTTCTGTCTGCTTTGTTAAATTTCTGAAAAAATCAAACAAAAGTGTAAAATCCTCGCATTGTGAAATTGAAAAAATAAAGCTAATATTTATATTAATAAAAATCAATTTCTAAGTCTAAGAGGAGGAAAAAGTTATGAAAAAATTACTTGCATTGATTTTATCAATCTGTATGATGGGAACATTACTTGTTGGATGTTCATCTCAGGAAGGATCAGAAGGGAAAAAAGAAGCGAAAACGGAATCTTCTGATACAGAAAGCTCTGCTGAAAACGTAAAAATCGTTCTCCTGCTTCCAGGTGAAGTAAATGACCAGGGATGGAATGCATCAAACTATGCAGGTGTTCAGGCATGTAATGAAGAACTCGGAACAAGTATGGAATATGTAGAATCCGTACAAGAAGCTGACTTTGAATCTACTTTCCGTGAATATGCAGAGAGAGGATATGACATTATCATGGCAGCAGGTTCTCAGTTTGATGAAGCAGCAGCTTCAGTAGCAGAAAATTATCCAGATACTTTATTTATGGTAGTAAACGGAGCAAATTGTGATCTTGATAACCTTTGCCCATTATTCCCAAAAGAATATGAAGCATCTTATCTCGGAGCAGTTATCGCTGGATATCTGACAGAAAGTGGAAACTTTGGTATGATCGGTGGAGATCCTAACCAGGCAATGCAGGATCTGATGGCAGTTTACGGAAAAACAGCAGTTTCTATCGCTGAAGAAAGAGGAATTGCAGGCGCTTCTTACAATTTAGCTTACTCAAATAGCTGGGATGACGTTGCATTAGGAAAACAGATGTCAGAAAGCATGATCGATGATGGTGCAGACGTAATGTTTGTATATGCAAATCAGCTGGGTCTTGGTGTAATCAATGGTGCTACAGAAAAAGGTGCAAAGGTAGTTGGATATTCATCTGACCAGACAACAATCGATCCAGAAACAGTTGTAGCTTCTATCGATTTTGATTATGCAACAATGTATGTATGGGCAATCAATGAATGGCTCAACAATAATCTGACAGGACACCAGGTTGTTGAAGTTGGTGTTGCAGAGGGTATTTACTTCCCAGTATATACAGAAAACTGCCCACAGGAAGCAGTTGACGCATGTGATCAGGCTGTACAGGATCTCAAAGATGGTACAGTAGATCTGAAAGCATTATTTGACTAATCCGAAAAAAACAGATAGTTAGGAGAATGTATATGGAAACTCCGGTTGTAGAACTTCGGCATGTATCGAAATATTTTGCAAAGGTAATTGCAAATAAAGATGTATCCTTGTCAATAGACAAGGGTGAGGTGGTAGCACTTCTTGGTGAAAATGGTGCCGGAAAAAGTACGATTATGAAAATTTTATATGGTTTATATAGCCTTGATGAAGGACAGATTCTGATCGATGGAAAAGAAACTACAATCCATTCACCAAAAGATGCTATGGCTCATGGGATTGCAATGATCCAACAGCACTTTTCATTAGTGCCAACACATACGGCTGTAGAAAATATTATTCTTGGAAATGTACATGGCAAAATATCTAATAAAGAATGCACGGAAAAAATAAAAAAACTGGCAGAAAGATATGGTTTTGATATTCCGCTTGATAAGCCGGTTGGAAAATTGGCAATCGGAGTTCAGCAGAAGATTGAAATATTAAAGGCTTTGTATATTGATGCAAGAATCTTGATCATGGACGAACCAACAGCTGTATTAACACCACAAGAATCAGATAATTTAATGGACTTTGTAAATGAATTTACTGCAAATGGAAATGCTGTTATCTTCATTACTCATAAAATGAAGGAAGTTATGAAAGTAGCGAATCGTATTGTTGTTATGAGAAATGGCGTGGTAGTTAGCACTGTAGAGAAAGAAAAAACAAATGAACAGGAATTGGCAAAATTGATGATCGGTCAAACGATCGAACCAGAAGAAAAGCCAGTATCATTGGATTATTCAAAATTGCCAGCAGTCCTGGAAATGAAAAACATTAAATTACAGGAAAAGAATGAGGTTCCGACGATAGATGATATTTCCTTTACTGTACACAAAGGAGAAATTTTTGGAATCGCAGGTGTTAGTGGTAATGGTCAGGATGAACTTTGTGAGTTGATCTCTGGAACAACAGCAGTAACACAGGGACAGATTTTATTTGACGGTGACGATATTACACATATGTCTATCAGAAAACGTATGGAAAGTGGACTTGGATACGTTCCAGTTGATCGATATCGTGATAGTATGGTAATGGATATGACATTGGCCGAAAATATTCTTCTCAGAAATAGTTTCGGAGGAAAATGGGCGAAACATGGATTTATTCAGAAAAAGGCATTGGATGATTATACTTCAAAGCTAATTGATGAGCATCGTGTAAAAGCAACAGGTCCTTCCGATCTGGCAAAAAGTTTATCTGGTGGAAATCAGCAGAAAGTCGTATTAGGACGAGAAGTTGATATCGGAACAAAACTTTTGATGTTCAATCAGCCAACACGAGGACTTGATATGGGTGCGGTGGATCGTATTCATAAAGTAATCTTAAAAGAGCAAAAAGAAGGAAAAGCGATATTGCTTGTTTCCACAGAATTGACAGAGATTTTCGAGTTATGCAATCGTATTGCAGTAATGTACAAAGGAAAATTTATGGGAATTTATGAAAACAGCGAACTGGATACAGCAAAGATCGGACTTCTTATGGCTGGTATTTCAGATCAGGAGGTGACAGAATAATGAAGGGGAAATTTGATGTCTTACTTTATAATGTCGGTGCTGTTCTGATCGGTCTTGTTATCAGTGGCTGTATGTTATTCTTTATGAAAGTCAATCCACTTGAAGTTTGTGGTGAGGCGTTAGGTAAGATCATTACTGACAAATATACAATGGGTGAAGTATTGGTAAAAGCGACACCTTTGATCTTTACATCCCTTGCTTTTGCATTTACTTACAAGGCGAATTTATTTAATATTGGTGCACAGGGACAGTTTTATGCAGGATCAATTGCTGCGATTACGATTTCATTAGCAATTGGTGATGTAGTAGCTACACCAGTAGTCTTACTTATGTCTATGATTGGCGCATTTGCAGCAGGTGCATTGATCGGTGGTTTGATCGGATTTGCAAAGGCAAAATTTGGGGCGAATGAATTCCTTGTAAGTATGATGTCTACATATGTAGTAAAAGCATTTATGGATTATCTGCTTCGTACAGTTTTACAGGAAACAAAAGCAGAATATCTTCAAACAGATGCGATTAGTAAAAATGCATATTTACCAACAATCGTATCTGGTACAAGAATCCATCTTGGATTTGTGATTGCTGTTTTAGCAGCTATTTTAGTTTGGGCATTGCTTTATAAGACAACATTGGGATTTAGAATCAGAGCGGTAGGATTTAATCATCATGCGGCAGAACAAGGTGGAATTAAAACAGGTTTGATCTTTGTAGTTGCATTCTTAATCTCAGGTGGATTAGCTGGTATGGCTGGACTGACAGAGATCAATGGTGTACAGCATATGTTACTGCAGGATTTTAATGCTTCTATTGGTTCATTTGGTATTGGAATTGCAATTTTAGCAAATGGTAACCCAATCGGATGTATTTTCGCTTCAATCTTGTTTGGTTTCTTGAATGTAATGGGAACAACAATGGGACGTCTTCCAGGATTAAGTATTCCTGCAAGTATCATCGAATTGATCGAAGGAATCGTTATGGTATGTGTAATCATGTCTTATTTTGTTCGTGCTGCGGTTCATAATCGACAGCAGAAAAAGAATATCAGAAAGGCGGGTGTGTAATTCATGGTTAATATATTTACAAGAGCAATTATGATGAGTACACCGCTGCTTCTCGGAGCTTTAGCTGAGGTTTTTGCAGAGCGTACTGGAATGATGATCTGTGCAATCGAAGGAATTTTCCTGATTGGTGCATGGGGTGGATTTGTTGGCGCATACATGACAGGAAATTTATTTGTAGGTATTTTGACTGCAATGGTATGTGGTCTTTTGATGGCAGCTTTATATGGTGTGATCACAGTATTTATGAAGCAGCAGCAAGTAGTAACAGGAACTGCACTTAATATATTGGCAGCTGGAATTTGTGTATATTTTCAGAGAGTATTGTTTGGAATTCCAACATCTCCACTGCAGATTCCAACACTTCCAAAACTTGAAATTCCATTATTATCAAGTATTCCAGTGATTGGTCAGATATTTTTCTGCCAGAACATTCTTACATATTTAGCATATGTATTGATTCCGGTGTCTATCTTTGTTTTGTATAAAACTTCTTTGGGATTGACATTACGTTCAACTGGTGAAAATCCACAAGCAGTAGATGTAGCTGGAATCAGTATCAACAAAGTGAGATTTTTAACAGTATTGTTTGCTGGAGCAGTTGGTGGTTTGGCTGGTTCATTCTACACAGTTGGATACTTGGGAATGTTTACAAGTAATATTATTGGCGGTCGTGGTTGGATTGCATTCGCAATCTGTTTCTTAGGAAACTGGAATCCAAAAGGAGCTGTGTTTGGTACACTTGCTTTTGGTTTAGCAGATGCGGTATCTATTTACATTCAGTCTGTAAGTGGAAGTTCAGTATTTCCGAACGAGCTGATCATTGCATTGCCATATATCCTTGCAATTACATTAACAATCTTTAGAAAAGACTTTAATGTACCAGCAAAATTGGGCGTACCATATTCAAAAGAAAATTAAAAGTTCACGTAAAAAAGAGGCATTGTGTAATCGCTGATCTTTCAGTTGAGGAGCAATGCTTCTTTTTTTATGGTATAATAGATGAAAAGAATTATTTAAATAAAGCGTAATGCTTTTAGAGAGGAATGGGAACAATGAATGAAATTATAAGATCACTTTATGAGAGAAAATCAGTACGAGTATTTGAAGAGAAAAAAATTTCAAAAGAATGTGTGACAGAGATTCTCCAGTCAGCAATAGAGGCACCGACAGCAGGAAACCAACAGTTATATACGATTTTAAATATTACTGATCAGGATATGAAGGATAAGCTTGCAGTGAGTTGTGACAATCAGCCATTTATTGCAAAAGCACAGCTTGTACTTATTTTCTGTGCAGATTTCCAGAAGTGGTTTGATGCATTTGTGGAAGGGGGAGCAAACCCTCGAAAACCAGGAGTTGGAGATTTGATGCTTGCTGTTTCTGATACGATGATTGCAGCACAGAATGCAGTTGTTGCAGCGGAAAGTATGGGAATTGGCTCTTGTTATATCGGAGATATCATGGAACAGTGTGAATATCATCGCGAACTTTTGAATTTGCCAGAATATGTATTTCCGGTAGGAATGCTTGTGTTTGGATATCCGACAGAACAGCAGAAAGAGCGTAAGAAACCACAACGTTGTCGTTTGGAAGATATTGTTCATGAGAATGGCTACCATAGAAAAGATGGAGCAGAATTAAGAAGAATGTTTGATAAAGAGACAAAAGTAAGAAGTTACGAAGAATGGAGTCAGGCATTTTGTAAAAGAAAGTATAATTCTGAATTCTCAAAAGAAATGACAAGATCTGTGGAAGAATATTTGAAAGCATTTATGAAATAAGAAGAATAATTTATTAGTCTTATCAAAAAAGTCATTGTATCAATTGTAATACTGTCTGAGCAGAATGCAATTGGAACAATGACTTTTTATTTGTTTGTTATCGTTAAGAACAGAGAGTACTCTTTAGTTATATTCTTCTAGCCAGCGCATTGCTATATAGGCATAAAGTGCACTTCCACGGAAGAGAATTTCATCATCGAATTTTACTTTCGGATGGTGTTGTGGGTAGAGATAACCGTCTTTCGGACTGCCGGCAGCCATAGCAATCATGACAGATGGAACTTTCTGACTTACATAAGCAAAGTCTTCAGAACCTGTACTTTTGGATTGCTTGCCTGAATCACTCATAGCACTTAATTGTGCAGCGGAAAATACATTTTCATTGCCAAATAATTCTCTCAGATATTTTTCGGTATCATCACAGAGTTGTTTGTCATTTTTTAATGTAGGGCATCCGCTTCCAAATGAAACGCTAACTGTGCAGCGGTATGTGGACGCAATGCCAGAAGAGATTTCTTCTACACGTGTTTTGATATATGCTCGTGTATCTTCATCAAATGTACGGATGCTTCCTGTCAGTTTGATGGAGTCAGGAATAATATTCGGAGCACTTCCGCCGTGGATAGATCCGAAGGTCAATACAGAATTTTCAGAAAGTGCAAGTTCGCGAGTCTGAATCTCCTGTAAAGCAAGTACAATGTGAGATGCGGTAATCAATGGATCGATTCCTGTGTTAGGCATAGAACCGTGACATCCTTTTCCTTGGACTGTGATTTCAAAAAAGTCAGCAGCAGGGGCACTGACACCAGGTGGTGAAATAATTGCTGTTCCAGAAGAAAATGGCATTCCAGCCATAACATGGATCATTAATGCCGCATCCACATGAGGATTTTCTAAAACCCCAGATTGGATCATATCGTTTGCACCTTCAAAGATCTCTTCGGCTGGCTGGAACATTAATTTTACAGTGCCGTTAATCTCGGATTCATGCTTTTTTAAAAGTTTGGCAGCACCGAGAAGCATTGTAGTATGCATATCGTGTCCACAGGCATGCATAGAACCATTCGAAGAAGCAAAATCAAGTTGCGTTTCTTCGTGGATTGGAAGTGCATCCATATCACCTCGGATCAAAAAAGTCTTGCCGCCATTCTGTTTACCAACCGTGACAGTTACACCAGATTTTCCACAATCAACAGGTTCATATCCCATGGTTTTTAATTGTGTTTTTACAAAATCCTTTGTCTGTGTTAATTCAAAACCTGTTTCTGGGTGCGCATGTAGATAATGCCTTTGTGAAACAAGCTCTTTTTGTAAGTTTTCTGCTTCTGTGATAAATGTTTTATCAAGCATAGTAACACCTCTTTTGATTATTCATCCCATCCTATATTAAATCGAATATTGACGGAGATATTTCTTAGGATGTCCCCTTCTTCTAATTTTAAATCATCTGGATCAGAAACATAAGGAAGATCACCGCCTTCTTCAATCTCTAAAACAAGCCAGTCATAAGCAGCAGAGTTCGCACTGTCTATCGCATCATCTAAAGTTTCGCCTTCTCCATAACAACATTCCAGATCAGGAAAATATCCTTTAAAAGTTCCTTCTTCTGTTTCATGAAAAATAGCAGGATATATAAATCTCATAATATGAATCTCCTTTGATAATAAATAATAACATTATAGTATTATAGAATCTTTTTGAAATGAAAACAATAAAATCTTTATTATTTATTATGAATAGTTTTTTATTTATCAAAAAGGAAAATAGACATTGTAGACTGTATCACGAGAAGTTATAATAAGAGATAAGATAGTTCGGTAATAAAAAGGGAGGAATATTTTATGTCTATTCGAGAAATTAGCTTCAAATCTGCGAATGAAAGAGATGTGATCAAAGCTTGGTCTTATAGTCCGCTTGGGAAACCGAAAGGGATCATTCAGTTAATCCATGGATATGGAGAGCATTCCAGAAGATATATGCATATGATTGGAAAATTCCAGCAGGCTGGATATGTAGTATATGCAGATGATCACTTGGGACATGGAAAGACAGGATATGATGGTGGAACATTAGGTAATCCACATTCTGGCGGTTATATGACTTACATAAAAGATGAAAAGCAGTTACATGATATTGCTGTAGCAGATTATCCGGAACTTCCGTATTTTGTGTTTGGACATAGTTGGGGCTCTATGCTTGCAAGAGCATATGCAGCACATTTTGGTGAAGATATCAAAGGACTGATGCTTTGTGGTCTTTGTTCTCAGTGGAAAGGCTGTGAAGATGCATATACGAATGAAGAATTTAAGGCTGCATATGAAGCAGATCCATATCAGCCAGCAGGTGAATGGTTTGGAAAAGTATTTAGTGGAATGACAGATCGTATTGAGAATCCAAACGGACCATCGGATTGGATTGCGAATGATCCGAATATTGTAGCGGATCATGCGGGAGATATGTTTAATACATTTGATACAACATTAGAACTTCCATGGGATTTTGTACAATTGTATCATTTTATTGAAAGTGACGAATGGGCACCAATGGTTCCGAGTGAAATCCCTGTTTATTTAATCTCTGGAGATCAAGATCCTTGTGGAAATTATGGAGAGGGTCTTTATCATGTAGCCAATCTGTTAGCAAGAACGGGTAATAAAACAACAGTGAGAGCATATACAGGATATCGTCATGAGATTCATAATGAACTGGCGATCAGAGATGAAGTGGTAGATGGATTAGTTCAGTTTGTTGATCAGATTCTTGAGTAAAATATAAGGATATATAAGAAATTGATTGAATAAACCAATAGAATAAAAGGGAGCGCTGTAAAAATGACTGAGGTAGTTATTTTGTGGCGCTCCCTTTTTTGGAAATTACTATGGGAACTTCATTATTCTTCGGGGGCATGGAAATTATTGTGGGAACGTCGTTGCTTTTCTGGAAAATCCACAGTCTTTCTAGCTTTCTAGGGAATTTCTAAGCGGGAAACTTCGATTTCGGTCTATAGAACAAATCCATTTTGCAAAGAAACAAAACCAACTTATTTTTTCTTGCTTTAGACTTCTTTTTGGCAAATCAAAGGTGTTTTTTTCACTATGTATAAATTTCTTGCTCTCAGATACTCAAAGATCACGAATTCTGGTTTCTTTTTTGTAAGGTTCTTGCTATAGAAACAATCCCTTTATTATGCTTCTCTTTTGGCTTCATTTCCAACGGGAATCTTGGAATTTCACGGTCTTGTTCACTACAAATTTCCCATAGGTACAAATCGCACTTTATTATTTCTGAAAATTTCTTACATTCAATTTGAGACTTGCTTGTAAATCTCGAATTGGGTTTCTGGTGGGCAGTTATTAATCAATCGCCCATTATTTAGAACTATCACTAGCTAACTTCCTAATTTTATCATTGAAGAATAGTTATTATTGAAGAATATTTATTTTGATAATAAAAGTACTTGCAATCTATAGAAAACTATGTTATATTATCAAACAGTTTGAAAATAAAAATATTTCAAAGCAAAACAATTGAAAGGTAAAAGTAATGGAGAGATGCCATGATAGGTAGGATTTGTGGTACTGGTTCGTATGTTCCGGAGCATTTTTATGAAAATGCAGATCTTGAAAAAATGGTTGAGACTACAGATCAATGGATTCAGGAACGAACAGGTATTGTAAGACGACATATTGCGGAAGAAGATACGACTGTGACAATGGCAGTGAAAGCTGCACAGGCGGCTTTATTGAATAGTGGTGTGAGTTCAGAAGAGGTGGATATGATCCTTGTGGCAACGATGACACCGAATCGGATCATCCCAGGAATTGCATGTGAAGTGCAAAGTGCGATTCAAGCGGTAAATGCAGTATGTATGGATCTGAATGCAGCGTGCAGTGGTTTTTTATTTGCATATAACACAGCACAATGTTACATTTCTGCGGGAATTTATAAAACAATCTTGATTATTGGAAGTGAATGTCTTTCAAATCTTGTGGATTGGAAGGATCGAGGAACTTGCATCTTATTTGGAGATGGAGCTGGTGCTGTCGTATTAAAAGCAGAGGAAGGAAAACAATTTCCGTTTGTTATGCATTCAGAAGGAAAACAAGGTGACGTTCTCGTGTGTGAGAGCCGACATCAAAAAAATTGGAAAGAAAAAGAAGACAATCGAGAAACATATATGCAGATGAAAGGACAGGAAGTATTTCGATTCGCAGTGAAGAAAGTTCCGGAAGTGATCAACGAACTTTTGGAACAAGTAGAATATAGCGAAAATGAGATTGATTGGTTTTTCTTGCATCAAGCAAATAAACGAATCATTGAATCTGTGGCAAAGCGAATGAAGATTCACATTGAAAAGTTTCCGATGAATCTTATGGAATATGGAAATACTTCTTCGGCGAGTATCCCAATCTTGTTAGACGAGATGAATCGCAGCAAAAAATTAGAAAGAGGACAAAAGATCGTATTAGCAGGATTTGGTGCAGGATTGTCTTGGGGAGCTGCTCTTGTTGAGTGGTGATGAGAAAATGCAGACAAGAAAATTGTAAACAACAGAATGGTAATTTGCACAGGAATCTGTGGATTACATATAAGAATGAAATTGAAATGTAAAAAAGGAGACAAAAAGATGTTAGAAAAAGTAAAAGAAATCGTAGCAGAAGGTTTAGGAGTAGAAGTAGCAGAACTTACAGCAGAGACAACATTTGAATCACTTGGAGCAGATTCACTTGATCTTATGGAAATGGTGATGTCATTTGAAGAAGCATTTGAGGTAGAAATCGATACAGAATCTGTGTCTGATCTGACAACAATTGGAAGTGTTGTAACTTATATTGAAGGATTGAAATAATTTTAATCGGAACAGATAAGAAAAGGGGAGCTATAGAATGAAAACAGAAGTGACCGAAATACTTGGAATAAAATATCCGATCATTCAAGGTGGGATGGCATGGGTTGCAGAAGCTCATCTTGCAGCAGCAGTATCAAATGCTGGTGGTCTTGGATTGATCGGTGCGGCAAGTGCACCAGCAGAATGGGTTCGTGAACAGATTAGAGAAGCAAAAAAACTGACGAATCAGCCGTTTGGGGTAAATCTTATGTTGATGAGCCCATATGCAGATGAGGTGGCAAAGATTGTTGTAGAAGAAGGGGTAAAGGTAGTGACTACTGGAGCTGGAAGTCCAGAAAAATATATGAAAATCTGGAAAGAACATGGCGTGAAAGTTATTCCTGTGGTCGCTTCTGTGGCACTTGCGAAAAGAATGGAACGATGTGGTGCAGATGCGCTTGTTGCAGAAGGATGTGAAGCGGGTGGCCACATAGGAGAAAATACAACGATGGTCTTAGTACCACAGATTGCGGACGCAGTAAAGATTCCAGTTATTGCAGCAGGAGGCATTGCAGATGGAAGAGGTGTAGCGGCTGCTTTTATGCTTGGTGCGAAAGGCGTACAGTTGGGGACACATTTTGTGACAACGAAAGAATGTGTAGTACATGAAAATTATAAAAAAGCGATTCTGAAAGCAAAAGATATTGATTCAAGAGTGACTGGAAGAAGTACGGGCCATCCAGTGCGAGCATTAAGAAATCAGATGACAAAGAAATATTTAGAATTGGAAAAGAATGGTGCAGAGTTCGAAGAACTAGAATTACTTACACTTGGCAGTTTGCGAAAAGCTGTTGTAGAAGGTGATGTAGTGAATGGTAGTGTCATGGCGGGACAAAGTGCTGCTATGGTGAAAGAAGAGTATTCTTGTGAAGAATTGATTAAAAAACTTGTGAAAGAAACAGATGCACTGATTGGAGGAATCGGCTTTTATGAGTAAGATAGCGTTTCTTTTTCCAGGACAAGGTGCACAAAAAGTTGGCATGGGAAAAGATTTTTATGAACAGAGTGCGTCTGTAAGAAGAATTTACGATCAAGCATCAGAATGTCTGGGGCTTGATATGAAACAATTGTGTTTTGAAGAAAATGATAAGTTAGATTTAACAGAATATACACAAGCCGCGATGGTGACAACTTGTCTTGCGATTGAGAAGGTTGTGCGAGAAAAAGGAATTACACCAGATGTGACAGCGGGATTGAGTCTTGGGGAATATTGTGCGATCAGTTCTGCTGGTGGTATGAAAGAAATCGATGCGGTGAAACTGGTGAGAACAAGAGGAATCTTGATGCAAAACAGTGTTCCACAAGGGGAAGGTGCAATGGCAGCTGTTTTAGGAATGGAAACAGAAAAGTTAGAGGCAGTGGTCAAAGAATTAGATGGAGTAACCGTGGCAAATTATAATTGTCCTGGGCAGATTGTGATTACGGGAGAAACAAAGGCAATTGAGGATTCATTTGCAGTACTAAAAGAAGCAGGAGCTAAGAGAGTACTTCGGTTAAATGTAAGTGGTCCATTTCACTCTCCTATGTTGAAAGAAGCTGGGGAATATCTTGGAAAAGAGTTGGAAAATGTGGGGCTTTTTGAATTGAAGATTCCTTATGTGACAAATGTAACAGCAGATTATGTAACAGATATCAATCAAACAAAAGACTTACTTGCAACACAAGTATCTTCACCAGTACGCTGGCAGGAAAGTATGGAAATGCTGATTGCTGATGGAGTGGATACATTTATTGAAATTGGGCCAGGAAAGACCTTGTGCGGATTTATGAAGAAGATTGATAGAAATATCCGTGTATACAATATTGGGACTTGGGAAGAGATGGAACAGGTAGTTTCAGAACTGAAAAATAGGAGAAAAAATGTTGAATGAGAAAGTTGCGATAGTAACAGGGGCATCCCGAGGAATCGGGAGAGCAACAGCGAAAAAGTTAGCATCCCTTGGTGCTATGGTTGTGATAAATTATAACGGCTCCGAAGACGAAGCCAAAAAAGTGAAACAGGAAATTATTGAAGAAGGTGGAAATGCAGAAATCATGCAGTGTAATGTTGCAGATTACATAGCATGCGAGGGATTTATAAAGAATGTGATTGAAACCTATGGACGAATTGATATTCTTGTAAATAATGCAGGAATAACAAAGGATGGATTGTTGATTCGAATGAGTGAACAAGATTTTTCAGATGTAATCGATGTGAATTTAAAAGGTACATTTAATTGTATCCGTTTTGCATCAAGATACATGATGAAACAGAGATGTGGACGAATCATCAATCTGTCATCGGTAGTTGGTGTGTCAGGAAATGCAGGGCAGATAAATTATGCGGCTTCTAAGGCTGGTGTTATTGGAATGACAAAATCTGCTGCAAAAGAATTGGCAGGAAGAGGAATTACAGTCAATGCAGTAGCACCGGGATTTATAGAGACAGATATGACAGAAATTTTATCTGAAAAAGTAAAAGAGGGAATGAAACAGCAGATTCCACTTGGTTCATTTGGAAAAGCAGAAGATGTAGCGGGAACAATAGCATTTCTTGCATCGGAAGAAGCTAGATATATTACTGGACAGGTACTTCATGTAGACGGTGGAATGGTAATGTAGCAAATATGTGACATATAGAAGAAAGGATAGAGTATGAAACGTAGAGTCGTAATTACAGGACTTGGTGCAGTTACACCACTTGGCAATACGGTGGAGGAGTTCTGGAATAATATAAAACTGGGGAAATTAGGGATTGATAATATTACACAGTTTGATACAACAGATTACAAAGTAAAAATTGCAGCGGAAGTAAAAGGATTTATTCCAAAAGAGAGAATGGATTTTAAAGCAGCGAAACGAATGGAAAAATTTTCACAATATGCAGTTGCTGCAGCGAAAGAAGCATGTGCAGATGCAGGGTTTGATATAGAGAAAGAAGATTCGTATCGTTGTGGTGTTGTAATTGGTTCTGGGATTGGAAGTCTTACACAGATTGAGAAACAATATCAGACAATTCTAGAAAAAGGTCCTGCAAAAGTGAATCCATTAATGGTTCCGCTGATGATTTCGAATATGGCAGCAGGAAATGTATCGATTCAGTTAGGATTAAAAGGGAAATGTACAAATGTTGTGACAGCATGTGCTTCAGGGACTAACTGCATCGGAGATGCGTTGCGTGCAATTCAATATGGTGATGCAGAAGTGATGTTTGCTGGTGGGACAGAAAGCTGTATCTGCCCAACAGGAGTAGCTGGATTTACGGCACTTACGGCACTTACAGATAGTGAAGATCCTAAAAGAGCTTCAATACCATTTGATAAAGAAAGAAGTGGATTTGTACTTGGAGAAGGTGCTGGTGTGGTTGTTTTGGAAGAATTGGAACACGCGAAAGCAAGAGGTGCAAAGATTTATGCAGAAGTTGTTGGATATGGATCAACGGCAGATGCATTTCACATTACATCACCGGCAGAAGATGGAAGTGGTGCAGCGAAAGCAATGGAATATGCGATGCAAGAGGCAGAGATTAAGCCTGATGAAGTGCAGTATATCAATGCGCATGGAACAAGTACGCATCATAACGATTTATTTGAAACTTATGCGATTAAGAAAGCGTTTGGAGAGCATGCAAAGAATCTTGTCATTAACTCTACAAAATCAATGATCGGACACCTTCTCGGTGCAGCAGGAGCTGTGGAATGTATTGTTTGTGTGAAATCAATTCAAGATAGTTTTATTCACCAAACAATAGGAACAACGGAGACAGAGCCAGAATGTGATCTGAATTATGCAATCGGTGCACCGGTTGAAAAGGAAATCAAGTATGCAATGAGTAATTCGCTTGGATTTGGTGGCCACAATGCGGTACTTTTGTTAAAGAAATATGAAGGGTAGGAAATGTGAATGGAGTTGGAAAATATCGTAACACTGATAAAAGCGGTTTCAGAATCTGGAGTAACTGGGTTTAAGTATGAACAAGATGGAATTAAATTAAATATTCAGAATGAGATCACAAAAACGATATCCATACCTCAAGAATGTCTGGATGCACAACCAATAGTTTCTGCTCAGTCTCAGTTGGCGAATGAAGGACAAAACGGAAAAGAAGAGAATTCAGGACGATGGATCAAATCGCCACTTGTAGGAAGATTTTATGTAGCTCCGGCAGAAGATGCAGAGCCATTTGTCGCAGTTGGAGATCAGGTGAAAAAAGGACAAGTTGTAGCAATTGTAGAAGCAATGAAGTTAATGAATGACATTGAAAGTGATTTTGAGGGAATAGTGGCAGAAATCTTAGTTGAAAATGGAGAAGCTGTGGAATATGGGCAGCCTTTATTTAGGATTGTTTAGATAAAAGAAGGAAGAAATAAAAATGAAAAAATTAGGGATTAAAGAAATAGAAGAGATTCTTCCGCATCGTCATCCGTTTTTGTTGGTAGATTATATTGAAGATTATGAACCGGGTGAATATGCAGTTGGATATAAATGTGTAACATATCGTGAAGAGTTTTTTGCAGGACATTTTCCGCAAGAACCGGTTATGCCAGGAGTGTTGATCGTAGAAGCGTTGGCACAAGTTGGTGCAGTTGCAGTACTCGCAAAGGAAGAAAACAAAGGAAAAATCGGATATTTTGGCGGTATTAAAAATTGTAAATTTAAACGAAAAGTTGTTCCGGGAGATAAGTTGAAATTAGAAACAAAACTCATTCGTCAAAAAGGGCCGATGGTTGTAGGAGAAGCGATTGCAACGGTCGATGGAGAACTTGCAGTAAAGGCAGAGTTGACGTTGATGATCGGGTAATAGGTGGTGCATATGATTAAGAAAATATTGATCGCAAATCGCGGAGAGATTGCAGTACGGATTATCCGTGCGTGTCGAGAAATGGGAATCGAGACGGTTGCAGTCTATTCGGAGGAAGATAAGGATGCATTGCATACATTACTTGCAGATGAAGCGTATTGCATCGGTCCGGCATCGGCAGCAGACAGTTATTTGAACATGGAACAGATCATAAGTGCGACGATCGTATCTGGTGCAGATGCAATCCATCCGGGGTTTGGATTTTTGTCAGAAAATGCGAAATTTGCAGAACTTTGTGAAAAATGCAAGATTATATTTATTGGTCCTTCTGCAAATGTGATCCGCAAAATGGGAAATAAGTCACAGGCAAGAAATACGATGGTGGAAGCTGGTGTGCCAGTAATCCCGGGGACAGATGCGCCAGTGTTGGATGTGGAAACTGCAAAAAGAGAAGCAGAAAAGATTGGATATCCAGTTATTGTAAAAGCAGCTCTTGGCGGCGGTGGAAAAGGAATGCGAGTGGCAGGATCAGAGGGTGAATTAGAAAGTGCATTTCTTACAGCACAAAAAGAAGCGAGAGCAGCGTTTGGCGATGCAACGATGTATATGGAACATTTCGTACAACATCCAAAGCATATTGAAATACAGATCTTAGCAGATAAATATGGAAATGTGATCCACCTTGGAGAACGTGATTGTTCTATTCAAAAAAATCATCAGAAGTTGGTAGAAGAATCACCTTGCACTGCAATTTCAGAAGAACTTCGTCAAAAAATGGGAGAGACTGCGGTGCGGGCGGCGAAAGCTGCTGATTATGAAAATGCCGGAACGATTGAGTTTTTATTGGAACGTGACGGCAGATTTTATTTTATGGAAATGAACACAAGAATTCAGGTAGAACATCCAGTAACAGAGTGGGTGACAGGAATCGATCTGATCAAAGAGCAGATTAAGATTGCAGAAGGTAAGCCACTTTCTTATAAACAGGAAGATGTTCAATTGAGTGGTCATGCAATTGAATGCAGGATCAATGCAAAAACACCTGGACAGATTGAAGAAATGTATTTGCCAGGAGGAAAAGGAATCCGTATTGATTCGGCAATTTACAGTGGATATACTGTATCTCCTTATTATGATAGCATGCTTGCAAAACTGATCGTATTTGCAAAGAATCGCAATGAGGCAATCATGAAGATGAAAAGTGCATTAGAAGAAATTATAATTGCGGGGATTGAGACGAATGTGGATTATCAGTATGAGATCATGAATCATGCGGATTTCCAAGAAGGTAACTTTGATATTGAGTTCATTGCAGAAAAGGAAGGAGAACTGCTTGCATATGAAACTATCTGAGATGTTGAAAAAGACGAGCAGAAAAACACGTGCTGTTTTGTCGGTGGATGTGCAAAAGAAAGAATCAAAAAACGAAGCAAGACAAAAGATAGAAAAGCAAACAAGAACTCCTGAAATTCCAGAGGGACTTTGGAAAAAATGTAATGCGTGTAAAGCACCGATCATGACAGATGATGTAATAAATGGTGATTATACCTGTCCGAAATGTGGACACTATTTTCGAATGCATGCGATAGATCGAGTTGAAATGCTTGCAGATAAAGTGACTTTTGAGGAATGGGATCGAGGTTTGCAGTCTGGAAATCCGATACAGTTTTCGGGGTATGAAGAAAAAATACAATTTTTGCGAGAAAAAACAAAGTTAGATGAAGCAGTTGTGACAGGAAAATGTAAGATTGGTGGAAATGAAACCGTATTGGCGGTAATGGACGGCAGATTTTTGATGGCAAGTATGGGAAAAGTTGTCGGAGAAAAATTGACACGAGCAATCGAACGTGCAACAAAAGAACAGTTTCCGGTGATTATTTTTGCTTGTTCTGGTGGTGCTAGAATGCAGGAGGGAATCCATTCGCTTATGCAGATGGCAAAAGTATCAGCTGCATTAAAAAAACATCATGATGCTGGGCAGTTGTATATCAGTGTATTGACAGATCCGACAACAGGTGGCGTGACGGCAAGTTTTGCAATGCTCGGTGATATTATTTTAGCAGAACCAAATGCATTGATCGGATTTGCTGGACCAAGAGTGATTGAGCAGACGATAGGAGAAAAACTTCCCGAAGGATTTCAGCGGGCAGAGTTTTTATTAGAACATGGATTTGTAGATAAGATTGTAAAACGTGATGAGATGAAGGAGACATTGACACAGATTCTCAGCTTACATAAAAAGAAAGTTATAAAAAGTGGAGAAAATATGAATCCTTTGTTTGTAAAAACAGATTCAGAAAATCAATCAGAAGCAGCAGAAATCTATACGAAAACTGCATGGGATAGAGTGCAGCTTTCACGAAAGAAAGAACGTCCTGTCGGAATGGATTACATTGAAGCAATGTTTCCTGATTTTATGGAATTTCATGGGGATCGTTATTATAAAGATGATCCAGCAATTGTTGGTGGCATTGCAAGTTTTCACGGAACAGCGGTCACTGTGATCGCGCAGACAAAAGGGAAAACAACGAAAGAAAATATCATACGAAATTATGGAATGCCTTCACCAGATGGATATCGAAAGGCACTTCGTTTGATAAAACAGGCAGAAAAATTTGGCAGGCCGATTCTGTGTCTGGTTGATACACCGGGTGCATTTTGTGGAATTGAGGCGGAAGAGAGAGGACAAGGAGAGGCAATCGCACGAAATCTTTTTGAAATGGCAAGTCTTAGAGTTCCAATTCTTTCTATCATTATTGGCGAAGGTGGAAGTGGTGGTGCGCTTGCTATGGCAGTGGCAGATGAAGTCTGCATTTTAGAAAATGCAGTGTATTCGATTCTTTCACCAGAAGGATTTGCATCGATTCTTTGGAAAGACAGTAAGCGAGCAGAAGAAGCTGCAGGTGTTATGAAACTTACTGCACAAGAATTAAAAGAAGCAAGGATTGTGGAGTATATTTTTAGAGAACCAGAAGAATTTACTACAAAAAATATAAACGATGTAACATCAGAAATAGAAAAATATTTTGCAAATTTCATACAAAAATATCAAGCATTTACGACAGATGCACTGATTGAAAAAAGATACCAAAGATTTCGTGAGATGTAAAATATGTATATTGGAGATTGAGAAAAATGAAAGATCAGTCATTAAAAATAGGAAATCGAATCGTTAAAAAGCCAATTTTTCAAGGTGGAATGGGGATTGGAATAAGTCTTGGAAATCTTGCAGGGACAGTTGCGAGAGAAGGTGGTGTTGGTGTGATCTCAGCAGCACAGATAGGATTTCGAGAGCCAGATTTTTTGCAGAATCCAAAAAAGGCGAATTTGCGTGCGATTTTAAAAGAATATAAGAAGGCAAGAAAGATTTCACCGGAGGGTGTGATTGGATTTAATATTATGGTTGCAATGCGCTATTATGATGCGTATGTAAAAGCGGCGGTGGACGCTGGAGCAGATGTTATTATTTCTGGTGCAGGTCTGCCATTGACACTTCCAGAACTTGTGATGGAAAGTCAGACAAAGATCGCTCCTATAGTATCAACAGAAAAATCAGCAAATGTAATCTTGCGATATTGGGCAAAAAAATACAAAAGAACAGCAGATTTTATCGTTATCGAAGGACCAAAAGCAGGAGGACATCTTGGTTTTGATAGAGAACAGATAGAACGATTTGATCAAAATGCATATGATGAAGAAATTAAGAAGATCCTAAAAGTGATAAAAACGTATGAGGAAACATTTCAAACAAAGATTCCAGTGGTGATCGCAGGTGGTATTACGACTTGTGAAGATGCAGAGCATGTATTTTCTTTGGGAGCAGATGCAATACAAGTAGCAAGCAGATTTGTTACAACAGAAGAGTGTGATGCAGATTTACGTTTAAAAAAAATGTATCTTCAGGCAGAGCAAAAAGACATTGCAATCGTCCAAAGTCCGGTTGGAATGCCTGGGCGAGCGATAGAAAATGCATTTATAAAACAGGTGAAGGATGGGAAAAAATTTCCACCGAAAAAATGCACAGGCTGTCTTCAAAAATGTAAACCATCAGAAATTCCGTATTGTATCACACAGGCATTGGTCAATGCAGCAACAGGAAATGTAGAAGAAGGGTTGATCTTTTGTGGAGAAAATACGTGGAAAACAGAAAAAATAGAAACTGTGAAAGAAGTGATTGATTCTTTGTTGGGAAATTGTGTATAATGTATGTGCAGAACATGTAAAATGCACAAAAGGAGAGAAATAAGTGGACGTGTACGCAATTATTGATGATTTGCTTGTAAATTTATTTAACGATATACTGGACATAGAAAAGAATGCACTCATTAAAGGAGAGTTTGAAAATATAACAGTAAATGATATGCATATCATGAAAGCAATCGGGCTTGGAGAAGGAAAGAATATGTCAGCGATCGCAAGAGAATTAAATATTACAGTTGGTTCATTGACAACTTCAATGAATGCGCTTGTTAAAAAGAAATATGTTGTTCGTGAAAGAAGCGAAGAGGATCGAAGGATCGTAAATATCCGTTTGACAGAAAAAGGAGAAAGTGCATATTATCACCATGAAGAATTTCATAAAAAACTGGTAGAAGCAGTAGTAGAATACGTGCCTGAAGAAGAAGTTCCAGGATTGACAAAATGTTTGAAGGGTGTGTGTGCATTTTTTAAATCATATGAAGGATAATATAAGAATTATAAAAAAGACTGTTTGTTTGATAAGGACAAGAGATTGTAAGTATCAAGCGAACAGTCTTTTTCTATATTTGTTATAAGAAAAAAATATTTTGAGATTTGTAAATAAGTCTTGAAAGAGCGTATGATGTATAAAATATATCGTCTTTCTTGAAAAAAGCCTTATGGTAGTTTATTATTAGATTATCAAGTAAATTAGAAAAGGACGGGTGAGCATTATGTATATGAATAATTACAAACGTTGGCTGGAAGCAGATCTTGAAGACACTGCATTGACAGATGAGCTGAAGGCAATTGCTGGCAATGAAGAAGAAATCAAAGATCGTTTTGCTGTTGCTCTTAAGTTTGGAACAGCTGGTCTTAGAGGAGTTCTTGGGGCAGGTACAAACCGTATGAATATTTATGTTGTTCGTCAAGCAACACAGGGACTTGCTAACTGGGTAAAAACACAGGGCGGAAATCAGTTAGTAGCGATCAGTTATGACAGTCGTATTAATAGTGATGTTTTTGCAAAGACAGCAGCATGTGTACTTGCTGCAAATGGAATCAAGGTTCGAATCTATGATGCATTGATGCCAGTTCCAGCATTGAGTTTTGCAACGCGTTATTATGAGGCAAATGCTGGTATCATGGTTACTGCTTCTCATAATCCTGCAAAATACAATGGCTATAAAGCATATGGACCAGATGGCTGTCAGATGACAGATGAAGCAGCTGATATTGTTTATGCAGAGATTCAGAAGACAGATATTTTAGATGGTGCCAAGATGATGGCATTTGAAGAAGGAATGAAAGCTGGATTGATCGAGTACGTTGGCGAGGATTGTAAAGAAGCTCTTTACGAAGCGATCAAAGCAAGAAGTGTACGTCCGGGTCTTTGTAAGACAGCAGGCTTGAAACTTGTGTATTCTCCTTTGAACGGATCAGGTCTTGTACCAGTTATGAGAGTTTTGAACGATATTGGTATTGATGATATTACGATCGTACCAGAACAAAAATATCCAGACGGCAATTTCCCAACATGCCCATATCCAAATCCAGAGATCTTTGAAGCACTTCGTCTAGGACTTGAACTTGCTGAGAAATCAGATGCAGATCTGATGCTCGCAACAGATCCTGATGCTGACCGTGTAGGGATTGCAATCAAGTGTCCAGATGGTACATATGAATTAGTTTCTGGTAATGAAGTTGGAGTATTGCTTCTTGATTATATCTGTGCAGGACGTATTGAGAATGGAACAATGCCTGCGAATGCAGTTGCAGTAAAATCAATTGTTTCTACACCACTTGCAGATGCGGTAGCAGAACATTATGGTGTTGAGATGAGAAATGTTCTCACAGGATTTAAATGGATCGGTGATCAAATTGCAGGTCTTGAGGCAGCAGGAGAAGTAGAGCGTTTTATTTTCGGTTTTGAAGAAAGCTATGGATATCTTGCTGGACCATATGTACGTGACAAAGATGCGATCATTGGTTCTATGTTGATCTGTGAGATGGCAGCATATTATAGAAGCATTGGTTCTTCTATCAAACAGCGTTTGGAAGAAATCTATGCGGAATATGGACGTTATCTGAACAAGGTAGATAGTTTCGAATTCCCAGGACTTTCAGGAATGGATAAGATGGCATCTATCATGGAAGGACTTCGTAATGATCCACCAAAGGAAATTGCAGGATATGCAGTAACAAAAGTGATGGATTACAAGAAACCTGAAGAGACAGGTCTTCCAGCAGCGAATGTGTTGATCTATAGTCTGGAAGGTGGCGCAACAGTAGTTGTTCGCCCATCTGGTACAGAACCAAAGATTAAAACATATTTTACAACATTAGGAAAAGATCTGACAGAAGCGCAGGCACAGAAAGATAAATTGGCAGAAGCATTAAAGCCAATTCTTGCTTAAAAAATGAATGATAGGAGCTATTGCAAAATAGATAAGCGATTATCTATGGAGCAGTAGCTCCTTTTTGTTTACTGGAAAATTTTTGGGGGAGGAAAATAAATGCGTTCTAGGCAAGGATTAAAGGCGTTAAAGAGGATTTGTTTATTTCGGATTGAATTTAAGAAAATAGAAAAGTTATGTATAAATCGATTTGTTTCCTGGGGATAATAAAAGTTATATCAGATGTGGGATGTCTATCACACAAAGACTCGTAGGTAAGTCTTGAAATACAAAAATTTTGAATATGAAAGGGTAAGTTTAGTATGGAATTAAATTTAAGACCAGCAGATGAATATAAATATGACGCAGTATCTCTTGGTGAGGTTATGCTTCGTTTGGACCCGGGGGAAGGGAGAATTCGAACAGCAAGAAAATTCCGAGCATGGGAAGGTGGCGGAGAATATAATGTGGTTCGAGGTCTTCGTAGATGTTTTGGATTACGAACAGCGATCATCACAGCTTTTGCAGACAATGAAATAGGGAAGTTGATGGAAGATTTGATTCATCAGGGAGGTGTAGATACATCTTTTATAAAATGGATGCCGACAGACGGTATTGGAAGAAGTTGCCGTAATGGAATTAATTTTACAGAACGAGGTTTTGGGATTCGTGGTGCGGTTGGGTGTTCTGATCGTGCAAATACAGCAATTTCAAAAGCTACACCATCAGATTTTGATTTTGAGTATATATTTGGTACGCTAGGAGTTCGCTGGTTTCATACAGGTGGGATTTTTGCAGCACTTTCAGAGCAATCTTGTGAAACAGTACTTACAGCGATTAAGACTGCGAAAAAATATGGAACGATTGTTTCTTATGATTTGAATTATCGACCTTCTATGTGGAGTGCGATCGGTGGTCATGCAAAAGCACAGGAAGTGAATAAGGAAATCGCAAAATATGTGGATGTTATGATTGGTAATGAAGAAGATTTTACAGCATGTCTTGGATTTGAAATCGAAGGAAATGATAAAAATCTTAAGAAATTAAATCTTGACGGCTACAAAAAGATGATAAATGAAGCGGCGAAGACTTATCCTAATTTTAAGGCAGTTGCAACGACACTTCGCGAAGTAAAAACTGCTACAGTAAATGATTGGAGTGCACTTTGCTGGGCTGGTGGTAAGATTTATAAGGCGAAAGATTATAAGAATTTAGAAATTATGGATCGCGTAGGCGGTGGGGATTCTTTTGCGTCAGGTTTGATCTATGGGCTGATGACAACAAAAGATGCCGAAACAGCAGTTAATTATGGTGCAGCGCATGGAGCACTTGCAATGACAACACCAGGGGATACGACAATGGTAGATAAAAAAGAAGTTGAGAGAGTTATGGGCGGTGCAGGGGCACGTGTGCAGAGATGAAGATATCTAAGAAGTTCTAGGAAAAGAAATTATAGTTCTATCGTGTAAGAAAAAGAATGGAAAATTATGGTTCTATCTGTCAGAAATGATAGACGGTTAGATATAACTATAAAAAACGTAGATTCTATCCAATAAAAAAAGGAAATTAAGCAGATATAGGTTACAAAATTCATGATTTTATCCGTTGGAAAATAAAAAAATGTGGGATAAAATGAATATAATTAGTAAATCTATCTGCTTAAAAGAGCAAATTTGACAGATAGAAAAGTAAAAATATGTTTTTCTATTTGAAGAAAGTGTTGATACACTTGGAAAAATAGCAGGTATGAAGTAATGCTTATATACTTTTGGAATAATGACTGGTATGAAGTAACACTTATATATTTTGAGGCTAATAATAACATGAAAATAGGAGAGGTTGTAAAGTGAATTTGTACTTTACAACCTCTCTTTAATATTGTGACAATCGATCTATTCTCCGAATTTTTCTGCTGCTTCTTTTAACATCTTACGGATTGGCAGATTGTAAGGACATTTTGGTTCGCAGGCTCCGCATTCGATACAAGCACTTGCTTTTACTGCACTTGCAGCGTATCGAGATCTTGCCCAATCTTCCAGACCATAGCGATCAAGATATCCTTGGAATAAGAAAACACCAGGAATATTGATGCCGACTGTACATGGTGCACAGTAATTGCAGCGGCGACAGAAATTATTCCCAAGTTTGCCAACAATCTCATCAATATCTGCAAGTTCTTTTTCAGAAAGTGGAGAAGTATCTTCGCATGCTGCGAGGTTCTGTTCGATTTCTTTTAAATCATACATGCCAGGGATGACAACAGATACATCTGGATTTTTACAAATAAAACGAATCGCAAGAGTTGGATCTTCAATCGCACCGCCAGCAAGAGGTTTCATAACGATAAATCCAACATTTTTTTCTGTACACTGCTTCATCAATTCTTCGCCCTGACGTTCAACGATGTTATAAGGGAACATGATTGTTTCAACCCAGTCGTATGTAAGTGCTTTTTCAAATACTTCTAAAGAATGTGCAGTTAAACCGATATGGTCAATCTTTCCGGCAGCTTTTGCTTCGAATAATGCTTCCAATGCACCTCCAGGTGCTGTAACAGTCTCAAGATCAGCGAAAGAAGGGTTGTGGATTTGATAAAGATCAATATGATCTGTCTTTAAATTAGATAAGCTGATCTCAATATCTTTTTCCATAGCTTCTTTTGTTCGGGACATACTTTTTGTAGCAAGAATAAATTTGTCACGAAGACCTTCTAAAGCTTCTCCGAGATAACTTTCACTTACAGTGTAGCCTCTAGCTGTATCAATGAAATTGATTCCTTTCTCAGACATAGACTTGATCAGTTTTTTTGTTGTATCAGCATCGACACGCTGAATAGGGATTCCACCGAAACCAAGTCGAGAGATTTTAAGACCTGTTTTACCAAGTGTTTTGTATTCCATAAGAGTCCTCCTATATGTAAATATAATTTATAGCATCATGATTTTTATATTATAGCACAATATACGATCATTTGTATGCAAACTATAATGCGATATATACAAAATAAGTTTAGATTCATATGGCAAAAACAGCGAAAAGGCATAAATCTTTCTTTTTGCGTGCAAGACGAAAATAATAATGATATAATGTATTTACACATGAGTAACTAAGCAATATCAATCGGGAGGTAGGATATGGGATATAAGATTTTAGAAATTGATCCTTCTTTAAAAAATTTTGAGAATGATATCAATCTTCGCATGGATAGTTATAAAAAGAAAAGAAAAGAATTACTGCAGAATGCAAAGACATTAAAAGACTTTGCCAATGCTTACGAATATTTTGGATTTCATAAAACAAAAAAAGGTTGGGTATACAGGGAATGGGCACCTGCTGCTGAAGCAATGTATTTGACAGGTGACTTTAATAACTGGGATAAGACTGGCTGCCCAATGACAAAGCTCGAAAACGGAGTGTTCGAGGTTGTTCTTGAGGGCGATGTAACACTTAAAGTTGGACAGAAAGTAAAGGCAATCGTAGTACATGATGGACAGATGTTAGAGAGAATTCCATTGTATGCAACACGTGTTGTGCAGGATCCAGAGACAGTCCTTTGGTGTGCGGAAGTAGAAGATACGTTCAAAAAATATAAATGGACAGATCAGGATTTTAAACCAGCAAAGACACCATTTATTTATGAATGTCATATTGGTATGGCTCAGGAAAAGTATGATGTTGGTACATACAAAGAATTTAAAGAAAAGACATTGCCAAGAATCAAAGAATTGGGATACAACACAATTCAGATCATGGCGGTAATGGAACATCCATATTATGGTTCATTTGGTTATCAGGTTTCTAACTTCTACGCAGCAGCTTCTCGCTATGGTAAGAGTGAAGATCTGAAGGATTTGATCAATACAGCACATAGCATGGGAATCACAGTACTCCTTGATGTGGTACACTCACATGCAGTAAAAAATACAGCAGAGGGTATCAATGAATTTGACGGAACAGTATATCAGTTCTTCCATGAAGGTGGAAAAGGTGACCACAGTGCATGGGGAACAAAATTATTCAATTATGGTAAGAATGAAGTAATCCATTTCTTACTTTCTAACTTGAAATATTGGATGGAGATCTTCCACTTTGACGGATTCCGTTTTGATGGCGTAACATCTATGCTTTATCTGGATCATGGTCTGGGAACAAGTTTTGATTGCAATGAAAAATATTTCTCAATGAATACAGATATTGAAGCAATCACATATTTACAACTTGCGAATGAACTGATCCATTCAGTGAATAAGAATGCGATCACAATCGCAGAAGATATGTCAGCACTTCCTGGAATGTGTCTTCCAATCCGTGACGGCGGTGTTGGATTTAACTATCGTTTATCTATGGGAATGCCAGACCTTTGGATCAAACTGTTAAAAGATTACAAAGATGAAGATTGGGATCTTGGAAAACTTTGGTATGAACTGACGATCAGAAGACCAAAAGAGAAGAATATCGGTTATGCTGAATCTCACGATCAGGCATTGGTAGGAGATAAGACGATCATGTTCCGTCTTTGTGATGAACAGATGTATTGGGGAATGGCAAAGAATCAGGATAATATGGTTGTTGAGCGTGGTATGGCATTGCATAAGATGATTCGTTTGATTACAAGTTCTGTTGCAGGGGAAGGATATTTGAACTTCATGGGTAACGAATTTGGTCACCCAGAATGGATCGATTTTCCACGTGAAGGTAATGGATGGAGCTATCATTACTGTAGAAGACAGTGGAGTCTTGTAGATAATAAAGATCTTCGTTATGAATATCTGAATGATTTTGATAAGGCAATGATTACATTACTTCAAAAAGATAATATTCTTGCTAAACCAGCAGAATTTTTATACATTCATGAAGCTGATAAAATTATTGCATATGCAAAAGGCAATGATGTATTTGTGTATAACTTCCACCCTTATAAATCATATGAAGGATATTTCATTCCATTGAAAGAAGAAGGCGCAGAATATCAGTTGACACTTTCAACAGATGAAGATGAATTTGGTGGTATGAACCGTATTGATAAGAAATACAAATATCAGGCAGAACAGGTTGAAGGCAGAGGTCTTGGATTCAAGTGTTATCTTCCTTCTAGAACTGCAATGGTATTTAAGAAATGCCGTAAAAGAACTGTTAAAAAAACAAAATAATAAATAATACTTCGAAGAAGTCGGAGCAGAGTGATATGTACCCTCTTTACTGGACAATCTAGTAAGGAGGGGATTTTTATGCGTTATTCATGTGAATACAAAAGAAAATGTGCAGAGATCTAGTTAGAAATTTTTTCAAAATTATCGCATCATTATGAATGGTTTCTCCTTCATTTCCATATAATAATCGGGCATAAAGAAGAGGAGAGACGAAAATGGCTAAAGAATCAGTAAATACTTCAGTCCGACCATTTGGGATGAAAGACAAGGTTGGATATATGTTCGGTGATTTTGGAAATGATTTTACATTTATTTTATCATCTAGTTTTATGTTGAAATTTTATACGGACGTTATGGGAATCAGTGCGGCAGTCGTAGGTGTGCTTATGATGGCGGCACGTTTTGTAGATGCAGTGACGGATGTGACGATGGGGCAGATTGTTGACCGTTCAAAGCCTACGAAAGACGGGAAGTTTCGACCATGGTTGAAACGAATGTGTGGGCCAGTAGCGATTGCTTCATTTTTAATTTATCAAGCGGGCCTTGTAAATATGCCGTATGGATTTAAAATTGTGTGGATGGTAATTACTTATATTTTATGGGGATCTATATTTTATACGGCAATTAATATTCCGTATGGTTCTATGGCATCTGCAATTTCGGCAGATCCAAAAGATCGAGCGGAACTTTCGACATGGCGTACAATTGGAAGTACACTGGCAGGGCTTGTAATCGGTGTTGGAACGCCAGTATTTGCGTATGTTGTAGTAAATGGAAATACAATTCTTTCGGGAAGACGTATGACGATCATTGCTGGAATCTTTAGTATAAGTGCGGTTATTTGTTACTTATTAGGATATTATTTAATCCGTGAACGAGTGGAAGTTCCTGCAAACAATCATGAACTGAATGTTGGAAAGCTTTTAAAAAGTCTTATAACAAATCGTGCATTGATCGGAATTATTTTGGCAGCAGTTTTTCTTCTGCTTGGAATGTTAGGGATGCAAGGAATGGCCGGTTATGTGTTTCCTAATTATTATGGCTCTGCGGCAGCACAGTCAGTATCTTCTTTTGCAGGGAGTGCGGTTGTACTTCTGATCTGTTGTCCATTTGCTTCCAAACTTTCTGCGCGATATGGAAAAAAAGAACTTTCAGTCGTTTCGTGTCTTTTTGGAGCGGTTGCCTATATTGTATGTATGATTGTAAAACCCCAAAATGCATATGAGTATGTTTTTTATTATGCATTGGCATATATAGGGCTTGGATTTTTTAATACGGTAATCTGGGCGATGATCACGGATGTGATTGATGATGCGGAAATAAAGAATGGAGTTCGAGAAGATGGAACAATTTATTCTGTTTATTCTTTTGCACGAAAATTGGGACAGGCACTTTCCTCAGGAATGACAGGAAGTTTATTATCAATTGCAGGATATACGCAAGAAACAGCATTTGATCTTGTGGTGACAGAAAAAATATTTTATCTTTCTTGTGCGATTCCTGCGATTGGGTTACTCTTAGTTGTAATTGCATTATTTTTTGTATATCCATTGAATAAAAAGCGTGTAGAGGCAAATAGTGCTGAACTTGCAGAACGTCGCAAGCATGTTTAAAATGAGAAAAAAGTCCATACTCCATTGTTTTGGAGTGTGGACTTTTTGTTGTTATAATTCGAAAGAAAATATCAGTGGCGAGACTCTTTCTATTATTCACCTTCAATGATTGCAAGGGTTAAGATACCAATGATGATGATTGCAATGAAGATGTACTGTTTCTTTGTTAATTTTTCTTTCAAAAAGATTCGAGATAAAAGCAAGGATACGATACATACAGATGAGATGATCGGTGCTGCGATTGCGCCGTTTCCACTCATTGCATATACATATGTAAGTTGACCTGCTGTTTCGCAGATTGCTGCGATTAATTTATCTTTCTGTTTTGGAAGTTCAAATGCTGTATGTTTGCATTTGATATAAATAAATAAGATCAATGCACAGATTGCAAATGTGAATTCGTAAGATACATTGGCTACCAGTTCGATATTTTCTTCTGTAATACCGATCAATGGGCTTGTTTCAATCTCCAAAAAGAAGATATCTAAGAAACTTCCGACAGCATCGATGATGGCATAGCAAAATGGCATAGCAAATGCGATGATTGCCATTTTTTTACCTAATCTTTTCTTACGGTCAACTTCAGATGTTTGCTCTAAATATCCAACACCTAAGATACCGATCATGATAAGCCCAATCGCAAATCCAGAGATTGGAGCGATTCTTTCTCCTAAAAAGATGACACACAAGATAGAGCAGATTGCTCCAGATGTGTTTTCAATCGGATCGGAGATGGATTCTTCGATAAATCTCATACCGAAAAATGAAAATGCCATAGATAAGATATAGCACATGGATACTGGTAAATAAGCAATCAAGTTGCGAGGATCATAAGAAATATCGCTGGTTAAAAGTGTGTAGATGGCATGGATTCCCATTACAGCACCAACGAAGATACATATTTTCAAATGTCCGTACTTTTCGTCTTCGTGAGCTCCTTTTTTATAAAAAAGCTCGGCAACACCCCATAATAAAGTGGTTGCCAGTGTAAAAAATAGCCACATAATCTGGTTCTCCTTTTTTCTGTTTTGTATAGACTGTAGAATATAAGTCTATTTAGAATATTTAAACATTTTGCGATATTTGTCAAGCATTTTGTGAAGCAGAAAAGAAGAAAAATAATAAAAATCAAGAGATAAAAACGTTATAGTAATTAAGAGATGATAAGTAAGCGATTTTTTGTTTTTAAAGATAAAAAATGCCGCACATTTTAAGTAGATAAAACGTTATACAAAATGAAAGGAGGATTCAATGGTGTTATTTGATATAGAAGAACAATATGATAAGATCTATCGATATTGTTACTTCCGATTACATAATAAAGAATTAGCAGAAGATGTCACACAGGAAACGTTTCTTCGATATTTGAAGAATTATCAGTGTACAACAACTGTGTCGGCACTTAAATATATGTATATAATTGCACGGAATCTTTGTGTGGATGAATATAGAAGATTAAAAACCGAATCTTTGGATGAGACAATTCAAGATTATGCTATAGAAGAAAAATTGATCACAAATATTACGGTCAGATTTGCTTTGTCTAGACTGACACAGGATGAGCAAGAATTACTGTTACTTAGATATGTAAATGAAGTTCCTGTTTCAACACTTGGTAAAATATATGGAGTATCGAGATTTGTAATATATCGTAAGATCACATCTGCGGCAAATCATTTTCGGGAAGAATTGAGAAAGGAGGATTATCATGAATAAGTGGAAAGAAGATTTGAAGTTGGCTTTTGAAGCACCTTGTTCTACAAAAAAACAAGAATTTTTGAAAAATATAGATGTACCAGCAATGCCTATACAGGATTTTGTGATTTCTCAAATTAGTTATATTCGTACATGGGTCTGGTGTATCTCTTTTATAATTTTTATTGTGTCTTTGTTTTGGACTATATTTTTGCCAGATACAGTGCTTTGGTTGATTTCAGGACTTGCCCCTTTGATGGCATTGACGATTATTTCAGAAAGTGGAAGATCTGAACTTTATAAAATGGCTGAATTGGAAATGACGACTCGTTTTTCATTGAGAAGTGTTATATTTGCAAGATTGGTAATTGTAGGAGTTATGAATATGATACTTCTTGTAGTACTTATTTTAATTGTATCATGGAACACAGCAGTCGTTTCGATTGCGAAAATTTTTTATATTGTCACTCCATTTCTACTGACTTCATTTATAGGGCTGCTTGTTATGAGAAAAATACGAGGGCAGGAGGGAATGTATGCTTGTGTTGGAGTTTCTGTTGGAATTAGCATGTTCTTATTGTTATCTCATAAAATACTATCATTTATTTATCATGAACAGTATTTTATGGTGTGGGGGATGGTTGCGCTGGTGTTATTCGTTGGAAATGGAAAACAGTGTATTTCGCTTATAAAGCAAACGGAGGAAGTTGTATGGAACTTATCATAGATCATATATCAAAACAATATAAGAATAAAATTGTTGTTGATGATATTTCTGTAAATCTAAAGAAAGGTGTTTATGGTCTGCTTGGTGCAAATGGTGCTGGTAAGACAACACTTATGAGAATGTTGTGTGGGATTCTAAAACCAACGAGTGGTACAATTACGTTTGACGGGATTGATGTTAGTGCTGAACAATATAGAGCAGTTTTAGGATATTTACCACAGGATTTTGGATATTATCCGGAGTTTACGGCGATAGATTTTCTACTTTATTTTGCGGCGTTAAAAGGAATTCCAAAAGCAAGGGCAAAACGAAAAGCAAGAGAACTTCTTGAACTTGTCTCTTTGAACGAAATGGCGCGGAAAAAGATTAAAACTTTTTCAGGAGGAATGAAACAACGACTTGGAATCGCACAAGTTTTACTAAATGATCCGAAACTTATAATTTTGGACGAACCTACCGCTGGATTAGACCCTAAGGAACGAGTTCGTTTTCGAAATTTGATCGAGAGTTTGGGAAAAGACAGCATTGTGCTGTTATCAACGCATATAGTATCTGATATTGAACACATTGCAGATCAAGTGTTGATGATGAAGGATGGGCAATTAATTTTTCAAGGAAAATACGAGGATCAAAGTGAAGATTTGGAAAAATTTTATCTGAGTTGTTATGAATTCGAAGAAAACGGTCAGAGAAATGGTAGATAGGAAAAGTTAGAAGGTGAATGATAAATGTGTGATCTGTGGACAATTTACAAATACGAAATGAAAAAGTTGATTGGAAGAAAGCTTCTTTGGATCTGTATGTTTCTTTGTATAATCTGTACCATAATCAGTGTATTTGCAGGATTTTTTGGGACTTATTATGAGGCTGGGGAACCAATTGAAAGTAATTATGAAGCATTTCAGAAAGATCGAGCATATCGGAAAGCTCTTTCGGGCAAATGTATGGATGAAGATTTACTTAGGGAAACAGTAGAAGGATATCGTCATATTCCAGAGACAGAATCGCAGTATACATTGACGGATGAATATGAAACTTATGCAAGACCGTATAGTGACATTTTTAATATAATCCGCTCTTGGACAGGGATGAATCTTTCGGAAATTCAGAATTGGGAAGTGGATGAAGATGCTTTGTATGAAGCGAGGATGCAATATTTAGAAAGTAACTGGCAGTCGATCCTTTTGACAGAAAATGAAAAAGAATTCTGGTGTGATCAGGAAAATCAGATTGAGAAACCGTTGCTATATATGTATCATGAAAGTTATGAGAATATTTTAGAGTCTTTTCTTACGTGTGGTGTTTTGATGCTTTTGTTTGTGGCAATCTGTTTAGCAAATCTTTTTTCTGACGAACATGTTCGAAGAACGGACCAGTTGGTGCTTAGCAGCATTGGAGGAAAAGACGTTGCTTATTGGGCGAAAATATTTGCTGGTGTTTCAGTTGCTATTGGTGTTGCAACACTGTTGACATTCATGGTAATTGGGCTGAGTCTCGGAGTTTATGGAACAGAAGGATTTGAGATGCCAATCCAATCTTGTTTATTGAGCTATTCTTATCCGATTACTATAGGGCAAGCTTGCTTGGTCGCATACGCAGTGCTTATTATCGCATCAATCTTAGCTGCTGTTTTTGTAATGGTGATATCAGAACTGTTTCGTAGTGGAATTGTAGATTTGGCTATTTCTACAGGTCTGATTATTTTAGGAAATGTAATTATGATCCCGACACAATATCGTGTGATCGCACAGATTTGGGATTGGTTACCGATGGCTTATTTGAGCATTTGGAATGTTTTTGATACAAGAACTTTTTGTTTGCTTGGACATTGTTTTACATCGTGGCAGGTTGTTCCAATCGGATACATAGTATTGAGTGTTCTATTGGCATTTTGGGGGAAATATATTTACCAGCGGTATCAGGTTTCGGGAAGATAAAAAATAAGCGGTACTAAGTTGTGAAACAAAGTATCGCTTATTTTTTTGCTTTTTGTTACTAAACTCCGCTGATAGATGTTATAAAGTGTGGAGTTATTTTCAACCAAAAGCTGCCAGTGGCAGATTCAGTAAATGATTTGAGAACATCTGTCAATTTTCGGAGTGTTCAAATGGATTTCATTATGGGTGAAGTTCAAGGTCGTCTTTTAAAGTTAATATTTCATCTGTTATGTCGTAAAATACGGCGAAAAGATTGGAAAACATGGCAAGATTCTATTGTTCTGTTGTGTTCTGCAAGAAGTATACTTCTTACAGAAGTTTGTGCGTTATTGATCAGAACATTGATTTTTCCAAATCTTCCCTATGCGTGTTTTACAACATTGATTATAAAGACTTCATTGTTTGCACAAATTTATATTGACTTAAAGAACAAGAACTTGAATGCTGCATGCTTTTTCTAATTCTCTTTTGGCTTTTTCAAGTTTTGTGATGTTGATTTCTTTGATAATAGATTGCCCTTCTTTAGCGTAAGCGGTTGCAATACTAAATTCAATGGAAATACATCTTTCGCTTGTTGAATCAATGTAAACAGTGCCAGTGAACAATGTTTTACCTAGTAAACCCCAATAATTATATCCTGTTTATAAAAGTTATACGCAATAGAGATGACTCCCTGTGTAAGAAATTGATTACTAAGTTCTTACAAGAACAGAGTATATACAAAAGGGGATGAAAAAATTGGTTGGCGAGCCAACTTTTTTGAAGAAATTTGAAAAAAATTGAAGAAAGTGGATTGGGTGAGAAAAGGGAGGGATAGAAAGAGTGAAATATAGAAAACTATCCGTAGAAACTGGTGGATGGGACGGATAGGAAGAGTGAAATATAGAAATCTATCTGTAGAAAATGGTGAATGGGACGGATGAAAGAGTGAAATATAGAAAACTATCTGTAGAAAGTGGAGGGTGGGACAGATAGGAAGAGTGAAATGGAGAAATCTATCTGTAGAAAGTGGTGGGCGGGACAGATAGAAAGATTAGAAGTAAGAAATCTATATGAATAAAAAGAAAGACAGGCAGATAGTTTGGTTCTAATAATTGTTTCTATCTGATGAAAGCAGATAGAAATCAGAAAATCAATAAAGCTATCCGTCAGCCAGCACAGAAAAAGCAGATAGAAACCAGAAAAATCAAGAAAGCTATCCGCCAGCCAGCACAGAAAAAGCAGATAGAAACAGGAAAATCAAGAAAACTATCCGCCAACCAGCACAGAAAAAGCAGATAGAAACCAGAAAATCAAGAAAACTATCTACCAACCAGCACAGAAAAAGCAGATAGAAACCAGAAAATCAAGAAAACTATCGCCAGCCATCACTAAAAAAACGGATAGAAAGTGCGTGTGCCCCTTTTCTATCCGTAAAATATTTGTTTTGTATATAATTAGGTAAGGGATTCTTCGACGAGTCTATAGGTGCAAGTAACAAATCTCAAAACAAGTCTTGAATCATAGATCAAAGACATCCCCGTCTTCGAGTCGTGTATAAAGTTCTGCATCTAGGATCTGAAAGTGATTTTTGTGGCAGCGGATCAGCCCATCTGCTTCCATATTTTTCAATTCATGTGACAGCGCGGTGCGGTTGACACACATGTAGTCAGCTAATTGTTCGCGATTATATGGAATATAAAAATCATCTTGTCCTTCAAAGCTGCGGCGAATTCCAAGAAATGTAAGGATTCTGTCACGAAGTCCCTTACAGGATAATACCTCGATTTGGTTCATTTTCTGGATGTGTTCACCGGCGATCAAAGAAAGGATACTATCCATGATCAGAAGACGATCTTCTTCTGGAAGGAAACCAGGTTTTTTGATCAAGTCATAATCCATGATATAAACAACACTGTTTTTTAGTGCAGTAACATAATAAGTGCTGATTTTCTTTTTTGTTGCAGCAATATCAAAGCCGATCATATATGCCGGTGGGAATTTGAGCAGAAGACTCTGCATTCCATCTGCGTAAATTTTAGTGGCTGCAAGTTCTCCACTTTCAACGATCGCAAGAAAATTAACAGGCTGTCCATCTCTTATCAAAATATCGTTCTTGTTCAGCGTGATTTTGCTGGGGGATAGTTTTAAAAAGATTTCTTCAATTTTTTGTGGTGAAAGCTGTTCAAACATTCTTGCTTTCTGGATAATGTCCCAATTCATAATGATCTCCTGAAAATAAATAGTAAACTTTATTAATTATATACACAAAAGCGAAAAGTTGCAAGCTTGACATCAAAAGGGGTGTATGATAGTCTGCATATGTTAATTGGATGGCTTGAATAATGAAGAGATTTAATAGTAGAAATAATGTGAAAATAGGTGGAATGAGAGTATGATGAATGAAAAAGAACCATTAAGATTACAGCCAGAATGTATCAGATGTATGATAAAAAGTAAATTAGATATGGTCCCGGAAGATGTTTCTGCGGAAGAGAAAGTAGAATATATGCAGAGAGTGTTAAAAGAAATTTCAGAACTTCCAAAACACCATAGTGCACCAGTTGCAGTGCGCGGTATATATAGGATTCAAAAAGAAATGTTTGGATTTGAGGAAAATTATTCAGAGATCAAATCTCATTTTAATCAGCTTATGATGGAGAAGGAACCAAAACTTTGGGGAAATATTCAGGAAGCAGATGAGCCATTAAAATTGGCGATCCAGTACGCGATGACAGGAAATTATATTGATTTTGGTGCAATGAATCATGTAGATGAAGCAATGTTGGAGCAGTTTTTTGAAGATGCAAAGAAAAATCCGGTAAATGAATCGGAATATGTAACTTTAAAAAAGGAAATAGAACAGGCTGAGAAAATAGTATTTCTGCATGATAATTGTGGAGAAATCGCTATTGATAAATTATTGATCCAAGAGATAAAAGAATTAAATCCAAAAGCGCAGATCACATCGATAGTTCGTGGATATGATGTAGTCAATGATGCAACGATTGAGGATGCAGAGCAGATTGGTCTTACGAAGATTGTCAATGTTATTGGAAATGGAAGTGATATTGGTGGTACTTGTTTGGAAGAAATTTCTGAGGAAGCAAGTAAATTTATAGATTCGGCAGATGTGATCATTGCAAAAGGACAAGGGAATTTTGAAACATTGCAAAAGTGTGAAAAAAATATTTATTATATTTTTATGTGTAAATGTGAGATGTTTGCAAATAGATTTCATGTTCCAAAATATTGTGGAATGCTGATCAATGATAAAAATTGTTAATGGAGAAAAGAAAAACAGGCAAGTGCATGAATGAAATTTTCAGCACTTGCCTGTTTGATTTTTTAATGAAAGGATATCTTGCCATTAGCGTCTAGACTATAGGCATTGATCGTAAGTGTTTGATAAAAAGGATTTGTATTCAATGTTTCTTCTAATTTTGTGAGCTCCTCAACTGAAAGAGAAGTAAAAAATGAAGTTTCTACTTTGTGTGAATACAGAGAACTATAAAATACACAACGGAAAAGATAAGAGTTCATATTTAAATTTTCTTTGAAAGAAACATATATGTATCTCGTATTATGATCTTCGATGTTTCCGTTTGTGTAAATTTCTTGTAAGATTTCACTAACATTTTCATCAAACGTATCATCAAATGGAAGTTCAAGTTCGATAAATACAGATTGGCCATTATCTTCTACTTGGACATCGGAGGCTGCTATACAAGGAAGGTCAGGTATGATAGATTCATAAAATGGTCGTACATTTTCTGAAGTGATATCATATAATGGGAATAGTGATGCTGTATTATCAGGAACATCCATATTTTCATAGTAGATATTTTTTAAATTAAGAATATGTGGCATTTCTGGACCAAATTGTATTGTTTTTATAAAATCGAGAAGATAGGCATGATCGGAATCAATCGTATCTAATCCCAAATAACACATATTATCAAATGTAAAAGTTTTTCCGTCGAAAGATTCACTAAGAGTCATCTCGATAAATGGAGATTGATCAATCCATAGATAGATGGATGCAGATTCATCCAAATTGTTTGTCCATTCAGATTCGTTCAAAGCGGTTTGCCATTTATCATTTGGTGTGATCTGAAGGCTGTAATGATTGTCTTGATCCGTGATGATTTGAAAGTTTTCTTCGGAAGATATTAAGTCGCTTCTAGATATTTCATAAAAAGTACTTGTAATACTGAATCTAAATATTGTTCCTAGTAAGTCGATAATCTGTGAGTTCAAATGAGATGGTGAAATCTTGATAGAAAATCTACCTGTGTCATTCGAACAGTATCCAAATGAATAAGGGGTATCAAGAGCATCTACTCGTGTTTTAAAGGATATGATCGTATCCTGGTATTCGCCTTCTGTAAGATCTTCTGTATAAGTTTGAAAATCTAATCGGATAAGCGGTCCGCTTAATTCTGATTCATTACACTGATTTTGACCGAGCATATATTTGGCGTTTTCTGTGTTTTCCCATTTTACTGGCAACTTCATATTTACACTAAAAGCATGAGAAAATGTATCATGAGTGAAGTTATAAAGTGCCGTATCCAAGAAGTTTTCGTATTGACAGTTTACAATAAAATAAATGATATTTGTATCTGTATCTATATTCATAAGATTATAAAAGGAATTTGAATACCCAAAATCTTCGTAATCAAGGAATAAATGATAACCTAAGGCATTCGTTTTATGTATCCATTCATTTACCGTATTGGCGGTTTGAGGATCAAGAGTTAATGCAAAATATTGATATTCATCGGATCCTTTCATGTCATAATTTTTGAGATCGAATTCCACGGGAACTTCAGATACAAGTTCAATCTTTTCGATAGATGAACGTTCAATATGAAGAAACTGATCATTTTCATTATAAGTGGTCGGAGCAATATATAATTCTCCCGGACGTGTGATCGCACTTTTGGTAATATTAAGCGGATCAACATCATGGTATACATCGATTGGAAGCAGGACATTGATCTTATCTTTTTCCTCATCAAAAGTATAATCATATCCCTTGGCGAGAACATCAAATCGTTGTTTTAATATTTCAATCGCATCATAATATTCTGAGGCACTCATCTCTTCGGATGGTGATAGTTCAATGGAAATATAAGACTCACTTATCATCTTTTCATGTATCTTTTTATATTGAAGAAATCCTAATATTCCGCAACATAAAAAAAGAACGAGGATAGCTATCAGTAGAAGTTTTTTTCTTCGTTTGACAATATTTTTGAAATTATTTTTTTTCTTGTGATAGTTCAGAGTTAAATGTCCACCGATAGCGGGCTTACTCTTTAAAAGAGAAGAAATCTTATCGATCACAGCATCAAAATAATCTTTATTATCAAGAATACCATTGTAATTTCTGATTTCAGAGATCTCTTCAGGAATATTGTCAGGCCAAATAAAACCTTTCATTAAAATAGGAATGATATTTTTGGAGTGTTCAATACTATGCTTGATCTCCCGATATAACCAATCTCCTTCATTATGACAGCGTTCCAGTGCATTTGGTGGAAGAACGATAATGATATCTTTGCATTCTTCGATAACATTCAAAAGTTTTTCATTGAATTTTCCGGCATTGAGTGATTCGATATCTAAAAAAACACGATATCCTCGGTGGGTAAGTCGATCATAAAGTAATTGAGCCAAGGTATCTCCGCCATCACGTCGATAGCTTATAAAAATGTCGTATTTCATAAAGAACTCCTTGTGTAATATATATATTATAATTACATATATTGTATCAAATAATTAATAAGACGGCTAGTCTTAGGAAAAAAATTTGATGAATATAAAAGAAATATAAAGTTTGGAAATATTTAGTAAAACTTTAGCTTGACAAGAGTAACTTGTAGTGGTAGACTCTTACTTAAATTAGTTAATACTAATTGTTATTTGTTGACTATAATTAGGAGGATGCTATGAATTTAAGAGGCGCACAAGAAGGAACAGAATATATTGTAAAGGAAATTCTGACAGATGATGAGGAATTGAATGCATTTCTTTTTTCGTTAGGATGCTATAGCGGTGAACCAGTTACAGTGATTTCACATCGTAAAGGCGGATGTGTCGTTTCTGTTAAAGATGGAAGATATAACATCGATAATGAATTGGCTGAAGCAATCTTAATATAGTGGTGAGGATAACTCACCACATTTTTTAAGAATAGGAGTTAGCAAATTCTACCCAGAGTTAGTAAATCTACCTATAGTTAGCACTTGAATGATTGGAAAGAATAAATTGAGGAGGACACCTAAAAATGAGAATTGCTTTGACAGGTAATCCAAACAGTGGTAAAACTACCATGTACAATGCGCTCACAGGAAGAAATGAACGTGTTGGTAACTGGGCTGGTGTTACAGTAGATAAGAAAGAAAGCCCAATTAAGAAAAATTATTATAACGGAACAGAGGAACTGATCGCAGTTGACCTTCCAGGAGCATATTCAATGTCTCCATTTACATCAGAAGAAAGCATCACAAGCGGATATGTAAAAAATGAAAATCCAGATGCGATCATCAACATTGTAGATGCAACAAACTTGAGCCGAAGCCTTTTCTTTACAACACAGCTTTTGGAACTTGGTATTCCAGTGGTTGTTGCACTGAACAAGAGCGATCTTACAGAAAAAAAAGGAACAAAGATTGATGCAGAGGTATTGTCTAAAAAGCTTGGATGCCCTGTTATAAAGACAGTTTCAACAACAACTTCTGATAAAGGTTTGGCAGAAGTTGTAAAAGCTGCAGCTGAACTGAATGGAAAAGAACAGAAAGCACCTTATGTACAGGGTGACATCAATTTACATGATAAAGCAGAAGTAGAAGCTGCTGATAGAAAACGTTTTGCATTTGTTAATAATATCGTAGCAGATGTTGAAAAACGTAAAGTGTTGACAAAAGAAAAGAACGGACAGGATAAGATCGATGCAGTTCTTACAAATAAATGGCTTGGAATTCCAATCTTTGCTGTTGTTATGTTCCTTGTATTCGATATTTCACAGTCTACAGTTGGTCCATTCATCGCAGATTGGTTAGTAGCTTTGATTGAAACATTCCAGGGTTGGGTAGCAGGACTTGTAGAAAATGCAAATCCATTCTTGCAGGCACTCCTTGTTGATGGTATCATTGGTGGTGTTGGAGCCGTAGTTGGATTCCTTCCACTTGTAATGGTAATGTACTTCTTGATCGCATTACTTGAAGACTGTGGTTACATGGCTCGTGTATCTGTAGTACTTGACCCAATCTTCAAAAAAGTTGGTCTTTCAGGAAAATCCGTTATCCCAATGGTAATTGGTACTGGTTGTGCAATTCCTGGTATCATGGCTTGCCGTACAATCAGAAATGAAAGAGAAAGAAGAGCAACAGCAATGTTGACACCATTCATGCCTTGCGGAGCAAAACTTCCAGTTATCGCATTGTTTGCAGGCGCATTCTTTGCAGATGCTTCATGGGTAGGTACTATGATGTATTTCGTAGGTATTTTATTGATCTTCTTTGGTGCATTACTTATCAATAAGATTACAGGACATAAATATAGAAAATCATTCTTCATCATGGAACTTCCAGAATACAAGATTCCAAGTTTGAAGAGAGCATTCTTATCAATGTGCTCACGTGGTAAAGCATATATTATCAAAGCTGGTACAATCATTCTTGTTTGTAATACAATTGTTCAGATTATGCAGTCCTTTAACTGGCAGCTTCAGCTTGTTGAAGAAGGTATGGAAAGCACATCCATCCTTGCAACAATTGCTTCTCCAATCGCTGTTCTGCTCATCCCAATCTGTGGCGTTGCAGCATGGCAGCTTGCAGCAGCAGCAGTTACAGGCTTTATCGCAAAAGAAAACGTTGTTGGTACACTGGCAGTTTGTTATGCAGTAACAAGCTTTATCGATACAGAAGAACTTGAACTGATCGGTGGAGCAAACGAAGTAGCTACAATCTTTGCACTTACAAAAGTAGCTGCACTTGCATACTTAATGTTTAACCTTTTTACACCTCCTTGTTTCGCAGCATTAGGTGCTATGAACTCTGAGATGCAGGATAAGAAATGGTTCTGGGGCGGTGTTGCATTCCAGTTTGCAACAGGTTATATAGTTGCATACCTTGTATACCAGATCGGTACATTGATCACAGAGGGTACATTTGGTGCTGGATTCATTCCTGGTCTGATCGTAGTAATTGCAATCGTTGCAGTAGTAATTTATCTGATCAAGAAAAATGAAAAAGAAATGGATAAAGAATACGCTCTGAAAAAAGCAGTAAAATAATAGAATTCAGGTGTTTAATATGGCAGATTTAATTGTAATAGCAATTGTGTTGGCAGTGATCGCAGCATCAATCGCTTACATAGTAAAAGAAAAGAAAAAAGGTGTAAGATGTATCGGTTGTCCGGCAGCCGGAACATGTGGTTCTCATCAGCATGATGCAGAATCAGGATGTGGCGGAAATTGCAGCGGAGGCACTTGCAGTGGATGCCATAGTAATACAAGATAGACATAATTTTATAATAAAGGAAAAAGTACAGGATAAAGCTTCTGTACTTTTTTCTTGCCTTTTCGTAGGAAAATTGTTAGTATAAAACTACTTATGAAATTACGGTAAGAAGAAAGGTGAGGATAGATGCGAGGAACAGCAAGCAAAAATAGTTGGGCATTGTTTTTATTGATTTTAACAGGAATTGTTTTGGGTGGTTTTATTGGAAGTCTGACAGCAGGGATTCCTTCTCTTAGTTGGCTGGGATATGGACAGTCTTTTGGTCTTTCAGAACCGATCATATTGAATCTTGGGATCTTAGTTCTCACATTTGGACTTACGATCAACATTTCTATTGCAAGTATCATTGGAATGATCTTGGCGATCATCATATATCGGTTTTTGTAATAATTAGAAAAATTAAATCTTACATAATAAAGAACTATGACTTTTGTAGATTCATGCAATTAATGAAGCTATCTACAGAAATCATAGTTCTTTTGTTTAATAGGAAATTACTCGTTTTCTTTTATAAATTCCAATACTGCTTCTTTTGTAGGAATAGAAGGAATACCACCTCGCTTTTGAATACAAAGTGCAGCAACTGCATTTCCAGTTATTGCACATGTTTGAAGTGTATCCCATTCGATTTCTTCAATTGTTTGGTGGAAGGAAAGGAAGCAGCTTAAAAATCCACCCCAAAAGGAATCACCAGCTCCAGTTGTATCTATAGCGTTTACAGAAAAGGCAGGAATCTGTACTTTTTTCTCTTTTCGTGCAAGGAGTACGCCATGACTGCCTAATGTAATTGCAACAAATTTAATGCCTAAAGAGAGAAGAATATCCGCTGCATCTTCATAGTTGGCTGCACCTGTAAGCAGGAGACTTTCTTCATCAGATACCTTCATAATATCTACAAGAGGAATCACGGCTTTCATTTCGTTGACTGCAAGTTTAGGGCTGTTCCACAAGGAGGAACGATAATTAGGATCATAAGAAATGAGAGCACCAGACTCTTTTGCAAGGGAAATGGCTTCTAAAACAGTACTTTTTGCAGGTTCATTTGTTAAAGAAAGTGAACCAAAATGGAAGATTTTACAGTTAGAGAGCAGTGGGCTGTCTAGTTCTTCTTTACGGAGCATTGTATCAGCACCCGGTTTTCTGGCGAAGGAAAAATTCCGTTCGCCAGAAGGATCAATTGCTACAAAAGCAAGGGTTGTAAAATAATCCGGATCCTCTATGAGTGCATGTGTATCAATCTTTTCTTTTTCTAATGTATTTTTCAAGAAAGTGCCGTGCATATCCTGACCGACTTTTCCAATAAAGGCAGTTTTACATCCTAGATGGCTGGCGGCAGTCAGTAGATTGGCAGGAGCACCGCCAGGATTTTGTTCGAATAATTTCATGCCATCTTTTCCAAGACCAGCTTCAGTGAAATCAATAAGCAGTTCACCTAATGCTGCAATATCAATTTCTTTTTCCATTTTTTAAATCCTCCATGATCTGATGATAGTATTTTTTATCCAATCGATAAAAGAAGAGTACAACTGCTGTTACAATCCATAATATGCCTGGGATGGTTGTAAATGAATGTTTCATAATAGAAATAACAGTGGCATTTTGTGATTGGTTTGCAACATAACCATATTTTCCAAGTAAGCATGCAAGGAGAGCAGTTCCTATCGCCATTCCGATTTTATTTCCAAGAGAAATAAATGCATATTGAAATCCATCGTTTCTAAGCCCAGTTTTCCATTCGCCGTATTCGACGCAATCAGGAATGATCGCATAGATTGCAGTGTTGAATCCAGAGAAAAAGAATTGTGTGATTCCAGATAATGCATAAAACATGATCGGAGATTCTTTGACATTAAAGAAAAACAATGCAAGCATAGAGATTCCAGTTAATAGTGCAAAGAAAGATGCAGTACGTCCTTTGTTGCTCAATTTATGGAATACAGGTTGAAAACAAGCGGCACCTATAATAGAAGGAATGATGATACACATCGAATATGTTGTATAATAAGAAGCATTTCCTTCTACATATGTAAAATAGTATAAAATATCCGCATTTCTTCCATAGAGAGTAAAGCCAAATAAAATCTGTCCAACTAATGCTAACAAGTAAGGCTGGTTTTGTAAGATTGCTTTTAATTGTATTTTTATGGAAATCTTTTCCTTTGTTGGAATTTCAACTACTTCTTTTGTTTTTGCGAAACAGAAGAAATGGCAGAATACAAAAATACATCCATAAAGAATAGAAACGGTTAAGTATCCGGTTTTAGCACTTTGCTTTCCAAATGCATTTACCAAAGGAACTGTGATAATATTTAACACTCCGATTGCGATCATCGCGGCAACGGAACGAGAAGTGTTGATCTTTGCACGTTCCTCCATGTCCTGTGTCATAGCACCACAAAGAGTTCCGTATGGAATATTTACACAAGTATAACCAAGTACAAGCAGGCAATATGTGATGGACATGTATACAATCTTGGAAGTGGATGACCACTCCGGTCTTGCCCAGAAAGTCAGTACAAGAAGGAGTGCGGTAATCGGAGCGGCAATCAGAAGCCACGGACGATAACGGCCCCATCTTGAGTGGGTTTTGTCGGTGAGTCCACCAACGATCGGATCATTGATCGCATCCCAAAATCTTGAGAAGAGCATCAAAGCGGAGACGGCAGTCATGCTGATACCGAATACATCTGTGTAAAATATCATTAAAAAGTTGCTGACAAACATCCAACTGAAATTACAGCCTACATCGCCAAATCCATAAGCGATCTTGCTGATGAGAGGGACTTTTCCGTTATTATGATCGCTGCTCATGATTACCTCCTAAACCGTTTTATTTATCGTTCTCTTGAACGTTGATGATTACTTTCATTGTTGTTTCACGATTTTCGTCAATGTACTGATAAGCCTTCAGATAATCTTTGAAAGCAAATGTTTTTGAAATTAAAGGTTTGAGTGCTATTTTCTTCTCATTTACAAGACGGATCGCATCAACGTAGTCATCGTGACGGTACATCATTGTACTTTTAATATCGAGTTCGTGGTCATTTGCAACAGCAAGATCAACTTGCGCCATACCTGCAAAGACTGCAACTAATACGATCACACTTCCTTTACGCGCATACTTGATTGCTTGTCCCATTGTGATATTATTGCCGGCACAATCATAAATAACGTCTGCTTTATCTGGTCCGAAAGCTTCAATCATGGCTTCACCAAAATCTTTTTCTTTTGTGTTGACACATACATCAATTCCACATTCTTTCGCTTTTTCTAATCGCAGATTGCTGATATCTGTGATCATTACCTTTGAGGCTCCCATTGCTTTTGCAGCTTGTGCAACAAGATTCCCAATAGGTCCAGCACCGAGTACAGCAATATTCATACCAGTTACATCACCAACCTGTTTTACACCATGGACAGCAACTGCCAATGGTTCAATCATAGCACCTTCTTCGTAAGACATGTCTTCTGGGATTGGTGTTACTTTAGAGGCATCTACAGCAAAATATTCAGATGCAGTTCCGGTTGTCTGGAATCCCATGACTTTCAATTCTTCACAGAGATTATATTTTCCGTGACGGCAAGGATAACAGTTTCCACAATATACTTGTGGTTCGATCGTTACTTTTTGACCGATAGAAAATTCGGTTACATTCTTTCCGAGCTTTGTAATCTGTCCAGAAACTTCGTGTCCTTGAGTTACAGGATATTTTGTGAAAGGATGTTTTCCATGATAAACATGAATGTCAGAACCACAAACACCAATATTCATGATCTTAACGAGTACTTGATCGTCCTTCGGCTCTGGAATAGGGATTTCTCTGAAAATGATTTCTCCTGGATTTGTCATTACTTGCTGTAACATAATTATTTCCTCCTTGTTTAAAAGTATTTAATGGTTAGTTTGTAACTTTTATAAAAAGATTTATTAAAGTAATTACATTATTACGTGAAGAAAAGAATTTGTCAAGAAATTAGTACATTTTTTATGTATTGCATAATTTGTATACACAATTTTTGTGCATTTTAAATAAATAAGTTGTTTGTGTAAAACAATTTAGGAAGAAGAATTTTAAAGTATTTACTTTACAAATCACAAACAGGAAGATAATATATTTTTATAAAACATTTTATAAAAGGAGTTATCCGATACGATGCCAATGGAAAAACGAAATCTGACAAGAACAAAAATTATCAATTATGTGTTGAACCATCCAGTTACATCAAAAACAGAACTTGCAAAAGAATTGAATCTGAGCATGCCAACGGTATTGACGAATGTAAATGAACTGCTCGCTAAAGGAATTCTTGCAGAATTGGGAGAATATGAGTCAACTGGTGGAAGAAAGGCGAAAAGTATTGGGGTGAATAAATCCTATGCGAAAGCAATGGGAATGATCATAACTGCAAATCATTTAGAAATGGTCATTGTAAATTTAGGCTACGAGATTGAGAGAACAAAGCGGGTGCGTTTGAAATTTTCAACGGAACTTTCTTATTGCGCAGAAGTAGCAGAAAATGTAAAAAAATTCTTGAAAGAAAGTTTGAACGAAGAAGAACTTTTAGGGATTGGAGTCTCAATTCCGGGAATTATTGACCAGAAAGAAAAAATCGTAATAAAATCTCACGCATTGCAGATTGAAAATTATAGTCTGCGTTTTTTAGAACAGGCGCTTGGTTTGCCAGTGCATTTTGAAAATGATGCAAATGCAGCAATGCTTGCTGAAAATTCACAGAAATATCAGAATGCAATTTATTTATCACTGAATCATACATTAGGTGGGGCATTTTGCATTGATGGACAGTTATTCAAAGGTTTAAATCAGAAAGCAGGGGAATTTGGACATATGATCTTGGTTCCGGGAGGAAGAACTTGTTACTGCGGGAAAAAAGGGTGTGCAGATGCTTACTGTGCAGCAAGTGTACTTACAGAAGATAACAGGATGTCATTAGATGAGTTTATGGATCAGGTGAAAATTGGAGAAGGAAAAGCGAAGGAAAAGTGGGAAAACTATCTGGAGCATCTGGCAATTTTAATCTCAAATCTGAGAATGGCATATGATATGGATATTATTTTAGGTGGAGATGTTGGCGGAGTACTGAGTGAGCATATGATTTCTTTGAGTCAAAAGGTGATGGAATATAATGGGTTTGATCATGATACGTCTTATCTGAAAACTTGTTCTTATGATAAAGAAGCATCTGCAGTTGGTGCTGCAAAACAGTTTTTTGAAGGGATTTCGTGAAAAATTATTTTGTGTGAAAATGACTTTGAAATGTTGTGCAAAAACAACAAAAACCCTGATTTGTCAGAATATAGAATTGACAAAAATAGTATAAAATGGTAGAATCAAAAACAGCTAAATAATATAGATTTTACTATTATGTATATACCGAAGATTGGTTCGGAGTTTCTACCGGCTACCGTAAAGAGCTGACTACATAGTTTATGTGGTTAGCTCTTTTTTGTTTTCTAGAAAAGGAAAGATTTTCTGGAAGATAAAAACGCTCATCTTTGAGTATTGGGCAGTAGGAAAAAGAACACTGACAATGTGCAGTGGGATCCTGTTTTACAGGTGTACATTGACTTAAAAAGTGAAACAGATTTCTTTTAAAAGAGGATTTAGAGGAGTTGGAGATGATTTGTTTGCTTTTCTTACTGTAGATGGAGGATATAAGTAAGAAGATATTCTTGGGTACCACATAAACGATTTTACAAATCTATTTTTATTTGGTGGCTTTGAATGGAAAAGGCTGTTATTAGATAAGGAAATTCATTTCCTTTACAACTTGTTCCTTATTATGTAACAGTCTTTTTTATTCGTGGAGCATTTATGTGGCAGAAGATTTTTTAGTAGAAGAATTTCTGCGTGCAGGATAAGAGAACTCTGGATGAGTGTGTAGGAGAATACGGAGGACATCTTTTAAAAGAAAAAGATATTGTCTACACAAAAAGGAAAAAGGAGAAGTGAATATGAAGGAAAAACAAGGTGTTTTAGACCGCTTATTCGGGATTACAAAGAGCGGATCTAACATGAAAACGGAGATTATGGCGGGTATTACAACATTCGTAACGATTGCGTATGTTCTTGTTGTAAATCCACAGATCATTGGTGGAGCAGTAGGAAGTGATCAGGTAGCGAATGGTGTATTTATTGGTACATGTCTTGCTTCATTTATTGGAACAATGTTATGTGCGATTTATGCGAAAGTTCCATATGTACAATCGGCAGGTATGGGACTGGTATCATTCTTTGCATATACAGTAATTCTCAGTATGGGATACACTTATGGACAGGCTCTTGCAATTCTGTTTATCGCTGGTGTAATCTGTGTGATTCTTACTGCAACAGGTTTGAGAATGGCGATTGTTTATGCGATTCCAGATTGTATTAAGTCAGCAATGACAGCAGGAATTGGTTTGTTCATTACAATCATCGGTCTTAAGAATGCAGGCCTCGTAGTTGGAAATTCAGCTACATTTGTCAGTCTTGTTGATTTTGCACAGTGGAGAGTAGAAGGCGCAGATACAAGTGTACTTAGAGGTGCGATCGTTGCACTGATCGGACTTGTTGTTATTGCAGTTCTTCAGGTAAAACATGTAAATGGAAATATCTTGATCGGTATCATCGTAGGAACGATCGTTGGTATTCCACTTGGTGTTACACAGTTATCTAATTTTGATATGAACATTGGACAGAAGTTCGTTGATTTTGCAGAAGTTTCTTTCTGTAAGATGGATTTTGCAGGATTGCTTAAAGGTGACAGCATTGTGGGAAGTATCTTTGCAGTGATCATGCTCGTTATTAGTTTCCTTTTGGTAACGATATTCGATTCACTTGGAACATTGATCGGTGCAGGAAAACAGGCAGGTCTTGTAGATAAAGACGGTGAAGTTCTTTATATGAAAGAATCTATGATGTGTGATTCTGTTGCTACAGTTGCTGCATCTATGTGTGGTATTTCAACAGTATCAACAGTAGTAGAATGTGGATCAGGTATTGCAGCAGGCGGAAAGACTGGTATGACAAGTTTTACATCGGCAATCTGCTTCTTGTTGGCAATTATTTTATCACCAGTTATTAGTATCATCCCTTCTTGTGCAACAGCACCAGCACTTATTTTTGTTGGTATCTTGATGATGGGAAGTATCAAGGGTGTTGATTTTGATAATATGGAAAATGCACTTCCAGCATTTTGTACAATCGTATTTATGCCATTTACATATTCTATCGCAAATGGTGTAGCATTTGGTCTGATTACATATGTATTGATCAAATTATTTACAGGTAAGATTAAAGAAGTGAAACCATTATGTTTCGGAATTGTAGTGATCTTTATTATTCGTTACGCATTTATGACACTTGGTTAAAAATAGACAATAGATCGATTGGATTGATTTATAGGAGGATATTATGGTATTAAAAGGAAATATTATCTATAGTAAAGTTCCACAGAAAATGGAAATCGTAGAAAATGGATATATCGTATATGAAAATGGTGTTATAAGGGGCGTATATTCAGAATTACCTACACAGTATGCAGATCAGGAAGTTGAAGATTATGGCGATAAGCTGATCATTCCAGGTTTAGTTGACCTTCATGTGCATGCACCACAGTATGCATTCCGTGGTCTTGGAATGGACATGGAACTTCTTGAGTGGCTGAATACAAATACATTCCCAGAAGAATCTAAGATGAAAGATATCGAGTATGCAAAAAAATCTTACGGAACATTTGTAGAAAATATGAAGAAGAGTGCAACAACAAGAGCGGTTGTATTCGGTACAATTCACCGTCCAGCAACACTTTTATTGATGGATATGCTTGAAGAATCAGGTCTTGCAACAATGGTAGGTAAAGTTAATATGGACCGTAATTCACCAGATTATCTGTGTGAAACAGCAGAAGAATCTGCAGAAGAGACAGTAGCATGGCTTGAAGATGTTATGGCAAAACAGTATAAGAATACTCTGCCAATCCTGACACCAAGATTTACTCCAAGCTGTACAGATGAACTGATGGAAAAATTAAAAGAAATCCAGGTGAAATATGATCTCCCAATGCAGTCTCACCTTTCAGAAAACCTTGGCGAGATCGCTTGGGTAAAAGAACTTTGTCCATGGTCTGAATGTTATGGTGATGCTTATGATCATTTCGGAATGTTCGGAAAAGATTGTAAGACAGTTATGGCACACTGTGTACATTCTACAGATATCGAAGTTGAAAAAATGAAAGAAAACGGTGTATTTATTGCACATTGTCCAGAATCAAATATTAACCTTTCATCAGGTGTAGCTCCAATCCGTCGTTACCTTGAACTTGGTATGAATGTCGGACTTGGAAGTGATGTTGCAGCAGGTTCTACAGAGAATATGTTTACAGCGATGGCATATGCGATCCAGGCATCAAAGATGCGTTGGAGAATGCTTGATGATTCATTGAAAGCATTGACAGCAGATGAAGTATTCTATCTTGCAACAAAAGGCGGCGGCGCATTCTTTGGTAAAGTCGGAAGTTTTGAAGAAGGTTTTGAGATGGACGCTGTTGTTTTGGATGACTCTGCACTTGAACATCCACAAGAGCTTGGTGTGAAAGAACGTTTAGAGAGATTGATCTATTTCTCTGATGATAGAAATATTTGTGCAAAATATGTAAAAGGGGATAAAATCTATACAAGATAATTATTGTAAGTAAAATGATATTTACAAAAATTTGATTGTAGACCTCCAATACAGAAATTCCGGGGCAGATGGACTGTCCCGGAATTTCTGTGTGTTAGGAATGTATTTTATTGTTAATAAGAGTATCGATCATGAGTAGTGTTTTTTCGGGAATATTCTTCTTAGAAATGATGCTATGTTTTCCGTTACTGCTGAAATAGTAGTAATCTGCATCTGATTCGATTCGGCTGATCGATTCCCATTTACATAAGGAGTGAGTATCATTTATAATCATAGTAATACCTTCTTCTGTAATTGCATAATCGATGTATGATGTTTCTGTTTTTTTGAAGTATTGTTTCAGTTCACGGTATAAATTATGTTCCGATCCTTTTAACCCTGTATAAAGGATAACGAAACTAAATAAAAATAAAACAGATGATCTTAACAAAATGAACAGTATGGATTCTGTTCCATAGTATTTCAACCAATAGCCATAAGCATTGATGATACTGAGTACCAATAAGATGATACCAAAAGAAAATGTAATGATTCTTTTTCTTTTTACATCTTTTTTGTGAGTAAAATGATACTTGGCTAGTGCCTTGATCGAATTGTTATCTAATGTTGTTCTGCATGTTACCAAAATATAATCCTCCATCGTGTGTTATAGTTTGATATTTTATAACATAAAATGGAAATAAGGAAGAGTTTTTTGGGAATTGGAAGAAAAAAATGGAATTTACAAAATTTGATTGTGAAAAATAGTTAAAAATAGATAAATTGAATTGTTAAAAAAGCTGAAAAAATATAAAAAAAGACTAATTACGACATACGTCGTTTAAGAAAAATTTAATATTTTGTACAATTTAAATATATAATTTGTGACGATGGGATTCTAGTCGCAAAATTAAAAAGGAGGCTAATTATGGCAAAAGAAATAGTTGCAATGCTTCTTGCAGGAGGACAAGGATCCAGACTTTATGCGTTAACGCAAAATCTGGCAAAACCAGCAGTTCCTTTTGGCGGGAAATATCGTATCATCGATTTTCCATTATCAAACTGTGTGAATTCTGGCATTGACACAGTCGGAATCTTAACACAGTATCAGCCAATTGTATTGAACGAGTATATTGGCAATGGACAGCCATGGGATCTTGACCGTTTATATGGTGGTGTACATATTCTTCCACCATATCAGAAAGCATCAGGATCAGACTGGTTCAAAGGTACGGCGAATGCAATTTATCAACATATTTCATTTATTGATCGTTATGATCCGGAATATGTGATCATTCTTTCTGGAGATCAGATTTGTAAGCAGGATTATAGTGATTTCCTTCGTTTCCACAAAGAAAAAGGAGCTGATTTCAGTGTGGCAGTCATGGAGGTGCCATGGGATGAAGCATCTCGATTCGGATTGATGGTGACAGACGATGATTGTAAGATCACTGAATTCCAGGAAAAACCAAAAAATCCAAAGTCTAATCTTGCATCTATGGGAAATTATATTTTCAAGTGGAGTGTTCTTAGAAAATATTTGATTGAAGATGAAAATGATCCAGAATCAGAGAATGACTTTGGAAAAAATATCATCCCACGTTTATTAGAAGATGGTGGTGCAATGTATGCATACCGTTTTGATGGATATTGGAAAGATGTTGGAACAATCCCATCACTTTGGGAAGCCAATATGGAAGTTCTTGATCCAGAACATAGTGGAATCAATCTGTTTGATAATGAATGGAAGATCTACAGTCGTAATAGTGGTATGCCAGGACATAAGATTGCAGAAGGTGCAGTTGTAGAGAATGCAATGATCACAGACGGGTGTCGTGTAAATGGTGACGTGAAACATTCAATCTTGTTTGCAGGTGTAAAAGTGGAATCTGGTGCAGTTGTAGAAGATGCAGTCGTTATGGGCGGTGCAGTAATCCGATCAGGTGCGGTTGTAAAACATTGTATCATTGCTGAAAATGTAGTGATCGGTGAGAATGCAGTTGTAGGTGCGATGCTAGAAGGCGATGAAAAAGGTGTGGCGACAGTCGGACCTGGAGTACACGTAGGAAAGAATGCAAAGATCGGACCAAATGCCATGGTCAAATCAGATGTAAAGGATGGTGAAGAGCAATGGTAAAAGCTGATACAAAAGCAATGGGAATCATTTTTCCGAATAGTTTTGATGCTTTAGTTTCAAAGATGGTTGATTTGAGATTGATGGCTTCACTTCCATTTGCAAGCCGTTATCGTTTAGTCGACTTTGTTTTATCAAGTATGTCAAATTGTGGGATCGACAATGTTGTGATTCTTCCAAACCGTAATTACCTTTCACTGATGGATCACATCGGAAATGGCCGTGAGTGGGATCTTACACGTAAAAATGGCGGTGTGAGTATTTATCCTCCATTTGCTGAGAATGGTTCTAAGCTTGCAAGTGGACGAGTAGTAGCACTTGCAAATATTTTAAGAATGTTGAAGGAACAGACTGAAAAATATGTTATTATGTCTGATAGTAATATTGCTGCAAATATTGATTTTAATAAAATTATCAAATCACATATTGAAACGAAGGCCGATGTTACGGTAGTATATAATGAACAGGCATTGCCAGAAACATTTTTAAAATCAGATGATGCACATCAGGATATCTATTATTCTTTTGATATTGAAGAAGGACGAATCAAAGAAATCAATGTGAATCCAACAGAGGGTGTACATAACTTATCAATGAATATCTTTGTTGTAGAACGTGAATTGCTTATCAAATTGATCAGCGAAGCTTATGGACATGGGTTGGTACATTTTACAAGAGATGTACTTTGGGCACAGAGAGAAACACTGAATATCCAGGCATATAAGTACGAGGGGTATGTAGCACGTATTTTAAGTATCAACAGTTATTTCGATGAGAATATGAAACTTTTGAAAGATGAAAATCTGGATGCATTATTTGACGGAGCTCCAATCTATACAAAAGTTAGAGATGATAATCCAACAAGATATATCAGTGGTTCTAAAGTGAAAAATGTTATGGTGGCGGATGGCTGCCTTATTGAAGGTGAAGTAGAGAATAGTATCCTTTTTAGAGGTGTCAAAGTAGCAAAAGGTGCGAAAGTTAAGAATTGTATCTTAATGCAGGATACAGTAGTTGAGGCTGGAGCAGAGATTGAGTATTTGATCACAGACAAAATGGTTACTATTTCTGCAGACAAAGAATTGAGTGGAACGGATACATATCCAGTCTATATCGTAAAAGGTTACACAGTGTAAAAAGTAATTAAAAAAAGGTAGAAGAAAGGAAAATGATTATGTATAATAAATTAATGAAGTGTTTAGCAAGCGTAAGAGAAAAAACAGATTTCCAGCCAGAGGTTGCTTTGATTCTTGGTTCAGGATTAGGTGATTTCGCTGATGGTATCAAAATTGTAGATACAATCGAATACACAGATATCGAAGGATTCCCTGTATCAACTGTAAAAGGTCACAAAGGACGTTTTGTATTTGGATACGTTGAAGAAACACCAGTTGTGATCATGCAGGGTCGTGTACACTACTATGAAGGATATGATATGGCAGATGTAGTTCTTCCAACACGTCTTATGGGTATGATGGGCGCTAAAAAGATTCTTTTAACAAATGCAGCAGGCGGATGCAATGAAAACTTCAAACCTGGCGATCTTATGATGATCACAGACCACATTACAACAGGTGTTCCTAGCCCATTGATCGGACCAAACGTAGAAGAACTTGGAACAAGATTCCCTGATATGAGCGAAGTTTACAGCAAACGTCTTCAAGTAGTGATTGAAGATGCAGCAAAAGAATGCGACATTGAGATCCAGAAAGGTGTTTATGTACAGTTTACAGGACCAAACTATGAAACACCAGCAGAAGTAAGACTTGCTCAGATCTGGGGCGGAGATGCTATTGGTATGAGTACAGCATGCGAAGCAATGGTTGCTCGTCATATGGGAATGGAAGTATGCGGAATTTCTTGTATTACAAATATGGCTGCTGGAATTTCCAAAGTGGCACTTGATCACAAAGAAGTACAGGAGACAGCTGATAGAGTAGCAAATTCATTCAAACAGTTAGTATCTAAGGTTGTTGTGAATATGTAATTCACTCCAAGATCTTGGGAAATGTGCCGATACTTTCTGGTTATAGTAGATATAGATTCTCCTTAAACAGAAAGTGTCGAAGAGGAGAAAAATGGAGTCAAAGAAACAGTTATTGGAAATTATAGAAAGAGAAGGCGGCGACAGATTTAAGTATCTGAATGAGCTGTTTCGTGATATGCCAGAAGAGATCGCGAAAGAGATCATGTATAAAGAAGTGAAAAAAAATGAAAATCTTCTTATCGCTGGAAATCCTACGGAAACAGTATATATCATTTTAAAAGGACACGTAGTAGGGCTGGATCACCAAAAACTGGGACGGGTATATTCTTTTATGGATTTTACAAAGATGTATATCGTTGGAGATTTTGAAGTTTTTGCAGAATATTCAGAGTACGGTGTTTCTATATGTACGACGGAGGATTGTAAATTACTGAAGATTTCATCAAATAGTTACCTAAGATGGATACGACATGATGAAAATGCATTATTTCTCAGGTTGAATAATATTTTAACTACTTTGACGTTTGAAAGAAGAATGGATCGCAAGTATCTAATGATGGGATGTAAAGAAAGATTGGCAGACTTCTTAGCGAAAATGTATGAAAAAGATATTGTAGACATGGAAGATAAAGAAGACAGAGTTAAAGTCTTGAAAACACAGAATGAACTGGCTGATAAGATCGGTTTTAATGTACGCAGTGTTCAAAGGAGTATTGCATCATTAGAAAAAGAAGATCTGATTTCAACAGAAAGTGGAAAAGTAATCATCAGTCAAGAGCAGTATGTTAGATTAAAACAATATAATGAAGGAAAGTAAGGAGGAAAAGATGGGAAAATATAAACGTATATTTACGATTGTAGTAGATTCTCTCGGTGTAGGAGCATTGCCAGATGCAGCTGATTATGGTGATGTTGGAACAGACACACTGGGACATATATCGCAGTATAGAGATGAATTCCATATTCCGAATCTTCAGAAGATCGGTATGGCAAATCTTCACCCACTGAAACAGGTTGGACCGGTTGAAAAACCGTTAGGATATTATACATACTTGTATGAAGCTAGCACTGGAAAAGATACAATGACAGGCCATTGGGAAATGATGGGGCTTCATATCACAAAACCATTCAAAACTTTCACAGAAACAGGATTTCCTAAGGAACTCTTAGATGAACTTTCTGCAAGAACAGGAAGAGTAATCATCGGAAATAAGAGTGCAAGTGGAACAGAGATCCTTGACGAACTGGCAGAAGAAGAGATTGCGACAGGTCACATGATCGTCTATACATCTGCGGATTCTGTATTGCAGATCTGTGGTAACGAAGAAACATTTGGTCTGGATGAATTATATCGTTGCTGCGAGATTGCACGTGAGATCACAATGAAAGATGAGTGGAAAGTTGGTCGTGTTATTGCAAGACCATATGTTGGCAAGAAAAAAGGCGAATTCAAAAGAACAGCCAACCGACATGACTATGCATTGAAACCATATGGAAGAACAACATTAAATGCATTGAAAGATGCAGGATATGAAGTGATCTCTGTAGGTAAGATCTTTGATATCTTTGATGGGGAAGGTCTGACTGAGTCTAACAAATCAAAAAGTTCTGTTCATGGTATGGAACAGACAATTGAAATCGCAAAGAGAGATTTCGAAGGACTGTGTTATGTAAACCTTGTAGACTTTGATGCATTATGGGGACACCGTCGTGATGTAGAAGGCTATGCACAGGAAATTGAAAAATTTGATGTGAAATTAGGTGAATTACTTAGTCTTATGAATGAGGACGACCTTTTGATCGTCACAGCAGATCATGGAAATGATCCAACACATACTGGAACAGACCATACAAGAGAAAGAGTTCCATTCCTTGCTTACTCTCCATCTATGGAAGGACAGGGAAAATTGGAAAACACAGACACATTTGCAGTGATCGGTGCAACGATCGCTGACAACTTTGGCGTGAAAATGCCAGAGGGAACGATCGGAAGTTCGCTTCTTGATCAGTTGAAATAATCAAAAGTATAAAGAATGGGAGAAACATTTATGATTAAGATTTTATTAAACCTTTTGGGCCTTGTGCTCGTATTTGCAATCTGCTGGCTGATTTCTTATAATCGTAAAGCAATTCAGTGGAAAGTAATCGCAAGAATGCTTGTTGTTGAATTTATCATCGCGTTTGTTATCGTTAAAGTTCCAATTGGACAAAAATTTGTTACAATTTTATCGGATGCAGTTACAGCTGTAATTAATTGCGGTAATGAAGGTCTCGAGTTCGTATTCGGTGATCTGTTTACAGGTGGAGAAACAGGAATTTACGTATTCATGATCCAGAGCTTGGGTAATATCATTTTCGTATCTGCTTTAGTTAGTGCATTATATTACATTGGAGCACTTGGATTTGCAATCAAATGGATTGGTAAAGCAGTAGGTAAAGTAACAAAAACAACAGAAGTAGAAACATTCGTAGCTGTTGCAAATATGTTCTTAGGACATACAGACAGCCCAATCTTAGTAGCAAAATATTTGCCAAAAATGACAGATAGTGAAATCTTCGTAGTACTTGTTTCTGGTATGGGAAGTATGTCAGCAGCAATCCTTGGTGGATATTCTTCTCTTGGAATTCCAATGAGTTCTTTGCTGATCGCTAGTGCACTTGTTCCAATTGGAAGTATCATGGTTGCTAAAGTTGTTTGCCCACAGACAGAAGAAGTTGTAAAAATTTCAGATGTTAAGATGGACAATAAAGGAAATAATACAAACGTGATCGATGCCCTTTCAGAAGGATGTAACACAGGTATGCAGATGATCATTTCAATCGGTGCATCAATCGTAGGATTTATGGGTGTTATGGCAATGATCGATCTTGTACTTGGAGTTGTAGGTGTAAGCCTTTCTCAGATTTTCGGTTATGTTTTTGCTCCATTCGGATTCTTATTTGGATTTGAGGGTGCTGATATCATGACAGCAGGTACTTTGTTAGGAGAAAAATTGATCCTTAATGAATTCATCGCATTTGGCAGCCTTGCACCAATCCTTGAAACATTAGATGCAAGAACTGGTTTAGTAACAATCATTTCACTTTGTGGTTTTGCAAATATTGCTTCTATGGGTATGTGTATTGGTAGTATCGGTGTTCTTTGCCCAGAAAAGAGAGGTACAATCTCACGTCTTGTCGTAAGAGCAACAATCGCTGGTGTATTTGTAAGTATCAATAGTGCATTGTTAGTAAGTATCGTTTCATTGTTCTAATCGATAAAGGAGAAATAGAAAATGGATCAGAAGAAAATTTTAGGAATCGTAGACCATACATTACTTGGTGTGACAGCAACATGGGAAGACATCAAAGGAATTCTTGATGATGCTATGAAATATGAAACAGCATCTGCTTGTATTCCAGCAGCATATGTAAAAGAAGCAGCTGAGTATGTAAATGGAAAACTTGCAATCTGTACAGTAATTGGTTTCCCAAATGGTTACAACACAACAGCAACAAAAGTTTTCGAAACAAAAGATGCAATTGCTAATGGTGCAGAAGAAATCGATATGGTAATCAATATCGGTGCTCTGAAAAATAAAAGATATCAGGAAATCGAAGAAGAAATCCGTCAGATCCATGAAGCTTGTAACGGAAAAATCTTGAAAGTTATCATTGAAACTTGCCTTCTTACAGAAGAAGAAAAGATTAAAATGTGCGAGATCGTTACAAATGCTGGTGCAGAATATATCAAAACTTCTACAGGATTCTCTACAGGCGGAGCAACATTTGATGATGTTGCACTGATGAGAAAACACATCGGAGCAGAAGTAAAGGTAAAAGCCGCAGGTGGAATCTCATCATTTGACGATGCAGAAAAATTCATGAGCCTTGGTGCAGACAGACTTGGTACAAGCCGTCTTATCAAAATTATGAAAAATACAGATAATGGTGCTGGATATTAATTATTAATCTAGAGCTATTTTCGAAAGTTGGCCCTAATTTTAATAATTAGGGTCTTTTTTGTAACTATGTATCCGAAAGAAATTGCTACAGGCGGAATCTGTAGGATATAAAATATATGAAAATGAACTGGAGGATATTTTCATATATAAGCTATAGTCGGGAAATAAAAGGAGAATAATATGTACTTAGAGGATTATAAACGTTGGTGTGATGCACAGTTGGAGGATTGTGCGCTTACAGAAGAGTTACATACAATTGAAGGAAATGAAGAAGAAATCAAAGAACGTTTTGCAGTTGCATTAAAATTTGGTACAGCAGGTCTTAGAGGAATCCTTGGAGCTGGATCAAACCGCATGAATATCTATGTTGTTCGTCAGGCTACACAGGGACTTGCAAACTGGGTAAAAACACAGGGCGGAAATCAGCTTGTTGCAGTTAGTTATGACAGCCGTATCAATAGTGATGTATTTGCGAAAGAAACTGCAAAAGTATTGGCTGCAAATGGAATCAAAGTTCGTATTTATGATGCATTGATGCCAGTTCCAGCGTTGAGCTTTGCAACTCGCTATTATGGAGCAAATGCAGGTGTTATGATCACAGCTTCTCACAATCCAGCAAAATATAATGGATATAAAGCATATGGTCCAGATGGCTGTCAGATGACAGATGAAGCTGCGAACATTGTATATGCAGAAATTCAGAATACAGATATTTTAACTGGTGCAAAAGTAATGGATTTCGAAGAAGGAATCAAAGCAGGTCTGATTGAATATGTAGGAGAAGAGTGTAAAGAAGCACTTTACGAAGCAATCAAAGCAAGAAGTGTTCGTCCAGAACTTTGCAAGACAGCAGGATTGAAACTTGTGTATTCTCCACTGAATGGATCCGGACTTGTTCCAGTTATGAGAGTTCTTTCAGATATTGGTATTGATGATGTTACGATTGTTCCAGAACAGAAATATCCAGATGGAAACTTCCCAACATGCCCATATCCAAATCCAGAGATTTTTGAAGCTCTTCGTTTAGGTCTTGAATTGGCAGAAAAAGAAGGCGCAGATCTGATGATTGCAACAGATCCAGACGCTGACCGAGTAGGAATCGCAATGAAATGCCCAGACGGATCTTATGAATTAGTATCTGGTAACGAAGTAGGAGCACTTCTTTTGGATTATATTTGTGCCGGACGTATTGAGAATGGAACAATGCCAAAGAATGCAGTTGCAGTAAAATCAATCGTTTCAACACCACTTGCTGATGCAATTGCAGCACATTATGGTGTTGAGATGAGAAATGTTCTTACAGGATTCAAATGGATCGGAGATCAGATCGCACAGTTAGAAGCAGCAGGTGAAGTTGATAGATTTATCTTTGGATTCGAAGAAAGCTATGGTTATCTTGCTGGTCCATATGTACGTGACAAAGACGCGATCATTGGTTCTATGCTGATCTGTGAAATGGCAGCATATTATAGAAGTATTGGATCTTCAATCAAACAGCGTTTGGAAGAAATTTATACAGAATATGGACGTTACTTGAATAAAGTAGACAGCTATGAATTTCCAGGACTTTCAGGAATGGATAAAATGGCTGGTATCATGCAGAATCTTCGTGAAAACCCACCTGTAGAATTGGCTGGTTATCAGGTAGCAAAAGTAACAGACTACACAAAACCAGAAGAGACAGGACTTCCAGCAGCAAACGTATTAATCTATACTCTGGAAGGTGGCGCTACAGTGATTGTTCGTCCTTCAGGAACAGAACCAAAGATCAAGACATATTTTACAACATTAGGAAAAGATCTGGCAGAAGCTCAGGTACAGAAGGATGCATTGACAGAGGCAATCAAGCCATTGTTAGCATAAAACGATTGCAGATAATGTGACAAAAGCATCCGGAGATTTAAGTGCATAAGTGTAAATAAAAGCAAAACCTTCAAATTGGTCAGTTTAATGATCAATTTGAAGGTTTTTTGTTTCTTTAGAGTTGACAATAAGAAAATGTAGGATTAGAATACGGTTAGTGTTGACTAATATAAGCTTTGATACACGAATGGATTGGAGGGATAGATATGTCAATCGTGGAATTTGAGAAAGTGACTCGAGTATATAAAGCTGGAGATCATGAATTAAAGGCTTTGGATCATATTGATTTTTCTTTGGAAGAAGGCAAATTTGTTGTAATATTAGGACCTTCTGGCGCGGGATAATTTACATTACTAAATATGTTAGGCGGATTGGATAGTCCGACGAGCGGAACAATCCGTGTGTGTGGAAAGGATATCTCTACATTATCGAATAATGAATTGGCAGATTATCGTATTTATTCAGAAAGTGGATTTACGGAAGAAAATATTGATGCAATAAAGGAAATTGAAGGAGTAGACGCAGCAACACGATACCTCACAGTGAATGTAACACTTAAAGATACGAAAAAAAACGGTTTCGTTAAATGTATCGGAAGATTACAATGTGTCTACGATGCTTGTGACAAGCGGAGCAGAATATGAGGGAGAGAAAGAGGGAATCTGGCTGTCCGATCGTTTTGCAAAAGAAAATGATATCCAACTTGGAGATCAACTGATTTTGGTATATCAAGGAATTGAGATTCGTGGAAAAGTAGTTGGGCTTTGCAAGAGTGGAGAGCAGATGATCTATGTAGCGGATTCTAACCAATTGATGCCAGATTACAAAATCCATGGATTTGCATATATTTCTCCCAAAATGTTAGAAAAAAGCTTGGGAAATGTATTTTATCCGCAGATAAATATAATCTCAGATATGAAAAAAGAGGAATTGGAAGAGGCTGTAAAAGATGCAGAGTAGGATGAAAATGAAGCAAATAGGAAAAACAATCGAGAAATTGTTAAATAGTTACAGGAAGGAATCAATAGAATATGAAAACAGAAAAAAGGAAACATAGGGTCCTGGCTGGAATTTTTGCATTCGCGCTTGCCCTCATTCTGGGGGTAGGCGTTCCTGCGTTTCCAGCATATGCGGCATCTGGTAATGTATATACCAATAGTATTACTCCTTGTTATCGTCATCCGGTAACAGGAACAATTGAAGATTCTGGTGGAGAAGCTAGTTATGCGACAGGACAGGGCATGGTAGAAGGTGCGGTTTACAATACAGGTATTATGGAAGTTACATCGGATGGGAGCTATTATCTGACGATCCGTATGAGTTTGATGGATTACACATCGAATCACAGCTTCTGGGTACAGAACGTAGGAGATTCCGGCTGGTCTACTCCGGCAGAGCTGGGGGTGACCGGAAATGGAACAGATTCTAACGGAACAACAGCAGATATCTGCATGAAAGTGCCAAGTGAGAACAGTGTGGTAAGAGTTGGAATGTATGTAGAATCGATGGGAAGAGATGTAATCTTTTATGTCTACCCAAGCAATTATAGTGCAGGGAACAGTACTGATATGAAAGCTACGATTGTGACTGCAACTGCGGAAAGTGGGACATCAGTAGACAACAATACGTCAACGGACAGTAATACATTAGGAAATAGCGGTTCTACAGGCAGTGGAAACACAACAAGTGGTGGAAGTACGTTGTCAGGAAATTCTTCTCTTTCCGGAAATACAAATGATACGACAAAAGATACAGAAACAAGTGAAGCACCGAAATTAGAGAGCAGTATTACGAATGCAGCTACAGAAGATGAAAGCATTAATACAGATGACACTACATTAAATGGAGCACAGGGGTTGAGCCTTTCTACAGCAGAAAATGCAGAGGATACAGAGGATGTGAAAGAAGCTTCTTCCGGCAGTTCTGCATTTCAGATTGCACTGGCAATTGTGATCAGTGGACTGGTTTTGATTGGTGTAGCGGCAGGTGTGGTCTATTACTTCCGAAGAAATTGGAAGAGATGGGGAGGCGCACAAGACGATGAGGAGTAAAAAGTGGAAACAGGTATCTGCGTTAGTTTTGAGTGTGGCGATGTTACTTTCCATGACCGGCTGCGTGGATCAGAAACAGGGAAAAAGTGACCGCACATCGGATACGGAATCCGTTTCGGAAGAAGATGTGAGAACCCTGTTGGAAATCAGTGATCAGGAAGAAAAAGCAGCGGTGGAAGCGGCGAAGAAAAAAGTGGCTTCCATGGAGAGCGAGCCAAAGATCATTGCCACTTCTCCGGCAACTGCAGATATCTGTGATAAATTAGATTTGGAACTTGTGGGTGTATGCAGCAGCACGGTATCTACTATTCCGGAAAGATACAAGGATGTGGAAACGGTAGGAACTGCTATGAGCCCAGATATGGAGATTGTGGCGTCCTTAAAACCAGATTGGATTTTGAGCCCTTCTTCTTTGCAGAGTGATCTGCAGCCAAAGTATGAAGCTATCGATATAGACTGGGCATTCTTAAATCTTCGAAGTGTACAGGGAATGTATCGTTCCATTCAGGAATTGGGGGAAATCTTTGACAGAGAAGAACAGGCACAGACACTGGTAGATGAATTTGTAGCATTTTATGAAGAATATAAAGAGAAAAATGAAGGAAAAGAAAGTCCAAAGGTGATGATCCTGATGGGACTTCCGGGGTCTTATATCATTGCCACAGAAAATTCTTATGTGGGAAGTCTTGTGGAATTGGCAGGTGGAGAAAATGTCTATGCCGGAACGGAACAGGAATTCCTGACGGTGAATACGGAAGATATGAAGACAAAAGAACCGGATATCATCCTTTGTGCAGCTCACGCTCTGCCAGATCAGGTAACAGAAATGTTCAAAGAAGATTTTGAAACAAATGATATCTGGCAGCATTTTGAAGCAGTAAAAAATGACAGAGTCTATTATCTTACTTACGAATTGTTTGGAATGAGTGCCACATTTAAATATCCAGAAGCACTGGAAGAGTTGCAGCCAATCCTTTATCTGGAAAGTGATGAGGACGCAAAGAAAGCAAAAGAAAACAGTGAGAACGCAAAACAGAAAGCAGAAGACTCTGATGCAACTGAAAAATATGAAGAATCACAGAAGAAGTAGGAAGGAGAGAGTGTGAATGAAAGAGAAAAGAACAAAAAGAGAACGCTCCTTCTCAGAAGAAAAACAGGAACAGCAGAGAGATGATCAAAGCAGAAAAATGAAAAAGACGGCACGTGCTGCCGTCTCTTTCGTGATTATGGCTGGACTTTTAGTGGTGTTGTTTTTCGCATCTGTGAATATCGGAAGTTTAAAGGTGAGTTTCGGGGAACTGCTTCACGGTTTATTTGTGGAATTTAATGAGGATGTGGCAACAATCTATGATCTTCGTTTTCCTAGAATTATCATATCTATGCTTGCAGGAGCAGCGATTGCAGTATCCGGTGTGCTTTTTCAGGCAGTGTTAAAAAATCCATTGGCAGATCCGGGCATTATTGGTATTTCCAGTGGAGCTAGTTTTGCAGCAGTACTGATCACAGCATTTGCTCCTTCCTTATTCTTTTTCACACCGATGTTTGCTTTTTTGGGCGGTGTACTTGCATTCTTTCTGGTATATAGCCTTTCGTGGAAAGGTGGTTTGAGTCCTCTTCGTATTATTTTAGTAGGTGTGGCTGTGAATGCGATGTTTACCGGATTGTCTGATACGTTAAATTCCATGAATGGTGGAAATATGTCAGGAGTTGCCGCAATCGTAAATGGGAATATTACAATGAAAACATGGGATGATGTGTATACATTGCTGCCTTATGTTGTTGTAGGATTACTCTTAGCTATGGTATTTTGCGGTACTTGTAATCTTTTATCTTTGGAAGACAAGACAGCACGAAGTCTGGGCGTGAATGTGAATACGATGCGAATAGTGATTTCTCTGATCGCTGTGCTTCTTGCAAGTATCTCGACTGCAGTAGCAGGTGCGATCAGTTTCTTAGGTCTGATCGTTCCTCATATCGGAAGATTACTTGTTGGAAGTGACCATAAGAAATTAGTACCGTTTTCCATGTTGTTTGGAGCATTCACATTTCTTTTGGCAGATACCATCGGAAGAACAATAGCTGCTCCATACGAAGTATCCGCTTCTGTCATTATGAGTGTGGTAGGCGGTCCATTCTTTATCATTCTGTTAAGGAGGTCAAAGAAATATGGAAAATAAACCGGCAATGAAGGTCAAAGATCTGAGTTTTTCTTATGGAAAAAATCAAGTATTAGATGGAGTGTCTTTTGAAATCAAGGAAGGAAAGATCACAACAATCATGGGAGCCAATGGCTGTGGAAAATCCACATTATTTTCTTTGATGACGAAGAATCTGTATCCGAAAAAAGGAAACATTTTCCTAAAGGGAAAGAATGTGCAGAACTTGAATCTGAAAGAATTTGCACGAAAAGTGGCAATCGTCCAACAATATAATACAGCAAGTGATGATATTACAGTAGAACAGTTAGTCAGTTTGGGACGTACACCCCACAAAAAAATGATGCAGGCTGCCACTTCGGAAGACGAAGAAAAAGTGGAGTGGGCAATGGAAGTAACGAATTTGCTCCCATATCGAAATCGAGAAGTCAGCCGTCTTTCTGGTGGACAGCGTCAAAGAGTGTGGATTGCTATGGCATTGGCACAGGGGACAAAGACACTGTTTTTGGATGAGCCAACTACATATCTGGATATTCGCTATCAGATTGAAATCTTGCAGCTTGTTCAAAGATTGAACCGAGAGTTTGATATAACGATCATCATGGTACTTCATGATATCAATCAGGCAATTGTCTATTCTGATCAGGTGATCGGTCTGAAGGATGGAAAGGTATTGATCGAAGGTGCACCACAGGATGTGATCACAAAAGATAGTATTCGAGAATTATATGGGATTGAATTGGAAGTGACGGAAGTAGAAGGACAGAAGTTTGTTTTGGCAGTGTGATATGATGAGAAAAATTTTATAAAAAGATAGTCTTACAGATAATGCTTCTGTATTGGCTTGAACATAATATGCCCCTGTCAAGTTGCGGTGACAGGGGCATATTGCTTTATGACAGTGTAAGGTTTTATTCGTATCCTTTTGCGAGTTCGTTTACAATATCTTCACAAGAATCAATGCTCTTTATTAAACTTGCTACATTACTAATAGTATTGACACTTGCATCTAGATCGCCTTTATACATTCCAGCGAAAAAGCTTCCTGAATTTGGATTTAAATCTCCATTTTGATTTGCTTTACGACCTTCGAGCGCGATTTTATGAGGTGTAGATCTCCATTTGGAAAATCCATTCATTTGTACGAATTCTATATAATCATCAGGATGAGTTGCCATAATATCATCTTTGATAACTTGAGCGGCTCTACATTCTTTTGATAAAATGAAACGAGTACCGACAAATCCACCTTCTGCTCCGACAACAGCTGTTGCTTTTGCCATTTTTTCGTTTACAATTCCGCCAGCAGCTAAAACAGGAATACTTACAGCATCTGCAATCAGTGCAGTAATAGACAATGTTCCAGTAGATGCGACAGGCATACAGCCACCTTCATCATATCCTGTTGCTACAATAATATCGGCGCCAGCTTTTTCTGCCATCACAGCACTTCTTACACTTGGATTGATCTCTCTAAAGATAACGGTAAATCCATCATTTTTTAAGTTTTTAACATCATCTTCAGTTATACCCACACCAGCTAATACAGCAATTTTTACATTTTCTTCTTTCATGACTTCAACAATAGCGGCACTAAAACCTTGTACGTCATTTGATTTTGGAAAAACGTCTACACCAAAAGGTTGATCTGTCAACTCTCTTGTTTTTCGAATTGCACGTCGCATTGCTTCGGCAGTCCCTTCGATAGTTGTTTCGATTTCCTCGGATCCAGCGCTGATGCCTAATACACCTAATCCGCCAGCATTAGAAATTGCTGCGACAAGCTCTGGAGAAGTGATCCAAGACATAGGACCTAAAACAATCGGTTTTTTGATATTAAGGATTTCACATACTCTGTTCATTATTGATACCTCCTATAATGTATATAAATACTTTAACATATTGCTGAGATTCTCTATATCCACAAAAACGAATTATGTGGAAAATACGGACATAATTACAAAAATGTGGTACGATGAAGAAGGAGGTAGATAGACATGATAAATCAAACAAAGAAATTATTTGCGGATAAAATAAAAGAAATGATGAAAACAATTCCTTTATCTCAGATTCGAGTAAAAGAAATCTGTGAGAAATGTGGTGCAGATCGAAAAACATTTTACTATCATTTTAAAGATAAATATGATCTGGTAGCATGGATTTTTGCAAACATGGTTGAAGAATGCGTTCGCTCATCTCACGGAGTGATGGGCATTGAAGAGGCAACGATGGTGCTTTATAATATGAAGCAAGATATAGAATTTTATAAAAATGCATACTCAGATTCTTCTCAAAATGCTTTGGGAGCTTATATCCAACAGTACAATGTAAATATGTATGAGAAAATACTTAAGGAGTATTTGGGCGTAGAGAAATTGACAACAGAACTAGAGGTTGCAGTGAAATTCTTTTGTTATGGAGGTTTGGGCATGACAAGGGAATGGATAATGACAAATGCAAATGTCAGCGCAGAGCAATATTCCGCTATGATGCACAATAACATGCCATTGCTGTTAAAAGAAGCTATTTTAAATAAAAAAGTTTAAATCAGTTTATAGAAAGGAGCTGCTTATGAAAAAATATTTATCATTTTGGTAGCCATTTTTTGTTTCTCATTTTGTGCATGTTCAAAACTAGAAACAGTTAGCGAAACAGAAATGTGGGATTGTTCAGTGGTATGCGCAGAAGAGTCAAAAGAGAATTTATATGTAGTTACATATAGTGATCAAAAAGTTTCATCACACACGGGTAACTTATCATTTCATAATCCAAATGCTTTCGATATTGTTGTTCATCTTTCAGAAAATGGACAGGAACAGACGGTTGAAATTGGAGCAGGTGGATCAGCTACTTTATATCAAATACAGAAAAATATTGAGTATACAGTAGGGTGTTATGCTGATGTTTCGGAAGGAACAGAAATCAGGTTGAGGGTCTATGCTGGGGAGCAGAATAAGTGATTTGCTATAATCCAATTAGAGGATCTGAAAGAAAGGTTGGTGAAGATTATGTGTGAGAAGAAGGAATTGAGTTTTTCGATATTTTTGTTATATAGTCTTGCGGATAAATGGAAAATGTCTCCAGCCAAAGTGTATAAAATATTAAATTCAACCGGGATTTTGGATGATTATATTATTAAGTGTTATGATGTTCTTCATACACAGGGAAAAGAATATTTGGTAGAGGATATTACAGATTTCGTGAGGGAAAAGGGAATTAATGTATGATTGTATATCATGGATCAACAGACATTATAAGATGAATGATTAAATATGTATTGTAAATCAAGAAACATTGAATCAGCTTATTACTTTTGAAAGAGCGTATGAGGTGAAAAATAATGGTAGATAAAAAACAACTGGAAGAAGTTTATAAGCAGAACTTGGAAAATGATATTATAAATGCAATTTCCGAGATAAAAGGAATTGATTTAAGAAAGGCGTTTGATATTTATTATTCTAGCAAACTTGCTGAACAAATTTCAGATGGCAGTTATGGAATCGAAAATATGGATGCAAAATATTTGGCAGAAGACGTGATTGAGAATGAGCCAGAATTATTTTGAGTGTAAAAGTAGATTCTACTAAACTTTTGAATATTCCAATTTTAAATATCACTTTAGGGACGGTTGAATTGCTTGTATAACAGGGCGAATATTCAGCTGTCTTTTTGTATTTAGAAACTTTTAGTGGTTATATTCGCAATTGCAACATCGTCGCTCTCCACGAGGGAGTGTGGAAGAAAAAGATATTTTGTAAATGTTTATTAGAAATAAAAGAAATTAAAACCGAATGTTTGTTCTGTACTTTTGCTATATGTTTTGATATAATAGAGAAAATAAGAGAAAGAAAATATTTCTTTGTTTTAGTAGAAAAGAAAATGAAATTATAATATATCAAAAATGATGAGGATGAAATTTTTTGATTTGCAAAAATAGCAATTCTTTAGAAAGATAAAGAAAAGGCATATTGTGGAAACATGAGTGCGAATGTTAAGCTAACATAAAAGCTCTAGACGATTCGCACTGCAAAAAAATTCAAATTAAGTTTTGTTTGATCAAAAAATGGATGAAAAATAACATATTTGAATAAATATTGACATTTTGAACAAGAAATGAGATGTTTTTTGTGCAAGATTGCGGTCGCTCCCCGTGAGGGAGCGACTAAGATTATATAAATCATATCGATAAACAGTACATTATGTTTAAGAAGAGTAATAAATTACAGTAAATGCTGTTATAAAAGATGAAACAATTTGGATTACACAGAAAGCTATGGCTAAATTGTTTGGTGTGAAAATTCCGGCAATTAGTAAGCATTTGAAAAATATATTTGAAGATGGAGAACTTAATGAGCAAGTGGTTATTTCCAAAATGGAAATAACCACTCCACATGGTGCGATTCCTGGAAAAACACAGAATTCGATAACAAATTATTATAATTTGGATGCAATTATCTCCGTTGGATATAGAGTTAATTCAAAACAAGCAACTCAATTTCGAATTTGGGCAACGAACGTATTGAAGGAGTATATGCGAAAAGACTTTGCAATGGATGATGAACGATTAAAGCAAGGAAAGACTTTATTTGGTAAAGATTATTTCCGGGAATTGCTTGAGAGGGTTCGTTCAATCAGAGCCAGTGAAAGACGAATCTAGCAGCAAATAACAGATATTTTTGCTGAGTGTAGTATTATAGATTACGACAAAACATCAGAGGTTACATATAAGTTTTATTCTACTGTACAAAATAAACAAGTTATTTGAGAAAATAGAATTTTCTTATATTAAAGATGCAATAGGGGACAAGAAGTATGCTGTTAGAAATATTCTTTTTGAAAAGTCAATTGTAGATGCTTATGGTGAAGAAATACGAAAAGAATTATTATCATTTGAAAAATCTGCTGAATGGCTTTTGGACGAGTATGAAGTATATCATGAATTCGAAAGAGAACGCTTATATTTCCCGAAAGAGCTGAAAATAGATGATAAAAAAGAAATTATCAAGAAGTATGTTGAATGGGAAGAAGCAAATCTTAATTATTTACAAATTATTGTTAATATACAGGACAATCCTGATACTTTAGTTATTGGGGATAGACTTAAATTACGGACGAGAAAGAGAGCAGAAAAAGAACAAGAAAAACTGTTTTCAGGTGATGGAGGTTTCAAAACTGAGATTAATGTCATATTTGGAGAGCTGAAAGAGAACGATTCAGAGGTTGATATGGATCCTCATAAAATTGTATGTAAATATGATTCAAAATGGATTAAAGAAAATCTGGATGAGCCAACATTGTTGAATAATTTCATGTATTGGTTTGGCTATGTGGATATGCAGTGGAGAATTACTCTGGTAGAAAAGGATGTACATAAAGGGATTGTTGAAAGATTTATGTTTATGCATTCAAAACATGCATATGAGCCAGGATATTCAACAAGGATGTTTAACACATTAGCAGACATTCAAATGGCAGGATATTATCAACAATTAGAAAGAAATGGAAAACAATTGGAAAGTGTCTATAAATGGGTTTTTGAAAAATATTTGAAAGATGAATTTTCGATTGGTGGTTTCCGAATGAATGTACCGTCTGAAAATACAAGCTATTTAGAAAAATGCAGGACAATGCTTTCTGAAATGGATGGTATCCTAAAACAATACAATTTGTATGTTGAAGATGGTTATGTGGATCAAGAATTATTTCAATTATCATCATCACATATGAAATTTAGTGATTGTAAAAGTGTCGTAGAAGAAAAATATGTATATGGAATAGGAGACGAGTTTAGAATTGCATGTCATCATATGTTTTCAACGCAAAGTCATATAACATATATTGAAAGAATAAATAACTCGTATGATTCTTTTTATGAACTTTTGAAATGTTGTGATATAACATAGTTGTAACACCTCGACCTAATAAGATATAATACTAGG
>CAZAEC010000006.1:0-110474 GCA_964484055.1 uncultured Clostridium sp.
ACAGCTTATTAAAGTGCGCCCATTTATGGCTTTCCTCTACTTTCTTTCACACTAAATCCCCCTTGTTATCGGTGTCAGAGGAAATCTGTCCGTCTTCTAATGTAATGATTCGTTGTGCAGATCTTGCGATGTCAAGGTCATGGGTGACAAGTAATATGGTCTGCTTAAAATATTGATGTGAAAAATGCAATAGATTTTGCAGTTCAGTTCCATTACGTTTATCAAGATTACCGGTTGGTTCGTCTGCTAATAAAATGGTTGGTTTACAGGATAATGCACGAGCAACAGCTACACGTTGCTGTTCTCCACCGGAGAGTCTCGCGGCATAAATATTTTTTTTAGATTCAAGTCCTAGTTTTTCGATTATCTGCTCAATATAAGATAAATCTGGATCGTGGTGATCGAGATACGAAGGCAGACAAATATTTTCATAAACCGTTAGTTCTGGAATTAGATTAAAAAATTGAAAGACATATCCAATTTGTCTGCGACGAAATTCGGTTCGTGCACCATCTCGCATTTGATACAAATTTTGTCCATTAAGCAATACAGATCCAGAAGTGGGAGGTTCAAGTCCACCGATGATGTTTAGTAATGTTGTTTTGCCGGAACCACTGCGCCCGACAATGGAAGTAAAACTGTTTTTTTGGAGTGATAAATTCACATTTTTTAAAGCATGAACTTTCGGTCCATGTTTTTCATAAATCATATTTAAATCTGTTATTTTAAGAATTTCATTCATTTGAAAAAATCACCACGCTTTCTGCGATATCAAGTAAATTTTCTTGTTTTATATTGCCGAAAATTCGACAAAAGAACTTTGATTGTTCCCAGTCTAGGACACAGTTACCTTGTTGTAATTGATACATATTGGAAACAATCGAATCATTTAAGTACGGATATTCTATTAGTTCCCCCTTATAAGTATAAGCATATCCTTTCGAATCGCCTACAAACAGTGTATCTTTTTCTAGATCGATCTGATCATTATTTTCTAGCATAATTTCAATTACAAAACGATGTGTGTCATCGTCATTATAGACGATCTGCTGTCGGTCAGGCATGTTTGCTATAAGACCTAAGGAAAACGTATCAGGTAAATGATTGATAGATACAGTGACAGAATCAAAAGAAAAATCTGGTACCGTAGAGGAAGTACTGGCTTTATTACTGCATGCGCAAAAAAGGATCGTTATGTAGGAAATAAAGATTAAAAGAGAAAATGATTTATGATACATAATAAGCCTCCTTTCAGTGGTGAATTAGATTGGTTTTATTATATATCATAAATCTTACATAAACGTGACAATTCATTTGTAAAATGTATTCGTATCTAATTTTGGGAATGTAATGATAAATTCAGCGCCCCCTTCTAGTCGATTTTTTGCACAGATTGATCCAAAATGTAGTTTTATTGCCTGTTGTGCGATGGCAAGCCCTAATCCTGTTCCTTCTTGGTTTTCGCGATCCCCCAAAGAATAGCGGTCAAAGATTGTTTTTTCTTGTCCCATTGAAAAACCCGATCCGCAGTCTTGAATGGAAATATGATGCATTGTTTCTGTTTCGGTATAAGAGAGTATGATCTCACCATTGTGAGAATGTTCAATGCAATTCTTTAAAATATTTCCAATGATTTCTTTCATCACAAAAATATCGCAAAACCATGAGGTCTTAGAATCTCCCTGTATAATAAATTCTAAATTTTTTTTGATAGCAAGATGATCTAGATCATTTATAAGGGGCTCCACTAGTTCATGAGCTCTGATCAATGAAAAGTTCATAACAAATTTACTGCAGTCGAATTTGCCAAGCTGAAGCAGATCATGAATCATAGCTGACATTTTATCCACTTGCTGTAAACACTTATTCATAGAATTTGAATATTTTGGGTCTTGAAGACTTAATTTTTCACATATAACACGAATTACCGCAAGTGGTGTTTTCAGTTGATGAGAAATATCTTCCATGTAGTGCATCATCCGTTCGGTATCTGCTTCATGAATCTGTTTTTGATTCTGTAATTTTTCTTTTAACAGTGAGATTGCGAAAGTAACGGATTCTGATATGTAGCGGACGGATGGTAAAGTTTGCGAATCTCCATTGATCCAAGATGTAATAGTTTGGGTTTCGTTTTTAATATTACGTTTTTCGAATTTTACATTGATCAAAAAAAGTATGAACAGAACAAGTAAGATTAGAAAAAATAATAGTGTTATACGAGACCAGTCCATTGTTAAAAATGTACGATAAGTACTTGAATAGCCCGCATTTTGTAATAATAAGAGTCCTTTTTGATGGGCAGAAGTATTGCTGGATCCTGAAGAAAACAATAGATTCACACACGATAATGCATTTTCAAAATCAAGTTGTTCAGAAAAGATTCCGATCAGGACTGTATTTTGATAAATGATATATTGGTACAAAAAGAGTGTGTAAAACAATATAGCAATACAAGAACTTGCAAATATGGATTTTTTTAGGAATGAGTATTTATTTTTTATAGAATGTGAGTAATCTCTTTTCATTATGCTTCCCTCTTAACTGGAAAATTCCAGCGGTATCCGATTCCTTTGACAGTATCTATATAAGCTTCGCCATTGAACGTCCCCAGTTTTTTTCGAAGTCTGGAGATATGAACGGATAATGTATTATTTTCGATAAATCGTTCATTGATGTCCCAAATGCGATTCAACAGTAAGTCTCGTGGCATAATGCGTCCGTCACTTTGTGCGAGCGCAAGACATAACTTAAATTCTGTATCACCAATAGATAGTGTTGTATTATTTTTTAAAATCATACAATGTGTGAGATCAATTTTTAATTCACCGCTTACCAAAGAACCCAGTTCTTTTTGTTTAAACCAATCCTGTCTTCGCAGTTGAGAAGAAATTCGGGATAATAATATACGAAGAGAACAAGGTTTTGTAATATAATCATCTGCACCACACTCCAATCCTTGGATAATATCCTCTTCATTATCATATGCTGTCAGCATAATGATTGGGTTGAAGAAATGGGAACGGATTTTTTTGCATAGCTCAAAACCAGAACAATCTGGTAATCCGATATCTAAAAGACATAGTTCATAGTTATTTTCTTTCATGAATTTAAAAGCCTCTTTACCATTGTGGGCAATGGTAATATGATAGTTATTTTCGTGCAAGAAGTCAGCAATCTCAGCAGCTAAAAATGTATCGTCTTCAATAAGTAAAATTTGATTCAAGTTATCACCTCGTTCAAAATGAATTTATTAGTAGTAGTTTACTACATTTTGAGAAATTGTCACCTGTTTTTTGAGGAAGAGAACAAGTGGGAGAAAATAGAATAGAGATATTTTTGAAAAAATGTAAAATGTCACGTTTATGTAAGATTCCTGTGTTAAGGTGGAGATGTAAAATAGATCAGGCAAGAAAAGGAGGTATTCGTATGAAAAAATATGCGAAGTGCTATATATTGTTTTTTGGAATAATCTTTCTATGTTCTGCATGTGGAAAAAACAGTCAAAATAAAGAAGAGAATATAATAAAAGAATTTTTTTCAGAGATATATTCTATTACTGCAGAAGATTATGATACGTTTTCAAATCTTGATTTTTTAGATGAATCGGCAGTGGAGGAATTTGAAACGTGGATGAAAGAAAAGTATGCAGGATATTTGACGGAGCATGGTTTTGAATGTGCAATGAGAAATAATATTATTATTCAAGGATTTAAACAGTATCAAGAAAATGGAGAGACAGAAGCTAAGATTTCAAATATTTTATTAGAGAAAAAAGAATCTGGTGAAAAATATTGGTATGAATATAAGATTATATTGGATACAAAATCAGAAATAAAGGAAGCAGAAGGGATTCTTTTTTTCTCAACAGATGAAACTGATAAGATAGAAAAAATAACAAAATAGATATTTAGAAGCACCTGATATTTAGAAAGAAAATCTGATATTGGGTGCGATTTTTTCTATAGGGAAAATAAAAAGAATGAGGGGGGATTTTGAAAAATTTCAAACAGATTTACAATTAATTTTGAGCATGTTACAATGTAAAAATGAGAAAGAAAAGATATTTAAAAATGTAGTTTGTAATGAAACAGAAGGAGGCGTAGATATGTGTAAGGCTTTGGAGGATTTGTATGAAGATGGTGTTGAACAAGGAATCGAGCAAGGGTTACATGCGTTGATAGATACATGTAAAGAATTTGGTTGTTCAAGAGAAACTACGCTTCAGAAGTTGGTTGAAAAAGTTTCTGTTTCGGAAAAGCAAGCTGAGATTTATATGAAAAAGTATTGGAAATAAACATAAAATTACATAATAAGGGGATACGAAAAGGAAGATTGTTATGAAACAATTATATACAAGATGGGGAAAAGAATTTAATAAAGAACGGGTGTTACAAGAGTATCCGAGACCGTTGATGGAACGAGAGGATTTTGTGTGTTTGAATGGATTGTGGGATTATGCGATCACGAAAGAATTTTGCAGACCATTTGAATATGATGGAAAAATCCTTGTGCCATTTTCACCGGAAAGTGCATTGTCTGGAGTGGAACGTCAGCTTCAGCCGGATGAGTATTTGTGGTATCGCTTAGAGATTGATGTTGATGATGAGAAATTGAATCAATCAAACCGTTTGATCCTACATTTTGGGGCAGTAGATCAGAACTGTATTGTGTATATTAATCAAAGAGCGATCGTAGAGCATGACGGTGGATATGTACCATTCGAGGTGGATATTACAGACTTTTTGAAAAGGTCAAAGATGTCGGGAAACTTTTTGATGGAACAGGAGATTGTTCTGTGTGTTAGAGACGCTAGTGATACATCCTATCATTCCAGAGGAAAACAGAAATTGGAACGTGGTGGAATGTTTTATACAGCGCAGAGTGGAATTTGGCAGACCGTATGGATGGAATATGTGCCAGAAGCTTATATAGAAGAGTTGACAACAGAGCCAGATTATGAGAGTGGAACAGTTCGTTTTACAGTGAAGTCGAAAGAACAAATGCCAGTGAAGATCTCTGTACGTAGACCACAGATTTATACAGATCTGAATGTGAGACCGGAAAGTGCACCGATCCTTGCAGAAATGGAAGGCAATTCGAATGAAACGATAGAGATCAAACTGCCGGAGGTTCAAGGCTGGACATGTGAAAATCCATATCTGTATTATTTTACAGTTGAGATGGAGCAGTTTTTTGATGCGGAAGATGATACACCAGACAAGGTACAGAGTTATTTTGCATTTCGTACATTTTCTATAGAAAAAGATGAAGCGGATCATCCAAGAATCTGTCTGAATCATGAAGTACAGTTCCAGAAGGGCGTACTGGATCAAGGATATTGGCCAGAGGGGCTTTATACAGCACCGACAGACGAAGCGTTGATCTTTGATATTCAGTCAATGAAAGATCTTGGGTTTAATATGATCCGCAAGCATATTAAGATCGAGCCACAGCGTTGGTATTATCATTGTGATCGCTTAGGCATGGTCGTATGGCAGGATATGGTAAATGGAGGAAGCGAATATAAATCATGGTTCGTTACATATCTTGCAACGTTTCTTTCGTGGCTAAATATAAAAGTGAAAGATAAACATCTTGGCCTGCTTTCTAGAAAAGATAAAATGGGACAGAAAGAATTTGTGGCAGAGATGAAAGAAACCATTCGCGTATTAAAAGGTCATCCTTGTATTTCTACATGGGTTATCTTCAATGAAGGATGGGGACAGTTTAGAACAGAAGAATTGACAGCGATCACAAGAATGCTTGATCCACATAGATTGATCGATTCTGCGAGTGGTTGGTTTGATCAAGGAAGCGGAGATTTTAATAGTATTCACAATTATTTCTTTAAATTGAGGGCACGTTCAGACGGAAAAAGAGCATTTGTTTTAAGTGAATATGGTGGATATGCGCTTCAAAATGAGGAACATAGTGCGTGCGAAAAATTATATGGATATGGAACATATAAGAATCTAGAAAAATTAAATCAAGCATTTATGAAGAGAGAAGACCAAGTGAAAGCGTTGATTCCAAAAGGACTTTGTGCTAGTATTTATACTCAGGTGTCTGATATTGAAGATGAGGTAAATGGAATCTTTACATATGACAGAGAAGTGCAGAAAATCTTTGTAGAACAAGAAGTATTGGAAGAACAAGAAACTGAAAATACGGAAATAGAGCGCACAGATGCAGATAAAGAATATATATCTGAAGAAAATGCGGCAGAAGAGACTACATTTGAGAAAGACGAGATATGCAACACCGGAGAAGTGAAAGAGGAGAATAAAAATGAGCAATAATGATGTTTTGGCAGTAGTAGCCGGAAAAGAAATCACAAATGCAGAATTTGAACTGTATTTACAGAAATTACCACAGGAACAGAGAATGTATGCAGCTTACCCACAGTATCGTGAGAAACTGTTAGATCAGGTTGTTTCTATGTATGCTTATGCAAAAATGGGAGAAGATCTGAAGCTTGAAGAAACAGAAGCGTTCAAGATCATCATGGAGAACACAAGACTTGAAACTCTTGCACAGCTTGCTGTAAATGAAACAATCAAAGATATCACAGTAGATGATGCAGAAGTGAAAGCATTTTATGAAGAAAATCCACAGAACTTCAAAAAAGAAGAAACAGTAAGTGCAAAACATATCCTTGTAAAAGAAGAAGAGGAATGTGCAAAAGTTCTTGAAGCGATCAACAATGGTGAAAAATCATTTGAAGACGCAGCAAAAGAATGTTCTACATGCCCATCCGGACAGCAGGGTGGAGACCTTGGTGAATTCGGAAGAGGACAGATGGTAAAAGAATTTGAAGATGCAGCATTTGCAGCAGAAGTTGGAGTGATCACAGGACCAGTTCAGTCACAGTTCGGATATCACCTGATCAAAGTTGAGAATAAGAGCGAAGCATCTGTAATGCCATTCGAAGAAGTTGAAGGAAAGATCAAACAGACAATCCTTCAGAAGAAACAGAACGATGCATATAAAGCACAGTACGATGAACTGAAAGCAAAATATGTAGGGAAATAATTAAAGAAAAGCATGAAAAAAGACCGTTAATGACAAATCTTGTTAGAAATGTCAACGGTCTTTTTTCGATTTGAAAGGGATGTATTATTTTGTTAATACTTCAGCGCCGTCTTCTGTGATCAGTACCATGTACTCGATCTGTGCAGACAGGCCGTCATCCATTGTATAAACTGTCCAGTCGTTGTCTTCGTCTACGAAGAATTCTGGGCTTCCTTCATTGATCATTGGTTCAATTGTGAAGATCATTCCTGGAACAAGAAGCATCTCGCTTCCCTTTGGTGTAACGTAACTTACCCAAGGATCCTCGTGGAATTCTAATCCGATTCCGTGGCCGCCGATTTCTTCTACAACAGAGTAACCATGAGCCTGAGCATGTGTGTTGATCGCATCAGCGATATCTCCAAGGTGATTCCAAGGTTTTGCCTGAGCAAGTCCAAGCTCTACACATTCTTCTACTACACGAACAAGACGTTCTGCGCGTTCATCAACTTTACCAATCTTGAACATACGAGAAGCATCTGAGAAATATCCGTCTAAAATTGTAGAAACGTCAACGTTGATGATATCACCTTCTTCTAAGATGATATTTTCATCTGGAATACCGTGGCACACTTCATTGTTGAGGGAAGTGCATACGCTCTTAGGAAATCCCTGATAGTTAAGTGGTGCAGGAATTCCACCGTGTGCTGTTGTTACATCGTAAACAATTTTATCGATATCAGCAGTGCTCATTCCAGCATGGATTTTTTCTGCAACAGTGTCCAGAACAAGTGTATTGAGTTTTGCACTTTCACGGATTTTTTCAATCTGTGCAGCAGTTTTGATAATACTGCGGTTCGGAACGATCTCTCCTTTGCTTTCATGGAGTGCAATTCGTTCTTCCATTGGCATGTGGCATTTTTTATATTTCTTGCCGCTGCCACACCAGCAAGGGTCATTTCTCTGAATCATTCTTAAAATCTCCTTCATTTTATATTTCATACTATTTAGCATAATTATCGCTCGATTCTATGGATAAATAATCCACTCCGTAATTTCGGTTCAAACCATGTAGATTTTGGCGGCATTAATAGCCCTTCGTCTGCTACATTTAAGAGTTCCTGCATAGAAGTAGGATACATGACAAATGCGGCAGCATATTTTCCAGAATCTACAAGCTCTTTCAAGCGACAGACACCAAATATCCCACCAATAAAATCGATGCGTTTGTCTGTCCTTGGATCTTGAATCTGAAATACTGGAGTTAATAAATGTTTCTGCAAAAGTGAAACATCTAGATCATCTACAGGGTTATCAGTCAGATATTCTGGTCTTACATTCAAAAGATACCAACGGTTGTTTCCGTAAAGGATGATTTCGCCTTTTTTCTGGGGATGAGGAAAAGATTCGGTTTGTGCAGAAGATTCCGACTGTGAGTCAAAATAGCTTTCTGGCACATCAGAAACTATAAAATATTTACCCGCTTCGTCAAGTATTTCCTTCCAACTATGTCCAGCAAGATCTGTAACAACACGGTTGTAATCATATATTTTCAATTCATCTGACGGAAATAATACAGAAAGAAAATAATTAAATTCTTCTTTTCCTGTATGATCCGGATGATCTGTTCGGCGCTTTAACCCAACTTTCACTGCGGAAGCTGCACGGTGATGACCGTCAGCAATGTAGACTTGTTCAATTCTGGAAAATGTATCTGCAATCTGAGTTACCATCTCAGGATCACTGATTTTCCAAACTTGATGTGTAATCCTATCTTCACTTGTAAATTGGTATAAAACTTCAGTCTGTTTGATCGCATCTGCGATTGTTTTGAGTGTATGATCAGGTCGGTATGTTAAGAAAATCGGTCCGGTCTGAGCACTCATTGTATCGACGTGACGGATGCGATCTAGTTCTTTTTCTTCTCTTGTATTCTCATGCTTTTTGATCGTTCCATTTAAATAATCATCAATGGAAGCACAGCCAACAAAACCTGTCTGTGTACGTCCGTTCATTGTCAGTGCATAAAGATAATAGCATGTGGTGTCGTCTTGAATAAAAGAACCGTTATCAAGCATATTTTCAAAAAGCTCATTCGCTTTATCATAAACTTGTTGTGAATACATATCTGTGTCATCGGAAAATTGTGTTTCCGGACGATCGATATTCAAAAAAGAAAGCGGATGAGACATTGTGTAGTTTTTCGCTTCTACTCGTGTATAAACATCATACGGAAGTGCGGCGATAGAAGAAGCAAGTGCTTCCGCAGGACGCACTCCGAAAAATGGTCGAATAACTGTCATAAGTCGTTTCCTTTAATTTTGTCTATAATTAAATACATTATAACATATAAAAGGAAGTATTACATAACAAATTTTAATTCATGGGGAGTTTGGGGACTGTGGGGGAAGGTTTGAATGGAGGGAGTAGAGGGGGATTTGAGTGGAAGAGCGAGTCTGGACAATACATTAGGCGAGTGGCATTGTGCTTTTAGAGGGGGAAATAGTTTTTGTTGGATAGATATGATGAAATTAGAGAAGTTGTCTGTTGAAAGTAATTTCTAGCAGATAGAAAGAAGTAAAAAGAACGAATCTATCGGGTAAAAAGTATTGTGGAATAGATAGAAAGAGTGATATTTAAGTTACTATCGGTTCAAGGGTGCTGGTGTGGCGGATAGGAAGATTAGAAATTCAGATACTATCTGCTGAAATGCGCTGGTGTGGCGGATAGGAAGCGTGGAAATCAAGTTACTATCGGTTGAAGGGTGCTGCTGGGGCAGATAGAAAGAGCGGAAATCAAGTTACTATCGGTTGAAAGGGAGCTGGTGTGGCAGATAGAAAGAGCGGGAATTAGCTTGCTATCGGTTGAATAGTGTAGATATAAAGTATAGAATTAGTGAATCTATCGGTTGAGGTGTAGTGGTTAAGAAAACTTTTTTACTAACAAGAAATGTTAAATTCTTATTGTTTTGCATTCATGAATATGTCATAATTTTAGTTACAGAAATTATGGACAGTATAATGATGAGAGAATATATCAGATGCGGGCAGATTCCCGCACCGTGACTAAAAAAGTCTTGAATTTTAAGATTAGAGTGAGGAATAAAAACATGAAAAAAGAACTGGAATTTTTAGAGCAGCTTCGCAAATTACAGAAAAAAGCGGAAGAAAATAAAAAATATATTACGATACAGGAACTTCAGAAGTTTTCACAAGAAAACGAACTTGGTGAAGAACAGATGAAATCTGTATTTGCATATTTACAGTCGAAGGGAATTAAAATTGAAGGATGCGAATTGGCGCAGCAGGAGAAGAAAGAGAAAGTTGCACTTACTATGGCTGAGGAAACTTATTTAAAAGAGTATCAGAGTGATATGTCTTATATAAAAGCAGAGCAGCCGGGAGAAAAAGAAAGATTGTTTGCACAGGCAGTTTCAGGTGATGCGCTTGCAAAGGCTCGTTTGATTGAAATTTATATGCCAGTTGTTGTTGAAATTGCGTTAGAAAAGAATACACCAGATATTTACCTTGGAGATCTTGTGCAGGAAGGTAACGTAAGTCTTATGTTAGCTTTAGAGATGTTAGATGAGGAAAATGCAGATGCAATTCTTCGAGATGAGATCCGTCGAGGTATGCAGGCGTTGATTGCAGAGCAGACAGATGCGAAAAAACGTGATAATATCCTTGTTGAAAAAGTAAACAATCTGGATGAAACAATTCAGCAAATGAAACAGGATAGAGGAAGAGAAATCACGATTGATGAACTGTCAGAATATCTGAAGATTTCAGACAAAGAAATTCTGAATCTGATCAAACTTGCTGGAGAAGATCTTGAGAATCCAGAAGACGAGGAAAAATAAATATAAAAGATTAGAAAGTCGTTCTTTGAGAGGACGGCTTTTTATTTCTGTGATCAAGAAACTAGAAAATATAAAAAAATTGAATTCAAGTGCAACAAAACACAAAAAATATGACTCTAATATATATCAGATGATATGATGATTGAATCATTTCACTAAAACGAGAGTGGTTTATTACATAGATTGGATATGGGATTTAATAGAAATAGACTGGAGGTGGGAGGATGTATGAATTTGACAAGTATTCAGAGACGATATTAGTACGTAAGGCAAAACGTGGGGATGTGAAAGCATTTGCGGAATTATATAGTCGAGTTTACAAAGAACTTTATAAATTCGCAGTTTATACCATGAAGAATCAGCAGGATGCGGAAGATGTGGTAAGCGAAGCAGTGATCGCAGCATATGAGAATATCAAGAAATTGAAAAAAGAAGAAGCGTTCAAAAACTGGATATTTACAATTTTGGCGAATCAGTGCAAGAAGAAATTGATGGTAAAAGAACCGATGGAGGAACTTCCAGAAGAACTTAGTGTTATGCACGAGTTGGAAGAACAGCAAGATGTAAGAACTGCTTTTCATGAATTGAATGAAGAAGATCGTTTGATCGTCGCTTGCTCTGTATTAGGTGGATATGCAAGTGATGAGATAGGAAAGATGCTGGATATGAATCCAGCAACAGTTCGATCAAGAAAGAGTCGAGCAATTGATAGGATGCGACAGAAACTTTCTGTATAGGGATTATATATTTTTATCTGAATTAGGAATAAAAGAGATTAGGGAACTCGAATTGTAAAAGGTAAAAAAATATTGCAGAAAAGGGGTTATGTTTGTATGAGTGAAAAGGATTTAAGGGATTTAGTTGAGAAAGAAACAAAAGATATCATTGTTCCAGAGAATTTACAGCCAGAGATGATTGAGAAGAGATTACTGGAACATAATAAGAAGCTTAAGAAACAAAGACAGAAAAAGATTATGACAGCAGCGGCATGTTGTGTGGTTGTTGTGGGGATTGGTGCAGCAGCGATGAAAATATCAGAGCAGTCGATAAGATCAGAAATAGCTGTAGGCACAGCAAAGTATGAAGAAAAGTCATCAGGAGTAGTGGAAACGATTGCGACAGCAAAAGATTATGATGAGATTTATGATTGGATCAATACGAAGTTAGAGCAAGATCAAATTATACAAGCGAAGTCATATGGCATGGTTGAATATGCTATGGAAGATTCTGCAAGTACAGAATCATCTATGGCAGTAGCGACAGGAAGCAGTTATTCTGATACGAATGTAAGAGAAGAAGGTGTTGGGGAAGCAGATATAATAAAGACAGATGGAGATTATATTTATATATTGAATGGAGATAAGATTTCTATCGTAGGAATTGCGTCAGAAGAGATGGATGCTCTTGGTGAGATCCAACTGGAAAGTGAAAGTTATTATGCAGAAATGTATGTGAAAGATGACAGACTGATTGCATTTTATACGAAAAACATATACGAAGACAGGAATGATGGGCTTGGAGAATATTATCATCAAGAAACAGTAGCGGAGATTTTTGATATTGGTGATCCGTCTACACCTAAAAAGGTGACGAAGATTTCTCAGAGTGGGAATTATAATTCTGTGCGTATAGTAGGGGATTATGTGTACTTGTTCAGTGATTTTTATGCGGATATATCATTTGGAAAATCTGCTGTTGCAGCATATATTCCAGAGATTCAGGGCGAAAAGATTATGAGTGACAGTATCTATATGCCACAGAGTACAGATAGCTTGAATTATACGGTAATATCTGGATTTTCATTAAAGAATCCTGAGGATCAGATTGATAGAAAAGCAGTGTTTGGAACGGGTGGTCTGTTCTATGCTAGTAAAGATAATATTTATGTGTGTGAAGTATTGTGGGATATAAATAATAGTGATACAGCACAAACTTGTATCCGTAAGCTGGCTTACAAAGATGGTGTGATCAATCCTGTTGGTCAGACAAGAATTGATGGACGTTTGAATGATTCTTTTAGTATTGATGAGTACGAGAATAATCTTCGACTCGTTGCAACTGTAGAGCCGGATAATTCAGAAGGAGTAATGCCTTTAATCGAAAACTTAGAGTCGGCAGTGAGTGATGAGGCTGAGGAGAAGTCTTACAATGTGCTTTATATTTTGGATGAGAATTTAAATGAACTTTCTAGAATTGAAGATCTTGCACCGGATGAAATGGTATATTCTGCAAGATTTATGGGAGATACTGGTTATTTTGTAACATATAAACAGATCGATCCATTATTTTCTGTTGATTTGTCAGATCCAAAGAATCCTGAAATATTAGGAGAATTGAAGATTCCTGGATTTTCAGAATATTTGCATCCTTATGGTGAAGGGTTACTTTTAGGAATTGGAATGGATGTGGATGAGACAGGAACAGTAATGAATGGTGTTAAAGTATCAATGTTTGATATTTCGGATCCATCGAATGTACAAGAAGCAGATAAGTATGTGATAGAAGGTGCGATGAGTACGGATGTGTCTTATAATTATAAGACGGCATTGGTAGATGCAGAGAAAAATCTGATTGGATTTATTGCATATAGTAATGGTGGAGCGGACTATTATATATTCTCATACGGGGAAGAGGGATTTACTTGTGAATTTGAAAAGAGTATGGTTGGATATAATTCGAATGTCAGAGGAATTTATGCTGGAGACAAGTTCTATATCGTAACAGGTAATACGGTTGAATCATTTATGCTGGAATCATTTGATAAAGTAGATGATATTGTGTTATGATAAAAACATAATCTTTTGAGGAGACATAACATGATTATAGATACACATGCACATTATGATGATAAACAATTTGATATAGACCGTGATGAACTTTTAAGTTCATTAGAAGATGGTGGAATCAGTGCTGTTGTTAATGCCAGTGCTTCTGTTCATTCGTGGGATAAGATTTTAGAACTTACGAGAAAGTATTCCTTCGTATATGGAATGATTGGAGTTCACCCAGATGAGATTGGAGAACTTGATGAAGAGAGTTTTGCTAGAATGGAAAAACTGGTTTCAGAGCCAAAGATTGTTGCAGTTGGAGAGATTGGTCTTGACTATTATTGGGATAAAGAAAGTCATGAGCAGCAGAAAGAATGGTTTATCCGACAGTTGAATCTTGCGAGAGAAAAGAATTTGCCAGTCAATATTCATAGTAGAGAAGCGGCAGCAGATACCTTTGAAATCTTGAAAGAATATGGTCAAGGTTTGAAAGCGATCATTCATTGCTATTCTTATTCAAAAGAAATGGCACTTGAATATGTAAAGATGGGATATCTCATCGGAGTTGGTGGTGTAGTAACATTTAAGAATGCGAAAAAATTAAAAGAAGTTGTGCAGGCTGTTCCAATGGAGCAGATTGTACTGGAAACAGATTGTCCATATCTTGCACCGACACCGTATCGTGGAAAGAGAAATTCCTCATTGTATCTTCCGTATGTTGCAGAAGCAATTGCAGAATTAAAAGGAATGACAGCGGAAGAAGTAATAGAAAAAACAGAAGAGAATGCAAGGAGGTTTTACGGGATATGAAAGAACCGATGTTAGGTAACCCTCAGAATACGATAGAAGTACTGCAGAAGTATAATTTTACATTTCAGAAGAAGTTTGGTCAGAACTTTCTAATTGATACTCATGTATTAGATAAGATCATTAATTCAGCTGAGATCACAAAAGATGATATGGTGTTAGAGATTGGACCGGGAATTGGAACAATGACACAGTATCTTGCTTGTGCGGCAGGAAAAGTTGTTGCTGTAGAGATTGATAAAGCGTTGATTCCTATTTTGGAAGATACATTAAGCGAATATGACAATGTCAGAGTCATCAATGAAGATGTTCTTAAAGTTGATATTGCAAAATTGGCGGAAGAAGAGAATGGCGGCAGACCAATCAAAGTTGTTGCAAACCTGCCATACTACATTACAACACCAATTATTATGGGATTATTTGAGAATAATGTACCAATCAAGAGTATTACAGTTATGGTACAGAAGGAAGTTGCTGACAGAATGCAGGTAGGACCAGGAACAAAGGATTATGGTGCGCTGTCTTTGGCTGTACAGTATTATGCAAAGCCGTATATCGTGGCTAATGTTCCACCAAACTGCTTTATGCCTAGACCAAAGGTTGGATCTGCTGTTATCCGTTTGGATCGATATGAAGAACCAAAAGTTCAGGTGAAGGACGAAAAATTGATGTTTAAGATTATTCGTGCATCATTTAATCAGCGCAGAAAAACATTGGCAAATGGATTAAAGAATTCAGCAGAATTGAATTTTTCAAAAGAAACAATAGAAGCTGCAATCGAAAAACTTGGAAAGGGTGCAAGTGTCAGAGGAGAAGCGTTGACATTAGAAGAGTTTGCACAATTAAGTAATTTACTGTCAGAGTAAAAGTCATTTGCAGAGAAATGTTCAAGTTATGTAAGTTTAAGAATATAATTTTGAAGGATATAAATAAAAGGCTGGTAGGAGTGAGATTTTCCTACCAGCCTTTTTATAAAGATTTCATAGACATTTTATTGTATATAAAATTGTTTTTTAGTATAATAAACCAACAGACAGGAGGATTATTGCATGAATAAAGACGTTAATAGTATTGTTTTAGAAAATACGCCAAAGATTATGGAACTAGCTGAAAAGGTTGAACGTAATAATGTAATACCGAAAGAGCTTTATGCAGAATACGATGTAAAAAAAGGCCTTCGTGACCTGAATGGTAAGGGCGTATTAGCGGGGCTTACCAACATTTCTGATGTTTGTGCTAAAAAGATTGTTAACGGAGAAGAAGTTCCTTGTCCTGGTAATTTATATTATCGAGGTTATAATATCAAAGATCTTGTGAATGGATTTTTGAAAGAAGACAGATTTGGATATGAGGAAGTAGCGTATCTTTTGTTATTTGGAGAACTTCCAACGGAACAGGAATTGAAAGAATTTCGTCATATGCTTGCGACAAGATGTATTCTTCCGCCAACATTTGTACGAGATGTAATCATGAAAGCACCAAGTCCAGATCTGATGAACAATATGTCTAAGTGTATTCTTCAGTTATACTCATATGATGACAAAGCAGATGATATTTCTATTCCGAATGTACTTCGTCAGTGTATTAATTTGATCAGTCAGTTTCCACGACTTATGGTATACGGACACCATGCATATAATTATCGCTGGGGTCAGGATTTATATGTTTATGCACCAGATGAGAAACTTTCTATTGCAGAAAATATTTTGATGATGCTGCGAGAAGATAGAAAGTATACAAAACTTGAAGCAAAAATTTTGGATATGGCGCTTGTTCTTCATATGGATCATGGCGGTGGTAATAATTCCACATTTACAACTCATGTTGTAACATCATCAGGAACGGACACATATTCTACGATCGCAGCAGCAATGGCTTCTTTAAAAGGACCAAAACATGGTGGCGCGAATATTAAAGTAACACAGATGTTTGAGGACATGAAGACGGTAGTCAAAGACTGGGAAGATGAAGATGAGATCCGTGCATATTTGGAAGCACTGCTTGATAAGAAAGCATTTGATAAGAAAGGTCTTATCTACGGTATGGGACATGCGATTTATTCAGTTTCTGATCCTCGAGCAGAAATCTTTAAAGGATTTGTAGAACAACTTGCGAATGAAAAACATCGTGAAAAGGAATATGCTCTTTATGCAAAAGTAGAAAAACTTGCTCCGATCATCATTGGAGAAAAGCGAAAGATTTATAAAGGTGTTAATGCCAATGTAGACTTTTACAGTGGATTGGTATACAGCATGTTGGATATCCCACCGTCATTGTATACACCACTTTTTGCAACAGCCCGTATTGTAGGCTGGAGTGCGCATAGACTGGAAGAGCTTAAGAATGTAGACAAGATTATCAGACCGGCTTATAAACCATTAGCGCCTTATCGTGATTATATTAAAATGGATGACAGGTAGTTGATGATATGAAAGAAGAATTTTATTTTCCATCAAAAGATGGTAATACAGAGATCCACACAATAGAGTGGAAACCAGCAGGACAGGTGAGAGCAGTGCTCCAGATGTGTCATGGTATGGTTGAATATATAGATCGTTATAGTGAATTTGCGGAATATCTGTGCAGTCACGGATTTTATGTAGTAGGTAATGATCATCTTGGTCATGGAAAATCTGTGCAGAACAAAACGGAGTATGGATATTTTCATGAAAAATATGGCAATTCCTGTGTTCTGGCTGATATGCATACATTGCATCAGCGTACAGCGAAAAAATATCCGAATGTACCATATTTCATGTTGGGACATAGCATGGGTTCTATTCTGGTCAGACAGTATATTCAGATGTATGGTAATGAATTGGATGGAGCGATCTTAATGGGGGTTGTGCAGGAACAGCCTAAGGTTGTGCTTAATTGCGGAATGGAATTATGCCAGGTGTTATCCGTTCTTCGTGGTGGTCATTATAGAAGTAAACTTGTAGACGACATGGTAACAGGTTCATTTAATAAAAAGTTTGCACCGAATACAACAAGAGCGGATTGGGTGACAAGTGACAAAGAGAGATTAGAAGCATATTGTGCAGACCCACTTTGTTCTTTTAGATTTACAGTGAATGCATACTATCATATGCTTGCGGGCATGAAAAAGATGCAGAAAAAAGAGTCGGTATTTATGATACCGAAGAATTTACCAATCTTGCTTGCTGCAGGGACAGAAGATCCTTGTGGGGGAATGGGCAAAGGTGTGCGTAAGATATATGAAAAATATAAAAAAGCAGGGATAAAAGATATCAGTCTGCGATTATATGCGGGAGATCGTCATGAACTTCTTAATGAAATAGACCGCACACAAGTTTATTTGGATCTGTACGAATGGATGGAAAATAGGATCAGATAAATATATGAATTAAAAAAGTATATAAACAGCGAAAACCCGTTAGCCTTTCGGCCAACGGGTTTTTTGCTTATAGTTATCTAAAGGAATGAGAGTAAAGTGAGACATCTCGGGTTCCCCCGGGATGTCTTTACTTTATGAGGGGGGAGATAGCTGACGTATCAACTATCTGAGTATTAGTATAGGGGAAAAATGTGTCCAAATTATGTTTAATATATTAAAGAACTCGAAAAAATATTATGAAAATCTAAAAACTTGTAGAAAATGGAACTTCATAAATTCTTAAGATTTTTCATAAGCGCATCTTAAATTTTAAATCGTATCATGTATACTGTAAGGGAGGTGATGAGAATGTATAACGTATTAGTATGTGATGATGATAAAGAAATCGTTGAAGCAATTGAAATTTATTTGACACAGGAAGGGTACCGTGTTTTGAAGGCATATGATGGAGAGCAGGCAATCAAACTTTTGGAAACAGAAGAGGTGAACTTACTGCTTTTAGATATTATGATGCCAAAGCTAGATGGAATCCGTGCAACAATGAAGATAAGAGAGAAACACAGTATTCCAATCATTATCTTGTCCGCAAAATCAGAAGATGTAGATAAGATTCTTGGGTTGAATGTAGGTGCTGATGATTATGTAACGAAGCCATTTAATCCATTGGAACTGATTGCCAGAGTAAAATCTCAGTTGCGGCGTTATACTCAGCTGGGTGGGGCAGCAAAGGAAAAAGTAGAGAATGTCTATGAGGTTGGAGGTCTTGTTTTAAATGATGATCTGAAACAGGTAACTGTTGATGGAGAACCGGTAAAACTGACACCAATTGAATTTAAGATTTTAAGATTATTGATAAAGAACCAAGGAAGAGTATTCTCGATCAGCCAGATTTATGAAGCAATCTGGAACGAAGAAGCGATCGGTGCAGATAATACAGTAGCAGTACATATCCGACATATTCGTGAAAAGATTGAGATCAATCCAAAGGACCCAAGATATTTGAAAGTTGTATGGGGGATCGGTTATAAGATAGAAAAACAGAGGTGAGTTGTATGAAAAAATGGTATCAGTCAACAGTGCTTCGCATAGTGCTCATATTTACAGTAATCGCATCAACAATGGTAGGATTTGTAAGTTTTATGATTTTAGCAGATTGTGCGGGGAATTTTTCGATGCAGGATTTCTTTTCAAAAGAAAAACTTGAATACGAAGAAACAGATAGTTTTGAAGATATTTTGCATCAAGCATCAGCAACTACATTGTATCAACAGTCTGTTAAAGAAAAATTTGAGACAGAGGGAAAGAATGATCCAAATAAACTGACAGATATTATGGAGTATGCAAAAGACCGTCAGATTAACGGAAAAAATGAATCTGGAATTGCGTATAAAGTATCTGATCTGCTTAGTTGGTATAGCGCAACGAATGGTGACTTCTATAATTATAGAAATAATAATATCATCGTTTGTCAAAGACCAGATGGAACATATTATTATTACTATACAGGTGAATTTCAGAAGCTTCTTGAAGAAGGGGAATTAAGCTTAGAGTTAGATGGAGATTACAGTGCGAGAGCATTTTTGGAAGAACTGAGCAATGGATATTATGACAGTGCAGAACATTTCACTGGAAATATTCTTTTGAAAAACAAAGAAAATGAGACATTATATACGGATTGCTGGGCATTTACAGAGTCTTTAGACGAAATGTCTGCACCAGATGGTGGAAAAAACATTTTAGAGATTGTGAATAAGACAGAGAACCTTAATGGAAAACTGTCTGAGATTTATGAAAATCTTGAATTTACATTGGAAAATATACAAGCTGAAAAAGATGTGTATGATAATTCATTAGAAAGCTCATTTGAAGAAGGCGATACAAACTTTTCTTATTATCTTTACAATGAAGAAAGCGATACTGTTTACACAAATAACTCTGCATATATAAAAGAAAAAAATGCAGATAAAGTGATCGCAGATGTCAAAGGTATGGAAAATGCAAAGTATATCGTTGTAAGACCTAAGTTAAAAGATTTCGAATCTAATATGGAAGTTTCTCCTTCTATGTGGAAAAACTTTATAAAATCACAAGAGATTGTTGATGGGAATTTCGTATATGTTGCAGTTGTTGATATGGGATACCCAATTCAAGATGCATTTTATGAAGGTGCAAAACAGTTTGAACAATATGCTCCACACTTTACACTTTACATGGTACTATTTGTTATAGCAATTGTTTTATTGGCAATTTCTATCGTGTGGCTGACGATCATTGCTGGTCATAGTGAAGACGAAGAAGGAATCGTATTGTATAGATTCGATAGATGGAAAACAGAAGTGGCAGCAGCGACAGTAATTGGTGTTTGGTTGTTTGTATCAGCATTTATCATGCAGTTTGTTACACAGACAGGGGTTTATTACGAAATCAATGGATCCACCTACTATTCAGGTACTTACCTTGATACATGGAGTTTGATCCTTATAGGAATCTGTGGATTTGAATCAGCAGTATTCTTCCTGATCGGTTATCTGAGCTTAGTTAGAAGAATAAAAGCAAGAATTCTTTGGAAAGATAGTTTGTGTCGTATCTGTGTAAAATTTATTGGAAAATGCTTGAACATAATGGTTGTGTTTTGGAAAAAACGTAGTCTTATTTGGAAGATGGCAGGAATCATCTTTGTATTCTGCTTTATTCATTGGATGGCATTTGCTGGAGCAGGAGCAGCGATCATGTTGGCTTTGTTATTAGAAGTACTTGCAGCAGGATACATTTTGTGGGAAATCATTCTGAAAGAGCGAATTCGAGTTGGTGTCAAAAAGATCGCTGAGGGAGATGTGACACATGAGATCTCTACAGAGAAAATGTATGGTACAGATAAAGAAATCACAGAGAATATCAATCATATGAGTGATGGCTTGCAGAATGCGGTAAATGAAATGATGAAGAGCGAACGCTTGAAAACAGATTTGATCACAAATGTATCACATGATATTAAGACACCGCTCACATCGATCATCAATTATGTGGATTTATTGAAGCGTGAAAATATTGAGAGTCCAAAGATTCAAGGATATATTCAGATCTTAGAGGAAAAATCACAGCGTCTTAAGACATTGACAGAAGATGTTGTAGAAGCATCGAAGGTTTCCAGTGGAAATATCTCATTGCAGTATATGGATGTGAATCTGGTAGAAATGGTAAATCAGACGATCGGAGAGTTTACAGAAAAATTCGATGCGAAAGATCTGAAGATCATTGCAAATCTTTCGGAAGAACCTGCGATCATTCATGTGGATAATCGAAGAATGTGGCGTGTGCTTGAAAACATTTTCAATAATGCGGCAAAATATGCAATGCCAGGCACTCGTGTTTATGCAGATCTGAAAAAAGAAGATGGAAAAGTACTTTTTACATTGAAAAATATTTCTGAACAGCCATTAAATATCAAGGCAGATGAGTTGACGGAAAGATTTATCAGAGGAGACATTTCTAGAAGTACAGAAGGAAGTGGACTTGGCTTGTCGATCGCTAAGAATCTGACAGAATTGCAAGGCGGAAAATTCGAGTTATATCTGGATGGAGATCTTTTTAAAGTAAATATTGAATTTCCAGGAAGATAGAAAATAAAAAATACTCTGCGGAATATGTAAGTGTTAAGAAGCATACATTTTCGCAGAGTATCTTTATTTTCTTTAGAAATTGAACGAAACCGATATGGGCAGATGTTCTGATTTATTATTGTAGTAAAGGTAAGTTCCGAAGAAGTCGTCCCAAAGGTCGTTCTTTTGAAGATTCTTTTCGGGAAACTTGTTGCTGGCGTATCAAGCAGTCAAGTTTGCGATAATGTTCTTCTTCTAAACGTTCTTTTGATTGGAAGAGAAATTCCATCTCGCGTAGAACATCTTCTGTTACTTTGTGGGAAATGTTTTTTTCTAATGTTTTATTGTTTTCTAAGATAACTTCATTCAGCACACCACCTAATAATTGTCTTGCCTGTTCCAATTGTGTTACAGGAATGATCTCCGATTCAGGAAGTGGAGCTGGAAAGGTATCTGTTGTGGAACTAGGTGTCTTATCTGTAGGAAGTAATTGTTTTGAAGATGACTCTACGGGAACAGTATGATTTCCCTTTTGTGAATCTACAGCATTTGTTTTTATTGCTTGCAGTTTTGGAATCAAAGGTTTTAAGTCTCTTAAGAGTACGCCTTCATTCTTTAGTTTTTTGATACAGCGGAATAATTGTATATCTTCTTCGGTGTAATATCGATGTCCCATTTCTGTGCGGCCGATCCGCAGATCAAGTTCTTCTTCCCAGTAACGAAGAACATGAGATTCAACGTGAACCTGTTTAGCTGCTTCAGAAATCATAAATCTGACTTCACCCATTTTATGTACTACCTCCTATGGGGATATTATAGCATGGACAAGCGGACAATGTATTTATAACCGTTCGTCAAATTTGGACAAAAGATTTATTTTAATAAGGGTAAATATACGAATTAGTATTTTGTGATGTTCTAGATGAAAATAAAAAAAGATGCCTGAAATTCAGACATCTTTTTTGTTAAGTATTTACTTATTATTTTAAATTAAGCTTCTACGATAGCTTCTGCTGGACATGCTCCTTCGCAAGCACCACAGTCGATGCAAGCATCAGCGTCGATAACGTATTTTCCGTCGCCTTCTGCGATAGCGCCTACTGGACATTCAGCTTCGCATGTTCCACAACTTAAACATTCATCTGTAATTACACGTGCCATAGTAAAATCCTCCTTTAAATTAAAACAATAATATGTTTTCGATAAGCCCATTGTAATACAAGTTTTCAGAATATACAAGTTGTTTTTATTTTTGTGCAAATTAGACAAAACTAACTCGGAAGAAAAAGCATTTGCTCGTAAAATATCTTAAAAAACAATTAATAATAAAAAATTAATTCAAAATTCCTTTTTTTTTCACAAGAATGTTGTATTATAAAGGGCATAGATTGAAAGCAGATTTGCTATGAGCATAATATTAAGGGGAGGAAAGAATTATGCGAATAAGAAATAGAGGGGCTGTATTATTATTGGCAGCAGCGATGTCATTGTCTGTTTGTGCATGTGCAGAAGAGAAGAAGGAGCCGACATTTACAGGTGAGACAACAAAAGAAGTGGAATATCAGGATTATTTGAACATGATCGCTCCGGCTGTTTATGGAGATGTACATGGATTAGAATTGGAGCCGGGAACATATATTTCAATCATAGGAAAGAGTGAATCAACAGCATATTGGAAGATGCTTGAAAAAGGTGTTATGCAGGCAGCAGAAGATCTGAATGCAGCTTTAGGATATACTGGAGATGACAAGATCAAAGTAACATATAATGCACCTACAAATGACGAGAATATTGATGAACAGGTGAATATTCTGGATGAAGAGCTTGCACGTTATCCGGATGTTGTGGGAATTGCCAGTGTAGATGAGGATGCATGTATGGTGCAGTTTGATCTGGCAACTACGAATGGTATTCCGATCATTTCTTTGGATTCTGGCAATACATATAAAGGAATCCAGTGTACAGTTAAGACAGATAATAAAGATGCAATAAGAACAGGTGCATATAAGTTGGCAGATGAGATACAGGAAGGTTCTGTTCTTTTGCTTGTACAGGATTCTCAATCAGAGGCTGCAAGAGAACGTGAAGAAAGTTTTATTACACAGATGGAAAAAGAAGGAACGATCAACGTTGCAAAGATTATTTATCTGGACCAGTTAGAACAAGTAAAGGAAGAGATCATTGCAGATCAGTCAGAAGTTGAAGAAACATCTGAAGTGGTTGCAGGAGAAACTACTGAAGAGACAGTAACTTCCACAGATGCACCAGTAGCATCTGAAAATGCTGTAGAGGAAACTACAGTTGGTAATGCTGAAGCTAAAACAGAGAAAGACAAGACAGCCGAACAGGTATATACAGAGGTGTCTCAGATTTCAGATGAAGAAGCTATACAGTATTATATTAAAAAATATGAAATAAAAGGTATTTTTGGTACAAATCCAGAGGCAACACAGCTGGGCTTGAGAGCGATTGAATCTTTAGAAAATACAGATGAAAAGGCAGAAGAACTGTTAGAAGAAGAGGCTGAAGAGATTGTCTTAATGGGCTTTGATGCAGGTGCAGATCAGGTCGCTGCATTAAAAGAAGGAAGGATCAAAGGTCTTGTTGTACAGAATCCATTTGGTATTGGATATGCTTCAGTAATTGCAGCAGCAAGAACAGATCTTGAGATTGGAAATGAAGCGGTTGTAGATACAGGTTATGTCTGGGTAACAGCAGATAATATGGAAGAAGAATCTATTCAAAAGATGTTATATGAATAAGAAAAAAGGTACGGTTTTAAAGCCGTACCTTTTATTTATCAGACAATGAGAAGATAAATTCTGTTCCAACCCCCTCGGTACTGATCACATTGATATGTTCATCATGTGCCTGAATCGCTTCTTTTACGATCGCAAGACCGAGACCTGTTCCTTTCTTATCGCGTCCGCGGGAAAGGTCAGATTTATAGAATCGTTCCCATATCTTATTCAGTTCTTTTCTTGGAATTCCGATTCCGGAATCTTTTATAGAAGTAAATATTTTCCCGTTTTTCATCGTAACTTCAATGGTGATCGTCGATTCATTTGAGCTGAATTTGATCGCGTTATCAATCAGATTATAAAGAACTTGTTGGATCTTTCGGAGATCGGCATATACCATGACTTCTCCAGGAAGAAGTAACAGTTCGATAGAAATACGTTTGTTTTTGCAAATGCCTTCAAATGAAGCAGCGGTATTTTTGATCGCTTCTTGAATATCGAATTGTGTTTTGTTTAATAGCATTTCTTTTGTATCAAATTCATTCAATGTCAGAAGATCTTTTGTAAGATCAGTCAGACGTTCTGTTTCAAATAAAATGATCTTTAGATATTTTTCGTAAAGTTCCGGCGGGATAACTCCGTCAGCCATAGCTTCTACATATCCTTTGATTGAGGTGAGTGGAGAACGGAAATCGTGGGAAATATTTGCCACAAGTTTTTTCTGATACTCCTCCATATCTTTTAGTTGAGAGGACATGTAGTTTAAGGATGCGGATAGATAACCGATTTCATCTTCTGTTGTTACAGGAATCTCATAATCTAGATTACCGGTTGCATATTGCTGAGCAGCTTTTGTAATCTGACAAAGCGGAAGATAGACAAAAAACTGATATCCGAGCAAGATGATAAAAGACAGTACATAGATCACAGCAAGTGTAATATAAACTGGTAGTAAAATCTGGTCACAGCGTTCTTCTAAGGCAGAAGTAGGCTGATGAAGTAAAAGATATCCTTTTGTGTAAAATCCGTCGACAACAGGAGCGGTCACAGTCAACATTTCTTCGGAAAAGTAATTGTGATAGTGTCCCGTAAGGAATAATTCACCTTCCGATTCAGCAGGATCAAAATCCTGAATATGTTCTGGTGCGGAAGTACCTGGAAGAGATGCAGATGCGATCATATTGCCTTCTTTATCAACAAACCATAAAGAAGAATCCAGATAAGTCTGCATAGCAGAAAGCTGAGAATGTACAGTCCATTCTGAAACATCTTCCGAAAAGTAGGATGGAAGGTAGTTGTTGGCGATCAGATTTGCTTCCTGATATAAGCTCAGAGAAGAGTCTTCTCTGAGCTGGTTGTAAATAAGCTGTCGGCCAAGTATCTCGGTCGTAAATATACATAAAAAACCAAAGATTATATACAAGATAATAAACTTTATGTGTAATGTACTTTTCATTTAAATTGTCCTAACTTCAAATTTGTATCCGATCCCCCATACTGTGCTGAGACTCCAGTTGGCATGATCTTTGATCTTTTCACGCAAACGTTTGATGTGTACGTCAACTGTTCGTGTGTCTCCGATGTATTCATATCCCCAGATCTGATCAAGAAGCTGTTCTCGTGTAAAAACCTGATTTGGAGAAGAAGTAAGGAAATATAAAAGTTCCAGTTCTTTTGGCGGCATATCGACTTGACGGCCTTTGTAGATAACAGAATAATTCGTCAGATTTACCGTCAGCCCATCATATTCTACACATTTGATCTTTTCTGTGGAAGAGGCTTCCGGTTTTGCTGGTTGACAACGTCTTAGGATTGCACGAATCCTTGCGACCAGTTCTTTTGAGTCAAATGGTTTCATGATATAATCATCGGCCCCAAGTTCAAGCCCAAGTACTTTATCAAATACTTCGCCTTTGGCAGAAAGCATGATGATTGGTGTGTTTGATTTGGCACGGATCTCACGGCAGACCTGATATCCATCGATACCTGGAAGCATGAGATCTAATAAGATCAGGTTTGGTCGGTAGGTCTCAAATGCGGACAGCGCATCTTCACCGTTGTAGACCATTTTTGTATCAAAACATTCTTTCGTTAAATAAAGAGAAATGAGTTCTGCAATATTTTCATCATCATCAACGATTAAGATTTTCTGTTTTGTGACCATGTATAACTCCCCCTTTTTTATAATTCAACAATTGTAACTCCGGCATCACCTTCGCCAAATTCAGCGAGGTGGAAGGATTTGACATGTTTCTGACGGCGCAGATATTCATGGATTCCTTTGCGGAGTGCACCAGTTCCTTTTCCGTGTACGACACGTACAGTTGATAAATGTGAAAGCAGTGCGTCATCAAGATATTTATCTAGTTCAGCAACGGCTTCATCGACTGTTTTGCCGAGAAGATTGATCTCTGGTCTTACAGACATAGATTTACTCATCTTAATACCACTTCCACCACCGGCACGTTTCATTGTTTTCTTAGCGTATGGATTCACATCTTCAATGATCTCAAGATCGGAAATGTTGACCTGTGAACGAAGGATTCCCATTTGTACTGTTACATTTCCACGAGAATCAGGAAGGCTACTGATCGTTCCTGTAAGGTTCATGCTCAGGACTTTTACGGATTCCCCAAGTTTAAAGTCTGAAGGTTTGTGAACTTTTGTTGGTTTTTTCACAGCGATCGTAGATTTTGCTGAAGTATCTTGAATCTTTTTGCGGAGTCGTTCACGTTCTTTTTCCATTTCAGCCGCAGAAATATTTTCTTTGCCGAATTTACGGAAATTCTTGATCGTTTCGTCAGCGACTTCTTTTGCTTCACGCAGGATTGCATTCGCTTTTTCATTCGCTTCTCGTAAGATACGTTCTTTCTGTGTATCCAGTTTTTCTTGTTTTTGTTTTGCCTGAGATTTTAATGCTTCAATCTCACGTTTTGCAGCTTCAATTTCCAAACGTTCTTTTTCAATCGTACGCTTGCTGGATTCCAGATCGCCAAGCAGATCTTCAAAAGAAACATCCTGTTCGCTCAAGCGTGCTTTCGCATCGTCAATAATATAATCTGGAAGACCAAGTTTTCCAGAAATAGCAAATGCATTACTCTTTCCAGGAATACCGATGAGCAGTCGGTAAGTTGGTTTCAGACTTTCTACGTCAAATTCGCAGCAGGCATTTTCAACACCCGGAGTAGAGAGTGCATACACTTTCAACTCACTATAATGGGTCGTTGCCATTGAACGGATATTTCTCTGGTGCAGATGTGACAGGATCGCAATCGCCAGTGCAGCACCTTCTGTTGGGTCTGTACCGGCACCAAGTTCATCAAAGAGAACAAGAGAATCTTCATCCACATCTTTTAAGAAAGAGACGATATTTGTCATATGTGAAGAAAATGTACTCAAACTCTGTTCAATACTCTGTTCGTCACCGATATCTGCGTAAATCTGTTTAAATACAGCGAGTTCAGAATGATCACCTGCAGGAATGTGAAGTCCTGCCTGTCCCATAAGTGTGAAGAGTCCGACAGTTTTCAAAGAAACTGTTTTACCACCCGTGTTTGGTCCTGTGATGATCAAAAGTGTGAAATCTTCTCCGAGGGAAACTGTGATCGGAACTACTTTTTTTGCATCCAGCAATGGATGACGGCCTTCGCGGATATGGATACGTCTTTCATTATTAAAGATCGGTCGGCTTCCGCGCATATGAAGTGCAAGATTGCCTCTTGCAAAAATAAAATCAAGATCTGTCAGCACGCGATAATTTGTACGGATCGGTTCGATATAGTCAGCAGTATCTGCACTTAGTCGTGCAAGGATCACTTGAATCTCTTCCTGTTCTTTTGCATAAAGTTCTTTTAAGTCATTGTTCAATTTGACAATGGCCATTGGTTCGATAAATAATGTCGAACCAGTAGAAGATTGGTCGTGGATCATACCGTTGACCATAGAACGATATTCAGCTTTGACTGGCACACAATAACGGTCGCCACGCATAGTGATGATCGTATCCTGAAGATAAGTGCGGAGAGAGCCATTGACAAGAGTTGTCAATGTATCATGCACTTTGTCGTTGATGCTGTTGATATTGCGGCGGATATTGCGCAGTGTGGAACTGGCATCGTCACTGATCTCGTCTTCAGAAATGATACAGCGATCAATCTCTGTTGAAAGCAATGTAAGTGGCTCCAGCATGTCAAAAAAAGCATCCAAACAATCTGCAAGTTCATCTTGTGTGTCGTGTCTGCCGTAGGATTTGACACGGGCTGCAGTCTGTAACAATCTGCAGATACGAAGAAGTTCTGTACTTCCGAGTGTTCCGCCAATCTCTAAACGTTTCATGGATTCTTCAACGGGAGCTGCATCGCTAAAAGAAATACGTCCTTTTTTGATGATCCTTGTAAATGCAGCAGCTGTTTGTTCTTGATAAGTATCGATCTTTTCAAGATTTGTCATCGGTTTCAGACGACGGCAGAGTTGCTTACCACGAAAAGAAGAGGCATGCGCTTCAAGCATGGCAATGATTTTATGATATTCTAATTTATCTAATGTTTTTTGATTCATATATTCTTTCACCTGAAAATCTTATTTTAAAGTCTTGTACAATGTGAGAAATTGATACAAAAAGACCTTATTTTCCTTTCTTATCATACCCCATTTACGGAATATTGAAAAGGATAAATATTGAACAATTGAGGGGAATCAGTTATACTAGGAAACGAAGGAGAAAAAACCGATGTTGTACGATCAAGAGCCGAAGACCAAAGCAGAACAGGGTTCGGAAGAGACAAAGGAAGAATCCTATTCATTTATGAAAGAGACGATAAAATCAAGTAGGAAAAAGGATTTTTTGCAGATCACGAAGATGGCATTTGGCGGTCTGTTATTTGGAATTTTTGCCTGCTGTGGTTTTTTTGCGCTCAAACCATGGGCTGAGCGTACATTTTATAATGAAACAGCAACGGTAAGCATTCCAGAAGATGAAGAGATAGAAAACGAAGAGGTGGCAGAGATTATTTCAGAAGCCCCTATTTTAAGTGCAGAAAGTTATGAAGAGATCATGCAGAGTATGTATGATATTGCCCAAGAAGCAGAAAAAAGTCTTGTAAATATCCAGAGTATTCAGGAAGGAACATTAGAAGAAGGAGAACAGGAAACATACCGGACAACGGGTGTTATTGTTGCGGATAATGGTCTGGAATATCTGGTCTTGACGGATGATAGTATCTGTGAAGAGGCGGAAACATGGAATGTTACATTTGTTGACAATAAAGAATATAAAGTACAGCTTAAAAAGCGAGATAAAACAAGAGGGATAGCAATATTTTCAGTCCATAAATCGTCGCTCAAATCAGAGACGAAAAATGCATTGAAAGTATCAGAGCTTGGGAATTCTAATATTGTTCAGAGAGGCAATGTTGTGATCGCATTAGGAGATATGTTCGGATACGAAGGTGCTGTTGGATATGGAATCGTCAGTTCAGTGGAACATGAACTTGCATGTGCAGATGGATTTTGTGGGATCATTGCAACAGATATTGAGATGGCATCCTCAGGAAGTGGTGTACTTGTAAATCAATCTGGAGAAGTGATCGGACTGATCAAGAATGGTATTTGGAAAGAAGAAGAGAACCATACAACAAATGCTTTGGCGATCTCAGATTTAAAAGCAGCATTGCAGTTGTTGGTAAATGATAAAGGTGTTCCATATGTCGGTATTTATGGTACGATGGTCACGAAAGAAATTGCAGAAGAAGAAGGAATTCCAGAAGGCTTTTATGTTACAAGTGTAGAAGGAGATTCACCAGCAATGCAAGCGGGGATCCAAGTTGGTGATATCATTCAGAGCATAGGTGACTCAGAGATTACAAGTCTGAGTGCTTATCAAAGGAATGTATTGAACACGGAGATCGGCAAAGAGGTTAAGATAAAAGCACAGCGACGCGGTGCAGAAGAATATGTAAAAGTCGATTTTAAAGTTATGGTCGGCAGTAAAGAATAAAGAGTTAATTTCAAAAAGTAAAGTTTTAAAATCATAGAAAGAAGGAAATAAAAAGAATATGAAATATATCAAAGATTTGCGTTCAGGAGATGTCATTCGCACAGTATACTTGTGCAAAGGAAAACGTACAGCAGAAACGAGAAATGGAAAGCCTTATGACAATCTGATCCTTCAGGATAAGACAGGAACACTGGACGGAAAGATCTGGGATCCAAATTCCCAAGGGATCGCTGATTACAGCGAAAAAGATTTTATTGAGATCGTAGGGGAAGTTGTCACATACAACAACAATCTTCAGCTTAATATCAAACAGCTTCGTATTGCAGATGAAGAAGATTTTGATCCAGCAGATTTTATGCCAACATCTGATAAAAGCGTAGATGGTATGTATCAGGAACTGTTAAGATACGTTGGAGAAATCTCCAATCCATATCTTCGCCAGGGTGTGGAATATTATTTCGTAAAAGACGAAGCATTTATCAAAGCATTCAAAGGACATTCCGCAGCAAAAAGCGTACATCACGGATTCGCTGGCGGACTGTTGGAACATACATTAAGCGTTGTTCGTTTCTGTGAATATATGGCAGGGGCATATGATATCTTAAATAAAGATCTGCTTTATGCAGCAGCAATCTGTCATGATATCGGAAAGACAAGAGAGTTGTCAGATTTCCCAGATAATGATTACACAGACGAAGGACAGCTGATCGGTCATATCGTGATCGGTGTGGAAATGCTTGGCGATGCGATCCGTTCTATTCCAGATTTTCCAGTAACATTGGCAAATGAATGGAAACATTGTATCGTTGCACATCATGGTGAACTCGAATACGGTTCTCCAAAAAAACCAGCATTAGCAGAAGCATTCGCCCTGAATCTGGCAGACAATGCAGATGCGAAAATGCAGACATTAAAAGAAATCTTCAAAGACAAAAAAGGAACAGAATGGCTGGGATTCAACAGACTGTTCGAATCAAATATAAGAAAGACATCAATTTAATCATAATAGTGGCGTTTGGCAGTAGTCGGAGGCCACTGTTTTATTCAGAAGATATTTAGGAGAAATATATGCAGAAAAATGATATTGTAACAGTTACAATTGAAGATATAGGTGTAAGTGGAGAAGGCATTGGAAAAGTAGACGGATATACACTGTTTATCAAAGATGCAGTGATCGGTGACACAGTTGAAGCAAAGATCATGAAAGCAAAGAAAAATTATGGTTATGCACGACTGATGAAAATCCTGTCTCCATCTGAACATCGTGTAGAACCAAAGTGTGCATTCGCCCGCCGTTGCGGAGGCTGTCAGATTCAGGAAATGTCTTACGAGCAACAGCTTATTTTCAAAGAAAATAAAGTATACGGCAATCTGGAACGTATCGGTGGTTTTGATACAGAACTGCTTGAACGCACAAAAGAACCAGTTGTAGGAATGGAAGAACCATTTTATTATCGAAATAAAGCACAGTTCCCATTTGGAACAGATAAAGAAGGCAATCCGATCACAGGATTTTATGCAGGACGTACACATGATATTATTGCAAATACAGATTGTGCACTCGGTGTACCTGTGAACAAAGAAATCCTTGAGATCACACTTGATTTCATGAAAAAATATCGCGTTTCATCTTACGATGAAACAACAGGAAAAGGTTTGATCCGTCACGCGCTGATCCGATTTGGATTTACAACAAAAGAAATCATGGTTTGCTATGTGATCAATGGGGATAAACTTCCACATGCAGAAAAACTCGTAAAAAAACTGACTGCGATCAAAGGTATGACAAGCATCAGTATTTGCCCAAACAAAAAACGTACAAATGTAATCATGGGTGAATCATGCGAAGTACTTTGGGGACAGCCATACATTACGGATTATATCGGTAACGTAAAATACCAGATCTCACCACTTTCTTTTTATCAGGTAAATCCTGCGCAGACAGAAAAACTTTATGGTCTTGCGCTTGATTATGCAGGCTTGAAGGGTGAAGAAACAGTATGGGATCTGTACTGTGGAATTGGAACGATTTCTCTCTTCTTAGCACAGAAAGCAAAACAAGTTTATGGTGTAGAGATCGTGCCGCAGGCAATTGAAGATGCTAAGAAAAATGCACAGATCAACGATATTAAGAACGCAGAATTTTATGTTGGCAAATCCGAAGATATTTTGCCAGAATACTACGAAAATTATGCGAAAGAACACAACGGTGAGAAGGCTTATGCAGATGTGATCGTAGTCGATCCACCAAGAAAAGGCTGCGAAGAATCTTTGCTTGAGACAATGGTAAGTATGCAGCCAGAAAAAATCGTATATGTAAGCTGCGATTCCGCAACATTGGCACGAGATTTGAAGATCCTTTGCGAAAATGGATATGAATTGAAAAAATGGAGAGCTGTGGATCAGTTCCCGATGAGTGTGCATGTGGAGACAGTAGTTCTTTTGTCCAGAAAAACACCGGATGATACGATCGAGGTCGACTTAGACTTGGATGAGTTGGATATTACCTCTGCTGAGTCAAAGGCTACCTATCAGGAAATCAAGGATTATGTGCTGAAAGAATTTGGCCTAAAAGTTTCAACTTTATATATTTCCCAAATCAAACGCAAATGTGGTATCGATGTAGGAGAGCATTACAATATCTCTCAGAAAGAAAATCAGAAAGTACCGCAATGCCCAAAAGAAAAGGAAGATGCTATCCGAGCTGCTCTTGAACATTTTGCGATGATCTAAAGGCCATTGCTGATTTCAAGGAGGAATAGCATATGAAGTCACTATTTGAAGATATGGGCGGTACATATATGCTCGGAGCAGATGGAATGTATTATCCGGATCTGGAATTTTCGGAGGAAGAACCGCATTACGGAAAGTACGGCAGAATGCGTCTGCGCTATCTGAAAGAACACCATAAGGTGTTGTACAACACACTTTTGCTGGATGGAGAACTGGTCAAACATCTGAATGAGGTAGATGATACCGCTAAACAGAGAATGGAACTGTTGACCCTGCAAATGCAGGAACGTCAGGGCGTAAACGAAGTATTAAAGGCTCGTGATCAGATGAGTTGGGTCGGTGCTTGCAATAACATCCGCAATGCTGCAGAGGAAATTGTTTTGAATGAATTGATATATTGTTAAATCGAGAAGGAGGGAGTGATGAATTCCCTCCTTCTCGATTCTGAAGCTATCTCTTTTGGAGAATGAAAAGGGATTTTGTAGAAAAATTTATGCTTATATACTAAAATGCACATAAGGAGATACAAAGCTCTACAAATTATTTATTTAAGTGTAACGAATGATGATTTCCGGGTACTAACTTAGCAGAAAGGAGGAAGTACGATGGAATCAATGGAAGAAATATACCAAAACCACTCAAAAAAGGTCTATACGTTTCTACTAAGTAAAACATGTAACCATGAACTTGCAGAAGAATTAACACAGGAAACTTTCTTTTGCGCCGTAAATAGTATTAACAAGTTTAAAGGAAATAGCAGTGTATTGACATGGCTTTGTGGTATTGCTCAAAATCTTTGGCTCAAGTATTTAAGAGACAATAAAGCATTTGAAGATTTATCAAATTATGAAGACATGTTGACAATTTCTTCTGCTGAAGATGAACTATTTATCCAGTGGGAAAATGTAGAGATATTGAAGTTGTTACATAATCTTGATGAACCGATGAGAGAAGTTATGTATTTACGGCTGATTGGAGAAATATCTTTCGTTCAAATCGGCGAAATAATAGGCAAAAGTGAAAATTGGGCTCGTGTTAATTTTTATCGTGGAAAAAAAAGAATATTTGAGGAGATGAAGAAAAATGAATAAAGAATTGCAGTGCAATATAGTCAATGATTTACTACCTTTATACATGGATGATTTGACATCCGAGGAAACAAATTCATTTATTAAAAAGCATTTGGAAGAATGCCAAAATTGTCAGAATGAATACCGGACGTTTAAAGCAGAATTAAGTAATTCAGCCAACAGGAATAATGCTGCAAAAATGCAAGAGATTGATTATCTGAAAAAAATAAACATATATCAAAAAATGAATTTTGTTTTGGGTGCAATCATCAGCTTCCTGTTTGGGGCATGTTTACCTGTATTGAAAGTTGGTATACCTGTACTTCTAAACGGAGCAGTCCCTGATTATTATCTGGCACGACTTCAAATCGCATGGCATATCGGTCTTTTGAAAATGACAGTTTCTGGAGTAATTGTGTGCCTTATTTATATGATTATTATGTTTATAATCAAGAAAAAGTTAAATAGCAAAACCAGTCGAAATAGTCAACCGTAAAGAGAGTGGACTGTGTCCATCGCTTCAATCTGGTTTTGCAATAAATATAAGGGATGACAGCATAAAATGCTACCGCCCTTTTACATCATTTAGAAAGAGCCACGACTGCTACACCAAACCGGAGTAACAGCCGTGGCTTTCGCATTTATGAAATCTTTCTTAACATTGCTATCGGCATATTGACTTTCGATGTCTAATGGTGTAGACTACACATACAGTCTAACGGTGTAGACAAAGGAGGTTTGATTATGGATATGCCTAAAATTCACGAAAGCGAATATCGTTTCTGTTTGATTATGTGGGAGCATGAACCGGTTACTGCCGTGGAGCTTGTAAAGCTGTGCCAGGATCAGCTCGGATGGAAACGAACAACTACCTATACCGTCATTAAGCGTTTGGGTGAGCGTGGTGTTCTGAAAAACGAAAACGGAACTGTGACTTCCCTGGTTTCCAAGGACGAAGCTCAGGCATCCGAAATTGATGAACTGGTGGAGAAGAAATTTGAAGGCTCATTGCCTGCGTTCATCGCTACGTTCACAAAGCATCAGGATCTTTCCGAAAAGGAACTTGATGAAGTCCAACGTATGATTGACAGGATCAGGAAAGGAGGATCGCAATGAACGAACTCTTTTTGAAAATCATCAACATGAGTATTTCAGCAAGCTGGCTCGTCCTGGCTGTATTGATACTCAGACTTGTGCTGAAGAAAGCGCCCAAGTGGGTCAATGTGTTGCTTTGGGGTATTGTGGCTGTCCGATTGATTTGTCCGTTCTCCATCGAAAGTGCATTAAGCCTTATTCCAAGCGTTGAAACTATCCCACTGAATATTGGAATGGATACCAATCCTGCCATCAATAGCGGTATAAATGCAATAAACAATGCAGTTAATCCTATCATCAGCCAGTCTAACACCCCAATGGCAGGTGCAAGTGTAAATCCTTTACAAATCACCATTGGTATCTATGAATACATCTGGATTTTCGGTATGATTGTACTGGCTTTATACACGGCTATCAGCTATAGGCGTCTGCGCAGCAAAGTCGATACGGCGGTTCTCTATAAGAACAATATCTTCCAGAGTGAGAATGTTGCATCGCCGTTTGTCCTGGGTATCATCAAACCGAGAATCTACATCCCGTTCCATATGGATGCGCAGGATCAGAAACACGTTGTTTCCCATGAGCAGGCGCACATTCGTCGTAAAGACCATTGGTGGAAACCCCTTGGTTTTCTGCTCTTAACAATTCATTGGTTCAATCCTTTGATGTGGGTTGCTTATGTACTGCTGTGCCGTGACATCGAGCTTGCCTGTGATGAAAAGGTTATTAAGGCGCTGGGCAATGAACAGAGAGCTGACTATACTCAGGCTCTTGTTGCCTGTAGCGTGAACCGTCGTATGATTGCAGCATGTCCTCTGGCCTTTGGAGAAGTGGGTGTTAAAGAGCGTGTGAAGTCTGTAATGAACTATAAGAAGCCTGCGTTCTGGCTTATTGTTGTGGCTGTAATTTCCTGTGTAGCTGTAGCTGTTTGCTTCCTGACCAATCCAAAGCAAGACAGTTTTAAGCTAAGAATTGTTGTTCCGGCGGGAAGCCAAGATGAGTTCGTATATTCTGACGAAGAAATCAGTACGATTGGAAGCTCAATCAAAATCTGGTCTGGTGATGGATTGGGTGATACAGAAGTTCTGCTATCCCCGGTCGATGAAACAACTGAAACTGGATATACAGCTACCTATCTGACCCATGGAATGCCAGCAGTATTTGATGCAGAAAAAGATACTTGGTTCAGAGTCGGTGTCAATATGCAAAACCCAACCAACGAAGATGTTATTGTCTATGTAGAAGTGGAAAATGTAGAAGTTCGCATCTCTGACGAAGGAATCCCACATGATGAGGCTATTGGACAGACCTACACTTATGAGAAAGGGGGATTTCACGGTGGTGACTTTCAGATTACCCTCTACGATGACGGAACGTTCACCTATTATGAAGGACTGGCAAGCAGCTATTTAGGAACCGGAACTTGGAATCAGGATGGTAACATCATTACCTTAAGTGACGACGACACGGTTGGTTACGCCTTTGTAAATCATTTTAGCCTTGATGGTGACGATCTTGTATTTATCGAAAAAGATTCCTCCAACTTTATTTATGTTAAGGTTGCCGACGGAGAACGTTTTAATCTGGCTGGTGAAGCCGGTGAGAAAAAGAAACTTTCCTTAAATGATGTAGTAATCCTTTCGCAGAATGGATACGATTTGAACTGGGGAGATTTTGAACAATATAGTTATACTGAAACAGGCTCAGGTCTGTACATCCGAGTATACGAAATCAATGAATTGTTTTCGCTTTGGATGGGTGGAGCTGGCCCGGACAGCGATCCCATGTATATTTATCTGGCTTTGGCTGATGACATCGACACAAAAATCGACATTCGTGCTGGTGGTGTAACGGAATTTATTTCTGAACATAGTTCTAGCTCTATCGATGCTGGTGCCATGATACCAATGATTATGGTAGATGGCACACTGTATTTGGATACTGGATACGAAAGAACAGTTAAAGGTTGCGGCACGATGGATGGAAAAATAACCTCCTCAGTTCATGGCAGCAAAAAACCAACAGTAAACAATCAGTCCAACTTTGGTACAGGCTATGGTTATCAATACGGTGCAACCGAAGGAACCATTGAAATCTATATGGATGATAAATGGCGGGTGTTTGCTACTGAGGAAGTACGACAGGAAATCCAGTTCTCATCAACAACCGATGAGCCTAATCAATTCTATCTAACCATTGGTGCAGAAGGTGTTAAGAGTATCGAACTTACAATGCCAAACTCCAGCGGTGGATGCACAAATGCTGATGGTTCTCTTTTCGAGAAAGGTGAGCGCATTTGGTTAGAAAATCTGGATGGATACGACGATCTGTGTGGATTAACCATAACTGCCCTTGCCGAAAATGGTGAAATCATCTGGACGGCATCTATTCCTGATACCGAAGAAAACGAAGGTTTTACTCATCTGAAAAATGATGACTGGGAGATTACAAATATCGAATAAATAAAAAAGGGCCACCACTGTTACTCCAAACCGGAGTAACAGTGGTGGCTTTTGCTATCATCGTTCATATTCTTTCTGTTTTTTCCCTTGTGGTTTTGGCATCTGCCTTTGCGCTTCTTTTTGAAGGAGCTTCTCTTTGATTGAAGGTTTTCTGGTATCTTCTCCCAGCATTTTCTTTACTTCCAGTTTGCTCTGGTGCATCATATCATAATCATACTTATCGCCATACAGTTTCTGAAGCTGTCTGGTTGCAGATTGCTCCCTGTAGAGGCGAATTTCCATTCGTGCTTCGATTAATTTGTCTGCATCGACACCTGCAGCATCTTTTTCTAAAGAATGGTATCTTTCCAGTGTGCTGTCCAGTTCAGCAGTAAATTTCTTCTCTGCCTGTTCCAGTGTCACTTTTTGCGTTTCCAGATTTTCGACACTCTTTTTCATTTTACGAAAAGTTGCATCATCGGCACATTCAAAGGATTTCAGAATCATGGATTTTTCGGATTTTAATTCTTCCAACTCCTCAGTTAGAGTAGTAATCTGCTCGGATAACTTATGGTGTTTGATAACTTGAAGCAAAGATAACGCATCCTGTTCAGCATGGAGCTGTTTTCGCCCTGCAGTTTTCTCTTTGATTACCTTCTTGATTTCAGCATATCTGTCAAGCTCCGGTTTAACTGCACCCACATAAGCAGTGATTTTCTGTTTGCCGGTACGGATATGTCGGATGCGGTACACAAGGACAATCATATTCTCTCGCAAACTTTCCAGTGCATTTGCCAGCTCTGGAACTGAGTTTTTGACTGCATCTGCCAGTTTTTTGACCTGTGTTTTCAGTTCTCGGAGAAGTGCATTGTCTGCCTTGATCTGACGGTTGAGTTCACAGCGGTCAGATACCAGCCCCATAGCTTCCATCTTGCGTGCATGATAGCCTTCGTGGATGGTAGGCTGTTCATCCAGACCTCTGGCAGCATGACTACGGTGGTCGATACGAGCATCAATCCACGGATATTGCGCCAGATGCTTATTGGTAACGGTAGCCCAATTTTCACGCCAGAGAAATAACTGTTCTTCGCTGTTCCAACGCTCGCTGATTGGGTTTTGTCTGCCGAACTTTGTGCTTTTGGGATATTTGCTAGCCCGTTCATAACCATGCTTCTCAGCTTCGGAAGGAGCCATATACACTTTCTTATCTTCGACCAGATACTGATACTGTTTTTCCCAGCCTTCTGCCTGTGCGGTCTTGAACTCAGCGGCAGTAAAGCCACGTTCTTCACCGTCTTTCATACAGAGATATTCTTTTTCTGTTTTATGCTGCCAGGTTCCGTTTTCTTTCAGGGGTCGAACCGTCAGCATAATGTGTGCATGGGGATTGTGCCCGGGTGGATAGGGATCATGGATTGCCACATCCGCACACATTCCATCTGCTACAAAATTATCCTGGATAAATTCCGTGAGCAGATTTTTCCAGTCTGTCTGCTCAAGCTCTATGGGAAGTGCCACCACAAACTCACGGGCAAGGCGGCTGTCCTTGGTCTTTTCGTTTTCTTCCACCGTATTCCAGAGAATACTGCGGTCACTCCATTCGGGTGGAGCAATTGGCGGTAAGAATACTTCTTCCCAGACAAGCCCTCGTTTTCTGGTGTAATCGTGCTGTATCCCATCATAATCATTGTAGATCTGGGAACAGCTCAGATAAGCGGAAGCAGCCACAGCGGAGCGCCCAACTCCACGGCTGATGACCTTTGCTTCCAGATGGTAGATTGCCATCGTACATCACCGTCCTTTCACTTTTGTTTTTGTTGCTTTTTTAAAAAGCAAATGGGGATTGTGGGCAATGCCCATCTCTGCAACAAAGCTGCCTGTGGCAGGTTTTTGCAGGCAGTTGGCAGGAAGATGTGATGCGCCAGGAACATCATCTTCAAGCAGTGCATTTGCAGTGTGTCTGCCAACTGCATGGACAATGATGACAGCTTCGCAGAAATGCAGCATTGTCCATAAGGCTCCAGCAGGAGCCGCAAGAGCCTCGCAGAGCGCACGACCCCGAAGGGGATACCACCGCCCATTTTATGGGTGGTGAGTAAGTGCGCCCTTCGGGATAGCAGCAAAGCTGCCAGTCTTATGCGTTCAATCGCTTTTTCAGTTCCATCTTCACGTCATCAAGCTCCATAGTCTGAACTTCCGGGAATACACTTTCCAATACGGCTCCCATCTGGATCAATCGTCTGGTTCTTGCTTTACGCTCTTTCTGACGGTTGCGGGCTTCAATCGCTTCCATTCTGTGCTGTGCCTGCAATAATTTCTTTTCATCTTCGGTCATAGGTCTGTTATTTGCCATAAAATCTCCTTTCTGGTATCGGTGTGGTACTATAATCCGGTGTAGATGGTGCAGATACAATTCGCTTTGCAATCCATAGGTTTTCTGTGTACTGACGGGCGAATTATTCAGCACCATCGGCTGTGAAATTAAGTACCGGAATTTAATATTTTTCGTGCTTCCTGCATATTGGCGGCTGCGTTCAACTCTCGGATATTTTGATTGTTGATTTTCAGAGGAACACATCGCTCCAATACTCGGTCATAAATTCTGGTTCTTGCCAGATCTTTCGGATGCTTCAGTTCGTCCAAAGTCAAATTCGTGGTTACAATCAGCGGTTTCTTGCTTCGATAACGGCTGTCAATCACATTGAATACCTGCTCCAAAGCAAATTCGGAACTACGTTCAATCCCTAAATCATCAATAATCAGCAAGCTGTATTTGTTGAAGCTGTCAATGAACTGGTTTCTGTCATCGGAATACATTCCTGTAAGCGTATTCAGGATTCTGGAAAAGTTGGTCATCAGAACTGGAACACCTTTATCTAACAAAGCGTTTGCGATGCACCCGGCGAAAAAGGATTTACCGGTTCCCACATCTCCCCAGAGAAGCAGCCCCAAGGATTTCGCTTTCATTTCCTCCCAATGTGCCACATAATCATGGGCTTTCTGCATTTCCGGATTGTAGCCTTTATCATTGGAAAAGTTATAATCATGAAGAGATTTATCCTGCAATCCATTGGCTTTCAGTCGAGACACCTGCAAGAGAAATTCCTGATGCTTGCGTTCAGCTTCTTCTTTGTCGTATTCTTCCTGCTGACAACGGCAGCGAACCGTCGGGAGGAATACTCGTTCCTTCAGTTCAATTCGATGCTGTCTGGGTGTGCGACATTTGGAACAATAGATTAGTCCGTCAGCTTCATTCAGATATTCATCTTCTGCAAGCTCTCTTGGCTGAAACAAATCGTCCACTGTATTTGCTATTAGCTTCATAGGCTTTCGTCCTCCTTACATTCATAGGTTCGTTTGGCAGGAGCAGGATGGTCTTGTAATGCCCAGCTTCGTATGGTAGCTGCATGATTGGCATATTGCTTTCCGCTGGATACCATATATCTGGACAGCTTTTCAATGTATTCCTGATAGTGGGGTACTTCGCTTTGTAAAGCTGACAGTTCCTCCGTGGTCAGGAAAACATTTTGATAAGAACCATAGGCGATGTGCTTATCCTTACTCCCTGAATTTGTTCTTTTAATATTGTTCTTCTCTTTATTACTACTGGACAGTTTTCTGTCTGTCTCAGAGAAAGTTTTCTTTCCATCTGTAGGACGGTTTTCCGTCTGTCTTACGGAAAGATTTCTGTCTGTCTGAGTCAGATACTCCGGTGAATATTTGACATAGATTCTGTTTGGGAACCCTGCGCCCTGACGTTTTCGTACAATCAGATTTTCTGTTTCCAGAGCTGTCAGTGCAGTTTTAATGGACATTTCGCTTTTGTGCATGACTTCTGCCAGATTCTTGATGGGAAAGAGAATGAACACATGACCTTGTTCATCCGACCATCCATCATTTTTCTGTGACAGCCTTGCTCGGTCGAGCAAAATGGTGTAGAGGATTTTTGCAGTTTCGCTCAATCCATCCTTATCCAGTAAAAACCTTGGGAATGCCATATACGGCGGTATCAGGCTATCCTGTGTCAGAAATTGTGTCATGCGGTCACCTCCCTCCTGTGAGATCAGCTTGGAGAAAATTTATTCTCCAAGGAACTCCCAATCCAGTTCTGCATCTGGTTCCTGCTGAACAACTGGAGCTGTTGTATGAGGTACTTGCGACAGACCTGCCATACAGCCTGCCAGAAATACCGGAAGTGTTTTCTCCATGGCACTTTCTACTGAGGAAACAATCTGATTTACAAATCGTTCCTCACGTTCTCTGGTTTCCAGATAAGGGTCATCCTGGCTACGGTAATAGCGGTCAAAATATTCCACCAGAGCTACGGCTATCACATTGCTGTAGGACTTGAAGTGCTGCTTGTCCATGGTCTGAAGATACTTCCACGCTCGCATCTGCGTATTTTTTTCCAGATTAAAACGAAGGTTTGTGCTACGGATATTCTCGCTCATGGCTTACTCCTTCCTGCGAAGGCTGGCAAAGGCGAGATATTCATAACCTTTAGCTGTCGCACAAATATCGTCCAGAATGGTCACTCTGCTTTCATCGTACTGCCCGAAGTGCTTGACCAGACAGCCGCCACCACCCACGATATACAGTCGCATCAGATCCGGATTGTACTCATAGCGTCTGAGTGTGGCAAAAATATCAGCTACATAACGCTTAGCTACAGAAGTGATGCAGTCCAGATACGGCTTGCTAATGTCAGCAGTTCCGAAACGGAGTACCTGCTCAATGGTGGAGTCTTCGATTTTCATGCCGAAGCTGTCTAATACCGCATTCTTGGCGGCAATCATACACTGGTTGACACCAAACTTTTCTGTCCAACAGCGGCTTTCTACAGCCTTTTTGTTGTTGATATACAGAATGTTCATGGTGCCATTTCCGATGTCTGCCAGAAGATTCGTTCCTTTGAAATCTCCCAGACGGCTGACGATGGCAGGGTATCCCTGTGGAAACAGACTGCATCCGATAAATCGGATGTGATAATCTTTGCCGTTAAAACGGAAGTCCACTTCTTTGTTACGGAGCAGATAGCTTCGGAAATCTTCACGCTGTTTTCGAATCCAGGTCAGCGGCAGACCGGCAGCCAGATGAACGTCGGTTTCACGGATGCCATACACATTCAGTTCTCTGGCAACTGCCATAAGGGTCAGAATGTAGTAATCCTCATCCATTGCCTTGTCTGCGATAAATTCCTTGTGACCTTCCCCGATGCGGTAATAGATGCCGTCATACTCCAGAATATTTCCAGAGAAGATTGGCTCAGTTTCATAGGCGGTCACTCCGGTAGGAGTCACTGTGTTAGCTGTCTTGATATTGCCGTATCCATGATCCACGGCAATGATTTTGATGTTGTTCAGTTCTCTCATTTGCTCTGTACCTCCTTGTGCTTGTTTGTTTTCATAAAAAATGCCTCCTTTCAGTAGATTTGCTTTGAAGTAGCAGCGGATTTTTTGATTTGGTGCTGTTTTCATTGCAATTTCATTCTACTGAAGGAGGGTGTAAAAGGCATTGAGCGTGGATTGAGTGAAAATTGAGCAAAAAGAAAAGCAGCCACACACAAAAGCGTATGACTGCACGATTCGTAAAGTTATTATATTGAACATTATTCTTCTGGAGGAAGAACTTGAAAAATTATTGCAAATTGTTGATCATATCCATTATATCTGTGCCAAGATTTGGTAGACTTAATAGTGCAATAAATGACACAACGCTCACCAACCATATCTTCGGTAATTTCAACCTCCAATCGTGATTTATCACCAACAATGCGACCACCTTGGAGACTCCACTTAAAAACATACTGTTCTAGTGAATAGGAAGGGTCTAACGTTAACCAAGCGGAATACTTTTCTCCCAACTCCAATTGTATCAATTGTTTTGTACCTGTTCTGTATATATTTATAGATTCAAATGAGCTATCTTTATTCAACGGAAATTCATTGCCCAAAGAATCGTTTAATTTAATTGCATTCGGTGTATTAAACACTCTTTCTTCCCCCTTATCATAATAGTATTGTTTTACACCATCAATAAAATCGTTTGTATAGCAAATACATCTTTCAGCATCTCTTACTGAGATGGGATTGCTATGTGACAGACAATTTCTGATTGGTACTAAACGATTTAAATATGTTCTTGCTTCTGCGTTTCCATCTGGATAAATTAAATCTAAAAAGTGCTTAAAATAAAGCTTATATAAATCATTTCTACATAGCAAATAAATAATTTCATCAAGAAAAAGTGTATCAATTTTTCTTCTAAATCTCTGAGGATGATTTGTCATCATTTCCGAAGTTTTATCACGTATACTTTTTTTCACAACAGGAACGTTGGGAGACAGTTCCATATCAAAATAATTTTCTCCTAAGTTACTTGTAAGTTCGCTATGTATAATAGTCCTTGCCCATTTTTCAAAAGCTTCAATATTAATTCTGCATATTGAACGTAATTCATCCTCTGTGAGTGAATAAAACATAGTTTAATTCCTTTCTTCTTACGATAGTAATTTCTTTCCTAAGTATAGTCCCGTCTGCGCATACGTTCCAAGCAACTCCTGTTTCTTGGCTTCAATCATATCCGGTTCAAATTCAAAGACGGTTTCATAGATTTCCATAGCTTTCTGGAAATGGGAAGTTGCCTGCGAAATTTCTCCCATAGTCAGACTGATATTTCCCATCGCTTCCTGAACGCTGGCATAATCCAGACCTGTATCAAAATTATATTCTCGGATCACACGGCAGAGCTTTCGTAAAGTAGACAGACCAACATCAGGTTGTCCCATATCCGTCAGCAGTACCGCATAGTTCGTAATCTGCACAACGCTGTCGTGGTAATAAGTCAGACCATATTCATCCATAATTCGGATAGCCTGTTCCATGTTCTCTTTGGCAAGTTTCAATTTGCCGTTTGCTCGGTACATACCGCCAAGATTAGCATATAGATTGGAAAACATAAGCGCATTATCTGGTGTAACCTCTGTAATCATGGCAATGGCATCTTTCTGCATCTTGATTGCCTTATCTGGTTTCTTCTCATAAGTTGCCTGATAGCTGAGTAGGAGTGCTCGATCAGATACAGAACCGACAGCCACATCTTTCAGCATCGCAGACAATGTATCAATAACCAGTTCCATACCCTGATAATAACGATAATTCTCCATATACGGGAACACATCTTCCAAGAAACGAAGATACACTGGCATATTATCATTCTCAACCTGCACGATCACAGATTCGATGGTCTGGAATAAGTGCTTATAATAGGAAACTTCTTCTCCATGTCGAAGACAGAGCTGCTGTAAGCTATCCAGTAAGAGGTGACAATTCTGCACGGAAGGCTTTGTTTCTTCAACTGTCACTTCCTGCATCATTGGATGAAGGGCAATCATACGACCTTCCATTGCCTTTATGAAGCCTTTCTCTATGAGGTCATTGACAGTATTCATATCACGCAACTTCAGCCAGTTGGCAAATAATCTGTTCTGAATACCGGTCAATGGTATCAGTGCGAGGTTTCTCATAATATCTGTTTCTTCTTCGGAAAGCTGATACAGAGAAAACAAGGTGTGGATATGCTCATAATAGGTAGCCTTGCGACTTTTGCCGTCTTTGGAGATACCAATAGTATCGGTGGCATCCAGGGCGGCTTTTTCCTCTTTCAGCTTCTTTAACAGGAGTAACGGCTCCATAATTCCGCTTTCCAACAAGCGAGCCGACATTTCTACCGCCAGAGTATGACTGTGTACCGTTTGGATAATCTGCTCCAAAACCGGACGATTCTTTTCAGCATCGGAATAGAAACAGCCCATCAGTTTAACCAGAGCATCCGTATCTGCAATTTCTTCCAGATTCATGGAAGTATAGTTATCAAACCTGCTTCGTGTAGTGAACAGAATACGGCAGCGATATTTCATAATGACCGACAGTAAACTATCCTGCGTTGCTGTAGTATTAATATTATCAATGATAAATAAGGTATCCTCTTTCAATGTGCGAAGGAAACGGTTGTGTTTGCGGAAGCGTTCTTCGCTGTCATCATCCGGCAGATCGTCCGCAAAGTCCATATCAGAAATATCTTGCTTCAAATCACCAGTGTAGTAAAGAAATAGGATATTTGTGTATTCTTTGATATGAAATTTTGCATAGGCTTTTGCTAACTCACTTTTTCCAATACCGGCGATACCTTGCAGAAATACCTTTCCGTGATTGCACAACAGCTGATGTAAAGTTTCAAGTTCATTGTTTCGTCCGCAGAAATGACGGCATGGCTTTGGTGTACCGCCATCGTAGATAAAATCTTTCACAGCCGGAGAAAGATTTCCGGCAGATAATAGATTCTTAGTATTTACATCTCGCTTTACAAAAGTACGCTCCATGCCAAAGCATAAAGCAGAAGTTAGAAATACAGCTTCATCCATTTCTGTTTCACAAGGGTAATTCTGGAGAAGCCGAGCCTTGGTTTTATCAGATATGGTTGTATCCTGCACCAGAATGTTATAAATCTCTTGCACCGCCATAGCACTGTCATACATCAACGGAAGTACATTTCTGTGCATATCAGCAGCGAGTCGGTTTCGATTGTGGTTATCCATATAATATCCGGTGATGCGAGGGCTGATTTTTGCCTGTCCATTAAACCAACGGCAGACCAGACCATTATCGAAATCAAAGTCCTGCGATTCTTCCGAGTTTAAAAAACTGACAAACAACTGATACATCATATCAATCTGATTTATATTATGAGCATCACTGATATATTTACGAATGGTGGTAATGACTGAACTAAAATCTAAATATTCCATAGTCAGCCCTCCTTCCTAAAAGTAGTCAATTTGTGCTCAATCCACGCTCAATGAAAATTCGTTCGTTTCATCTTAAAATGAACGTAGGTTGATGAGAAAGTGTTTTATTAAACATTATACCACGGCTTTCAAGTCAACGAAAGAGCAGTGAGATTTGATTTGGAAGGAGGGGCTCATGGAACAGAATATTGCATTTGAACGCTGTGTAGATTTTCTGGCTCGTATGATTGAAAAATACGGACAAGAGCTCCTCGATGAAATAAATGCAGAAGCGGATGTGGGTGCAGAAATCAAAATAGAAGATTCGAAGTCAGCGTAGATGGGTGTCAGTGTCGGCATCCATTTTTTATATTTTGAATATATTGAAAAACTGAAAATCAATGGTATAATAAAGTTGGGACAAATAATTAAGACGGTAATCAAGAAAGCGTCATACAGAAAATGATTGGAGGCAACAATTATGGATAACAGAAAACGTATGGGGAAAGATAAGGATGGAGTAATATTCCCTGTTGCTCCAAATCTTTCTGAAATGAGTGATAGTTATTTGGATTTTATAGAAGCGATCAAAAAAGAGATTCAAAACCAGAGATTAAAGGTAGTACTAAATGCAAATTCCAGCATGATCTGCCTTTACTGGAATATTGGAAAAGCTATTCTGCAAAAGCAGGAGGAAGAAGGCTGGGGCGCTAAAGTTATTGACCGTATGGCAAAAGACTTGAAAGATGCATTTCCGGACATGTCGGGTTTTTCACCGAGAAATATTAAATACATGAGAAAATTTGCAGAGTGCTGGCCTGATTTTGAAATTGTGCAGCAGGTTGTTGCACAAATTCCGTGGCGAACTAATATGAAGTTGATGGATAAATTGAATACCCAGGAAGAAAGACTCTGGTATGCATATAAAACGATTGAAAATGGCTGGAGCAGTAATGTTCTTGATTTACAGATCCAGAGCAGATTGATTGAGCGAACCGGGAAAAGTGTGAATAACTTCCCTGCTGCCTTACCACCTGCGGATTCAGATATGGCAAATCAGATTTTCAAAGATCCTTATCTTTTTGATTTTCTGGGTACCGATATGCCAAGACGAGAAGTTGAGATTGAACGTAAGTTGACCGAACACATCCAGAATTTCCTTTTAGAGTTGGGACAGGGATTTGCATTTGTTGGCAGACAGGTACATCTGGAAGTAGGCGGAGATGATTTTTTTATTGATCTGTTGTTCTATCATCTGAAACTTCGCTGCTATGTAGTAATTGAACTGAAAGCCTGTGACTTTGAGCCTGGATTTATTAGTCAGCTTAATATGTACCAGAATGTTGTGAATGATATTTTGCGTCATCCGAATGACAATCCGACTATTGGATTACTTCTGGTCAAAGGCAAAAATCAGACGGTGGTTGAGTACTCTCTTGCTGGATACCAGAATCCGATTGGTGTGGCAGAATGGAAAAATCAGATGGTAAAAGCACTACCAGAAGATTTGAAAAGTAGCTTACCATCTATCGAAGAAATCGAAAAAGAATTGGAATAAATTGTGCAACAAGCTGTTGCACAATTACATATCACTCTATAGATGGAGGTGAATAGGAATTGAAAACAAGAAGATGTTACATATATACACGAGTATCTACCTCGATGCAGGTGGATGGATACAGTCTGGATGCACAAAAAGATAAGCTGAAAAAATATGCAGAATTTCAGGACATGGTGGTTGCAGGTGAATATTCTGACGAAGGTAAATCCGGTAAAAATATCGAAGGACGTCCGCAGTTTATGCAAATGTTGAAAGACATTGAATCGGGAAAAGATAAAGTGGAGTTTGTTCTGGTATTCAAACTTTCCAGATTTGGAAGAAATGCAGCGGATGTACTTAGTTCCTTGCAGCGTATGCAGGATTTTGGTGTCAATCTGATTTGTGTGGAAGATGGCATTGACAGTTCTAAAGACAGCGGTAAACTGATGATTTCGGTTTTATCTGCGGTTGCAGAGATTGAGCGTGAAAACATCCTTGTTCAGACGATGGAAGGTCGCAGACAGAAAGCCCGTGAAGGCAAATGGAATGGAGGTTTTGCTCCTTACGGATATAAGTTGGAGAACGGCTATTTGTATATCGCAGAAGATGAAGCAGAAGTAATTCGTATTATCTACGATAAATATGTGAATACGACCATGGGAGCATCTGCGGTAGCAAATTATCTGAATGAACATGGTTATGTGAAGAAAAAACGTCAGAACAACACCTTGGATATGTTCTCAGCACATTTTATCAAACTGGTGTTGGATAATCCGGTTTACTGCGGAAAACTCGCCTATGGTCGTCGCAAGAATGAGAAAATCGCAGGAACCCGCAATCAGTATCATATCGTAAAGCAGGACGAATATCCGGTTTATGAAGGTGTGCATGAGGCTATTATTCCAGAAGAAGTGTGGCAGATAGCACAGAGAAAACGTCAGGAAACCGGTGTAAAAAGCGAGAAGATTTACAATCAGGAACACGAAAATATTCTGTCCAGTATCCTGCGATGCCCTGTGTGTGGTGCTGCGATGTACGGTAATGTAAATCGCAAGAAGAAAAAGGACGGAACTTTATATAAGGATTATTACTATTACCATTGTAAGCACCGCACTACTGTAAACGGTCATAAGTGTGGATATAAACGACAGTGGAAACAAGAAAAGGTTGATGCTGCCGTGGAAGAAGTAATTCGTAAGTTGGTTACGAACCCGAAGTTTGAGCTGGCAATTCGACAGAAGATTGGTTCACGAATCGATACGGATGAGCTGGAAACAGAATTGGAACAGCTTCGCAAGAAACTTCGTCAGTTAAATGGTGCTAAGTCAAAGTTGGGACAGCAGATGGACAGTCTTGATGTAACAGACAAGCATTATGACCGTAAGTATCAGGACATGGAAGAACGTTTGTATAAACTGTATGATGACATTGATTCCGTGGAAGAAGAAATCGAGGAAGTAGAAATCAGAATCTATAACGTGAAACAGCAGAAAATTTCCGGTGACAACATCTATCAATTTCTTCTATATTTTGATAAACTGTATGATAAGTTCAGTGATGCAGAAAAGAAGGAATTTCTTAACAGCTTCATTGAACGAGTTGATATTTATGAGCAAGAGCAGCCGGATGGCCGTTTCTTAAAGCACATTAAATTCAGATTTCCTGTCTACTTTAATGGAAAGGAGATAGAGGAAATGAGTTGGGACAACGAAACAACAGTCGAGACGGTCTGTCTGCTGTCAAGAAAAGAATGTTTGATAAAACGGTAATACATAGAGATACAGAGGATAGCGATGAATGAAATTGAAAATCAAACGAAGAGAGTCAGTCCATTGAAACGGATACGAACGACGATGGTTAGACAGTATGAGATAAAACTACTTATACGCATTGTGATTTTTTTGGTGTGCTTGATTGGTTATCTTTTTTTTCGGGAAGAAATGTATGCATTTGCAAATCAGCCTATACAACTGGGAATTACTCCCCTTCACATTTTATGGTTGATTTTTATGATAATGATGATTAATCATCTGATTCCCCAAAAGAATTTCACTATGGCTTTGAGAAAAACCTACAAAGAAAAGTATGTACCGGTTCCGGATTATTCAGAGTTGGAATTACTGCGTTTTGTACAGGACCAAAACAGGAAAGCATGGATGGTTATGCTGAGTTGGCTTAGTTTTAATGCAATAATTGGTATTCTTTATTTATTTAGAATTATTGATGACATAGATTTGCTAATGCTGACGGTTTTTTATTTCCTGTGTGATTACATATGTATTTTGTTTTTCTGTCCATTTCAGACAAAGATTATGAAGAATAAATGTTGTGTCAATTGCAGAATTTATGATTGGGGACATTTTATGATGTTTACTCCGATGCTGTTTATACAAAATTTTTTCAGTTGGAGTTTGTTTTTTACATCAATAGTCGTATTGATCCATTGGGAAATTATATATGCGAAATATCCGGAACGGTTTTGGAACGGTTCTAATCAAATATTGCAGTGTGCCGAGTGCAAGGACAAAACATGTCAACTGAAGCGGAAATTGTCAAGAATAATCAATAGAGAAAAATGAAAAGATTTCCACAAATATTTGATGATTCCCTTAAAAATATTAACAAAATAAGGGAATAGACGTCAGTAAATATTATATTCGTTTAGCTGAAATAAAGGGATTCCGAGAGAAAGTCCTGTTTAGGAAAATCTCGGAGTTCCTTTTGCTCATAAAATATGTCGCCCACAGTTTTTTCTCTTTTTATTATATATTGCCTCCATAACTGCCCATGAACATTGCTCGAATTTTCCATTCTTATTGCAAAGAAGGAATCTCCTATTATTAATCTTCTTTAAATCCTTCTCCATTTAATAATGGAAAATATCCTATGATGCGCGTGAAACTGGAAAGTATGGGTCTGGTTTATTTAGCAATAGCTTTACCACTGAAAAAGTGGATATGGAGTCTTTTGGGAGAAATGACAATTGATAAATTGAATTAACATAAAAATTAGATAAAAATCCTATCTGGGTTAAAGGGTTTGTATAATTATTAGTGCATTTTGTGAAAAAAGTGAGGCTGATGAAAGAAAAAATATACAAAGTGAATAAATTTATAGTTTTTCAGAAGAAAATCGTATTCATTTAAGATTGAGATTTTGATAAGCTAGGGTTATCAAAAGGGACAAAGAGTCTCTTATAAAATCAAGGAGGAATTTCATATGAAAAAGAAACTCGTAAGTGCATTTTTATGTGTAGCAATGGTTGCTTCAATGGTAGTTGGCTGTGGTGGAACAGAAAAACCAGCTTCAGACTCAAGCGCAACAACATCTGATTCAGCAGAAACTTTTGATGTTGGTGTTGCTATTTACAGTTATGATGACAACTTCATGACACTGTATCGTAACGAGATTCAGGCTTATTTTGAAACTCTCAACACAGACGATGTAACATACAATGTTACAATGGTTGACTGTAAGAACGATATGAGTAACCAGTCTAACCAGATTGATACTTTTATCACACAGGGTATGGATGCAATCATTCTTAACCTCGTTCAGACATCTTCAGCAGATGCAATCATCGATAAAGTTACTGATGCAGGTATTCCATTAGTACTTATCAACCGTGAACCACTTGCATATGATGAAGAAGGTAATCCACTTGATGAATCTTATGACAGAATCGTTGACAACCCATACGTTTGCTATGTTGGATGTGATGCTCGTCAGTCCGGAACATATCAGGGCGAGATTATTGCTAACTTAGACAATCATGGCGATATCAATGGTGATGGAAAAGTTTCTTACATCATGCTCGTTGGTGACCCTGAAAACCCAGATGCTCAGTATCGTACAGAATTTTCAATCAAAGCTCTTACAGACGCTGGAATTGACAGTGAATGTTTAGTAGAACAGATTGGTATGTGGGATACAGCAAAAGGTCAGGAAATCACAGCATCAGCTCTCGCACAGTATGGCGATGCAATCGAAGTTGTATTCTCTAACAATGATGGTATGGCACTTGGCGCAGCAGCAGCTATCGAAGCAGCTGGACGTAAAGTTGGCGAAAATATTTATTTAGTTGGTGTTGATGCCCTTGAAGAATGTCAGGAAATGATCGCAAATGGTGAAATGACAGGTACAGTATTAAATGACCACATTGGACAGGCTCACACAGCAGTTGACGTTGCAATTAAATGCTTAAAAGGCGAAGCAATTGACAACTATTACTGGGTTGATTACGTAAAAGTTAACTAATTTGTGTTATTGAATTTGGGTGGGCCGCAATTGCGGCCCATTTTTAACTAATAAAAGGAGGTCTGCTAATATGTCTGAGTATCGCTTGGAGATGAAAGGGGTTTGTAAGTCCTTCCCGGGTGTTAAGGCTTTGGACCATGCACAGATTGTTCTCCGACCGGGAACAGTTCATGCTTTGATGGGTGAGAATGGTGCCGGAAAATCCACTTTGATGAAATGCTTATTTGGTATTTACAAAATGGATGAAGGAGAGATCTATTTCGAAGGTAAGAAAGTTGAAATCGGCGATCCAATGGAAGCTTTGAACATGGGTATTGCTATGGTACATCAAGAACTTCAGCCTATACCAGCTCGTACTGTTGGTGAGAATATCTTCTTGGGTCGTTATCCAATGAAGAAAGCTTTAGGATTTATTCCTATAATTGATCATAAAAAAATGTATGAAGATACAGCTGCTTTATTAAAAAAGGTTCGTATGGACTTTAATCCGAAGCAGCAGGTTGGGGAACTGAGTGTTTCTCAAATGCAGTCTGTAGAAATTGCAAAAGCGGTTTCTGCTAACTGTAAGGTTCTTATTTTAGATGAACCAACATCTTCTTTAACGGCTAACGAAGTTGAGGCTTTGTTCCGCATTGTAGAAGACTTAAAAGCAGAAGGTGTTTCTATCGTTTATATTTCTCATAAGATGGATGAGATTTTAAGAATTTCCGATGAAGTTACGATCATGCGAGATGGTCAGTATATCGGTACATGGGATGCAAAAGAATTGACAACGGATACTATTATTACAAAGATGGTAGGCCGTGAACTCACAAATCTTTATCCTGAACGTGAAAATGTTCCAGGAGAAGTTGTATTTGAAGTAGAAGATTTTACTTCTATCAATCCAAAGAGCTTCCGAAATGTAAACTTCCAGCTTCGTAAGGGTGAAATCTTAGGCGTTGGTGGTCTGGTAGGTGCTCAGCGTACAGAGTTGATGGAAGGTCTGTTTGGTATTCGTTCACATACTACAGGCAAGATTAAATATAATGGAAAAGAATTGAAAATTGACCGTCCGAAAGATGCAATTGATCAAGGTATTGCGATGTTGACAGAAGATCGTCGTGGAACAGGTATCTTAGGCGTATTATCTGTTGCAGATAATATTTCGGTTGCATCGTTAAATCAGTATCTTGATTTTGGCTTTTGTCTGAATAATAAAAAAGTTGAGAAACTGGTACAGGACAATGTCGCTAAAATGAATATAAAGACGCCTTCCAGTAAGACTCAGATTCAGAGTTTGTCAGGAGGAAACCAGCAGAAGGTTCTAATCGGACGTTGGTTGGCAAATGATCCTGATGTGTTGATCTTGGATGAGCCTACTCGTGGTATTGACGTTGGTGCGAAGTATGAAATCTACTGTATCATCGCAGAACTTGCGAAACAGGGTAAGAGTATTATCATGATCTCCAGTGAGATGGCAGAACTTATTGGTATGTCTGACCGTGTTATGGTAATGTGTGATGGTCGCGTAACTGGTTTCATCGATGGCAATGAAGCTACACAGGAAAATATTATGGAACTGGCTACACAGTTCGAGTAAGGAGAAAAGAGTTATGACTAATGCAAAATCTATTCCTCAGAGAATTTGGGCATATATCAAAAGCAATCCGATTGTTGTTATTTTAACAGTTGTGTGTCTGCTCGTTGGTTTTTCTGTTGATAAATTCTTCTCATGGGGCAACTTTAATAACTTGGCCAGCAATACTGCAATTCGATTTATTATTGCTCTTGGTATTTCAGGATGTTTGATCACAAAAGGTACTGACCTTTCAGCAGGTCGTCAGGTTGGTTTGATGGCATGTATCGCCGGTGTATTATTACAGCGTGCTAATTATAATGGACGTCTTTTCCCTAATATGCCAGAATTAAATATGTGGGTTGTACTGCTCATCGTTATGGTATTGGGAGCTATCGTAGGAATTATAAATGGTGTGATTGTTTCGTTCTTAAATGTACCGCCATTTATTGCGACACTTGGTACGCAGACCATCATTTATGGTATCGCACTTATTTTTACAGATGCACAGCCAGTTGGTGGTTTCCAGGAAGAATACATTAACTTTACAAATGGTAAATTGTTTAGAGTAGGAAATTTCCCAGGAATCCCATATCTTTTGATCATCGCTATCATCTTGGGTATTTTATTCTGGTTTATTTACAACAAGACTACACATGGTAAATATATGTATGCAATTGGTGGTAATGAGGTTGCTGCTGAAGTTTCAGGTGTTAACACAAAGAAGAGCAAAGTTATTATCTTTATGACAGCTGGTCTTATGTATGCAATTGCTGGATTCCTTCTTGCTGGTAAAGCTGGTGGAGCATCTTCCGCTCTGGCTAATGGTTACGAATTGGAAGCGATCGCAGGTTGTACGATCGGTGGTGTATCAACTACTGGTGGTATCGGTACTGTAGGCGGAATCCTTGTAGGTGTTCTCGTATTCGAACTTCTGAAGATCGTGCTTCAGTTCCTTGGTGTTAACCCATATTACAACTTTATTGTACAGGGTCTCGTTATCGTTATCGCAGTTGCACTTGATATTCGTAAATATGTGAAAAAGAAATAACTAATTTTATAGTAGAAGATAAGAGATCAAAGGCGCTGATTCGGTATAAAGAATCAGCGCCTATGTTGTAAATAGAAACAGATTTCGGAGGAATTATAATGATGACAACAGAAAAAATGAAAGAATTATTTGCAAGTGGAGCAAACGATGAGTTGTTAATGGATATCTATTTGGATGAAAGTAAATTAGAGTATCAGAGAAACAGATACGTAGCTGCTATTTCAAAATATGAGGAACTTTATGGAGTTGATGAAGTTTCTATTTACAGTGCACCTGGAAGAAGTGAGATCTGTGGTAATCAGGTAGATCATCAGAATGGTGAAGTTATTGCAGCATCCGTAAATCTGGATACACTTGCAATCGTAAAAGCAATCGAAGAACCAGTAGTAAAAGTAGTTTCTGGTGATTATCCGATGATCACTGTATCATTAAATGATTTGGAAAAAAAGGATAAAGAAACAGGAACAACACTGGCACTGATCAAAGGTGTGTTAAAGGGAATTGAAAACTATGGAGGCAAGCTTGGCGGATTTCAGGCATATATGACAAGTGATGTATTGATCGGTGCAGGGCTTTCATCATCCGCAGCATTCGAGGTAATGATTGGTACAATCGTTTCTGGTCTTTACAATGATATGAAGATTTCACCAGTAGATATTGCAATCATAGGACAGTATGCTGAAAATGTATATTTTGGAAAACCTTGTGGTTTAATGGATCAGATGGCTTGTTCTGTAGGAAATCTTGTACACATAGATTTTGCAGACAAGGAAAATCCAGTGATTGAAGCAATCAGTTGTGATCTTGCAGAATATGGATACAGCTTGTGTATCACAGATACAAAAGGTTCACATGCAGATCTGACAGGAGATTATGCGGCAGTTCCAGAAGAAATGAGAAAGGTTGCAGCTATTTTTGGAAAAGAGATATTGTATGGAATTACTTTAGAGGATTTGATTGAAAAAGCATCTGAGATCCGTGAAAAAGTAGGCGATAGACCTTTACTTCGTGCGATTCATTTTGTAAATGAAAATGCAAGAGTACGAAAAACTGCAGAAGCGTTAAAAGTAAAAGATTTTGATACATTTTTACAGGGAGTTAAGGAGTCTGGTAATTCTTCATTCAAATTTGTACAGAACGTTTATACAAATAGAAATGTACAGGAACAGGATATGTCAGTTGCATTGGCATTTAGTGAAAGTGTTTTGGGAAATAATGGTGTGTGCCGTGTTCACGGTGGTGGATTTGCCGGAACAATCCAGGCATTTGTAAAAAATGAAGCAGTTGCAGATTACAAAGATGTTATGGATAAAGTATTTGGCAAAGATGCATGTACTGTATTAAAGATTCGTAAATATGGTGGAATGAAGGTATTATAAAGAAATAATATTATAGAAAAAAAGAGATTGCTGTATTTCGCAGCAATCTCTTTTTTTGAAGGAATAGTGTAAGCTTGCAGTGAGGAGAAAAAACAGGTAAACTATAGACAGTATAGATAAGGGAGACGATATAGTGGATTTTTATAAGGTGATATTAGTAGATGATGAAGAAGATGTAAGGAGATCTATTGAACGTAAATTGGATTGGAATGCTTTGGGATTTGAATTGGTAGGTTCTGTGAACAATGGAGAAGAGGTATTGGAACTTACAGAGCAGAAACATGCAGATGTAGTTATGACGGATATAAAAATGCCATTTATGGATGGCCTTACACTTTGTGCAAAGTTAAAAGAGAATTATAAAAATACAAAAGTAGTCCTTTATTCTGGATTTGATGATTTTGAGTTTGCAAGAGAAGCGATCCATTTGGAAGCAGAGGAATACCTGTTAAAGCCAATTGGTGCGAAAGATTTAGAAAATGTTTTCCGTAAAATAAAACAAAATCTAGATAAAGAATTTGATGAAAGAAGAAATTTAGAGAATTTGAATGACTACTATCAGAAAAGCTTGCCGATGATGCGAGAACATGTTTTGGCTGGCATGTTGGAAGGGAAGATTACAGAGAATCAGGCGGAGGCATTGATTCAATCTTATGGTATGGGATTTTCTGCACCGTATTATTGTGTAGCAGTTCTGGTTGGAGATTCTCTGAAGGGTGATAAAGAATTTGAGACTAGACAGATGTTGATGTTTTCACTCAAAAATCTTACGGAAGATTATTTGAAAAATAATATCAAGTGTTATACGTTTATGTATCTAGGATGTGTCGTGGTCATTGCACAATTACAGGAAGAAAAGCAGATACAAGATTTTATTTATCATATGGATCAGGTATGTAAGATGGGGACTCGTATGCTTAAAATGAAAGTGAATGCGGGGATTGGCCATAGATATTCTGAACTCTGCAAGATTGCACTTTCTTATGAAGAAGCAAAGACTGCGATTGATTATCGTATTTTAGAAGAAGAGAATGGACAAGTAATTTATATCAATGACGTAGAACCGAAAGAACAAGGGGCTATTTTGCAGGTGTCGCAGGGGATTGCCAAGATCATTCATGAAATAAAATTTGGCACTGAAAAAGAATTGAGTCTTTCAATAGAAAATTATATCCAGGAATTAAAAGGATACAAAGCAACAGTTCAGCAGTATCAGTTGACTTTTATGGAAATGATAACAGAACTTGTGAAATTATTACGAAGTTATCTGCTTGATATTACAGAAGTTTTTGGAAATGCGTTTGATCCTTATGAGGGTGTGACTCAAATCAGGTCATTGGATGAATTTGCAGTTATCTTAGAAGAAAAATGTTTTGTGATCTGGAATCTGCTTCGGAAAAAAAGAACAAATTCAACAAATATGATGACGGAAAAAGCTAAAAGTTACATTGAAGAGCATTATATGCAAAGTGATCTTTCTGTAGATGATTTGTGTAATTATTTGAATATTAGTGCAACATATTTTTCTGTGATGTTTAAGAAAGAGATCGGTATGAGCTTTGTTTCTTACTTAACGAAAGTAAGATTGGAACATGCATTAGAACTTCTGAATAACACAGAGGATAAAAGTTATATGATCGCTGAAAAAGTGGGATATACAGAACCAAATTATTTTAGCTATGTATTCAAAAAACAATATGGGGTATCGCCTTCAAAATATCGAATGAATAGGGAAAAATAACATGAAATTAGAGAAAGTACGTTATTGGAATCATAATCTGCGGTTTGTGATCGCGGCTTCATTTACTATGATCGCTGTGATTGGAATGCTTGCGATAGGAGTTATTTTTTATTCCACTTATACGAATACCTCAAAGCAGCAGACGGTTGAAGATAATATGCAGTTGGTGAATCAGCTTGAATTAAATCTTACAAATTACCTGCGTAATATGATGCGAATATCTGATGCTATGTATTATAACGTAATTAAAGATACTGATTTTTCAGAGGATACGATCGATAGTGAAATGGCTCTTTTGTATGAAGCCAATAGAGATCATTTAGTTAGTATTGCTTGCTTTGATAATCAAGGCAAACTTATAGCGGCTACGCCGGTCAATACGTTAAAAGAACAGGTAGATGTTACAAAACAAAGTTGGTTTGTAGAAGCAGTGAAGAAACCGGAAAATCTACATTTTTCATCTTCTCATGTGCAAAATATTTTTGTGGATAGTAACGATCGATATTATTGGGTGATCTCTTTGAGCCGAGGTGTAGAACTTACGAGAGATGGTGTTTCTTTTGCTGGTATATTGGTCGTAGATATGAATTTCAGCGGCATTGAACATTTGTTTACGAAGGTAAACTCTGGCGATATGGGATATATGTACTTAATGGATCAAGAGGGAGAGATCATTTATCATCCACAGCAGAATCTGATCTATTCAGAGCTTTCTGAAGAGAATAATAAAGTAGCGATCCAATATGAAGATGGTATCCATACAGAAAAATTTAATAATCAAGAAAGAACAGTTGTTGTAAAGACAGTTGGTTATACAGGGTGGAAAATTGTATCTGTGATTCCAGAAGATAATATATATCAAAATTGGAATCGGATCAATATGGTGTGGCTTACTGTATTGGCGATCGGAATCTTGATCATGATTTTTGCAAATCAATACTTATCAATGAAGATCACACGTCCGATCCGTCGATTAGAGAAATCGGTAAAACAGTTGGAATTACAGTGCCCAGAGAAAATTTATGTGGGGGGTTCTGAAGAAATCCAGCATCTAGGTCAAACAATACGTTCGATGGTTGAGCAGATGCGAAAACTGATGGATGATGTGGTTAGAGAGCAGGAAGAAAAAAGAAAAAATGAATTAGAGGCTCTGCAGTCACAGATCAATCCTCATTTTTTATATAACACTTTAGATTCAATCATTTGGATGGTTGAAAGTGAACGTTATGAAGAAGCTGTTGATATGGTAACTGCATTGGCGAATTTATTTAGGATTTCTTTAAGCCAAGGTAAGACGATCATTACAATCAAAGATGAATTTCAGCATGCAAGGAATTATAGCAATATTCAAAAAGTACGTTTTAAAAATAAATTTCAAGTGGAATTTATACTTGATGAAAAGTTAGAAAAGTTTTTGACGATTAAATTGATCATTCAGCCATTGCTGGAAAATGCGATTTATTACGGTGTAGAAGCAATGGATGGGGATGGAGAGATTCTTGTCATGGGCTATGAGAAAGATGGAGATATTTATATTGATGTTGTTGACAATGGGATTGGAATGCCGCCGGAACAGGTGGAACATCTTTTGACAGATGGTAATTATGAGAGAAAAAGAGGATCTGGAATAGGGCTTAGAAATGTAGACCAGAGAATCAAATTATATTTTGGAAATGATTACGGTCTAAGTATCAAAAGTGAACCAGATGTTGGAACGAAGGTTACCATCCATTTGCCTATGAAACTGGAGGTGAGTACAGATGAATAAAGAAAATTCAGATGTTGTCTATACTGCAATTATCTGTTTGGGGCTCATTGCACTGATCTTATGGATTTTTTTGAATGCTGTTTTTGGAAATAAAGTTCCAGAAAAACAGAAAGAGATTTCGGTGATTCTTTATTCAGCTGGAGCTGATGGCTGGGAATCTTTTAAAGAAGGAATCAAGCAGGCAGAAAATGATTTTTCCGTAAATATCAATATAGTGACATTACGAGAAGATGCGAGTGCAGCAGAACAATTTGAGATCATGAAAAGAGAAGTAGAAAATGGTGCAGAAGCATTAGCAGTTGCTGTAGTAGATCACAAGGATCTATACGAACGAATCCAACGCAATCCTATGCCAGTGCCAATGGTGTGTGTAGAGAGTGGATTTGGTGATGAACTTCCGTTGATTTCAGCAGACAATTATGAGATGGGGAAAAGATTAGGTGATGAAATTTTAAAGGACTTTTTTGGGAAAAAGGATCTAAAGATCGCAATCGCTGATGAAATGATCTTGCGAGATAGTGTAGAAAATCGAAAAAAAGGTTTTTTGGATGCGTTGGAAGGAAAAGCAAAGATCATTACATTAAGTGAAGTGAATGCTGGAGAAAAAGTTGATGCAGCAGTTGCATTTCATAAGGAATCTCTGTTGAAAATGGTTGAAAAAGAAGATCGATCGATGAAAGACATAAAATATTATGGGATCGGTAATACAACCTCCGTTGTGGCTGCATTGGATCAAGGAAAGATAGAAAATCTAATATTTCAGAATGAATTTAACATAGGTTATTTTGCGATTCAAAAGTTATCGAAGGAGATTAATGGAATTCAAAGTATGGAGAATGATGGCATTGATTTTTATTGTGTAAGCAGTGAAGAAATTTATGGCACACAGTATGAACGGCTATTGTTTCCGATTGTAGAGTAGGGGAGAAGTATGAAAAAAATTGTTGCGACAGTGATGAATTTGATACTGATATTTAGTGTGTTGACCGGATGCAGTACTTCTAGAGATCCTCAAGGAGAATTAAAAAATTTAAAAATAGGAATTGCGTTATATGATCAGTATGATGTCTTTGTTGATGAAATGATGGAAGAGATTGTAAATTACTCAAAAGAACTTGAAGATAAGTACGATATCACAATTACGTTAGATGTGCAGAATGCAGGTGGAAATCAAATGACACAAAATGATCAGATGGACTATTTTATTGATAGAGAATGCGACATTGTGTGCATTAATTTGGTAGACCGAACAGATGCTTCTACGATCATAGAACGTGGAAAAAGTGCAGATATTCCTATTATATTTTTTAATAGAGAATTAGTGGAAGAAGATTTAGAACGATGGGATCAATTGTATTATGTAGGTACGGATGCTTTTGAATCAGGAATCTTTCAGGGAGAACTTCTTGTAGAAAAATTAGAAGAGGATTTTGCGGGAGTCGATCATAATGGCGATGGTGTTCTGCAGTATGTGATGTTAGAAGGTCAAGCAGGGCATCAGGACGCAATCGTGCGTACAATGTATACGGTCAATACTGTGACAGAAGCTGGATATAAGGTCGAAAAATTAGCAGATGGAATTGCAAATTGGAATCGCGATCAAGGAAAAACAAAAATGGTACAATGGTTGCAGGAATATGGAACACAGATAGAAGTTGTGTTTTCAAATAATGATGCAATGGCGTTAGGTGCGGTAGATGCATTGAAAGAACAAGGCTATTATACGAATGAAGGGATAAATCCGCCTGTGGTATTGGGGATTGACGGCGTTAGAGAAGGATTGGAAGCAGTAGAAGAAGGGTATTTCTTAGGAACTGTAATCAATGATTCAGAAGGCCAGGCAAAAGCAATGTTGGAGCTTGCATATTCAATCGCTTCTGGTAATGAGTTAGCACCAGAAATCACATTATTGGATGGGAAATATGTTCGTTTGCCTTATCAAAAAATGTCTTATTAAAAAATGGGGTAAATATCCAAAAAGCAGTTGGGAGGAAGAATATGCGTGAGTTTGAAAATAAAGTCGTTGTTGTTACCGGAGGTGCACAGGGAATTGGAAAATGTATCAGTGAAGAATTTGCAAAGGCAGGAGCGAAAGTTTGCATGATCGATTTGCAAGAAAATGATTATTTTCAGGGGGATTTGGCAGATAAAGAAACATTAGAACGCTTTGCGAAAAAAGTTATTGTGGAATATGGTTCGGTTGATTATTTGATCAATAATGCAGCTCCTTTATCCAAAGGAATTGACGAGTGTTCTTATGAAGAATTTGAATATGCTTTAGCAGTTGGAGTAACAGCTCCATTTTATTTGACAAAATTATTTGCTCCTTACTTCACTAAAGGAGCTTGTGTTATCAATATTTCTTCTTCGCGAGATCGAATGAGTCAGCCACAGACAGAGAGTTATACAGCGGCTAAAGGTGGAATCTCTGCGTTGACACATGCTTTAATGGTAAGTTTGGCAGGAAAAGTGCGAGTGAATTCGATTTCTCCAGGTTGGATAGATAATGACTACAAAGTTTATGATGGACCGGATGCTATTCAGCATCCGGCCGGTAGAGTTGGGAATCCGGTAGATATTGCTAATATGGTTCTTTTCCTGTGTTCAGATAAGGCAGGATTTATTACTGGGGAAAATATTTGTATCGATGGTGGTATGACAAAACAAATGATCTATCATGCGGATTATGGATGGATGCTGGCATAATATGGTACAGATTGCATTTGATGAGGTTGATTTTGACGAAATAGGTCAAAAAGCCAATCAATTGTTGGAGTACGAAGGGGTAATGTATACTATGTATGATTATCCTCTTTTGATGGAAGCCACAGCGACGAAAAATTTAGATTATGTAGATAATAACCCATGGTCATCAAATAAAGCTGAAGAAATCTGTGATAAGGGAAATGAATCCAGCGGACAGCGATACGATTCTGTTGGACTGGCTGGAGTCGTTGACAAAGGCTCACTGATCGTACCATATGGGCAGGGTAGTGTAACGTTGACTGTGGAAGATGAAACAGGGCTTCTTTATCCATATCGAACAGGTAAAAATAATTAAAAAATACAGAACCGGGAGGGAAATTGATAATGAATACGACTGCAGGTTATATAGGAGAAAGTTTTTGGAATTTTGATACAACTATGAGTTTACTGGTGTTGTTTCTGCTGTTCATTGCTATGTGTATTCCGGCAATTGCAGCATATAAGTGTAATGATAAAAAACAGATGTGGATCAGTATTGGATGTGGATTCTTAGGGATGTTTCTTTTGATTCCGTGGATCATTTCTATCATTCAAGTATTAAAGAAATATGAAATGCCAGCAAAAGAAAAAGGTATTATAAAACCATGGATCTTCGTGGGTGACAGTTTTGTGTTAATATTGATCGGCATAAGTATTTTGGTAAGAAATTATACACAGTGGGGAAGTGTTGCAGGTATAAGTTTGATCATTTATGGAGTGGGACTGCAGATTGCAGCTTTTTTGAGCGGAAAAGGATATTGGGGTGGACTCATGGTGATGGCACCTGTGCTTGTATCATGTATAAAATTTCAGTATACAGAGCCAATGTATGTGTTATATGAGGGCCTGGCAATCGTAGGCGCAGGATTGATCTTGTGTAATGTTATTGGAATAGATTTTTCTGTGGCTGCGGCTGGAAAAATAGTAGAAACAGTTGAAAAAACATTAGAAAGTGTCAAAGAAAAACAGATAGAACCAACTGCTCGAGCAGGAAGGAAAATGGTACGTTGTGAAAGAGGTCATTTCTATGATTTTGAAGAGTATGGAACTCGTTGTCCGTACTGCAATCCGGTTATTCAGAAAGTTATTTCACCAGTTGACCAGAATAACGTACAACCTATGGAAAAGCCGTTAGAAAAGGAAAGAATGTTAAAGGAGGAAACATCGAAAGAAGAGGAAAAACCGAAACAACCAATAGAAATAGAAAAAAGAACTGTACATAAACAAAAAGAACCGGTTATAGGATGGCTTGTATGTATTGAAGGAGTTTATAAAGGGGAAAGTTTTCAATTAAAGACAGGACGAAATTTTATCGGGCGAGCAAAGGAAATGGATATTTGTTTACAGGAAGATGCTAACATCGCAGAATATAACCAGGCAGCACTCATTTATGAACCACGAAACAAGCAATTTATAGTTGTGCCAGGAGAAGTGAGAGAATTATGTTATCTCAATCAAGAAGTTGTCTTAGCAAATGCAGTGATGAATGCATATGATGTGCTCAATGTGGGGGATATCAGCTTAATGTTAGTACCTTGTTGTGGAAAACAGTTTTGTTGGGAAGAAGGAGTAAAAAAGAAAACAGATTTATAATCAAAGAAAATGGCGATACAGGTGAATGACATCTGTATCGTTTTTGATTTAATAAGACTTTTTAAGGCGCTTTTTTACAGTTTTGGTTGAAAGAGGAACTTGTAATAAATGAAAAATAGTAGCATAATATAAGATGACTATGGTATGCAGAATTTGCGTGAAATATGATAAAACGCAAAAATTGATAGAAAGATTACGAAAATAGCAATGGGAGAAACTATGAAAGGAAAAGCATCTTTAGAAATTCCAAAGACCGAGCAATTAAAAGCAGAGTTGAAACGTGTGAAGTACCGATCACGTTATAATAAAGTGCTTCGCAATACCATTTATACATTGATCGTGGTAGCAGCAGTCGCTGTTTTAGTGGCAACGATCTGGATGCCGGTATTGCAGATTTATGGTACATCTATGACTCCCACCTTAGATGAGGGAGAAATTGTGATCTCTATTAAAGGGGCAGACTTCGAACAAGGTGATTTGATCGCATTTTATCTGCAGAATAAAATCTTAGTAAAACGATACATAGCAGGTCCGGGACAATGGGTTGAGATCAATCAAGAGGGAAACGTATACATAGATGGTGAGGAATTGGATGAACCTTATCTGACAAAAAAAGCGTTGGGTGACTGCGATATTGAATTCCCATATCAGGTTCCAGAAAATCGATATTTTTGTATGGGAGACCATCGAGAAACTTCGGTAGATTCTCGAAATACAAGTGTAGGATGCGTATCGGAGGAACAGATTGTCGGGAAGATCGTATTCCGTGTCTGGCCATTGGAACGTTTCGGAAATCTTAAATAAAAGAGCAACATAAAAACAGGCTCCATCAGATTCGTATAAAGTGCAGGAAGAAGAATACACGAACAGATAGTAGATTCTTCGATGCATTTTTATAAAAAACAAAAGAAGAAAGGAAAGAAAAAAATTATGAAGCACGTGAAAAAATTTGTCAGCTTATTGCTGGCGCTGGTAATGGTGATGGGACTTACTGTTACAGTTTCTGCAGCACAGGGAACAAATGATAACAGTGGTAAGATTACTATTGACAATGCTGTTGTAGGTCAGACTTACACAATTTATCAGATTCTTACGTTGGAAAGTTATGACACAGATAAGGGTGCGTATTCCTACAAAGTAGCATTAATGGATCCGACATAAAAAATACTTATGTTAAAGTTGATGGCGAAGAAGGATATGTGACATGGGTAGAAGGTGCCGATGCAGCTGCATTTGCAAAATTAGCACAGGCATATGCAAAAACGAACAATGTAGTTAATAAGGGAACAACAGAAGCAACAGATACGACAGTAGAATTTGCAGATCTTAATTTAGGATATTATCTTGTAGATTCTACATTGGGTACACTTTGTTCTTTGGACACAACAGAACCAGAAGTTACAATCAAAGAGAAAAATGCCGCTCCAGAAAATGAAAAAACAGTTGAAGAAGATTCAACAGAAAGTTATGGAAAAACAAATGATGCAGATCTTGGACAGACAATTAACTTCAAGAGTACAATTACAGCTCAAGCTGGTGCAGAAAACTATGTATTCCATGATAGGATGAGTGCAGGGTTGACTTATGTTAGTGTTATAGGAATTACATTAAATGGTAGCGCGGTAAATACAAAGGATTATACAGTTAAGACAACAGGTCTTACAGATGATTGTACATTTGAGGTTGTATTTACACAGGAATTTTGTGATACACTTGAAGCAAATGACGAAATTGTAATTTCTTATACAGCAACATTGAATGAGAACGCAGTTGTTGGTCTTCCTGGTAACCCTAATGAAAGTAAATTAAGTTATGGTGATAGCAGTAATACAAAGTATACACCAGTAAGCGAAACAAAAACATATACATGGGATATGGAAGTTTTGAAATATGGTAATGGTGATGAGAGTAAGGTTCTTGCCGGTGCAGAATTTAAACTCTTAAATAAAGATAAATCAAAAGCCGCTAAGATTAATGAAAATGGAAAATTTGTCGAATGGGTTGATATTGATAATGGTACAATTTTAACAACAGATAAAGACGGTAAAATTGAGATTGATGGTTTAGATGCAGATACATATTACCTTCGAGAAATTAAAGCACCTGATGGATACAACAAACTTACAGATGATAAAAAAGTAGAAATTAAAGGTGCAACAAAGGGCGAGGATGGTACTCTGAGTTATACAACAGTTGTTGCTAAAGTTAACAACCAGTCTGGCACTGAACTTCCATCCACTGGTGGTATGGGTACAACTATTTTCTATGTAATCGGCAGCATTCTTGTTCTTGGTGCAGCAGTGCTCTTAGTAACAAGAAAACGTATGAATGCATAAATAATTAAATTATTATAATATTGCTGCAGCCGGGGAGTTCCTGGCATGCAGCAGTAAGGAGAATCCTACATGAAGAAGAAAAACAAGAACAATTTTATAAATATTCTTTTAGTCGTCGTGCTTCTTATAGGCTTGTCCTTACTGCTGTATCCAACAGTAAGTGACTATTGGAACTCTTTTCATCAGACACAGGCGATTACCAATTATACCGAGAAGGTAGTGGCTATGGATCCTGAGGAGAGGGAGCGGATCTGGAATTCTGCGATCAATTATAATCAGCTTTTAGCTGGGACAGAGGAACCATTTTACAGAACAGAAGAGCAGTTAAAAGAATATGAAAAGCAGCTGGATGCGTCTGGTCTGGGGATTATGGGGTACATAGAGATTCCAGAGATTGACTGTACATTGCCAATCTATCATGGGATTGAGGATTCTGTGCTTCAGATTGCAGTAGGACATCTAGAGTGGTCAAGTCTTCCAGTAGGCGGAGAGAGCAGCCATTGTGTATTGTCTGGGCATAGAGGACTTCCAAGTGCCAAATTATTTACCAATTTAGATCAATTGGTAGAGGGCGATCGATTTATGCTTCATATTTTGGAAAAGACACTGACTTATGAAGTGGATCAGATCCGTATTGTAGAGCCACAGGAAGTAGATGATCTGAAAATTGAAGAAGGAAAAGATTACTGTACACTTGTAACGTGTACACCGTATGGAATCAACTCACATCGTTTGCTGGTACGAGGACATCGCGTGGAAAATGCGAAAGAGTCCAACGTATATGTTACAGCAGATGCATTGCAGATCGATCCGTTGATCGTGGCGCCGGTATTAGCGGTTCCAATATTACTGATTTGTTTTGTTATGATATTGATCCCGAAACAGTCGAAGAAGAAAGAGGAATAGAAAATAGATGCGATGACACATTCAAATGTCACAACATAATGTATAAGAAAATACCTCCTAAGTAGAAATGGGAAATGCCCCAAATCTGCTCGGGAGGTATTTTATTTACATAAACTGGCTATAGTAGAGAGCTGCGTACGCACCTTTCTTTTCAAGAAGTTGTTTATGATTTCCTTGTTCGATAATGTTACCGTTTTCCATAAAGAGGATGATATCGGCATCTCGAATCGTAGACAAGCGGTGAGCGATCACGAAGCTTGTTCTGCCGCTCATCAGTTTTTTCATTGCTTTGCTGATTTCTACTTCTGTTCGTGTATCTACACTGGAAGTTGCTTCATCCAAAATGATAACTGGTGGATTGCATAAAAATACTCTGGCAATCGTGATGAGCTGTCTTTGGCCGACGGAAAGATTCCCAGCTTCATTATCCAATACCGTATCATAGCCGTGAGGCATTGTTCGGATAAAATAGTCTACTTTTGCTGCTTTTGCTGCTGCTTGGATTTCTTCCATTGTAGCGTTTGGTTTGCCGTAGGCAATATTTTCAGCGATCGTGCCGCCGAAGAGCCACGTATCTTGAAGTACCATACCGAAGTTGCGGCGAAGCTCTTCTCGTGTAAGGTCAGGAGTAGGAATGCCGTCAAGTGTGATCTGACCACCATTTAATTCATAAAAACGCATGAGAAGGTTGATCAGAGTTGTTTTTCCAGCACCAGTAGAACCGACAACAGCAATTTTTTGTCCTGGTTTTGCCATGAAATCAATGTTTTTCATTAAGATTTTATCCGGTGTGTAACCGAAGCTGATGTTGTGGAATCCAATCTCACCTTTTGACTGTTTCAACTCAACAGGTGTAGTTGTATCTGGAACTTCTTCTTCTGCATCTAAGAAGTTAAAAGTACGTTCTGCAGAAGCAAGTGCTGCCTGCAGAGAGTTGATCATATAAGACGTTTCTGTCAAAGGTTCTGCAGCCATATTGATATACTGGAAGAATGCCTGTACGATACCGATTGTCATAACACCTTTCAGCATCCAAGAACATGCGATAAGCATGATCACAGCTTGAGAGGCGCGGGAAAGGAAACGGATCAGTGGGTTGACACAGTTGAGCAGGAAGTCAGTTTTTCTAGTAGCTGTACGAAGCTCATTGATCGCATCGCTCATAATTTCGATACTTTCTGCTTCATGATTGTAGGCACGGATAACATCACGGCCAGTGTAATATTCTTCTGCAATACCAGTTAAGTAAGCAAGCCCTTCCTGACGTTGTGCGGATGCATCCAGATTTTTGCCTGAGATTAGTCGTGTAACGAGAAGGCTGACTACCGTAAATCCAAGAAATGCAAGTGTCAGTATCCAGCTATAATAGAACATGAATGCAAGTGCCCCGATCAATGTTCCGATGGAAGTGATCAGTTTTAACAATCCAGTTTGTAAGGTTTCAGAAACTTTGTCAAGGTCGCTTGTTACACGGCTGAGGATTTCGCCAGGTTTATTACCGTCGAAGAAGCTCAGAGGGAGTTTATTGAGTTTGTAGCTGATCTGTTCACGTAATGTTAAGATCAGGCGTTCTGCAACACTTGCCATTAAGTAACCTTGGAAATAATAAAATCCGGACATTAAGAGATACATGATTGCAAATGCGAACATTTCCTTGCCAAGTGTGTCCCACCGGATGTGAAAACTTGTGCCAGTTTCAATACAAGTACGGATAGAAGTCATCAAATGGTCGATAACACCTGCACTGTAGTAAGGTGTATACACATTTAAGATGACATAAAAAATAATACATACAGCAACAAATACTAAACGAATCCGTTGATTTTTCAATTGTCCAAATAAACGGAGGGCTGTTTTTGTTACGCTTTCTGGTACTTCTTTATCGAATTTTACATTCTTTTTCTTACTCATTTTCGTCCGCCTCCTTTGTCTGTGAATCGTAAATTTCTTTATAAACAGAGCAGTTCTCAAGCAAGTACTCATGTCTGCCCATACCAACAGGTTCGCCTTCGTTCAGTACGATGATATTATCAGCGTGTAAAATAGTGCTGATACGCTGAGCAATGATCACTACGGCTGCATTTTTTGTTTCAGGAACTAATGCCTTACGCAGTGCAGCGTCGGTTTTGAAATCGAGGGCAGAAAAGCTGTCATCGAAAATATAAAGTTCTGGTTTTTTGACCAAAGCTCTTGCAATAGACAAACGCTGTTTTTGACCACCAGAAAAGTTTGTACCGCCCTGTGCTACAAATGAATCCAGTTTGTCAGGCAGATTTTCAACAAAATCTTTTGCCTGTGCGATTTCAAGTGCATGCCAAAGATTAGCGTCGGTAGCGTCAGGATTTCCATAACGAAGATTTTCAGCGATCGTTCCGGAGAACAGCCATGCTCTCTGCTGAACAAAAGATAGATGCTCACGAAGCTGGTACTGTGGCATTTCACGAAGATCGACACCATTCAATAAAATTTTTCCATCAGTCACTTCATTAAAACGCATCATCAATGAGGCAACAGTAGATTTCCCACTTCCAGTACCACCAATGATCGCAGTTGTTTCGCCACGTTTACAATCAAAGTTCAAATTTTTTAATGTATATTCGTCTGCATCCGCAAAACGGAAAGATACATTTTCAAAAGAAAGAACATTTTCGCATCCAACCTCTTCCGGAACGAGAGTGTCAATTTTATCGGCGATCGTAGGAGAAAAATCAAGAATTTCTCCGATACGGTTACAACATTCTAAAGCACGAGGCAGTGTCAGGATGACCATTTGTGCCATCATTAAGAAGAAAAGAGACAGCATCGCATATTCAATGATTGCTGTAATATCTCCAATCTCGAAATGACCGGCTGTGATTCTTGTTCCACTCAGATAATAAACGATGATAACAAACACATTGATTGCAAAAAATGAGATACTGTCAAGTACGGCAAATCGTTTATTTACCTTGATCGCAGTTTTTGCATAACTTTGGAATTCTCCATTCAAACGTTGTTCTTCATGAGTTTCTTTGTTAAACGCACGGATTACACGCACACCCGTAATATTTTCCAGAAGTACTTTACTCATTCGGTCGAGTTTCTTTTGCAGTTTGCGGAACATTGGTGCAGTAGAGCGCATGATAAAGCCGCAAATGATGCTGATGATCGCAAGAACACCAAGCAAAATAACTCCCATCAGCCAGTCAATACGAAAGGCGAGAATGAGCGATACGATAAAAATAATTGGAACAGGGAACAGCATCTGAAAACAGTTTGTCAGAGCCATCTGGATATTTGTGATATCTGAAACGGTTCTTGTAGTGACAGAAGCTGTACCAAAAGAGCGAAAATCAGCAACGGATAAACGCATTGTTTTTTTGTACAGAGCGTTACGTATATCAGCTCCGACTTTCGATGTTAGATCGGCACAAATATACGAAGCGGTGATCATTGCTGCACCTGAAATGATCGCTGCAATTAACATTTTGATGCAAGTATTAAGCAGCATAGAAAAGTTTGTTCCGGCTGCTGTTCCAAGATTCAGCATTTCCGAAGCGTAAGTTGGAATGATCAGTGCACCGATTACGTCAACAAATGTAAGCAGGATTGTGATCGTGCACAACTTCCAGTGCGGTTTCAAAAAACGTAAAATAATTTTCATAGTTATCCCTCCATGTCATATTTTTGCAAAAAAAAGAGTGCGCACAGTAGAAAGCAAAAATGCTTTTCTGACCGAGCGCACTCGGCATCTTATCGACTTTTCGGTTACGACCGAAAGTCCTCCGATGACCTAAAATATTAAGAACTTAATATTTTTTCTTATGTAATTTTCTGGATTTCTTCTTCGAAGTTGGTATAATGCTTTTTCATTAATTTTAAAAGAAGCATTTGTTCTTCTTCTGTCATATGAGCAAGAGCATTCTCTTCAGCCAGCATCAAAGGAAGAATCTTCTCTTCGCAAATGAGTTCTCCTTCTTTTGTCAGTCGGATCGCTTTGCGGTTACGTCCTCCGGCGAGTTGTTCTAATTCAACCCATCCATTTTTAACGAGACTGCTTACGGTGTAATTGATCGTCTGTTTTGGATAGAACCACATACAGACAAGATCGTTCTGCGTGTAAGTAGCATTCTCATCTTCATAAAGAGTATATAATACCCAGATTGCAGGATCAGATAGCTCAGAAGCTACGCCATAGCGGTGATACAATTCATCCATCTGTTTGGAGAGCTGTGTCAATGCCATATTCAATGATCGGATTTTTGGATTCATTGAAAACCTCCTTCTAAGTTCAAAATCCCAAATAGGACTCTTGAAATAATAAGTCCAATTTGGGATTTTGTCAATAGAAAATGTGAAATAAATTGAAAGACTCAAAAACAAGTCTTAAAAGCTTTAAAATTCGTAAGGGGGATTTCCTGAAAAATCAGCAATAATACCGTGAGGTTCATCTAGATAGAACACTTCAAAGATTGGATTTGTTGCTTCGTTATACTGTCCCTTTACGATCGGATTTGCCATGCACATTTCTTTTGCTGCCATGTTGTTTTCGAAAACAGCCTTACCGTGTAGACGAATCCATGCATAAGAAGGACTGGAAACAGAGAGTTCAATTTCGGGATTTTTAAGTAAGTCTTTATAAACATCTTTCTGGTTGTTTGTGCAGAACCACAGCTTGCCATTTAATTCACCAGCGAACATAAATGGACGACATTTTGCTTTGTTGTCACGACCAACAGTAGCTAGATATTGCACAGGGTTTTCATTTAAAAATTCTACAATTTTGTTCATAAATAAGCACCTCCATAAGTGAAAAATATTTTAAAAGTGTAAGGATTGATTTTTTCCTTTCGATGTAATTATAATATGGCTGTACAATCTAAAAGTAAAGTAAGCACAATATTGTGCTGTAGTTACCAAATAGAAACTATTGGAGGTTATCATGGAAAATGTAACGGTAAAAGAACTTCCAAATTGTCCAGTGGAAACAACACTAATGTTGATCAGTGACAAGTGGAAAGTATTAATCTTGAGAGATTTGATGAATGGAACTATGAGATTTGGAGAATTGAAAAAGTCAATCGGCAATGTTTCACAGAAGGTACTCACGGCTCAGCTTCGTCAGATGGAAGCAAGTGGTTTGGTGAATCGTAAAGTTTATGCAGAAGTACCGCCAAGAGTAGAATACACATTGACAGAGATTGGCTATAGCTTAAAACCTATTCTTGATGCGATGTCGGAATGGGGAGAGTCGTATAAAGAAAAAAATAAATAACAATCAAAAACCACGCATTGCGAAAATATCAGATTTGTGTTATCATTATAAAAAATAAAACCGGAGGGATTTTTTATGGATAGTGCAAAGAAGATAAAAGAGTTAAGAGATAGTGTGGGTCTTACGCGCAAAGAATTTTCGGAGCATGTTGGTATTCCCGTAAGAACATTAGAAGACTGGGAAGCGGGGAGACGAACACCACCAGAATATATCCCAAGATTGATAGAATATCAGTTGAAATATGAAAAATTGCTCCGAGAATACACAGGTTCTGAGAAGATACAAAAGGAGGAAACAGTATGAAGATTCAGAATGTGAATGACCACTCTTTTAGAAAATATGGGAAGATCTTGACAGGATATTGTGTGGATGAGATTTTGAAAGTGATGGAATCTACACCGATGACAGAAGAAGTCGTATACGTTCCATCCGTAGAGGAATTGGAAATTCTTCCAGAAGCAGAAATGATAAAGAATCGAGGATTTGGAGGACTTCCAATCCAGATTGGATATTGTAATGGAGATAATAATAAGTTAAATGGATTGGAGTATCATCGTTCTTCAGAGATCAATATCGCAGTGAATGATTTGATCGTGCTTTTGGGATTAGAGAAGGATATTGAAGAAAACCAAACATATGATACTTCCCTTGTTGAAGCATTCTTTGTACCAGCCGGAACGGTACTTGAAGTATATGCAACAACTTTGCATTATGCACCATGTACAGCGAAGGGTGAGGCGAGATTCCGTTGGGTTGTAGCTCTTCCAAAAGGAACGAATACAGAGTTGACATTTTCTGTGGGAACAGAGGGGGAAGATAAGCTGGTTACAGCAAAGAATAAGTGGCTGCTCGCACACGAAGAAGCTGAGATTGAGGGCGCATTTTGTGGATTAAAAGGAGAAAATATAACAATCTGTGAAGAACAGTAAGTTTGCTATTACAGCTAAGCTGTTATAAGATAGAAAAATTTCGTATTTCAATTGAGAAGATAAAAAACTGCCTCTCACAAATTGTTGTAAAATAAACATGTGAGAGGCAGGGTAAAATTATATCTGGTTATAGATATGTTATTTTAGTAATTCATCTGTCAGACGAAGAATTTCTGGTGCGATTTTTTCACGTTCTTCTTTAAGTGTGCGATTATATACTGGATATGCACAAATGAGAATGGCAATTCCAATGATTCCAATGACGATACCAACAGGAAAGGCAACAGAGCCAAGAATCTGACCAAAATCAGACATTGTAAGGCTCATGCCAATTCCCATAATAATTGTGCCGATAGAACCAACTGTGATAGAAAGTGAAGACGCCTTCTTTGTTGCTTTGGAATCTAAGGCACGAAGCTGTGCCATTTTATCTTGTTTTTTAGGAACATATTTATTGCGGATCTGATTGATCTCTTCTTGTTCCTCGGCTGAATATGTCATTTTGAATGTTTCGTTGTTTTTCATAATTATTATTCTCCATATCTTTTATTTCCAGAGTAGCTCTGGTGATCATATAAATTGTTGTTATCATTAAAAATTATTATTTTTAAAAATTGGCTTAGATTCGTCGAATCATAACAGTAAATGTTGTTCCGATATCTACAGTGCTTTCTACGGTTATCTCTCCGTGAAGGATATCTATGACGCGCTTTACTAAAGCAAGTCCAAGACCGTTGCCTTGTGATGCGTGTGAGGTATCACCTTGATAAAATTTCTCGAAGATATGAGCACCAACTTCAGGACTCATTCCGCAGCCAGTGTCTTGGATTTTGACAATTGCAAAGGTTTCGTTTGCTGTCAAATATACGGAAACAGTGCCGTCAGAGGGAGTGAACTTCAATGCATTGGAAAATAAGTTGTTCCAGACAAGGCTTAAGAGTTCGCGGTCTGCTTTTATCATGATATTTTCTGAAATATCAGTGTTGATATCAATCCCTTTCTTTTCCCATACATTTTCGTATTGAAGAAGACATTCACATAATTGCTCTCCTAGATTGAATTCGCTTGTATTTGGGAAAATCTGTTGGTTTTCTATATGGTTTAGCTTCAAGATGTTTGTGATCATATCTGCCATACGGCGAGAACCGTCTGAGACACCTTTTGCGTATTCCATGCGTTTTTCTTCAGACAGGTTTGGGGTCTGGAGAAGCGTGCCATAGTTCTGAATAACGGAAAGCGGTGTTTTCATTTCATGTGATACGTTGGCGATAAAATCTGTTCGTAGTGTTTCAAGACTCCCAAGTTCTTGTGCCATCTTATTAAAACAATCGATGATTTCGTTATAGTTTTCATCCATTACTAGATTCTTCACAGGAGAAATGCGAACATCGAAGTTCCCTTGAACAATCTGACGAGCAGCAGAAGTAATGTGCTTTGTGCTTTTTTCTATGGTTAATCTACGACGGATAATATCAATGAGTGTGAATAATATACTCAATGCGATCACATTTAAAAATGTAAGTTTGGCAGCTCTGTTGAGATCTATTTCTGTTAATACGAGGTTCAGATCTTTGGATAGTATGCTTACAAACGTAGACATATTGCATGTTACTAAAAATGCTACCAAAAGAAAAAAGATTAAGTAATGATATAAGGTTCGGAATAGGTTTTGCCAAAGACTATATTTTTTCATTTGAGCACCGCCTTATAACCAAGCCCGTGTACTGTTTTGAGTTCAAAGTCATTGCAATCGGCTAGTTTGGATCGAAGTTTTGTTATATACACATCGACTGCACGAGGTGCAGTTTCAGTATCCGCATCCCAGAATTCTTCCATAAGCTGTGTGCGTGTAAATGTTTTCTTCGGATAGCTGAGTAACTTATATAAGATAGAAAACTCACGGTTTGTCAAGTTGATTTCTTCATCATCTAAATAAGCTGTATGTTCATCTGCGTCCATAATGAATCTTCCAATTTCCAGCTTATGACTAGCGGCAATTTTTGAACGTCTCAATAATGCTCCTATGCGTAAAAATAATTCATCCAGATCGATCGGTTTGACCATGTAATCATCAATGCCAATTTGAAATCCACGCTGTTTAGATGAAATATCATCGCGGGCGGTCATAAACAAGATTGGAATGTTTGAGTCAGTATTTCGAACATTTCTAGCAAATTCAAATCCATCTATATCTGGCATCATGACATCTGATATGATCAGATCAAACATGTTATCGTATAGCGCATCATATGCATCATTCGCATTTCGACATCCGATTGCTTCATAGCCATGATCATTCAAAAAACAACATACTGTTTTGTTTAAATCTTTTTCATCTTCCACAACTAATATCTTAAACATGGTGTTTTTCCTCCAATTAAAATTTCTGCATGAAGTATATCATGCAAATGTTAATAAATTGTTTGAGTTTTGAATAAAAGTTATTTTTATTTAAAATTTGTGGATTTGGCGAGTAATGGTGCTCGGCTGGAGAAGATTCGGTCTATAGAGAATTTGCGAGTGGAAATACCTGGAATTTGAATTTTACAACACAAAATCCCACTGTTTTTGCGATAAAAATTTTTGAATTTTCACTATAGCGAAAATCAACTCGAAAAGATACCGAGTATTGGGAATTTTGTCGGTCTATTACAACTTATCTGACCGTGAGAAACAAAAGCAAAAAAAATTTGAAAGTAAAGACATATTTCTACATCAATACTTTCAAATCTTCTATATGAAAGGTTTATTCATTTACATTTATAATCTGAATACTCTTAGGGAGAGTTTCATTTACTGGTTCTTCTGTAAGTATTGTACCGCTTTCGAATCCTGCGAAAGTAACAGCATATACTTTATCAAATTTTGAAACTGTTGTAAGGAAATATCGGTGTTCTGGTGCGGTGTTTTTGACAGCAACCTGTTTTACCATGGCCTCTTTGGTGTCAGGTGTTGTAAATCCACTCATTCGGTCAATACCGTTCACACCGAAAAATCCTTTGCTGAAGTGATATTTCTGGAGATTTAAAACCGCCTCAGCACCAACGACTGCATCGGTTGAACTTTTTGGTTCGCCACCGATCAAAATAACATGAAATCCTTTATCTGCAAGACGTTTGGCATGTGAAAGTGCATTTGTCACGTAAGTTGCATCGAATTCTTTGAGATATTCGATCATCCATCCAGTCGTTGTTCCGGCATCCAGATAAACACAATCATCTGGTTCAATAAGTGAGGCTGCATAGCGGGCAATGGATTGCTTTTCTAAAGTTTGCAGCTCCTGCTTTTGAACCATGGAAAGTTCTTTGTTTATGATCTTTGCTGTGTGAAGTGCGATAGCTCCGCCAAATACTTTTGTGAGCCGACCTTCTTTATCGAGTGCTGTGATGTCGCGTCGGATTGTAGATTCGGAGGCGTTAAGGATGTCCTTAAGCTCCGCAACTGTGATGCTTTCTCTTTCATATACCAATCGGACAATTTCTTCCTGTCGTCTTTCTGTTAACATGTTAATTCCTCTTCTCTATCGCTGTGTCGCGAATGATCTTTCGAATTGGCAGGATTCTTCCTGGAGAAACGGAAAGTTCATCAACGCCCATTTTAAGAAAATCTTCTGTGAGTGTTGTGTCTGCACCGAGTTCGCCGCATATTCCTGCCCAGATTCCTGCTTTGTGTGCATTTTCAACAGTCATACGAATCATTTTTAATACAGCAGGATGATGTGGATCATAGAAATCATCCAGTTTAGGATTCTGTCTGTCGATCGCAAGTGTATACTGTGTAAGGTCGTTTGTTCCGATACTGAAGAAATCAACTTCTTCTGCGAGTTCATCACTGATCATGACAGCAGCAGGAGTTTCGATCATGATTCCTTCGAGTACATCGGCATATGCGATTCCCTGTTGTTTGAGTTCTGCTTTTACTTCAGCCATGATCGCTTTGATCCTGTGAAGATCCTGAACGGATGTGATCATAGGATACATAACAGCGATATTGCCATACACACCTGCGCGAAGGATCGCACGAAGCTGTGTTTTAAATATTTCTGGCTGTGAAAGACAGATGCGGATCGCTCTGTAACCAAGTGCTGGATTTTCTTCAGCATCCAGGTTAAAGTAATCGACTTTCTTATCGGCTCCGATATCAAGCGTTCTGATGATAACACGCTTGCCTGCCATTGTTTCAGCGACAGATTTGTAAATCTGAAATTGTTCATTTTCAGATGGGAAATCTTCACTTTCAAGATAGATAAATTCGCTTCGGAAAAGACCGATTCCACTTGCATCATTTTGCAGCACCATAGCAAGATCTTTTGTGCTTCCTATGTTAGCATACAACATAATCTTCTGACCGTCCAGCGTAACATCTTCTTTTCCTTTGAGGGTTAAGAGAAGGTTGTATTTTTCATCTTCTTCCTCTTTACGTTTCAGAAGTCTTTGGTAAGTTTCTTCATCTGGTTCGATATAGATTACACCGTCAAATCCGTCTACGATTGCCTCTTTTCCATCCAGATCATTTGTAAGGGTAAGGCCTGTATCGACAAGGGCTGGAATACTCATAGTTCTTGCAAGGATTGCAGTGTGAGAATTTACAGAGCCATGTACCGTTACAAATGAAAGGATTTTATCTTTGTCCATCTGAACCGTTTCTGAAGGCGCAAGGTCTTCCGCGAGGACGATGACTGGTTCATCGGACTTTAAGTTGTGTTCATGGTTTCCTTTTAAGATCGTGACGAGTCTTTCTGAGATATCTTTTACGTCAGCAGCTCTGCCACGCATATATTCGTCATCCATTGCCAGGAACATGTTAGAAAAATTATCTGCAGCAATGCCGATCGCATACTCGGCATTTACCTGCTGTGTGCTGATGATACTGCAGATAGAATCGATGAAATCATCATCTTCTAACATCATCTGGTGAACTTCGAAGATCGCAGCATTAGCTTCACCAACTTCTTTGCAGGCTTTATCATATAATTCGGCAAGCTGTTCTAATGCCTGCTCCTTTGCCTTTGCAAAGCGTGTCAGTTCTGCATCGGTATTTTCGATCTTGACTCTTGTGATTTTATGTTCCTTTTTGGAAAATACGCTGATTTTTCCAATGGCGATCCCGCCAAAAACACTTTTTCCATGATAAAGCTGCATGTTATATCCTCCAATTCCTTGTGAAATGTTCTGAACAGTGATTACAGGTTTTCTTCCATAAAGGATGAAACTGCGTTGTATGCCTGTTCTTCGTCTTCGCCGTTAAATGTAAATTCTACAAGGTCATTCTGTTTTGCACCAAGACCCATGATTCCGAAGATTTTCTTTGCGTCAACCATTTTACCGTCTTTTCCGATCTTAATCTCGCATGTAAAGCTTTTTGCAAGTTTCACGAGTTCGCCTGCTGGTCTTGCGTGAATACCCTGTAAATCTTTGATTGTGTAAGAATATGTTTTCATAATGAAATCCTCCTGATTATTAATACATTTAATTTATTTTTTTCTTAAATAAGCCTAACAACAAAGTTGCTACAACAGTTCCGATCACCAGTGCGACCAGATACATCAATGCATTTCCAACAACTGGGAATACGAAGATTCCGCCGTGTGGTGCCATCAGTGTACAGTTAAATACTTCTGAAAGCGCTCCGGAGATTCCTGCTCCGATGATACATGCTGGAAGTACATGAAGTGGATCGGATGCTGCAAAAGGAATCGCACCTTCTGTGATGAATGCAAGACCCATGATAAAGTTCGTTGGTCCGGACTGTCTTTCTTCTTTTGTAAATTTATCTTTGAACAGCAGTGTTGCAAGGGCGATGGCACATGGAGGAACCATACCGCCGATCATAACTGCAGCCATTATATCATAATTACCTGCTGCGATGGAAGCTGTACCGAAGACATAAGCGGCTTTATTGAATGGGCCACCCATATCAACAGACATCATAGCTCCGAGGCTGAAGCCGAGTAAAACTTTACTTGTTCCGCTCATTCCGGCGAGTCCCATATTGAGGGCTGTGTTGATTGCTCCCATGACTGGTTCGATCACAAAGTTCATTCCGAGTCCCATGATCAGGATTCCAAATACCGGATAGAAGAGTACTGGTGCAAGCTTTTCAAGACTTTCTGGAAGCTTATCACACAGTTTTTTCAAAAGTAAGATCACATATCCTGCGAGGAAACCTGCAACAAGTGCTCCGAGGAAACCTGATTTTCCATTTGCTGCGATCATACCACCTACAAAACCAAGTGCAAGACCAGGTCTGTCGGCAATGGCTTCTGCGATAAATCCTGCGAGAACTGGAAGCATAAGACCAAAGGCAACGCCGCCGAGTTGTTTGAAAAATGCTGCGGCTGGTGTGATTGTACCGAAGTTTGCTCTTTCGGCTTCGGATAATAAATTAAGATCAACACATTGTCCATCAATTAAAAATGCAATCGCAATGAGGATACCACCGCCAACAACGAATGGGAGCATATGTGATACACCATTCATGAGCTGCATGTAGATCTTGTGTGCAAATCCACCGGATTTTCCATTGTTTTGTGTGGATTGTTCAGAAGCGTTTGCTGCTGTGTAGATCGGAGCGTCCTTTTTCAATGCTCTTTCGATCAATTCGTCAGCTTTACTGATACCGTCAGATACCTGACATTCAATCACATGTTTTCCATTAAAACGTTCCATTGGAACTTTTGCATCAGCTGCAACGATGATGCAATCCGCATCAGCGATTTCTTGTTCTGTTAATACATTTTTTGCACCACCAGAGCCTCGAGTTTCAATCTTGATCGTACAGCCTGCTTTTTCTGCGGCTTTTTCAAGTCCTTCGGCTGCCATATAAGTGTGAGCGATACCTGTTGGACAAGATGTAACTGCGAGAATTTTACTAGGTTCTTTCGTATCTGTCTGGAGTCTTTCATCAATGCTGGCTTTTTCAGAATCAGCAGAATTAATGATTTCCATAAATTCGTTTACGCTTTTGGCATTTCGAAGTTTTTCTGTAAACTCTTCATCCATAAGCATAACGGAAAGTTTGCTGAGTACATCAAGATGTACATTATCTTCTGTATTTGGTGCGGCGATCAAAAAGAGCAGTGTGACTGGCTCTTCGTCCAGAGAATCAAAATCAACACCGTTCGGTATCACCATTGCTGCAAGCCCTGGTTTGCTTACGGCATCACATTTGCCATGTGGGATCGCAATTCCCTCACCGATTCCTGTTGTGGATTCTTCTTCTCGTTTAAAGACTTGGTTACGATAACCTTCTTCATCAGCGATTTTACCGCTTTTGACCATAAGTGCAACGGCCTGTTCAATTGTTTGTTTCTTATCAGAAGGTGCTGCGCCAAGCATCACGCTTCTTTTGTCAAGCAAATCTGTAATCCTCATAATGCCTCCCTTCTACATTCTGTCTATTTTGCAGAATGTATCATTTCAAATAATGTTTCAACTTCGTCTTTTGTGGCAAGCTGTTCAGAAAATGCACTGGCACTTCCAGCGGCAATTCCTTTATGAAATGCGTATTCGTGATCGTGAGTTTCAAGATAACCAGCAACAAATCCTGCAACCATAGAATCTCCAGCACCGACAGCGTTGATCACGGTGCCTTTTGGTGCATCACTCATGTAGACATTTCCATCTTCAGCGACGAGCACAGCGCCCGTTCCAGCCATAGATACAAGAACATTGCGGGCTCCTTTTTCCTGAAGTTTTTTTGCGTAAGGAATCACATCTTCTCTTGTGTGAAGTTTTACACCGAAGATCTCGCCAAGTTCATGATTATTCGGTTTGATAAGAAATGGTTTGTATGCAAGGACATTCATAAGCAGATCTTTTGTTGCATCTACGACAATATCAATACCTCTGCCATTTAAACTATTCATGATATCCATGTAAATAGTATCTGGCATGGATTGAGGGATACTTCCTGCGAGTACTAGAATGTCTCCTTCTTTTAATGTGTTGATCTTGGATTTCAGTTCTTCTACTTCGTAAGTTTTTATGTCAGGACCTCTTCCGTTGATCTCAGTTCCGTCAATGTTTTTGAGTTTTACATTGATTCTTGAAATGCCATCTTCGATCATAAAAAAGTCTGCGTTGATGCCGTCTTCTGTAAGACGTTTTTTAATCTCTTCGCCAACGAACCCAGCTAGAAATCCGAGGGCAGTACTTTTAAAACCGAGATTTTTAAGCACATAAGATACGTTGATCCCTTTGCCACCGGCAAGGAGCTGTTCATAAGAAGTGCGGTTTGTCATACCAAGTTCAAAATTATCAACCCCAACGATATAGTCGAGAGAGGGGTTGAAAGTTACAGTATATATCATGGTCGTCCTCCTCTCGTTTTATTTGATGGGTTTATTATATAATCAAATTCAGTCAAAATCAATCATACTAATTCACAAAAATGCACGGATTTTTTTGTGCAAAATGATGTTTTGTGAATTTGTTTGGCTGAATTTGAACGGTGAAATGAATAAAAGAGAGAGTTTTGAGATGACCGAGTTTGAAAGAAGGAGATTTGAGATTAAAAAGGAGCATTGCTCTGTAATGGAATGATAAGAATCATTATTTAGCAATGCTCCAAAGAGTGGCATAAATTATTCCGTACGAAGTGCGATCACAGGATCTTTTTTCGCTGCTTTTTTCGCAGGGAGCAGACCGCCGATGATCGTGATCACGATACTAATCAAGATCAGTATAAGTGAGGATGTGAACGGCAGTTGTGCTTCGAGTCCAGTAAGTCCGCTTACTTTTTCGATAATTGAGTTGATCGGGATCAAGGCAATTAAAGATACGCCGATACCAAGCAATCCGGCACAGCATCCGATGATAAATGTTTCTGCATTAAATACCTGAGAGATATTACGTTTGGAAGCACCAAGTGCTCGGAGGATACCGATTTCTTTTGTACGTTCCATAACAGAAATGTGTGTAATAATGCCGATCATAATACAGGATACAACTAGAGAGATTGCAACAAATGCAACAAGTACATAAGAGATACCATCAATGATTGTTGTGATAGAAGATGTCAGCATTGCTACATAATCTGTGTAAGTGATCTGTGCATCTTCGGAAGCTGTTTTATTATAGTCTTGGATGCATTCAGCAATCGCATCTTTATCTTCAAAGCTGTCAGTATAAATACTGATAGAAGATGGTGCATCATAACTTACTTTTCCGAAAGCAGTCATATTGTCTTCGTAAGTAGAACCGGCGATATATTCGTCGTATACTTTCAGAAGTGCCTCCTGACTTGGATTATTTGCAAGCCACATATCTAAGCCGGCAGCCATTGTGGATTCGTCCATTGTATTTGCAGATGCCATTCCTGCACTAGGAGAACTTCCACCTTCGCTTGCGTTGTTTGAAGCATAGTACATCATCATTTTATAGAAAGACGCTTTTTCAGAAACACCGAGAGCACTTAAATATTCTTTGGCATCTTCTGCTTTGGAAGTATCGTCTGGTGATTCAAATTTCATACCTGTAAGAACATTGATCTCTTCATTGGATTCCTGTGCTGTAATGATCGCACTCTCATTTGAATGAGAGATCACATGATCTGTAAGTTTCGATGTATAAGCAACCGCTGTAGAAATATCAGCATTTGAAGCATCTTCTTTTGGACGGATAATACCAGAAATTTTTAATTCTACTGCATTTTCAAGAAGCGCATCTTCATTCAAGTTGATATCATCGATATAAGAAAATGTTCCATTTTCATTTTCGATATAGTGATCACATGCAGCTACGAGATAAAATGTGTGGTCACAAATATCTTCGTATTCAAAGTTGATCTCATCTGCAGTTTCACCAGCTTCAATCTTTTCAACTGCAGAGTTATACTGTTCATTTGTAATAAGGCCTAACTGATATAAAACACCAGCAGAGATGCCATTATCTTTATTTAATACAAGGATTACTTCGTTGTATTCTTCAGGCCAAGAACCGTACAAAACATCATAATTATCTGTGACAACCTGGCTGACGGAAGTTCCATTAGAACCTGCCATAAGTTCTGAAAAGTTCGCGGCACCTGCGGAAGAACCGCCGTTCATTGCAGGAGAATCTTTCAGTTTATAGATGATGCCAATCTGTCCGTTGTTGTTTACAAGTGGAGAATCTGTTTCGAGTTCTTGGTCACTGTCAACGAGATTGCCGTCAGCATCATGGGAGTATACGGAGAAATTTACATCATAAGTATAGATGATTCCGTTTTCACCAAGATATTGCTGGATTTCTCCGTCTGGATCATCCAGATAATTTTTAAATTCTGTCAAATTATTTTCTACGATACTGGAAGTGATTTTTTCACTGTTTTCAATTGCTGTATAGTCTGCATATACGCCAGTACGATCTGTTGTATCTTCTTCATTTTCTCCGCGGGCTTCGCCAATGATCTCACTGCGGATTCCCATGATACTTGAAACATCAATTGCTTCTGAACTGATCGTGATTGGATAAGCGGACATCGTTTCTTTCTGAATATCGTCAATATACACATTCATACCAGTGGACAGTGCGAGGATCAGTGCAATGCCGATGATACCGATCGAACCTGCAAAAGAAGTGAGTAAAGTTCTTCCCTTTTTTGTACGCAGGTTATTAAATGAAAGTGACAAGGCAGTGAAAAATGACATTGATATTTTGTTATGTTTTACTTTTTTTGCCTGTTCTTCCTCTGGTGCGTAAGGATTTGTGTCATTCACGATCACACCGTCAAGCAGATTGACGATTCGGGTAGAATATTTTTCGGCTAATTCTGGATTGTGAGTAACCATAACGACCAATTTATCTTTTGCAATCTCTTTCAAAAGTTCCATGATCTGTAAACTGGTTTCAGAGTCAAGTGCTCCGGTTGGTTCGTCAGCTAACAAAATGTCTGGATTGTTGATCAATGCACGTGCGATTGCAACTCTCTGCATCTGCCCGCCTGACATTTGATTTGGTTTTTTGTGAAGGTGATCACCAAGACCAACTTTTTTCAAAACTTCAATCGCTCTTTGACGACGTTCTTTTTTGGAAACACCAGCTAAAGTCAAAGCCATTTCAACATTGGCAAGGACGGTTTGGTGAGGGATCAGGTTATAGCTTTGGAATACAAAACCGATGGAATTGTTACGGTAGTAATCCCAGTCGGCATCTGTATATTCTTTTGTAGATACACCGTTTATAACAAGGTCACCGCTGTTATAACGGTCAAGACCGCCGATGATGTTAAGCATTGTTGTTTTGCCAGAGCCACTTTGTCCAAGGATTGAGACGAATTCATTTTCACGAAATGTGATGCTGACACCTTTTAAAGCGTTCTGCTTTAGATCACCGGTGACATAAGTTTTTACAATATTTTTTAATTGCAGCATTATCATACCTCCTGTTATTGTGCGGGTATTATAGCATCGAAAGATAAACTCACGGTCAATTCCACTGTTATGTTTACACAGATTTTATTTTCATATGCTATAATCAAAAAAATAGTTGGGGAGGTGTGAGGGATGTTTAACATTCTTGTTGTAGAAGATAATATAGATATGCGAGAACTGTTCTGTATAGTTCTTTCAGATGGTGGTTATCATGCGATTCCGGCAGTGGACGGGATTGATGCATTAGAAAAAATGGAGAAGGAATATGTAGATCTGGTTGTTGCGGATATCATGATGCCTAATATGGACGGATATGAATTGACAAAAACATTGCGGGATGCGAAGTATGATCTTCCAATCTTGATCGTGACTGCAAAGGATCAGTTTGCAGATATGCAGAAAGCATTTCGTTCAGGAACAGATGATTATATGATAAAACCGATCAATGTAAATGAATTGCTCCTGCGTGTGGAAGCATTACTTCGCAGAGCAAAGATTTCGAGTGAGAAGAAAATCGTGGTTGGTTCTACGGTGTTGGATTATGATGCGCTGACTATGACATTAAATGGGGTAGAAAGTATATTGCCACAGAAAGAATTTTATCTTCTTTATAAATTATTGTCATATCCGAATAAGATATTCACACGACAGCAATTGATGGACGAGATTTGGGGAATATTTTCGGAAACGGATGAGCGCACTGTGAATACTCATATCAATCGTCTGCGTGACCGATTGGAAGGCTGTACGGATTTTGAAATTGTGACGGTGCGAGGGCTTGGATATAAGGCGGTGAAACATGTTGAATAAAAAACCACATTCGAAATTATGGTTGTATTTCACAGGGATTGTATTTGCGACAATATTTATTGTGTTTATTTTTGTGTCGATCATTTGGTTTGGATTGTTTGAGTTGAATCTAATCTATATCGATCCGAGAAATCGTCACATTCCGATTGTTGCGTATGCCTTGGGAAGTTTATTGCTCGGTATTGTAATCGCACTTTGTGTTGGTAAATTGATCATTCGGCCAATACAGAATATCAGTAATGCGTTTGAAGAGCTTTCCAAAGGAAATTTTGATGTGCGAGTATCGGAACAAGAACGGGTTATGGAAATCCGAGAAATGGCAGAAAGATTTAATGCGATGACATACGATCTTTCTCATATTGAAACATTGCGAACGGATTTTGTGGCAAATGTATCGCATGAATTTAAAACGCCGATCGCTGCGGTTGAAGGGTATGCGATGCTTCTTCAAAATCAGAATCTATCGAAGGAAAAACATGATCGATATGTGGAAAAAATACTGGATAATTCTCGTAGACTAACAAGCCTTTCGGGGAACATTCTTCTGCTTTCAAAACTTGAAAATCAAGAGATGATCTTAGATAAGACAGAGTATCGTTTGGATGAGCAGATCCGCAAATGTATTTTGATGCTAGAAAATAAGTGGGCACCGAAACAGATTGAATTTGATATGGATCTATCCAGGCAGATTTATTATGGAAGTGAGCCGTTATTAGATCAGGTGTGGAGCAACATTATAGACAACGCAATCAAGCATTCTCCAGAAAATGGCTGCATACGGATTACTGTGGAAACTCAATCAGAAAGAATCTGTGTGTCTATTACAGACGAAGGCAACGGAATGACGGAAGAGGTTAAGAAGCATATTTTTGAAAAATTTTATCAAGGCGATTCTTCTCGTAAAGCAGAAGGAAATGGTCTTGGTCTGGCATTGGTAAAGAGGATCATCACACTTTGCAAAGGGGAAATCTTTGTGGAAAGTACGTTGGGAGTGGGGACAACATTTGTTGTTTCACTGCCATGTGTGAATAAGTAGGCATTTTTTGAGGAATGGGATAAGTTTATCTTGAGTTTTTCTTGGTGTGATACAGTATTAGATAAAATTAATATCTAAAAGTAATCATAGCAGGAGGGTAAGATTATGATCTTATATTTTAGTGGTACAGGAAACAGCAGACATGCTGCGAAAGTAATTGCAGAGGCAGCAGGTGATGAGGTTCTTTCTATTAATCAGAAAATAAAAAATAATGACTACAGTGCTGTAAATTCAGAAAAACCATTGGTTTTTGTTGGACCAGTTTACGCAGGAAGATTTCCAAGGGTAATGGATGAGTACATTAGCAAAGTTAAATTTACAGGAACAAAGAAAGCTTATTTTGTAGGAACTTGTGCAGCAACACCTTGGAAGACTGTGGATTATGTTGAAAAAATTTGTGCGGAAAAGAAATTTTCTCTGCAGGGATTCAATTCAGTCGTAATGCCACAGGGCTATATTGCGGGCGGCGGAACACAGCCAAAAGAAGAGAATGACAAAGTTTTAAAAGAGGCAGAACCAAAGATCATGGCAATTGCGAAAAAAATTGCAGCAGGTCAGCCACTTGAGAAAGAAAAACCAGGATCAGCACTGATGTCTAAAGTATTGAATCCGATCATGTATGCGATGATGATCAATGCAAAAGGATTTACAGTTACAGATACATGTGCTGGATGTGGAACATGTGTAGATAGATGTCCTTTGAATAATATCAAGATGGTAGATAAAAAACCAACATGGGGCAGAGAATGTACACACTGTATGGCTTGTATCGCAGGATGTCCAAAAGAAGCAATTGAATATGGCAAAAAAACACAAGGAAAAACAAGATATTATCTTGGAGAGAAATAAATAAAAAAGAAATCATCATTTCCTTAAAGAAATTCTTGTCAATTAATATCTTAGATGGTAATATATGTAAGGTCGATAGACAAAGCTAACATTAATTAGCTACATATAACGAAGAAAGGGTATTAGTGATGAGAGAAAAATTTAAAAGAGTTTTGGCATGTCTTGCAGCATGTGCACTGATAATATCTGCCATGCCGGTAACATCATTTGCGGCAAATTCAGCACCTGAAAAGATAATAGGATGTGAATCTTATTTTGGATCTGATTTTTACATTACACTTGACAGTTCTGAACAGAGCTGGTTGGAAGCAATTACAAATGTTACAGTTGCAGGAATGGAATATAGTAAAGTGGGGTATTCATTTGGTGTGAATCGCAACACTTGCTATTATACAAAAGCAGCAGAGGGGATTTTGATGATCGGAGAGGGTGCGATCACAGAAGGAACAACTGCAGAGTGTGTGATCAAGGCATCTGGATATGAAGATTTCGTATTAGAGCTTGATAAGGCAAGTCACAAAGCAGAGATTAAGATCTCAGATAATAAACCATGTGAACATGTTGGGGGAAAAGCAACATGTAAAGGCAGAGCAATCTGTGAGAATTGTAAAGAACCATATGGAGAACTTGGTACACATGAATATGGTGCAGATAATAAATGTATAACATGTGGTGAGGAAAAGCCAAAAACACCAGAAGTTTTCATTGTAGAAGATAATGGATTTGGTATAAGTTATCTAATCTTTGGATTTGATAAAGAAGGTTATGTTGAAGGAATTTCAGAGATTTCTGTAAATGGTACGGTATGGAACCGTCAATCTTATAAGATTGCATTAAATGGAAACCAATATTATAAGAGTACAGATGAAAATCATGTGTATTTTGCAGATGTAGCACAGACGCCATTAAAAAGTGGCGATATCATGACAATCAAAAATCCGGCATATGAGGACATTTGCTTGAAGATAACGATTGTAAATGGTGAACTGAGCATAAAGAGTGTAGAAGATGATGCAACAAGTGAAGACGAATATCAATTACATGTACGTTTGGTTGGAAGTTTTGAAGCTGCACTTGTAGATCAAGAAGGATATGATGCGATCAGCAGTGCATCTACAAATGTAACACAGAATAAGAATAGCAATGTAAGCGTGGAGGCGGTTGTACTTCCAAAAGATCAAGAACCAGAAGAATCCGATTGGAAATTGTTATGTGATAGTGAGATTAAAGTAGATTCCAAGAAAACAGAAGTTTATCTGAATAAAAAATCTGGTATGGTAGGTGTATATTCTGTTTATGATAGTTCTTTAACACTTGCTGGAACTCCAGCAAAAGCAGGAGAATACCCAATCTATGTATCAATTACAGATGATCAGGGAAGAACAGCGATCAGTAATGAATTGTCATTCAAAGTATACAGTGGAGAAGAACATTTAAAAGAGCAATTGACTTATGACAATTGTACACAGACTGCTGATGGAAAATATATGTATGACATGGAACCTTGGAAGATCACAACATTTGATGATGATTCACAGGTTGTGACTGTTCCAAAAGATATCAAAGCATGGTATGGTTCTCATACAAGTGGAACATATGGAGAATTAGGATATGCTGTTTCAGAAGGACAGGATACAACACAGACATTGGTCATTCCGGATGGATGTAATCTCACACTGGTCAATATGGATATTTTAAGCAGTGTACGTATTGTTGTGGAAAATGGTGGTACATTAGTCCTTACAGATTCTGTTGTACAGGGGATCGTAGAAGTAGAAAATGGCGGTACATTTTCTATGAATTATAATGAATATGATGGCGCAGGTGAATTCTTAAACGGTGCATCCATCAATGGATCTGTTGTGTTGCAAGATGGTGCGAATTTAAAAAATGCAAAGATTTATTCTAATACAAATAATATTGCAAATGGAAATGAAGCGCGTCACAACGTCAAACCAGTTCTTGTGATCAATGGAAATGTCAATTTAGTTGGAACTGTATTTCTTCGCGGAGATGAAGCACCAACAGGGACAGATCCTTCTACAGGAATCAGCTATACTGGTCAGGCTGGTATTCAGGTAAATGGAACACTTAATATTACAAAAGATTCTGTCTTGGCAGTATATGGCGGTGGAAGAAATGCGACAACATCTAATGGCGGAGCTGCAGTGATCTTAAATGGTGGAACCATCACTGGTGAAGGAAAGCTCATTGCAATCGGTGGTTGTGGAACATTTGGAAATGGTGGAAATGCAGTGGAAGGGAATGGTACAATTTCTGTAACTGACACTTATCTGCATGGTGGAAATTCATATTTTGCAAAAGAAGATATGTTGGCTGGAAAGGCTATAACAGAGACCGTTGTATTAGGAAATAATACAAATCGAAATGTGATCGACGGAGAAAAAATCAATAGCAATGGTGTGGATGGATTCGAGAGCATTTATTGGAGCGATATTACAACGATTCCAAATTTAGATATGTATATGATTGAACAAAATGCACCTGGAGATAAGAATACAGATCAGGATGATTCGAATAAAGACGAGCCGGATCAGGATGGTTCTAATAAGGATGAATCAGATGAGGACAATATTGATCAGGACGACTCTAATAAAGAGGAATCAGACAAAGATAATGTTGATCAGGATGATCCTAATAAAGAGGAATCATCCAAGGATAATACAGATCAGGATGTCTCCAATAAAAACGAGTTAGAAGAAAAAGGTGCTCCGAAAACAGGCGATAATACACCGATTTTTATGGGATTCTTTGTTTGTGCGGTATCAGCTTTGGCACTTGTGTTTATAAGTAGAAAGCAAAGAATTGATTTATAAATTAAAATGATCGTGAGAGCGTGATTTAATAACAGAATATAAAATCCCCTTAAGTGGAATCAATGACAGGTTTTCGTCATGTCTGCTTAAGGGGATTTTGCTTTTATTGAAATATATCAGGTGCGGATGGATTTCTGTACTAATACTTGCAAGTAAGACTTAAATTTAAAATAAATTCACAGAAAAAATCGCTATACCGATCAAGATTAAAATAACACCTGTAATACGATTGAGTGTAGCTGGTTTTGCCTTGTTTGCTATTTTTGCAGCGATCCTTGCCCATAAGAGTGTGGAAGCAACACAAACGATCAAACATGCAATATTAGGAATGCCGTCGATTGCAAAATGGCTGACAGCACCTGTCAAAGCGGTGAATGTCATAACAAATACACTTGTTCCTACAGCAGTTTTTAATTCATACTGCAATACAGTTGTTAAAACAAGCAACATCATCATTCCACCGCCGGCACCAATAAATCCACAGATAAATCCAATCATCATACCGCAAAGGATTGATTTGATGATCCTTTCTTTCATGTCCATAGAATTCATCTTTTCTTGAGTAGTCATGACGGGTTTGATCAAGAATTTTACACCTAAGATCATTGTCATGAAAACAGAGAAATTACCCATAGTGGAGTTTGGGACCATGCTTGCAACCCAGCTTCCAACACATGTGAAGAGAAGAACGGAGATCATCATGACAATTCCGTTTTTGATATCGAGATTTTTGTTTTTGCCGTATGTATATGCACTCACACCACTTGCCAAAACATCACTTGCAAGTGCGATGCCGACCGCTTCATAAGCTGGCATTCCTAAAAATGTGATCAACAAAGGACTGATCGCTGCTGCCGCACTCATTCCGGCAAATCCGGTCCCAAGACCGGCACCGATTCCTGCAACAAAGCAGATTAAAAATTCATAAAGTTCCATCATTATTCCTCCTGTATAAATTGTTTCATATTATTAACTAAAGTTTGCATATTTCTTTTCATTAGTATTTTCTGGTCGTCTGAAAAACCAGAAAGTAAGATGTCAAAAAAAAGTTCCTGCGCGTTTTGTCCGTCTTTGATAACATTTTGCGCAAGATCATTGATAACCAAGTGAATTGTTTTTCGATCATTTTCTTTATAAGTTCTGCTCAGATATCCCTTCTTTTCCAACAGATTTATAGATGTTGAAACTTGCGATTTCACGATATATCTTTTTTCGACAATATCTGTTGCTCTGTCAAATTCCGGATTATTTGCTAAAAAAAGTAAAACATCAAGTTCGGCTGTGGTCATATTATATTTTGAGCAGACCGGACGGATTGCTTTTGTGTAGCTTTCTTTTACAAGCGGAATAAATTCTATAAGCGGATTCATATGTTTATCACCTCTTGTCTATTATGAGAATATTGTTCTTTTTAGAACAATATAAAGGTCGAGGAGAGATTTGTCAAGGAATTGTGAGGACGGATTCTGCATAAAATGATCATAAATATAGAAATCCCTGCATAAGATTGGTGATAGATCAAAGTCGCCAACCTATGCAGGGATTAGTTTTAATTTTTGATTACTTCAAATTTAATTGTATATTCTTGGTTCTGTATAATACTGGTTGTGATAAGTTTTTGAATGATTTCTTTCGCATTTTCAAATGCTTTATCCAGGATTCCATTTTCAATTGCTCGTTTTTCCATTTTTTCCTTGTTTACTGCGTCAAATTCTCTGATATCATCCACTTTGATTGAGTTAAATAAACCATCTTTTTCATCTAATGTTTCGATACTGTTTTCATCGATTTCATGTGAAAGTATTTCAGCATTTGGCATATATATTGTGATTTCTTTGGTATTGTTATCTGTTTTTACATAGATTTCATCGATTTTAACACCTGCTTTTATAATACCATCCCATTTTGCGATAAAAGATTTTGTTGTAAGCGGCACATTGATGCCAAACAGTTTTTTTGGATTTTCGAATTTTCCAGCATCGGTATATAAATATTCAATCGAAGCAAGTTCTCCAATTTCGTTAATTGTAGATTCAATTAGTTCAATGGTGATTTCATCTCCTGAGTGATCATCCCATACATAAGGATTATTTTTGGCGGCATCAAGTTCTTCTTCTAATTTGGAAATCTTATTTTGGAATTTGTTTTCTGCGAGAGAATATGCCTTGTGAAAAATTGTAATAAATATGGCGAGTAGAGCTATCAAAATGATCGCCCATTTAATAAGTTTGGTTTTATGTTTGATACATAAGTTAAGTATGCTGTTCTTTTCTGTTCTTTTCATAGGCGTCTTCCTTTCATAAATCCTTTTTATCAGTTAATTGAATGATCATTTGATTTGCTTTTTTGATCAATTCATCAAGTTCGGTTTTTTCTGTTTGCAGCTTTTGTACTTGCTGTTCAAGAGCTGATTTTATTACAGGATTAGGGGCATCGATAATAATGATGATCTCTTTGATTGTAAAACCTAATTGTTGATAAAATTTAATCTGTGCAATTCTTAATTTTGCAGCATCGTCATAAAGTAAATGGCCGTATTTATTTCGAGCGGTAGCGGTTACCAAACCAGCTTTTTCATAACCTTGAATAGCTCTTCTAGATACTTCAAGTGTTTCGCAAATTTCCTTTAATGTCATAATCTATACCTTTCCTTTTAAGCCTATAGCTGCACGTTGCGTGCAGTCAAAGACTTTTATTTGGAAGAAAATATGTCGTTGTATCTTCCGTAAAAGGGCTTGTTTTTTTCGCGAATACTTTGTGGATAAAGCTTGTTATTTATATTTGTGATCTGGAAAATGGAAAGAAATTTGAGTAGTAAAGATATGATAAGAAGCTGATTTTTTCGAAAAAATCAGCTTCTATAAAGAAAACGGTGTTCTACAGTCCGGTTATTATTTTGTCTTCCAATAACTTTGGGAAAATTGAATGAATTCTTGCATCTGGGCGGTCATATATCGCCCTTTTTTCCATACAATCCCGATATCGGTTTTCATTGGTGGATTTAGTGGTATGGATTTGTATTTTGAAAGTCCAGCCATAATACTTTCATACAAAAAGCAGCCACAAGTGCCGTTGCGGATGAAGTTGATCATTGTGTACAATTGGCTGCCTTGCATAATAATGTTTGGATGCACATTGTTTGCATCAAATCTAGATTTCAAAAGATTGTTTTGAACAGAATCTTTGTTAAATAAAATGATGTTTTCACCATCAATATCGGAGGCAGTGATTGAATCTTTTTCAGCAAGTGGATGATTTTCTGCAACACAGAAGACAAGCTGATCGTGTAAAAGGACACGACTGTCTAAACGGTCGATGTTATACATTTCCATATTGATAAGTGCGATATCCAATTCATCGTGTAAGATCATGTCACAAGCTCTGACAGAGCCGTATTCTTCTAAAGTGACATTTGCATTTGGATAAGTATCTAAATAAGCATCGAGCATTCCAGGAAAGAAAATACTGCTGAGAATAGGCGGAATGCCAACTCGGAGAGCATGTGTGTTTTTTCCATGTGTATTCATTTCATATTGCATTTCGTTGCAATACTGCAGAATGTAGATTGCTTTTTCGTAAAACATTTCCCCATCTGTAGTCAGCGTTAGCTTATTGTTCTGCCTGTTAAATAAAATGATGCCGAATTCGCTTTCTAATTCTTTGATCGCTAAAGAAATAGCTGGTTGTGTAACAAATAGTTCATTTGCTGCACCGGTAAGGCTGTGGCATCGGCAGGCAGTACAAAAATATTTTAATTGGATCAAGGTCATATAAAACACTCCTTTAGAAAATAAAATCAGTCTAGTTTGGCTTTTATTATACTATTAAAAAAACTTATGGCAAGATAAAATTCATTAAATAGACAAATGGTAAGTGTGAGGATAAAATAAAGGCAAGAAGAAAAGGTATTAGCTGATACAAATAAAGAGTCAGGAGGATGGATATGTCACCGGCAACGATTACGTTATTATTTTTAGTATTTGCAATAGTGAGTTTTATATTTGAAAAAATACCACTCGGACTGACAGCAACGATTGTTGCGATCGGTTTGAATCTAACAGGAGTTTTAGACACTGCAACAACATTTGCTGGCTATGTAAACAGTAATGTGATTCTTTGTGTGGGGATGTTTGTAGTGGGACAGGCACTGTTTGAGACTGGTATGGCAAATAAGATCGGAAGTGTTGTTACAAGATTTGCTAAGTCTGAAAAAATATTAATCACAGCAGTGATGATCATTGTAGGAGTTATGTCTGGTTTTCTTTCAAATACTGGTACAGCAGCGGTTTTGATCCCAGTGGTATGTGGAATTGCAGACGAAGCAGGATATTCTCGAAGCCGTTTGCTCATGCCGTTGGTATTTGCGGCTGCATTAGGCGGGAACCTTTCGATCATTGGAGCACCTGGAAATCTTATGGGTGTGAATGCGTTACAAGAATTGGGATTGAAAACAAGCTTTTTTATGTATGCACCAGTTGGTATTCCAATGTTGTTAGCAGGAATTCTTTATTTCGTATTATTTGGATACAAGTTATTACCGAATAAACAAGAGGTAGGAGAGACAGAAGAAGTCTCTGAGAAAAGGGATTTCAGTAATGTTCCTAAATGGAAACAGATCGTATCTGTAGTGGTTTTGGTATTAGTTATATTTGCAATGATCTTTGAAGAGCAGATTGGAGTATCCATTCAAATCTCAGCTTGTGTTGGAGCGTGTGTGCTCGTTTTGACAGGTGTCATTTCAGAAAAAGCCGCATTACAGTCGATCGATCTGAAGGTTGTACTTCTGTTTGGTGGTTCTTTAGCTCTTGCAAGTGCTTTGGATTCTACGGGAGCAGGTACATTGATCGCAGACAAGATCGTAGGATTGTTGGGAACAGATCCGAATCCAATGATTCTTTTACTAGTCATATTTATAGTAACGTGTTTGTTGACAAATTTTATGTCAAATACAGCAACTACAGCATTGATGGTTCCAATCGCTGTTTCTTTGGCAAACAGTTTGGGAGCAGACCCAAGAGCAGTTGTGATCGCAACGGTGATCGCAGGATCTTGTGCTTATGCAACACCGATCGGAATGCCGGCGAATACAATGGTAGTTGGCCTTGGTGGTTATAAATTTAAAGATTATGTAAAAGTAGGTTTGCCGTTGATCTTGATATCATTTGCAATCTGCATGGTATTATTACCAATTTTATTCCCATTTTATCCATGATAAAATGCGATAGTAATTTGTAGATAGAGAAATATGTAGATTACATAGTAAAAATAAGTGGAGGTTTTCATGATGAAAGAAAAAGAGATAAGACAGTTAACGGATATGATCGCAGATTTTGTAGGACACATCGGAAAGAAACTTCCGGATGATGTAGTGGATAAATTAGAAGAACTGGCTTCAAAAGAAGATGCAGCACTTCCAAAAGTCCTTTACGAAACAATGACAAAGAATCAGAATCTGGCGGTAGAATTAGACCGTCCAAGTTGTCAGGATACAGGTGTCTTACAGTTTTGGCTCAAATGCGGAACGAATTTTCCATATATAAATGAATTGGAAGAACTGTTGACAGATGCAGTTGTTCAGGCAACTTTTGAGGCTCCGCTCCGTCACAATTCCGTACAGACATTTGATGAATATAATACAAAGAAAAATGTAGGAAAAGGGACACCTACGGTATGGTGGGATATCGTGCCAAATAGTGACAGTTGTGAAATCTATGCTTACATGGCCGGCGGTGGTTGTACACTTCCAGGTAAAGCAATGGTATTGATGCCAGGAGTTGGTTATGAAGGAATCACAGATTTTGTATTAGATCAGATGACATCTTATGGATTAAATGCATGTCCACCACTTCTTGTTGGAGTTGGTGTAGGAACTTCTGTAGAAACAGCGGCTTTAAATTCCAAGAAAGCGTTGATGCGTCCAATTGGTTCTCATAATGAAAATGCAAATGCAGAAAAGATGGAAACTTTATTAGAAGATGGAATCAATGCAATTGGTCTTGGGCCACAGGGAATGGGTGGAAAATATTCTGTTATGGGTGTAAATATTGAAAATACAGCACGTCATCCATCCACGATCGGAGTTGCAGTAAATGTTGGCTGTTGGTCACACCGCAGAGGTCATATTGTGATTGATCGTGATCTGAATGTAACATGTGACACACATTCTACATGGAAATACAATGCATAGGAGGAGTAGAAGATGATTGAGATCAGAGGCGAGAAAAAAGTTCTTGTAACACCAGTGACAAAAGAAGATATTCAGGATATAAAGATTGGTGACATTGTATGGCTAGATGGGGACTTGATGACATGCAGAGATGTTGCACATCGTCGTTTGGTAGAATATGGAAGAGAACTTCCATATGATATCAAAGATAAAGCGATCTTCCATGCAGGACCAATCGTAAGAAAAAAAGAGGGAACAGAAGATGAATATGAAATGGTTTCTGTAGGACCTACAACTTCTATGAGAATGGAAAAGTTTGAGTATGAATTTACAAAAGAAACAGGTGTAAGAGTCATTGTTGGAAAAGGCGGCATGGGTCCAAATACAGAACGTGCATGTAAAGAATTTGGTGCGATCCATTGTGTATTTCCAGCAGGATGTGCAGTTGTGGCGGCAACAGAAGTAGAATATATCGCAGAACATCATTGGGATGAACTTGGTATGCCAGAAACATTATGGTGCTGTAAAGTAAAAGAATTTGGTCCACTGATCGTTTCTATAGATTCAGAAGGAAGAAATCTTTTCGAAGAACAGAAGGTAATTTACAATCAAAGAAAAGAAGCTGAAAAGCAAAAAATATATCCGAAAGTAAAATTTATAAAATAAGCGAACATTATAAAAATGATTACTTCTCCCCCAATTATCGAAAAAGAAGGTTCTATGACCTTCTTTTTTTGATTGTTTTTCAGCGAACATTATAATATAATTCTAGAAGAGAAATTGTAAAATAAGACATTTGAATTGATAAAAGAGGATGCGAAAGCATTAAAATGAAGATTTATCACTTAATTAGAGAAGTGAATGAGGAGTAAAATGAAGTATCTTTCATTGAAAGAGTTGTGTGAAGAACTTTCGATTTCTGTGGCAACCGGGCGAAACTGGGTGAAGCTTGGGAAGATTGTCCCAGAATTTGTAGAGCGACGCACACCTTTTTTTTCGAAAACATATGTAAATAAATTAAAAAAAGATATTCAATCAGGCGCGAATACCTCTTTAAAAAGCAGAAGAAATAAGAAATATATCTCAGGAAATGAGTTATACCGTTCGTATGTTTCAGAACGTTGCAGAAATGTAGAAAAGATCGAACAACTGCTTCAAAAGATCAGGGCAGACAAAATTCGATTAAATCAGAACAAGATACAAATCTTACTTGCAGACTGCGCGGTAAAATTATTTGCACAACGGTTAGGAAAAGAGGTTGGTGAAAATAGTGCAGTATTACTGGATTTTATGGCTGGCCGATTTGATCTCGGAGAAAGAGCGACGCTTATTTGTGATCTGATCGCAGATAAGGTGGATGCGAAAAAGTGGGTAGAGGAAAATCAGGCATTGTTTGCAACTCCGTATGAATATGAAGAGCAGGAGGATGTGATCGGTCTGCTCTACATTTCATGCAAAAATGTAAGAAGTAGAAAAGCAACGGGTTCCTATTATACACCTACAAAAGTGGTGCATCAGTTGATCGCGAAGGTTGTAGAGAAAAACGGGACGGATGGAACCGTGCTAGATCCATGTTGTGGAACTGGGAATTTTCTCCTTCAACTTCCAGATGCATTTTCTATGGAAAAAATCTATGGAAATGATCTGGATCCAATAAGCGTGAAAGTGACTCGACTGAATATGGCATTGCGTTTTCCACATGAGGATATACAGTTGTTCTATCAGAATATTACGAATAAAAATTATCTGAAGAATGCAAAAGGCCCTGAAGTTGATGTGATCATAGGGAATCCACCATGGGGGTATGTATTTTCTAAGAAAGAAAAGGAATATCTGAAAAAGCGTTTTTGTTCTGCAAAGGGAAAAAATGTGGAATCGTATGATGTGTTTATAGAACAAGCTTTGCGACGCTTAAAGAAAGATGGAGTATTGGCATTTGTCTTGCCGGAAGCGATCTTAAATGTTCGATCTCATCGAGCTGTCCGAAAATTTATGATCGCAAATTGTTCGATACAATATATTGGATTTTTAGGAAATGCATTCGACAAGGTGCAGTGTCCGTGTGTGATCTTGCAGATTAAGAATACAGGGGAAAAAATGAGCTGTATTGGAATGGAAGTTGATGATGGCAATAGAACCTATGAGATCAGACAGGAGCGGAATATAAAGGAAGAGGTCTTTAGTTTTCTGTCTACAGATGAAGAATTTCGAATCTTAGAAAAGTTAGATCACATAGAAAATGCCGTATATCTGAAAGATCATGCGATATTTGCGTTAGGACTTGTTACAGGGGATAATGATGAGTACCTTTCGAAAAAGAAAACGGAATTGAATGAAAGGATCCTAAAAGGACAGGATATCTATAAGTATCGGATCAAATGTGCGGAGAATTATGTTATTTTTAAACCGGAACTGTTTCAGCAGGTAGCACCAACAGAATATTACAGAGCACCGGAAAAATTGTTGTATCGATTTATCAGCAATCAGCTTGTGTTTGCGTATGATGATGAACAGCATCTTTCGTTGAATAGTTGTAATATTTTGATACCGGAAATTCCGGGATTGCATATAAAATATGTGCTTGCTATTTTGAATTCAAGGGTAGTACAGTTTATTTACAAAAAACAATTTAATTCGATAAAAGTTTTACGTTCACATCTGGAACAGATTCCGATTCCGGATATAGAGAAAGAGTTACAAAATGAATTGATTGAAATTGTGGATTGTTTGAGGGGAACAGAAGTAAAAGAAGAAATAGAACATCTCTACGAAGAACTGGATAAAAAGGTAAGTAACATATACGATTTGGATGAGGTGGAATATCAGACGATCAAAGATTTTGTGGATCGAGACAATAAGTTTTTAGCGTGAGATGAAAGAATTTGGGGAGTTGATCATGAAATTAAAATTGGGGAAATTAATATGCATGGCAGCAGGGATCAGTATTTTGCTGACACAGCCATGTGTGAAAGTATTTGCAGAAGAAACAACAATGGAAGATTCGATAGAAGAACAGTCAGAAGAGGAATTAGAAGCTGAAAAAGAGAAGATTTATGACACACCGGCAGATACAAACGCTTTGACTGGATGGCCAAAAGGACCGAAGATCCAGGCATTATCTGGTTGTGTGATTGATATGGAGAGCGGAGCGTTTGTATATTCTAAAAATATGGATGAAAAGCTTTATCCAGCAAGTATTACAAAGCTCTTGACTGTTTTGGTCGCACTAGAAAATGCAGAATTGACAGATACGGTCACATTTTCGGAAGATAGTATTTCTTTTTTAGAGTATGGAGATGCATCGATCGGAATGAAAGTTGGTGAAGAGATCTCAATGGAGGATGCACTATATGCGATCTTGCTTGCATCAGCCAATGAAGTTTCTTATGCCGTGGCAGAAACAGTTGGAACGAATGATCTTGGAGGCGATTACTCAACATTTATTAAAAAGATGAATGAACGAGCGAAAGAACTTGGCTGTACTTCATCAAATTGGGTGAATCCGAACGGGCTTCATAGCGAAAAGCATTATACAACGGCACATGATATGGCATTGATCGCAGCAGAAGTGTATAAACATAGAGAATTTCGTACGATCATGAGAGAGTATGAGTATCGGATCGGATTTACAGAACTTACACAGGAAGAACGTGTTTTCCAACAGAATCATAAAATGTTGTGGGATGGGAATCAATATTCTTGGGAGTTGGCAACTGGAGGAAAGACAGGATATACAGATCAGTCTGGGACAACACTTGTCACAATGGCAGAAGATGGAGATTTGGAACTGGCATGTGTAGTATTGAGTGATTATGGCGGTGTGGCATACGAAGATACACGAGCAATGATGGAATATGTATTTGATAATTTCAAAAAAGTTTCACTTGCAGATAAAGAACTTCCGGAACAGATTGAAAGTTTGGCAGACGAGGATGCATATGTATTACTTCCAGAGGATGTTGATCTGGATGCAGTAGAATGTGAAGTGACGCAGTCTGGGGATGAAGAATCAAAGGAAGGAAATGCAATCTTTACGTATGAAGGACAGATCGTTGGAAATGCAGAGGTGACTTTGAGTGATGCATTTTTTACACCAGATGATGAGCCAGAACAGATTGATCCAGAAGAAGTAAAGGCAGCAGAGAAGAAGGCAGAAAGAAGAGCTTTGATCAAAAAAATAGTTAAGGTCCTTCTGATCGTTGCAGGAATTGCGATCGTGTTGACTGCGTATACATTTTATCGTAATTACAAAATCCTAAAGGCACGTAAAAAACGAAGAAGAGAATTGCGTGAGGCAAGAAGAAAGAATTATCGATATTAAGGAAATCGAAAAGAAAGAAGAAATCTTTAAAAAAGGGGCGATAAATCAATAGAAATGGATGTTTTTCCCCTTGACGAAATGTTAGATTCTACTTATAATTATGGCGTTATCTATTTTTAATACAAAAAGGCAATGACAAAGACAGTAGGAACTATCAAAAAGGCACAGCGAATTGGGGACGGTGGGAGCCCGATGCGAGTAAGGTATTTCTGAATATCACTTTCGAGCTGCAGTTCTTGAACCGCAAGAAGTAGAGACTGACGTTGTTCCGACGTTAAAGGAACGCATATGGATGGCAGAGAGAGCCAGAGTATGTTGTAATAGGTGGTTATAAACGAAGATTTTATAGACTTCGTCCTTTTACAAAAGGGCGGAGTCTTTTTTTCATTTATTTGGAAAACATTTTGGATAAATGGAATACTACATGAAAGATATTTTCATGAAAAGGATCAAGAAAAAGAGAGGAAGACAAGCGATGTATAAAAAAGTATCTACGGATATGAACTTCGTTGGACGTGAAAAAGAAGTTGAAAAGTTTTGGGCTGACAATGATATTTTCCGCAAGAGTATGAAAGAGCGCGAAGGAAGTCCTATGTATATGTTCTATGATGGACCTCCAACAGCGAATGGAAAACCACATATCGGACACGTATTAACACGTGTTATCAAAGATATGATTCCAAGATACCGTACAATGAAAGGGTATGAAGTTCCAAGAAAAGCTGGTTGGGACACACATGGCCTTCCAGTTGAACTTGAAGTTGAAAAACTTCTTGGCCTTGATGGAAAAGATCAGATTGAAAAATATGGTCTTGAGCCATTCATCGACAAATGTAAAGAGAGTGTTTGGAAATACAAAGGAATGTGGGAAGATTTCTCAAGTACTGTAGGTTTCTGGGCAGATATGGAGAATCCATATGTAACTTATGATAATAACTTTATCGAATCTGAATGGTGGGCATTAAAACAGATCTGGGATAAAGGACTCCTTTACAAAGGATTTAAGATCGTACCTTACTGTCCACGTTGTGGAACACCACTTTCCGCACAGGAAGTAGCACAGGGATATAAAGATGTAAAAGAACGTTCTGCGATCGTTCGTTTCAAAGTAAAAGATGAAGATGCATTTATCCTTGCATGGACAACAACACCATGGACACTTCCATCAAACCTTGCACTTTGTGTAAACCCTGATGAAGAATATGCAAAAGTAAAATGTGTAGATGGAAATGTTTATTATATGGCATCTGCACTGCTTGATACAGTTCTTGGCAAACTTGCTGAAGAAGGAGAAAAAGCATACGAAGTTCTCGAAACTTATAAGGGAACAGAACTTGAATATAAAGAATATGAACCACTGTTCCAGTGTGCTGCAGATGCAGCTGAAAAACAGCATAAGAAAGCATTTTATGTAACATGCGATACTTATGTAACATTGACAGACGGTACAGGTGTTGTTCATATCGCACCAGCATTTGGTGAAGACGATGCGAACGTTGGTCGTAAATATGACCTCCCATTCGTACAGCTTGTAAATGAAAAAGGTGAGATGGCAGAATCTACACCATTTGCAGGATTATTTGTGAAGAAAGCAGATCCAGAAGTATTAAAAGACCTTGAAGCAAGAGGACAGCTTTTTGATGCTCCAAAATTCGAACATAGCTATCCACACTGCTGGAGATGTGATACTCCACTGATCTACTACGCACGTGAATCTTGGTTCATCAAGATGACAGAAGTAAAAGATGACCTGATCGCGAATAACAATACAGTAAACTGGATTCCAGAAAGTATCGGAAAAGGACGTTTCGGTGACTGGCTTGAGAATGTTCAGGACTGGGGAATCAGCCGTAACCGTTACTGGGGAACTCCACTGAATATCTGGGAGTGTGAATGCGGACATCAGCATGCGATCGGAAGCATCGAAGAATTAAAATCTATGTCTGATAATTGTCCAGAGGATATCGAGCTTCACCGTCCATATATTGACGATGTTACAATTAAGTGTCCAATCTGTGGAAAAGAAATGCACCGTGTACCAGAAGTAATCGACTGCTGGTTCGATAGTGGTTCTATGCCATTTGCACAGCTTCACTATCCATTTGAGAATCAGGATCTGTTCTGGAAACAGTTCCCAGCAGCATTTATTTCTGAAGCAGTTGACCAGACAAGAGGATGGTTCTATTCTCTGATGGCAATCTCAACTCTGCTGTTCAACAAATCTCCATATGAGAACGTTATCGTTCTTGGTCATGTACAGGATGAGAATGGACAGAAGATGAGTAAATCAAAAGGAAATGCAGTTGATCCGTTTGATGCATTGGAAACATACGGTGCAGATGCGATTCGTTGGTATTTCTATGTAAATAGTGCACCATGGTTGCCAAACCGTTTCCACGGAAAAGCAGTTATGGAAGGACAGCGTAAATTCATGGGAACACTGTGGAACACATACGCATTCTTCGTACTGTATGCAAACATTGATGAGTTCGATGCAACAAAATATGCATTAGAATATGATAAATTATCCGTTATGGATAAATGGCTGCTGTCCAAACTGAATACACTGATCAAGACAGTAGATGACAATCTTGCTAATTACAGAATTCCAGAGAGTGCAAGAGCACTTCAGGATTTCGTAGATGATATGAGTAACTGGTATGTAAGACGAAGCCGTGAACGTTTCTGGGCAAAAGGAATGGAACAGGATAAGATCAACGCTTACATGACACTTTATACAGCACTCGTAACAGTATCCAAAGTTGCTGCACCAATGATTCCATTTATGACAGAAGAGATTTACCAGAATCTTGTAAGAAGCATTGATGCAACAGCACCAGAAAGTATCCATCTGTGTGACTTCCCTGTAGCAAATGAAGAACAGATCGATACAGAGCTGGAAGCAAATATGGAAAATGTTCTCAAACTCGTTGTTATGGGTCGTGCATGCCGTAACACATCAAACATCAAGAACCGTCAGCCAATCGGTCAGATGTTTGTAAAAGCTGAATTTGATCTTCCAGATTTCTATCAGGAGATCGTTGCAGACGAGTTGAACGTAAAAACAGTGAAATTCACAGAAGATGTAAGAGATTTCACATCTTATAGCTTCAAACCACAGATGAGAACAGTTGGACCAAAATACGGAAAACTGTTAGGTGGAATCCGTCAGCAGTTAATGGAATTAGACGGAAACGCAGCAATGGATGAACTGAATGCAACAGGACTTCTGAAGCTGGATGTAAACGGACAGGAAGTGGAATTGACAAAAGAAGATCTTTTGATCGATACAGCACAGATGCCAGGATATGTATCTGAAAATGACAACGGAATCACAGTTGTTCTTGATACAAATCTGACAGAAGAACTTCTGGAAGAAGGCTTTGTACGTGAAATCATCAGTAAGATCCAGACAATGCGAAAAGAAGCTGACTTTGAAGTAATGGATAAGATTACAGTTACTTACACAGGAAGTGAAAAAGCAGAAGCTGTATTTGCAAAATATGCAGAAGAAATCGCCGGAGATGTATTAGCTACATCTGTTGTAAAAGCAGAACCAACAGGCTACATCAAAGAATGGAAGATCAATGGCGAAGCCGTTACTTTGGGAGTAGAAAAGTAATAAGGAGGATAATCTCTATGGCAGATACATTAAGAAAAGACTTTAATAAAGAAGACTTTAAAAAAGAGATTAAAAAGAACTTAAAAAATTTATACAGAAAAAAAATAGATGAAGCAACAAATCAGGAAATCTTTCAGGCAGTATCTTATGCTTTGAAAGAATATATCATTGATGACTGGATCGCTACACAGGATGCGATCGCAAGTAGTAAAGCAAAGATTGTTTACTATATGTCCATGGAATTTCTGATGGGTCGTGCCCTTGGAAATAACTTGATCAATATGACAGCATACAATGAAGTAAAAGAAGTTCTTGATGAAATGGGTATCGATATCAACGTGATCGAAGATGAAGAACCAGATGCAGCACTTGGTAATGGTGGTCTTGGAAGACTTGCTGCATGTTTCCTCGATTCACTTTCAACTTTGAACTATCCAGCTTATGGATGCGGTATCAGATATCGTTATGGTATGTTCAAACAGAAAATCAAAGACGGTTATCAGGTAGAAGTACCTGATAACTGGCTCAAAGAAGGTAATCCATTCGAACTTCGCCGTGAAGAATATGCAAAAGAAGTTCGTTTTGGTGGAACAGTTCGTTTTGAGAAAGATCCTGCAACAGGAAAAGATAAATTTGTTCAGGAAGGATTTGAATCTGTACTTGCAATTCCATATGATATGCCAATCGTTGGTTACAACAACCATATGGTAAATACACTCCGTATTTGGGATGCAAAAGCAATCGTAGATTTCAGTCTTGATTCTTTTGACCGTGGTGAATACCATAAAGCAGTTGAACAGGAAAACCTTGCAAAGAATATCGTTGAAGTACTTTATCCAAACGATAATCACTATGCAGGAAAAGAGCTTCGTCTGAAACAGCAGTATTTCTTTGTATCAGCAAGTATTCAGTCCTTGATCGCAAAATACAAAAAAGATCATGGTAATGATCTTCATAAACTGCATGAAAAAGTTACGATCCAGATGAATGATACACATCCAACAGTTGCTGTACCAGAACTGATGCATCAGCTCATTGACTTCGAAGGAATGACATGGGAAGAAGCATGGGAAGTAACAACAAAAACATGTGCATATACAAACCATACAATCATGGCAGAGGCTCTTGAAAAATGGCCAATCGACCTCTTCAAGAAACTCCTTCCACGTATCTATCAGATCGTAGAAGAGATTGATAAACGTTTTGTTGCAAATATTAAAGCAAAATATCCAGGTAACGATGAAAAAGTGAAGAAAATGGCAATCCTTTGGGATAATCAGGTTCGCATGGCAAATATGGCGATCGCAGCAGGTTATTCTGTAAATGGTGTTGCAAAGCTTCATACAGAGATCCTGAAAAATCAGGAACTTCGTGATTTCTATGAAATGATGCCTGAGAAATTTAATAACAAGACAAATGGTATCACACAGAGACGTTTCCTTGCACATGGAAACCAGCTTTTGTCTGATTGGGTAACAGAAAAGATTGGAGATGGCTGGAAGACAGACCTTTCTCAGATCGCAAAACTGAAACCTCTTGCAGATGATCCACAGGCAAGAAAAGAATTTATGGATATCAAATATCAGAATAAAGTTCGTCTTGCAAAATACATCAAAGAACACAATGGTGTGGATGTAGATCCAAACTCTATCTTTGACGTACAGGTAAAACGTCTGCATGAATATAAACGTCAGTTCTTGAACATTTTGCATGTAATGTACCTTTACAACAAAGTGAAAGAAAATCCAGAGATGGATTTCTATCCAAGAACATTTATCTTTGGTGCAAAAGCAGCAGCAGGATATCAGAGAGCAAAAGAGACGATCAAACTGATCAACTCTGTTGCAGAAGTGATCAATAATGATGCAAGCATCAATGGCAAACTGAAAGTTGTATTTATCGAAGATTACCGTGTATCAAATGCAGAGATCATCTTTGCTGCAGCAGATGTCAGCGAACAGATTTCCACAGCTTCAAAAGAAGCATCTGGAACTGGTAACATGAAGTTCATGCTGAATGGTGCTCCAACACTTGGAACAATGGACGGTGCTAACGTAGAAATGGTAGAAGAAGTTGGTATTGAAAATGCATTTATCTTTGGTCTTAGCTCCGAAGAAGTTATCAATTATGAAAACAATGGCGGATACAATCCAACAGATATTTACTTCAATGATTGGGAACTTAAACGCGTGATCGATCAGTTGATGGATGGAACATACTCACATGGTGATCATGAGATGTACAAGAACCTGTATAATTCTCTTCTGAATACACAGTGCTCATCAAAACCGGACACATATTTCATTTTGAAAGATTTCCGTTCTTATGCAGATGCACAGAAACGTGTAGAGGAAACATATAAAGATAGAGACAAATGGGCAAGAATGGCACTTCTTCAGACAGCATGCTGTGGTAAGTTCTCTTCAGATAGAACAATTGAAGAATATGCTCAGGAAATTTGGCATCTTGAAAAAATCAAAATCAATGTAGAATGATTAAAAATCTTTTGGTGGAATAGAAACATGAATTAAAAAGGACAATGAGGATTTACATGAAAGAAAATTTACATGTAAGAACCTCATTGTCCTTTTATATTTTATAGAATTTTATAAAGAATGATTAAGTTAAGAAGATACAGAGTTTTTACTAGCAGATAATTTTGCAAGAGCTTTGCGCAACTGCTGGATTTCTTCCTCTGCTTGTCGCTGTTGTTCTAGGCGTTTGTTGCGTTCTTTTTCTACAGCTAGTTGTTGCTGCTCAAGGAGTTTTTGCCTCTCTTCTTCAAATTGCAGTCTTGCCTCTTGGCGTCCACGTTCCATTCCTTCTTCGATGCCCTCTTCGATTAACATCCGTTCTTTTTCAAAAATCTTCATATATTCTAATGACACCTCCGCATCCTGTTTGACAACTGTTACCATCTTATGGAGTTCCAAAAGAGTATCATTCACCGCGTTTTCGAAAGTTGAATATTCCATATACTGTAAAAGATCATGAAGTTCTTTTGAGTCAGTTCCTTTTTTCCTTTGGTATAAAGGAAGATTGTTATAGCACCATCATCGTATGGAAGTTCAGGAACTTCCATGCAGGAATTCTTGATCGTATAAATCATATGATCATAGCCAAAAGGATCAAAGGGCGTGATCATAATGACAACAACATTCTTCAGATATTGGTAGTCCAGACCAGACTGTAAGCTTCCGGCATCAATTTTAGCATGATAGAACCGCATACGTCTTGATAGGATTTTAATATCCTTTGAAATGTTTTTCTGTTCAGGCTCAATATCACAGATGGTTGCATCCGTTAAAGAGGAATTGTTATCAGGATCGTCTTCAATGTAGACATCTAAACGTGCACCATGCTGATTTGTATCGCTTCCGTAATAGGTTTTCTGCGGTACAACTTTTAATGTTCCGAAGTCGCGATTAAAAATAGTTTTCAACAATAATCTGCTGAATTTTTCTCCATACACTGGGTGATTAGTCATTGTAAAAAACAGAAAATCATCCAATAAATTCAAGTCTTTTAATTGTTTCTTCTGCATATGTACTGCTCCTTTCGTATGATGGCGGAAAATGGTTCGAAAAAACCACTTTGTTGCATATATGCTAACAAAAACAGCAGTATGAAAAATTCGTTTCATCCTGTTGTTCTTCGCCATATTTATGATTTTCATATGGGGGGTGAACAACCGAATGGTTTAGAATCTTCCCTGATATGTAATTTTAGTTTAAAACATCAAGGAGAAAAGGTCAAGCGAAAGTATGTTCTGCTAAAAAATTATAGCAAAATTTCCAAAATAATGAGAAATGTGATACGATATAAGAAATAAAAGAAAGGCGAGGGACACGATATATGAAAAATTATGGATTTGGCGCAGATATCGGCGGAACGACGATAAAGCTTGGATTATTCAATTTATATGGAGTTCTTTTGGAAAAATGGGAAATTCCAACGAATACAGCTGATGGTGGTGTTACAATTCTTGATGATGTGGCAGAATCTATTTTCGAGAAGATGAAAGAAAGAGGAATTGAAAAAGAAGAAGTTCAAGGAATTGGATTAGGTGTTCCAGGGCCGGTTAATGATAAAGGAATCGTACAAAGATGTGTGAATCTTGGATGGGGAATTTTCGACGTAGAAAAAGTCTTGAGCGAGAAGACCGGGATGTATGTAAAAGCAGGCAATGATGCGAACACAGCGACACTGGGAGAAACATGGCAAGGCGGTGGAAAAGGCCATAAAAATGTTGTGATGGTTACACTTGGAACTGGTGTTGGTGGCGGGATCATCGTTGATGGCAAGATTGTATCTGGTTCACATGGTTCTGGCGGAGAGATTGGACACATACACGTAATGGATGATGAAGAGGAATGTTGTGGATGTGGACAGAAAGGGTGCCTTGAACAGTATGCATCCGCAACAGGTATCGTTCGTATGGCGAAAAAGAAACTTCAGACAGAAACGAGAGAAACAGTTTTGTCGTCTATTCCAAAATTTACAGCAAAAGATGTATTCGACGCAGCAAAACAAGGCGACGAAGTTGCATTGGAGATCGTAGATAAGGTATGCAAGATCTTAGGTTCAGCACTTGCAAGGATTGCAAGTGTGGTCGATCCTGGAATCATCGTAATTGGTGGTGGGGTATCAAAAGCAGGACAGATTTTGGTAGATGGCGTGACAAAATATTATAGAATGAGATCTTTCTTTGGATGCAAAGATACAAGAATTACTCTCGCAGTTTTAGGAAATGATGCGGGAATCTACGGATGTGCAAAACAGGTTTTTGATATGTAATTTTAATATAAAATGTTTGGGATAAGAGTTCCCGATATGTGAACAGAAGCGTTACAAAGAATATATAGGAATATAAAAATACCCTAGTCGTAATTATTTTAAATAAGACAAAACGATTAGGGTATTTTTGTTATTAAGTTGAAAGGATAACGTGATTTTTCAAATCTTTCAAATTATTTAATAATCGTTCCTTTGAAAATAATCTTTTTAACAGCGAGAGATTCTTTGTCAAGAAGGATCATTGTTGCATCTTTTCCTACATCAAGAGTTCCAATTCGGTCAGTCAAGCCGAGTGCTTGTGCTGGGTTATAAGTTGCGGCACGCACCGCATTTTCTAGAGGAATTCCAAAGGACACTGCAGTTTTCATACAAGCCATAAGATTTGTAGCTGATCCAGCAAGTGTATCCGGTGCATCCGCAAGAACCGCACGATTTCCATTTACAATAACGTCTAATCCGCCAAGAGTATATTGTCCGTCAGGCATTCCGGCAGCGCGAAGTGTATCAGAGATTAAGATTACACGCTCTTTGCCGAATAACTGGAATGTTGCTCGTACAACGCTTGGATGGATATGGATGCCATCGCAGATCAATTCCACTTTTGTCTCTGGCGAATCAAAGGCTGCACCGATGACAGCAGGATTGCGATGATGAAGTGGAAGCATACCATTATAAAGATGTGTCGCCTGTCTTGCTCCAGCGGAAAATGCAGCAGCGGCAGTATCATAATCGGCAGCGGTATGTCCGATAGAAACAATAGCATCTTTTACGTTGCGGATAAAATCTAAAGCACCAGGCTGTTCAGGTGCGACAGTAATCAATTTTACAAGACCGTTAGATACAGTCTGTAAACGATTAAAAAGATCAATATCTGGGTCGTGAAGGTAAGCACTGTTTTGTGCACCTTTTTTTGCTTCTGAGAGGAATGGACCTTCTAGATTGATCCCAACTAGCTCTGCGCCGTTAGCAGAATTTTGTCTGTGTGCAGCAGCATTTTTACAAATTTGAAGCAATTGTTCTTCTGGTAAAGTCATTCCAGCAGGGCAGATGTAAGTAATTCCATTTTCAAGTTCATAATCTGCAATCGTTTGCAATCCTTGGGGTGTGGCATCGCTGAAATCTTCCCCACAGCAACCATGAAAATGCAAATCGATCAAGCCAGGGATTACATAACAGTCAGAAGCATCGATCGCAGTAGATGAATCGGCATCTGTCTGAGAAAAAGAATCAACAATCCGATTCTTTTCTGTAAAAATATCTCGAGAGACAAATCCTTGTTCCAGATCAAATACAAATCCATTTTTTATTATCATAGAAATCTCCATTCCGCCGCCTTTCAGTTGGCGGCACAAATAGTAATGAAA
>CAZAEC010000007.1:0-102237 GCA_964484055.1 uncultured Clostridium sp.
GGCGTAGGATATTTGAGAGGAGCTGTCCTTAGTACGAGAGGACCGGGATGGACTGGCCGCTGGTGTATCTGTTGTTCTACCAAGGGCATGGCAGAGTAGCCAAGCCGGGACGGGATAAACGCTGAAGGCATCTAAGCGTGAAGCCCCCCTCAAGATGAGATATCCCATAACGTCAAGTTAGTAAGACCCCTTGAAGACGACGAGGTAGATAGGGCAGAGGTGGAAGTGTGGTAACACATGGAGCTGACTGTTACTAATAGGTCGAGGGCATAACCAAAGTGGTGATAGGAGAACAATGGATGATGAAAGATTCTTTGTGTGCAGTTTTGAAGGTACATACCTAAATAGAAAATGTAGAAATGAGACGGAATCATGGGATTCGGTCTTTTTTATTATATAATAATATGAAAGATTCTTTTATAAATTTTCATAATACATTTTATATTTTCTTAAGAAATATATGGTAGAATATAAGAACAAAGTTTAATGAAAAACGATGAGGCCTATAAATGAAGGGAATATACAATAAGAAAAAAACGTATTATCGAAAAAATACAAGAAAACATTGTCGATTAAGAAGAGTATTAAGTTGTATAGGACTATTGTTATTATTCTTAATCTGTTTTTCTTTGATGATTTATAAAGAATTTTTTGAAGAGAATCAATCATCGAGTATTGATGTGGACTCATCCCGTCCAGAAATTGATGTTCAGCTTTTAGATGTTAATGAATATTCAAGACCTGGAGATGAGGTGAAAGTGATAAATGGAATTGTGATTCATTATACTGCAAATCCAGGTAGTACAGCAAAACAGAATAGAGATTACTTTAATAGCTTAAAAGATGGACATGGGGATTACATAAGCAGTCACTTTGTGGTAGGATTAGAGGGAGAAATTGTTCAGTGCGTTCCAACTTGGGAACTTGCTTATGCATCGAATGAAAGAAATAGTGATACTATTTCAATAGAATGTTGTCATAAAGATGAGACAGGAAAATTTACGGATGAAACATATCGATCAGTAGTTCAATTGACGGCATATTTGTGTGATAAATATGGATTGACAGAGGATGATGTAATACGTCATTACGATGTAACAGGTAAGATCTGTCCAAAGTATTTTGTTGAAAATGAAGATGCATGGGAACAATTTAAGATAGATGTAGGAGCAGCATTAGATCGAGGAAGTAAGGAGGAAAACGAATAATGTTTGAGATGTTTTTTCCCGATGAATATTTAGCATCAACTTATGTTATAGCGTTTGAAAAATTATATGAAGAGGGATATAGAGGCGTTATATTTGATATAGATAACACACTGGTACCACATGGTGAACCAGCGGATAACAGAGCGATAAAATTATTTGAAAGATTAAGAGAAATAGGTTTTGAATCGTGTCTTTTATCTAATAATCAGATTCCACGTGTAGAAATGTTTAATAAGGATATTCAGACACATTATATTTGTGATGCACATAAACCATCTACTAAGAATTATATAAAAGCAATGGAGATCATGGGAACAGACAAGACTACAACGTTGTTTGTAGGCGATCAGTTATTTACAGATGTATGGGGAGCAAAGCGTACAGGAATACACAATATTCTTGTAAAGCCGATTCATCCAAAAGAAGAAATACAGATTGTATTGAAGAGATATCTAGAGAAGATCGTGCTTCATTATTATAAGAAAGAACAGAGAAAAAGATAAGAAATCCTTGATTATTTTAGTTATGAGAAAATAAAGGGTTGAAAAATATTGTAAGATATTATATTATTAGAAATAATGACAGATTATGTACATTTAAAGTACAGTTAAGTACATTTAAGGAGGATTACAAATGATTTCAGCAGGAGATTTTAGAAATGGCGTTACATTCACAATGAATGGAAATCCTTGCGTGGTTCTTGAGTTTCAGCATGTTAAACCAGGTAAGGGAGCTGCTTTTGTAAGAACAAAGTATAGAGATATTATTACAGGAAGTACTCGTGAAGAGGCTTTTAACCCAACAGACAAGTTCCCAAAAGCACATATTGAAAAGAAAAAAATGATGTATCTGTATGCAGATGGTGATCTTTATAACTTCATGGATAATGAAACATATGATCAGCTTGCACTTACAGAAGAGATTGTTGGTGATGCACTTAAATTCGTTAAAGAAAACGAAACAATCACAGCAAACTTCTACAATGGATCTTGCTTCCAGATTGAACCACCTATGTTCGCTGATCTGGTTGTTACAGAGACAGAACCAGGTGTAAAAGGAAACACAGCTACAAACGTTACAAAACCTGCAACAGTTGAGACTGGTGCTATCGTTATGGTTCCAGCTTTCATCGAAGAAGGAGAAATGATCCAGATCGATACACGTGAAGGAAAATACCTCAGCAGATCTAAAGCAGACAAATAATATGGATTGAAAGACTGTATCTATGATACAGTCTTTTTTGAAATTAAAAGTTATATTTACACCAATATTGATGTAAAAAATCTTGCAATTATGAGAAGTGTATGTTATAATCTCAACGTTGTAAAAAGAAAACACGTGTGCACGATTCTTTTCGGTGGTGCCTAAGGCTGTGAATATACAGAACGGTCCGAGGAGAGTGGAGAAGGCACGCGGAAGTAAAAAACCAAAAAACGGAGGAAAAGAAAATGAGCGTTATTTCAATGAAACAGCTCCTTGAAGCTGGTGTACACTTTGGACATCAGACAAGAAGATGGAACCCTAAGATGGCTCCATACATCTATACAGAAAGAAATGGTATCTATATCATCGACCTGCAGAAATCAGTAGGAATGGTTGACGATGCTTATCAGGCAATCGCTGACATCGCTGGTAACGGCGGAACAATCCTTTTCGTAGGAACAAAGAAACAGGCACAGGACGCTATCGCAACAGAAGCACAGCGTTGTGGAATGTTCTATGTTAACGAAAGATGGCTTGGTGGTATGCTTACAAACTTCAAGACAATCCAGAGCCGTATCGCTAGACTTAAAGATATCGAAAGAATGTCTGAAGATGGAACATTTGATGTTCTTCCTAAAAAAGAAGTTATCGAACTGAAGAAAGAATGGGATAAACTTGAAAAGAACCTTGGTGGTATCAAGGAAATGAAGAGAATCCCAGACGCTATCTTCGTTGTTGACCCTAAAAAGGAAAGAATTTGTGTTCAGGAAGCACACACACTTGGTATTCCATTGATCGGTATCTGTGATACAAACTGCGATCCAGAAGAACTTGATTATGTAATTCCAGGTAACGACGATGCTATCAGAGCAGTAAAACTGATCGTTTCTAAGATGGCAGATGCTGTTATCGAAGCTAATCAGGGTGAAGCTGAAGAATACGTAGAAGCTGAAGAGGCTGTTGTAGAGGAATAATTGATTATTAATGCTTCAGTCTATATAATGGGCTGAAGCATTTTTTTCAACTATGACACTGCATAAAAAGTGAAAGACGGTTATATACCGTTTAGTTGATAAAATAAGATTATGGAGGACTAAAATCATGGCAATCACAGCAAGCATGGTAAAAGAGTTAAGAGAAATGACTGGCGCAGGAATGATGGACTGCAAAAAAGCTCTTACACAGACAGAAGGAGATATGGATGCAGCTGTTGAGTTCTTAAGAAAGAACGGACAGGCTAAAGCTGAGAAAAAAGCTGGAAGAATCGCAGCTGAAGGTGTTGTTTGTGCACTCGTTAAAGAAGATAAAGTTGCTTCTATCGTAGAAGTAAACTCTGAAACAGACTTCGTTGCTAAGAATGCAGATTTCCGTGCATATGTAGAAAAAGTTGCTGAACAGGCAGCTAACACAAGTGCAGCTGATATGGATGCATTCATGGCTGAAGCATGGATTGAAGATGAAACAAAAACAGTAAAAGATGCTCTCGTTGAGAAAATCGCTGTTATCGGTGAAAACCTTAACATCAGAAGATTTGAAAAAATCGAAACAGAAGGTTGCGTAGTAGATTACATCCACGGTGGCGGACGTATTGGTGTTCTCGTAGAAGCTGATACAGAAGTTGTAAACGATGAAGTTCGTGAATGCTTAAAGAACGTTGCTATGCAGGTAGCAGCTCTTAACGCTAAATATGTAAGCCAGGCTGACGTAGATCAGGATTACCTTGCACATGAAAAAGAAATCCTTCTTGCTCAGATCATGAACGATCCTAAAGAATCTCAGAAACCAGAAAAAGTTATTAACGGAATGGTTATGGGACGTATCAACAAACAGATGAAAGAAATCTGCCTCATGGATCAGGTATACGTAAGAGCAGAAGATGGAAAACAGTCTGTTGGTAAATATATCGAAGAAGTTGGTAAAGCTAACGGAACAACAATCACAGTTAAGAAATTTGTACGTTTCGAAACAGGTGAAGGTATCGAAAAGAAAGTTGATGACTTCGCAGCAGAAGTTGCAGCTCAGGCTGGACTGTAAGATTATACTAGATACGAGATATTCTCGTTTAGAAAAGAGTTCGCATGCGAACTCTTTTTTATTTACTAGAAAAAATACTATCCTCGTTTACGATATTGACTTGGTGTACAGTGAATCTGATCACGGAAGACTCTAGAAAAATATCCAGGAGAAGAAAATCCTGTGAGTTCTGCAATTTCAGTAATTGAAAGTCTGTTCTCTTTTAAGAGTGGCAGACTTTTTTCTATTCTATAATACAAGAGATAGTCGAATAGAGATTGCTGCATATATTTCTTAAATAATCTACAACATTCACTGTTACAGATACTGATCTGAGCGGAGATATCACTTAATGTAATCTTTTCAGCATAGTGAGATTGGATAAAAGCTAAAATATTACGTAGTCTGTCTAGATCGAGACTGCGAGTAGTTTGTCCTGTATTTGAAAGGATTTCGTTATGCATATTCTTATAAAGTAAAAACCAAATTTGCGACAATCTTTGTTGAATTTGAAATTCATAACCGAGAGAACGTTCTAGATCTTGATCAGAAATTTCTTTTATAAATGTTAAAATAGAATGTTGCCATTCTTTAGATGAATAGAGAGGAATGGAATCCAATTTGTCGCAAGACAAAAGAGGCGTAATATAGTTGTGGTGAAATATACTTCCTTCATATCCATATATGATGCGCGGATGAAAGGTGACGGAAAGATAATGACAATCTTCATTATTATGCATATGACCGGTATGAAGTGCATTGGAATTACAAAATAGTCCATCTCCTGCAGAAAGAAGATAAGTTTGGTTGTTGACTTGATATTGGATGGTTCCATCTAAGATCAGAGTGAGTTCAATTTCAGGATGACAGTGCCAGATAAAAGAACCATGTTCATAATTAGATAGAGTCTCATAATTTGCAGAAACTGGAAATTCAAAACGACCATGGGATTTTAGTTCTTTTTGTTGTTCATTTATTTCTAATTGCATAGGAAATATCTCCTTTCAGAGCCATTTTACATATATTTATATGAGAAAAAGGTATTATCTCAATATAGTGCAAGTTTTGTTTACGATAATTGTTGTAAATAGACGTTTTTCTCATTATAATGAAAATAATGATAGAAAGCAAGAAGCAAGTCTTGAATTGTGGGAGGAATAGCGATATGAGATTAGAAGAAATCAAAAAGTGTTTCGAAGAAAAATTCGGAAGCGAAGGCGACATTCGTAGTTATTTTGCTCCAGGAAGAGTAAACCTGATCGGAGAGCATACAGATTATAATGGCGGTCACGTTTTCCCTTGCGCACTTACACTTGGTACATATGGAATTGCTAGAAAAAGAGAAGATAGTAAGCTGCGATTCTATTCTGTAAATTTTGCAAGTAGAGGTGTTATCGAGTCTGATCTGAATGATCTGGTACCAAGCAAAGAAGCTGGATGGACAAATTATCCAAAGGGAGTCATTTGGGGATTTGAAAAGAAAGGATATAAACTCCCGACAGGTCTTGATGTAGTGATCTATGGTAATATTCCAAATGGTTCAGGACTTTCATCTTCTGCATCTTTGGAAGTGCTGACAGGTGTGATACTAAAAGATTTGTATGGATTTGATGTTTCTATGATCGATATTGCATTGATCGGACAGTATTCAGAGAATAATTTCAATGGTTGTAATTGTGGGATCATGGATCAGTTTGCAAGTGCTATGGGTAAAAAAGACAATGCAATCTTCCTTGATACAAATACATTAAAATACGAATATGCACCAGTTGTATTGAAAGATGCAAAAATCGTGATCGTAAACAGTAAAGTAAAACACAGCCTTGTAGATTCTGCTTATAATGACAGAAGAAATGAATGTGAAACAGCATTAAAAGAATTGCAGGAAGTTGTTGATATTCAGACACTTGGCGATCTGACCGAAGAAGAATTTGAAGCACACAAAGATGCGATCAAGTCAGAGATCAGACAGAAACGTGCGAAACATGCGGTATATGAGAATCAGAGAGCGATCAAAGCAGTTGCAGCTCTGAAAGCAGATGATATCGATACATTTGGTAAATTGATGAATGCATCTCATGTTTCCCTTCGTGATGACTACGAAGTATCTTGTAAAGAGATTGATATTCTTGTTGATCTTGCATGGAAGATCGATGGTGTGATCGGTTCTCGTATCACAGGCGGCGGATTTGGCGGTTGTACTGTAAGTATTGTAAAGAATGATGCGGTAGATAACTTTGTTGCTACGATTGATGCAGAATATGAAAAAGCAGTGGGACATAAAGCAGAAATTTATGTAGTAGATATCGGTGATGGAGCTCATGTTTTATAAGAAGTACGAGAAGAATTCTTGAAAATCAGGGGGAATAAAAGAGATGCTTTATAAGAACATAAAAAAATTAGTTCAATATGGGATCAATACAGGTCTGACTCCAGAATGTGAACGTATTTATACAACAAACTTGTTGTTAGAACTTTTTCATGAAGACAATTATGAAGATGCTGATATTGATGGAGAAGAGATTGAATTGGAAGTTGTGCTGAAGGAATTATTAGATGAAGCAGTTGCAAGAGGAATCATCGAAGACAGTATCGTATATCGTGATCTTTTTGATACAAAGATGATGAATTGTCTGATGCCAAGACCAGCACAGGTACAGGCAGAATTTAAAAAATATTATGAAGTTTCACCGGAAGAAGCAACAAATTATTTTTATAAACTTAGTCAGGACTGTGATTACATTCGTCGCTATCGTGTGAAGAAAGATCGTAAGTGGAAAGTTGACAGTGAATACGGTGAAATTGATATCACGATCAATCTTTCAAAACCAGAAAAAGATCCAAAAGCAATTGCTGCAGCTAAGAATGCAAAGCAGAGCAGCTATCCAAAATGTCAGTTGTGTGTTGAAAATGAAGGATATGCAGGTCGTGTAAATCATCCGGCAAGAGAAAATCATCGTATTATGCCGATCACAGTGAATGACAGTGCTTGGGGCTTCCAGTATTCTCCATATGTATATTATAATGAGCATTGTATCGTATTCAATGGTCAGCATACACCAATGAAGATTGAAAAAGCAACATTTATCAAATTATTTGATTTTGTAAAACTGTTTCCACATTATTTCTTGGGATCAAATGCTGATCTTCCAATCGTTGGAGGCTCAATCTTAAGCCATGATCATTTCCAGGGGGGACATTATACATTTGCAATGGCAAAAGCTCCGATGGAGAAGACATTTACGATCAATGGATATGAAGATGTAGAAGCTGGTATCGTAAAATGGCCGTTATCTGTAATTCGTTTGAGAAGTAAAGATGAAACTCGTCTGATCGAACTTGGAGACCACATTTTAAATGCATGGAGAGGTTATACAGACGAGGATGCATTTGTATTTGCAGAGACTAACGGAGAACCACATAATACAATCACTCCAATCGCAAGAAAAGTTGGGGATACTTACGAGTTAGATCTTGCACTCCGTAATAATATTACAACTGAGGAACATCCTTTGGGCGTTTACCATCCGCATGCAGAAAGACACAATATTAAAAAAGAAAATATTGGTCTGATCGAAGTTATGGGTCTGGCAGTTCTCCCAGTAAGACTGAAAGAAGAGATGGAACTCCTTGCTGATTATTTAGTAGAAGGAAAAGATGTACGTTCAAACGAAAAGGTTGAAAAACATGCAGATTGGGTGGATACATTTGTAGATAAATATGATGAAATCACAACAGAGAATGTAATGGGCATTCTTGAAAAAGAGATTGGTATCGTATTTACAAAAGTATTGGAAGATGCTGGCGTATTTAAGTGCACAGAAGAAGGCAGAGAAGCATTTATGCGCTTTGTAAACACATTGTAATCAATTAGAAATAGATAAATAATCTTATAAATATTGTTTCAAGCGTAAAGGAGAAAGTAAAAATGAAAATTTTAGTTACAGGTGGAGCAGGATATATCGGAAGTCATACATGTATCGAATTGATCAATGCAGGATATGATGTAGTAGTTGTTGATAACCTTTGTAATTCAAGTAAAGAATCTTTAAAACGTGTAGAAAAGATCGTTGGAAAAGAAATCAAATTTTATGAAGCAGATATCCGTGATGCAGAAGCTTTGACAAAGATTTTTGCAGAAGAAGATATTAATGCGGTTATCCATTTTGCAGGATTAAAGGCTGTTGGTGAATCTGTAGCAAAACCTTTAGAGTATTATGATAACAATATCGCAGGAACATTGGTGCTGTGTGATGCAATGAGAAAAGCTGGTGTTAAGAATATTATCTTCAGTTCTTCTGCAACAGTTTATGGAGATCCTGCATTTATTCCAATCACAGAAGAGTGTCCAAAGGGACAGTGTACAAATCCATATGGATGGACAAAATCTATGCTGGAACAGATTTTAACAGATTTCCACACAGCAGATCCAGAATGGAATGTTGTACTTCTTCGTTATTTCAACCCAGTTGGAGCACACAAAAGTGGTACGATCGGAGAAGATCCAAAGGGAATTCCAAATAACTTGATGCCATATATTACACAGGTAGCAGTAGGTAAGAGAGAATTTCTTGGTGTATTTGGTAACGACTACGATACACATGATGGTACAGGTGTACGTGATTATATCCATGTTGTTGACCTTGCAGATGGCCATGTAAAAGCATTGAAGAAGATTGAAGAAAATGCTGGTGTATGCATTTATAACCTTGGTACAGGTAATGGATATTCTGTACTTGATATGGTAAAGGCATTCAGCAAAGCATGTGGACACGATCTGCCATATAAGATTATGGATAGAAGAACTGGAGATGTTGCTGCATGCTATGCAGATCCTGCAAAAGCAAAAGCAGAACTTGGATGGGAAGCAAAACGTGATCTCGATGAAATGTGCGAAGATTCTTGGAGATGGCAGTCTAATAATCCAAATGGATATGCGGAATAATCATTTGAAAAATGTGAATAAAAAAGTATAAAAGAAAGTGTTCTGTGGAAAATTTCGCAGAACACTTTTTGTATAAAAATAATTTTGAATTTTTGTTGGTATAAATCTGAGAAGATTTTTCATACTAAAAAGAAAATGAAAAGGTGATAGGTATGGAAAATATGGATACAATAAAATTATTGCAAGAATGTGATGCAGGAGTGAAAATGGGGATTGCATCGATTGATGAGGTGTTAGAGAAAGTTTGTGCTTCTGAATTTCGGAAGTTGTTGGTCGAAAGCAGAGAACATCATGAAAAGTTAGAAAATGAGATTGATGATTTATTAAAACAGTATAATGCGGAAGAAAAAGAGCCGAATCCAATCGCTAAGGGAATGTCTTGGATGAAAACAAATATGAAAATAGGAATGAACCATGATGATTCAACAGTGGCAGAGCTGATCATTGATGGAGCAAATATGGGAGTAAAATCTTTAAACCAATATTTAAATAAATATAAAGAGGCTGACGAAAAGTCGAAAAAAATCTGTGAGAGGTTGATTCAGATAGAGGAAAAGCTAAACAAAGAATTGCAAAAATATTTATAATCGATTAGATAGAAGTAGATATGAAAAATTGAAAATACTGTGTAAAACTCATAAATAGGCGGGGAATATAGATGCCCGCCTATTTATTTTGAGAGGTTATTCGAGTTTTTGGTTGTTAAGTTCATTATAATGAATGATATGACATTTGTCTAATTGATAAAAACAAAAATATAATCTATACATAGAAAAAATCTATCAATAAATAGAATAGAATATATAAAATAAATTTATTATAGAAAAACATGATAGATTTTTTCGCATATAGATTTTGTCAATTTGCAAAAACAAATATATGAGAATATACTGAAAGTATGGGTAGTAAGACAATGGTCTTACTGTATAAAAAGGGTTTTGGTACCAAAACCAAATAATCGGAGGGGTTTATGTATCAGGTTGGAATAGATATTGGATCCAGTGCAGCCAAGGCAGCAGTTCTCGAAAATGGAAAAGTTGTGAAAACTTTACTTTTAGATACAGGATTTAACAGCAGAAAAACTGCAGATGAAATCTATCGAGTATTAGAAGAAGAAGGAATCACAAAAGAAAATGCACGTTATGTAGCGACTGGGTATGGACGTATTTCTGTACCATATGCAGATAATGTGGTAACGGAGATTACTTGTCATGGAAAAGGAGCGACATTTCTTTTTGGAGAAGAAGGTACCGTGATCGATATTGGTGGTCAGGATACAAAGGCAATTGCTTTAAAAAAAGGTCGTGTCATGAAGTTTCTAATGAATGATAAATGTTCAGCAGGAACTGGGAAATTTCTTGAGATCATGACGAATCGGTTGGGTCTTACACAGAATGAATTGTCTGAGTTAGCAAAAAAAGGACAGCCGATCACGATCAGTTCTATGTGTACAGTATTTGCAGAGTCAGAAGTAATCAGTTTGATCGGAAAAGGAACACCAAGAGAAGATATTGCATTTGGTGTTGTTGAGTCGGTCGTTACAAAAGTAGTACAGCTTGTATCGCAAGTTCCGGGAGAAAAGTATTTCTTGACAGGAGGACTGTGTGAAGATGAGTATGTTCTCGAAAGACTGACAAAGGCATTAAAGGTACCTGTAGTAAGTATGCCGCTTGCAAGATATGCTGGAGCGATCGGAGCAGCAATTTTAGCAGAAGATTAAAGGAGAAGAAACATGGAAAAAAGAACATTAGAATTACCAAAAACATTTGATGAATTTGTAGATGCAAGAAAAGCAGGCTTTTTAAGAGTAAAAGAGTTTGTTGAAAATGGCGGACATTTAGTAGGGATGTTCTGTTCCTATACTCCACTGGAATTATTCGATGCAGCAGGTGTTTCAGTTGTAGGACTTTGCGGTACAAGCAATGAACCAATCGCAGATGCTGAAAAAGTTCTTCCTAAAAACTTATGTCCATTGATCAAATCAAGTTATGGATTTGCTTATACAGATAAATGTCCATATACATATTTCTGCGATTTCATTGTTGGTGAAACAACATGTGATGGTAAAAAGAAAATGTTTGAACTTTTAAATGAGATCAAAGAAACATATGTACTTCATCTTCCACAGAGTCAGAAGAGAGAATATGCAAAAGAAATCTGGTATCAGGAGATCAAACTTCTGAAAGAAAAACTGGAAGAAAAATATGGTATTGAGATCACAGATGAAAAATTAAGAGAAGCAGCACGCAAGAGAAACGAATTAAGAAAAACACAGCTTGAATTGTATGCACTTCAGGGAACAACACCTCCTGCAATGAAAGCAACAGAGGTAATGACAACTCTTGCACAGGGACTTTTCAGTTTTAGCATTGATACTCAGATTGCAAGCTTTAAAGAAAAAGTAGAAGCTGCGAAAGAAGCATATGCAAATGGACATAGACCAGTTTCTGAAAAAGCAAAGAGAATCCTTCTTACAGGATGTCCATCAACTGGTGTTATCCAGAAAGTTGGTATGACAATTGAAAACAACGGTGGAGTTATCGTATGTCTTGATGACTGTGGTGGAGAACGTACAACAAAAATGCTTGTAGATGAAAATGCAGATGATATCTTAAGAGCAATTTCTGATCGTTATCTCGAAATTCATTGTTCAGTAATGACAACAAATGAAGGTCGTGTAGAAAATACAAAAGCAATGATTGAAAAATATCATGTAGATGGTGTTGTTGAAATGGTACTTCAGGCATGTCATACATTCAATATCGAAGCAACTCATATGCAGAGAATGTGTGAAGAAGAAGGTGTTCCATATATGAAACTGGAAACAGATTATTCTACAACAGATAGCGGACAGATTGAGACAAGATTGGCAGCATTTATTGAAATGTTATAACCAGGTTTATAACCCCCTAGAAGATAAAAAGGAAAAATCCCTTCGGTACAGAATTGTATCGGAGGGATTTTTCCTTGTATAGATAAAAGAGCAGTGTATTATTTTGTAATATTAGGAAGTCCTGCAAATCCAACTGCAAGCTCTTCATCTGTAGGAATATAATCTGTCATGATGCCGTCGTTGAATTTCTGATATGCATACATATCAAAGTAACCAGTTCCTGTGAGACCGAATACAATTGTTTTTTCTTCTCCAGTTTCTTTACATTTCATTGCTTCGTCAATGGCAACTTTGATCGCATGGCTGCTTTCTGGTGCTGGAAGGATTCCTTCTACTTTCGCAAATTTTGTTGCTGCTTCAAATACAGAAGTCTGTTCTACGGATACTGCTTCCATTAAGCCATCATCATATAATTGTGAAAGGATAGAACTCATGCCATGGTAGCGAAGTCCGCCTGAATGATTCGCAGAAGGGATAAATCCACTGCCTAAAGTATACATTTTAGCAAGAGGGCAGACCTTACCTGTATCACAGTAGTCATAAGCAAATTTTCCACGTGTGAGCGAAGGACAGCTTGATGGTTCAACAGCAATAAATTTATAATCTTTTTCTCCACGAAGCTTTTCACCCATAAATGGTGAGATCAATCCGCCGAGATTGGAACCGCCGCCAGCACATCCGATGATGATGTCTGGAACGATATCGTATTTATCAAGAGCAGCTTTTGTTTCAAGTCCAATCACAGACTGGTGAAGCATTACTTGAGAAAGGACTGAGCCAAGTACATAGCGATATCCTTCATGTGTTGTTGCATCTTCTACTGCTTCTGAGATCGCACATCCAAGACTTCCGGAAGTTCCAGGATGCTCTGTAAGGATCTTGCGGCCAACATTTGTTGTTTCTGAAGGGGAAGGTGTAACATTTGCACCATATGTACGCATGACCTCACGACGGAAAGGTTTTTGTTCGTATGAACATTTTACCATATATACTTTACAGTCAAGGCCAAGATATGCGGTTGCCATAGAAAGAGCAGTTCCCCACTGACCGGCACCAGTTTCTGTTGTGACACCTTTTAATCCTTGCTGTTTTGCGTAATATGCTTGTGCGATCGCAGAATTCAGTTTATGACTTCCGGATGTATTGTTACCTTCAAATTTGTAATAGATCTTAGCTGGTGTATCTAATGCTTTTTCTAGACAATAAGCTCGTACAAGTGGTGATGGACGATACATCTTGTAGAAATCAAGAATTTCCTGTGGAATATCAAAGTAAGCGGTTGTGTCATCTAATTCCTGTTTTACAAGCTCATCACAGAAGACTGCACTGAGTTCTTCTGCTGTGATCGGTTTGAATGTGTTAGGATTCAAAAGCGGAGCTGGTTTATTCTTCATATCAGCGCGCACATTATACCATTGTTTTGGCATTTCATGTTCTTCTAAATAAATTTTGTAAGGGATTGTCTTTTTCTCTGTCATCGTCATTACCTTCCTTTCAAATATTAGAAATCAAAGTGGTTGTTTAGGCTGTGCAAATGTGCTTCGCGTGAAAATTTAAAAAAATGAACTTTCTAATAAATAAAAAACTGTCCTATCAATTATGATAGGACAGGGATGATTCCTGCGGTGCCACCTATGATTCACTTCGAAAGAAGTGCGCTCAGCCATGTACCATCATACATGTTCCAGAATAACGGTTGGAAGCCGTCGCCCCTACGTCAGCAAAAGCTGAGTTCAGTTTGCCCTCGCAAGTCCATTCACTTTAACGGTTACTGCTGCGATCGCACCATCCGCAGCTCTCTGTATGCACTTACATTAAAGTTACTACTCTTGTTCATCGGTTTCAAATTTTGCTTTATTATAATGCAGTGAAAAAGAGTTGTCAACTAAAAAATAAATAATTGCAAGAAAAATCTGAATTATCTGACGAAATAGCACTATTGAGTAAATTCTATGAGCGCGTGGAATGAGTATCCCATTTCTTCCCATTTTGTGAGAAGTTCATCGAGAATCTCAGCATTTGTAGAAGAAGTACTATGCAGAAGAACAATCGCTCCGGGGTGGATCCTTGGCAGCAATTTATTGAAAGCTTCTTCTTTTGTAGGCTGATTATCTTTGTACCAGTCTACATAAGCAAGACTCCAGAAAAAGGTAGAATAACCAAGCTCTTTTGCCATTTGCAGATTTTCTTCACTGTATTTGCCTTGCGGTGGTCGATAGAATTTGGTCATTGTTTCGCCAGTGACTTCTTTATAAGCATTTTCGACAGAAGAGAGTTCCTTTTCAAATGCTTCTTTAGAAGAAATCGAGGACATATCGGGATGACTGTATGTATGATTTCCAACGATATGTCCTTCGGAAACCATACGTTTCACGAGTTCTGGATTGTTTTCAACATAAGTACCAACAACGAAAAATGTGGCAGGAGCATTGTGTTTTTTTAGAGCATCCAAAATTGCTTCGGTATGTCCGTTTTCATATCCGGCATCGAAAGTAAGATAAAGTACTTTATTTTCAGTTGGATTTACATAGTATGCATTGTATTTTTTCATTTCTTCGGCACTTGCATTTGCAATTGGTGCATTTCCTTCTTCTTGAAAACTCAATCCCCAGTCAGAGGCATTGGAAATGGGCGCTGATACAGGCGCAAAATGTTTCTGTGTCATAGCTGTAAAATGCCCGATGAAATAAGCAACAGTGAAAAAAAGAATGCTTTTTAACGCAGTGGGAAGAAGTGGTCTAACTTTCCGAAAAACAGTATTAAGGTTTGAAAAATAGGAGTTCATAAAATTACCTTTTTTCAATAATATATTCTTTACAAAACAGAAACATTCATTTATTGTGGTATTTAAGAAAGAGGTGAAAGAATGAAACCAGCGGCATTATTTTTTGATATAGATGGAACATTATTGGATAACAAAACATGGTCAATCCCTGAAAGTGCAATCGAAGCATTGAAGCATGCAAAAGAGAATGGACATTATTTATTTTTGAATACTGGTCGTACATTTTCTGCACTTGCAGAAGTGAGAAAACAGTTTGAATTTGACGGCTATCAATGTGGATGTGGTTGTCATCTAGTATACCGAGATGAAGTACTTTTGGAGCATCATGTTGAGAAAGAGCGTGGGAAAGAAATTATAAGAAAGATGAAGGAATGTAATGTATACGGTGCGGTGGAAGCGCTGGAGACGATCTATTTTCCAACAGAAGTGACAACGATCCCTATGCTTGAATGGGAAAAAGAGTATTATGTTACACATGGAATGGGTGAGTTGGTGGATTTCGATACCGCAGAGTTTATATATGATAAGTTATATTTGTTCACAGACGAGAAGAGTGATATGAAGACATTTTCGGAATTTGTAGCAGAAGATATGATGGTGATCGATCGGGGCGATGGAAATTACGAGGTAGCACAGAAAGCATTTACAAAAGGGACGGCCTGTGATTTTATGATGAAAATGCTGGGACTCGAACTGGATCAGATTTATGTGTTCGGTGATAGTATGAATGATCTGGAGATGTTTCGTTTTGCGAAGCATACGATCGCAATGGGAGAACACGCAGAAGGTTTGGAGCCATATACGGAATTTATTACGAAAAATGTAGAGGATCATGGGATTTTGTTCGCACTTGAGCATTATGGATTGATCTAATGTGAAAAAAGATCAAGAAAAATAGAAGTTATTAATTTTTCTGCGTTTCATAAAAATAAAATTCGTGATATGATATGAAAGGTTGGCAGAGACAATACAGAGATGTTTTTGATAAAAAAGAAAAGTACCTTAGGGGGAAATGTTATGATTATAGTATTAAAACCACAGACAAGTGAAGAGAATATTGTCCGTGTAGAGAATTTGATCAAAAAGAAAGGGCTTGATATCCATACTGTACGTGGTGCAGGGGTTACGATCATCGGCTGTATCGGTGATACAACAACGGTTGATCCAAAACAGTTTGAGGTTGATTATTCTGTAGATAAAGTAATGCATGTGCAGGAGCCATATAAACTTGCAAACCGTGCATTTCATCCAGAAAATACAGTAGTAGATGTAGATGGAGTAAAAGTTGGTAATGGTCATTTGGCAATGATCGCAGGACCATGTTCTGTAGAATCTTATGAACAGGTTTTGGAAATTGCAAAAGCAGCGAAGGCTTCTGGTGCGAATATGCTCCGTGGTGGTGCGTTCAAACCAAGAACAAGTCCATATTCATTCCAGGGGATGGGAATGCAGGGGCTTGATATTCTTTGTAAAGTAAAAGAAGAAACAGGACTTCCGATCGTGACAGAGTTGATGTCAGAAGAGTATATTGATGTATTTGATGAAAAAGTCGATCTGATCCAGATTGGTGCAAGAAATATGCAGAACTTTGAACTTCTGAAAAAACTTGGAAGAACAAAGAAACCAATCCTTTTAAAGAGAGGTTTGAATGCGACTTACGAAGAGTGGATCATGTCTGCAGAGTATATCATGGCATCTGGTAATGAAAATGTTATTTTGTGCGAACGAGGAATCCGTACATTTGAATCCTTTACAAGAAATACATTGGATCTGCAGTGCATTCCTGTACTGCAGGAGAAGACACATCTTCCAATCGTGATCGATCCAAGTCATGCGGGCGGAAAATGGTGGCTTGTGAATCCAATGGCAAAAGCTGCGATCGCGGCTGGCGCAGATGGATTGATGATCGAAGTTCATAATGATCCGGAAAATGCACTTTGTGACGGTGCACAGTCTCTGAGACCTGAAAAATATGATGCACTGATCAAACAGGTGTGTGAGATCGCGAAAGTGATCGGAAAAGAGATGTAATGAGAAATAGGAAGGGCATTTTCCAGAACGGGAAATGTCCTTTTTTGAAAATGTTTGTATTTACAGAAGAAATCTGTGAAAGCAATGCATTCTGACTACGGACAGCAGAAGGGAGAAGCTTATGAAATTAGTAGTGAATTTAGGCGAAAACAGTTATCCAATCTATATTGAAAACGGAATCCTTGCGCAGGCGGGAGAATATATTCCACAGGTGTTTTCTGGAAAGAAGATTATGATTATTTCTGATGACAATGTATTTCCATTATATGGAGAGAAATTAGTAAATGTGTTGGATCAGTACGAATGTCACACATTAGTGCTTCCACATGGAGAATCTACAAAGAATTTTCAGACTTTACCAATCATTTATGATGCGTTATTGAAAGCAAAGATTTCAAGAAGTGATCTGATCATCGCCCTTGGCGGCGGTGTGATGGGAGATTTAGTTGGATTTGCAGCTTCAAGTTATATGAGAGGGGTAAAACTGATACAGATTCCAACTTCACTTTTGGCACAGGTGGATTCTTCTGTTGGAGGAAAAGTTGCAGTTGATCTTCCACAAGGTAAGAATCTTGTTGGAGCGTTTTATCATCCGAAAATGGTATTGATTGATCCAGAAGTTTTGGAAACATTGTCGGAACATTTTATACAGGATGGAATGGGTGAGGTGATCAAATACGGCTGTATCAAAGATGCAGAGCTGTTTGAACGGTTGAATGCGCATGATTCATTTGAAGAACTCAAACCAGAACTTCCAGAGATCATTGCACGTTGTGTAGATATTAAAAGAATTGTGGTTGAGAATGATCAGTTTGACTTTGGTGAAAGAATGCTTTTAAACTTTGGGCATACGCTGGCACATACGATCGAACAATATTTTCATTATGAGCGTGAAAGTCATGGAGAAGCAGTTGGGATCGGAATGTATCAGATTACAAAGATTGCGGAGGAAAAAGGGCTGACAGAAGCAGGTTGCGCCGAGAAGATCAAAGCAGTTTTGGAAAAATATGGACTTCCAATTGCATGTGGTGTGGATATGGAAGTTTTGACAGATGCGATAAAATTAGATAAGAAAAATCTGAATGATCATTTGAATGTTGTATTGCTCCATAGTATTGGTGATAGTTACTGGCATCCGACAAATGTAACATTTTTTGAAAATGCAGGATTGGTATAAAAATAAGATGCCAAAATGGGAAAGATATGATATACTTTGTTTTATAGGATACAGGGGCAGTCTGCCCTTGTGTGTACAGGTGAAAAGGAGCAGACAATTATGAAAAGAGTATTGTTAAAGCTGAGCGGTGAAGCTCTTGCCGGAGATAAAAAGACCGGATTTGATGAGGCAACATGTATCGGTGTTGCAAAACAGGTAAAAAAACTTGTAGATGACGGGATTCAGGTGGCAATCGTAACTGGCGGCGGTAACTTCTGGAGAGGACGCACAAGTGAAACAATCGACCGTACAAAGGCGGATCAGATCGGTATGCTCGCAACTGTTATGAACTGCATTTATGTTTCTGACATTTTCCGTCATGTAGGAATGAAGACAGAAGTATTTACACCATTTGTATGTGGTGCATTTACAACATTATTCTCAAAAGATGCAGCGGTTGAAGCACTGAACAATGGTAAGGTTACTTTCTTTGCAGGTGGCGTAGGACATCCTTATTTCTCAACGGATACAGGAACAGTTCTTCGTGCGATCGAGATTGAAGCAGATGCAATCCTTCTTGCAAAATCAATCGATGGTATTTATGACAGTGATCCAAAGGTAAATCCAGAAGCGAAGAAGTATGACGAAGTTTCTATCCAGGAAGTGATCGACAAGAAACTGGCAGCAGTTGACTTGACTGCATCTATTCTTTGTCTTGAGAACAAGATGCCAATGCTGGTATTTGGATTAGATGGAGAGAACAGTATCGTAGATACGATCAATGGTAATTTTACAGGAACAAAAGTGACTGTATAATCGTTCAAAGAAAGATTTTTTGCCCGGAGCGTAATGCTTAGGAGGCGAACTTGAAAAAATATAGACAGCGGAGGAGCAATTATGGACGAAAAATTGAAACTTTATGAAGAAAAGATGACAAAATCACTGGCTAGTCTGAACAGTGAACTGGGAACAATCCGTGCAGGACGTGCAAACCCACGTGTACTTGACAGAATCACAGTTGATTATTATGGAATGCCTACACCAATCCAGCAGGTAGCGAATATTTCTGTACCAGAGGCTCGTATCATCCAGATCCAGCCATGGGAAAAGAAGACACTCAAAGACATTGAAAAAGCTATTCTTATGTCTGAACTTGGAATCAATCCAACAAACGACGGTACATGCATCCGTCTGATCTTCCCAGAACTTACTGGAGAACGAAGAAAAGAACTTGCAAAAGATGTTAAGAAAAAAGGTGAAGGTGCAAAAGTTGCGATCCGTAACATCCGTCGTGATGGAAATGATGCATTCAAAAAATTAAAAGGATCAGAATATTCTGAAGATACGATCAAAGATATGGAAGATCAGCTTCAGAAGATCACAGACAAATACATCAAAGATGTAGATCAGATGGTAGACGAAAAAACAAAAGAAATTATGACTGTATAGTAACAACATGATTTTCGGAGGGACTGAATAAGGATTTTTCTCAGTCCCTCTTTTTGCTTGATATTGGGAAATAATAAAAGACTGGAGGAAGGATTATGAATGTACCACAGCATATAGCGATCATTCTTGATGGGAATGGACGTTGGGCGAAGGCAAAAGGGATGCCTCGTAATTATGGACATGCACAAGGAAGTAAAAATGTGGAAAAGATTTGCGAAGAAGCATGGCGAATGGGAATAAAATATTTGACTGTGTACGCATTTTCTACAGAAAACTGGAACCGTCCAAAGGCAGAAGTGGATGCACTGATGACATTACTTCGTAATTATATGAAGACTTGCCTTAAGACGGCTGCAAAAAATGATATGAAGATCCGAGTGATCGGTGACAAGAAACCTTTAGATGATGATATCAAAAATCGAATCGAAGAGCTGGAAGAAGCAACAAAGAATAATGGCGGTCTGAATTTTACGATCGCATTGAATTATGGAAGTCGTGATGAAATGATCCGTGCGGCAAGAAAGATGGGTCAGGATTGTGCGGAAGGAAAATTAAATCCAGAAGAGATCACAGAGGAAGTATTTTCATCTTATCTTGATACAGCGGGAATCCCAGACCCAGATCTTTTGATCCGTACAAGTGGGGAACAGAGATTGTCAAATTATCTTCTGTGGCAGCTTGCGTATACAGAATTTTATTTTACAGATGTTCCTTGGCCAGATTTTAATAAAAAAGAATTAGAAAAAGCGATTGAACAATTTAATCGAAGAGATCGTCGTTATGGTGGAATCAAAGAGGAGGAATAAGATGTTTAAGACACGTTTGCTTAGTGGAATCTTGCTGGTGATCATTGCATTATTTACTGTGATCAGTGGCGGACCAATTTTATTTGCAACGATCGCAGCCATCAGCTTGATTGGAATGAACGAATTATACAAAGTGTTCAAAATCGAGAAAAAAGCAGTTGGCATCTGTGGGTATCTTATTGCGGTCGTATATTTTGCAGTGATCTATGGTAAGACAACAGGTTTGATCGAAGAGGCAACAGCGTCAACGATGCTGTTAGGACTTATTATGATTTTTGTGATCGTATTGATGGCGATCATGGTATTCACATATCCAAAGCATCATCCTTCAGAGATCATGGCAGCATTTTTCGGTGTATTTTATGTGGCAGTCATGCTTTCTTATGTATATCAGACAAGAATGCTTCCAGAAGATGGTGTTTTTACTGTATGGCTTGTATTTGTTTGCTCATGGGGATGCGATACAATGGCATACTGTGTAGGAATGCTGATCGGAAAACATAAGATGGCACCAGTGCTTAGCCCAAAGAAATCTGTGGAAGGTGGAATTGGCGGAGTTGTCGGTGCAGCATTGATCGGTGTATTATATGCGCTTGCGATCAATCATTGGGGAAACGCTGGTGTAGATGTTGTATCCTATGCGATCATTGGTGCAGTTGGCGGTGCGATCTCTCAAGTAGGAGATCTTTCAGCATCTGCGATCAAACGTCAGTGTGGGATTAAAGATTATGGTAAATTGATCCCAGGTCATGGTGGAATCTTGGATCGATTTGACAGTGTGATCTTTACAGCACCGATCATTTATTATCTGGCGATCCTTTTGTAAAAAAGTTTCTTTTCAGAATAGGGAGATGAGATAAATGAAAAAAATAGCAATTCTTGGTTCTACAGGTTCTATTGGGACTCAGATATTGGAAGTTGCAAGAGAGAATGGAGATCTTGAAGTTGTTGCTTTATCAGCAGGAAATAATATAAAATTATTGGAAGAACAGATTCGAGAGTTTCATCCAAAACTGGCAGCAGTCTGGACAGAAGAGAAAGCACTCGAATTAAGAGAAAATGTAAAAGATCTGGATATAAAGATCGTATCTGGTATGGAAGGTCTGTTAGAACTTGCTGCAATTCCTGAATCAGAGATCTTGGTGACAGCGATTGTTGGGATGATCGGTATCCGTCCAACGATCGAAGCGATCAAAGCTGGAAAGGATATTGCACTTGCAAATAAAGAAACACTTGTGACTGCTGGGCATATTATCATGCCACTTGCGAAAGAATATAATGTGTCGATCTTGCCGGTAGATAGTGAGCATAGTGCAATCTTCCAGTCACTGCAAGGAGGCCAGAGAAAGGCTCTTCATAAGATTCTTTTGACAGCATCAGGTGGACCTTTCCGCGGAAAGACTCTGGATGAACTGCAGAATATTCAAGTGGAAGATGCATTAAAACATCCAAACTGGGCAATGGGAAGAAAAATCACGATCGATTCTTCTACAATGGTGAATAAAGGGTTGGAAGTGATTGAGGCAAAATGGTTGTTTGATGTTGCAATCGACCAGATTGAAGTAGTCGTTCAGCCACAGAGCATCATTCACTCCATGGTAGAATACGAAGATGGTGCAGTGATCGCACAGCTTGGTACACCAGATATGAAGTTACCGATTCAGTATGCACTGTATTATCCAGAAAGAAGATATCTGCCAGGTGACAGACTTGATTTTGGAAAGCTTTCACAGATTACATTTGAAAAACCAGATATGGAGACATTTTATGGTTTGAAATTAGCAATGGAAGCTGGAAAGGCAGGAGGATCTTTGCCGACTGTATTTAATGCGGCAAATGAAAAGGCGGTTGCAATGTTCTTAGATCGAGAGATTCGTTATCTGCAGATTCCAGAAATGATCCAGAAATGTATGGAACAGCACAAGGTGATCGTAGATCCGACAGTAGAACAGATTCTTGAAACAGAACAGGCGACATACGATTATATTAAAAGTAATATTTGGAAATAACAGGTGGTAATGAAATGGGGATTATAATAGCGATTTTAATATTCAGTGGGATTATCTTGATCCATGAACTGGGTCATTTTACACTGGCAAAGCTCAATGGGATCCGTGTGGATGAATTTTCTTTGGGACTTGGGCCGACGCTGATAGGAAAAGAGATCGGGGGGACAAAATTTTCATTAAAACTTCTGCCGTTTGGTGGTGCCTGTATGATGGGAGAAGATGATGCTGATGACATATCTGCAGGCAGTTTTAACAGTAAATCCGTATGGGCTAGAATTTCTGTGATCGTTGCAGGACCAGCGTTTAACTTGATCCTTGCATGGATCTTATGTACGATCATGGTTGCATGGATCGGTTATGCGAAGCCGGTCATTACGCAGGTTGAAGATGGATATGCGGCAGCAGATGCCGGTATCCAGGCTGGAGATGTGATCACAGAGGTTGATGGACATCGAGTATATTTATGGGAAGAGATCAGTTTAAAAAATCTGATCAATTTCTCAGGGGAACCATTAGAGATCACTTATGAGCGTGAGGGTGAAGAAACAACAGTTTCGCTGGAGCCTCGTATGTTGGAAGGTGATAGTTATGCAAGAATGGGAATCGTAGGTCCGACAGAAGTGACGAAACCTGGATTGTTTGGTTCTATTCAGTATGGTGCATATACAGTAAGATACTGGGTAAATTATACGATCGAAAGTTTGAAAATGCTTGTGACAGGACAGGTCGGAGTAGATCAGATGTCTGGTCCAGTGGGTATTGTAAATGTCGTAGATGATACTTATGAAGCATCAAAGTCTGGTGGGACTGCAGTTGTTGTCTTAAGTATGATGAATATTGCAATCTTGATCACAGCAAACCTTGGAATCATGAACTTATTGCCGATTCCAGCATTAGACGGTGGACGCTTACTCTTTTTGATCATCGAAGCGATCAGAGGAAAAAGGATATCACCAGAAAAAGAAGGAATGGTACATTTTGCAGGATTTGCATTGTTGATGGTTCTGATGATATTTATTATGTTTAATGATATCAGGAATTTGTTGTAATAATTTTTATATGAAATAAAAAGAGTACTGTAATACATTGAGGTGTTCCACAAAGTATAGACAGTACTCTTTTTTGTGCTTTGTCTCCCCAAAATCTGCTTGTGACAGGTTTTTCGGGAGGATTGGCATGTTGATCAGAAAAATTAGCATTCTGCATCCAGACGTTCAAATTCAGCACATACTTTTTCAAATTCTTCATCAGTTTCAATGTCTACTAATTCGAATTCTTCTTCGTTCAGATCGTGATAGCCATAGAGATATACTTCTTCGTTATCATCTTCTAAAGCTACATATTCTTTGCCGTCTACTTCAAAAACAACAAGAACAAGGCATTCTTTTTTGTCACCGTCATCAAATTCCAGTGTCAAATATACATCTTCTTCAGTTACATTTGCATCGTTGCGTTCGAATTCACTCATGTTAGGCTCTCCTTTTACAGATATTTTATAGTTTGAGTTTAACAGGAAACAGAAGAGAATTCAATAGTTGATAAACAGGATTGGGATGTTATAAGATAAAATAAAGTATTGATCAGAAAGGTGTAGAGAAATATGCCAGGATATATTTTACACTTGACAGCAGCAAAAATTTTATTAGAGAAATATGATCTGCCGGTGAATCCGAACGATTTTTATGTGGGGAATTTACTTCCAGATTCGGTAAGGGACAAATCAAAGTCTCATTTTCGTTTGGAAGAAAGAAAAGGGAAAATGGTAGAATATCCGGAAGTTGAGTTGTTTCGAAAAAAATATCAAGATTTAATGAATGACAGTAGTGTTCTTGGATATGATTTTCATTTGTATATTGACAGAAAATTTTTTGTTGAATATTATCCGAAGATTTTAAAATATTTAAATAGTGAATTTTGTGAAGAATTAGAAATGGATAAGGTTGAATGGACATATATATGTAAGATGGATAAGATTGTCCCTGTCCAGCAATTTCTTTCAGAAGAATATTATTATGGAGACTTTACACGTATGAATACATGGCTTGTAGAAACATATAGATTGCCGATAAAGTTAGATACGAGTTTGAAAAATCCAGGGATAGAAGAAGTGGATTATAAATTAGTTGAAAATGTATTGGCAGAATTGAAGGAATATTGCAATAGTCCGATAGATGCTGTACGTGAATTGACAGTATTTGATTTAAAAGATTTGATCATGTTTTTAGAGAAAGCAGCAGATGAATGGATTACTGATCAAATAGAAAATAAAATTTATAAATATGTAAAAAAATCGTATTGACAAACGTATGAAATCATACTAATATTGTATGGTTTCATACTGTTTTGGAAGAGGAGAACATTTATGATAAATGAAAAATCAGAGCAGAAATGGCGTAGATTTAATTATATTTCAAATGAAATCAATGCGCTGTTTCACGAAGCAGCATTAAAAATGAAAATGTCAGACAGCGAGTTGACGATCCTTTATACAATTTGTAATGAAGGAAATGGATGTTTATTAAGCGAGATATATAAATCCTCAGGGATTAGTAAACAGACAATCAATTCTGCAGTTCGAAAATTAGAAAAAGAAGATATTGTTTATTTAAAGAATCTAGATGGACGATCAAAAAAGATTTTCTTAACGGAAAAGGGGCAAGAAGAGATGGAAACAAAAGTACTTCGAATCCTTGAAATGGAAAATAATATTTTTGGTTCATGGACAGAGGAAGAACAAGAAATGTATGTGGAATTAACACAGCGCTTTGAATCTTCTTTTCGAGAAAAAGTGAAAGAATTGTAGATAGGGAGGAAGAGGAATGAAAATTATTACGATCAGTCGAGAATTTGGCAGTGGCGGAAGAGAATTAGGAAAGAGAATGGCCGATATTTTAGGATTTGATTATTATGACAGAGAGATCATTTCTGCAATTGCTGAAAAGCAAGGACTTTCAGAGAATTATGTTGAGAATACGTTAAATAATCATGGTTGGCAGACAGTTCCGTTGACTTACAGAAGAACATTTGCTGGTTCAGCAGCGATGCAGTCTGTACAGGTAAATCTGTTGTTAGAACAGAAAAAGGTAATTGAGGAAATTGCTAAGGCAGGGAAAGACTGTGTGATCGTTGGACGGAATGCGGATATTATATTAGAAAATGAAAATCTGTTCCGAATGTTTGTGTGTGCAGAGATGGAAGCAAAGATCGATCGTTGTATGGAACGTGCACAGGGGGAAGAACAGTTGACACGAAAAGAAGTGGAGAGACACATCAAACGCATTGATAAGAATCGTGCCCGCACAAGAGAAATGTTGTCAGACAGAGGATGGGGACAGAAAGATGCGTATGACTTGATCCTTAATACAACTGAGTGGAATATAAAAGAATTAGCACCGTCTGCAGCAGGATTTGCAGAAAGCTGGTTTAGGAGGAAATAATGAAGATACAGCTTTCAGATCATTTTACATATAAAAAATTGTTGAAATTTACATTTCCGTCAATTGTTATGATGATTTTTACGTCTATTTATGGTGTAGTAGATGGATTTTTTGTATCAAACTTTGTCGGAAAGATTCCGTTTGCAGCGGTAAACTTTATCATGCCTGTTTTGATGATTCTTGGTGCGATTGGATTTATGTTTGGAACAGGTGGCAGTGCATTGATCGCAAAAACAATGGGAGAAGGAAATCTTGAAAAAGCAAGAAAAGATTTTTCGTTGTTTGTTATCGTATCTGTTGTTCTTGGAATTATAATTGCTGTGGCAGGAATTATATTTTTACGTCCGATCGCAGCATTGTTTGGAGCAGAAGGTGCGATGCTAGATGATTGCGTGATCTATGGAAGAGTAATCTTGCTTGCATTACCGGCCTATATTCTTCAGATGGAGTTTCAGAGCTTTTTCATTACAGCAGAGAAACCACAGCTTGGACTTGCAGTAACAGTTATTTCAGGAGTGACAAATATGGTGTTGGATGCACTTTTAGTTGCTGTATTTTCATTTGGGCTTGTAGGTGCAGCAGCAGCAACAGGAATCAGTCAGGTAATCGGAGGAGTTGTTCCAGTAATTTATTTCTTGTGTCCGAATACGAGTCTTTTAAAATTAACAAAAATAAAGTTTGATGGGAAAGCATTGCTGAAGGCATGTACAAATGGATCTTCAGAGTTAATGAGTAATATTTCTATGTCACTTGTTAGTATGCTTTATAATATTCAGTTGATCGGATATGCTGGAGAAGATGGCGTTGCAGCATATGGAGTTCTGATGTATGTCAATATGATCTTTATTGCAGCATTTATTGGATATTCCATAGGAACGGCACCAGTCGTTGGGTATCATTATGGAGCAGAAAATCATTCTGAATTGAAGGGACTATTGAGAAAGAGTTTGATCATTATTGGATCATTTGCTATTGTTATGTTTGTGGCAGCAGAAATTTTAGCAGCACCATTGTCTAATATGTTTGTAGGATATGATACCGGCTTATATGATATGACATGTAATGCATTTAAGATTTACTCATTCTCATTCTTATTCGCTGGATTTGCAATCTATGGTTCGGGATTTTTTACGGCATTGAATGATGGTCTGACCTCTGCATTGATCTCATTCTTAAGAACTTTGGTCTTTCAGATTGCAGCAGTTCTATTGCTTCCGATCATTTGGGGGATCAATGGAATCTGGCTTTCAATCGTTGTAGCAGAAGCTATGGCAGTTTTGACAGCAGGAGCATTTCTTTTATTAAAACAGAAAAAATATAATTATTAAATTTAATGATGGGAGCTGTTTGTAAGAACAGCTTCTTTTTTTGAGAAAATATGGATTATTTGGGAAAATAGATATGGAAAAATAGAAAAGAAAAAATTAAGACATTAGTGAAAATGCACAAAAAGTAAGATGATATTTCTAAAAAACAAACAAAAATGTGAATAAGATCCAAAAAAATCTTGCATAAAAAAATAAAAGAAGTATAATAAATTTATAAATTAGGTGGAACGCAAAATTGAAACGTTTCCAAAATTCATAACTCAGAGTGGCCGGCCAGCGCTCTGAGAATAATTTGGAACAAAATTGAAACGTTTCCAAAAAATCAAGTGGGAGGAACAAACTATGAAAAAGAAATTAGTAGCATTAATGCTCACAGGCGTATGTGTAATGTCCTTATTAGCAGGATGTGGTGGAAGTGATAGCAAAGAAGCTTCTTCATCTTCTGATGGAAGTGCAAAAGGTTCAGTTTATTACTTGAACTTCAAACCAGAAGCAGATCAGGCTTGGCAGGATCTTGCAGCTACATACACAGAAGAAACAGGCGTAGAAGTAAAGGTTGTAACAGCAGCATCTGGTGAATATGATCAGACACTTACAACTGAGATGGCTAAGAGCAGTGCACCAACAATCTTTAATGTTGGTAACGACCAGGCAATAGAAACATGGAAAGATTATTGCTTAGATCTCTCTGATACAGATTTATATGCAGAAAGATCTACAGACGATTATCTTTTGACAGGGGATAATGGAGAAGTATATGGTCTTGGATATTGCTACGAATCTTTTGGTCTTATTACAAACAAAGCTTTATTGAAAGAAGCTGGATACGAAGTATCTGATATCACAGATTTTGAATCATTGAAAGCAGTTGTAGAAGATATCACAGCTCGTAAAGATGAACTTGGGTTCTCTGCATTTACATCAGCTGGTCTTGATGGTTCTTCTTCATGGAGATTCTCAGGACATCTTGCAAACTTACCATTGTTCTATGAATTCCGTGATGACAACGTAACAGAACAGCCTGCAACAGTAACAGGTGCTTACCTTGATAACTACAAAAACATCTGGGATCTTTATATCAACAATGCAACATGTGATGCGAACCAGCTTGCAACAAAAACTGGTGATGAATCTGAAGCAGAATTTGGTAAAGGCGAAGCAGTGTTCTTCCAGAATGGTTCTTGGGAATATTCAAACCTTGTAACAGATACAGATAAAGGTTTCTTAATGAACGCAGAAGACATTACAATGATCCCTATCTATTGTGGTGTTGACGGAGAAGAAGAAGCTGGTCTTTGCAGTGGTACAGAAAACCATTGGGCAGTAAATGCAAAAGCATCTGAAGAAGATATTCAGGCAACATTAGACTTCTTGACATGGGTTGTAACATCTGAAGAAGGAACAACAATGCTTGCTGATCAGTTTGGTGCAGTTCCATTCAAAAATGCTGCAACAGCTGAAAACGTATTCTGTGAAGCTGCTAATCAGTACACAGCTGATGGCAAATACAATGTATCTTGGGCATTCAACTATACTCCTAACGTAGATGAATGGAGAGCTGGTGTTGTATCTGCACTGTTACAGTACTCTGCAAATGGCGGTGACTGGGCTAACGTTGAAACAGCATATGTAAATGGCTGGGCTACACAGTACGCAGCACAGTAATCAATGACCAATGGTAAGGGGAGGGAGAGAAAACCTCCCCTTTTCTATTATAAACGAATTTTAGAGTGAAAATAGAGGATGAGGCTTATGAGTAAAAAGAAAAAAAGAGCATCAGCGGCTTCTGTGAATAGCCGTTTGATCTCACAGCCAATTAAAAAATGGTTTCCATTATTTATGCTTCCAACATTTGTAGCATTCTGTATCGGTTTCTTATGGCCGTTCGCACAAGGTGTATATCTTTCATTTTGTCAGTTCGTAATTCCACAGGATGCAGAATTTATCGGATTTACAAACTATATCAAAGCATTTCAGGATGCAGGATTCCGTTATTCTTTTGTATACACAGCACTGTTTGCAGTTGTATCGATCATAGCGATCAACGTACTTGCATTTATGGTTGCATATTTCTTAACACAGAATATCAAAGGTGCGAATATTTTTAGAACAGTATTTTTCATGCCGAACTTGATTGGTGGTATCGTACTTGGATATATCTGGTCTATGATCTTTGATGGTATTTTGAAAAAATATGGCACATTCCTTCTTGCAGAAACAAAATATGGTTTCTGGGGACTTTTGATTTTGATGTGCTGGCAGCAGATTGGTTATATGATGATTATTTATATCGCAGGTCTGCAGAGTGTATCAGAGGATATGATGGAATCAGCAAAGATTGATGGTGCGAATAAATGGCAGACACTTTGGAAGATCACAATTCCTAACGTAATGTCATCTATCACAATCTGTGTATTCTTAACATTGACAAACTCATTTAAACTGTTTGACCAGAATATGGCGTTGACAGGTGGTATGCCAGTTGCGTTTAATCCAGATGGCTCTACAGTAAATACAACAGAGATGCTTGCACTGAATATTTATAAAACATTCTATACAGGATCTAGTAGCCGTGGTTTTGCACAGGCAAAAGCAGTCTTGTTCTTTATCCTGGTAGCAGTGCTTGCTTTGGCACAACTTAGATTCACAAGAGAAAAGGAGGTACAGCAATAATGAAAACAAAGACAAGTTTAAGAAGTAAAATGCTTACTATCATTTTCTCGATCATAAGTATTATTTATTTAATCCCGATCTTTGAAGTATTGATCAACTCCTTCAAAGAAAATTCATATGTAAATACAGATACATTTGCACTGCCTAATGCAGATTCATTTGTTGGCTGGGCAAACTATACAAAGGGTATGACTTTTGGTAACTACCCATTTTTGAAATCTGTATTTTTCAGTTTATTTATTACAGTAGTTTCTACAGCATTGATCCTGCTTTGTACATCAATGGCTGCATGGTACATTGTTCGTGTAAATAGTGTATTCTGTAAGATTATGTATTATCTGTGTGTATTCTCAATGATCGTTCCATTCCAGATGGTAATGTTTACATTATCATCTACAGCAGATAAACTTCATCTGAATACACCATGGACGATTCCGATCGTATATCTTGGATTTGGAGCCGGATTGGCAGTATTTATGTTTACTGGATTTATAAAGAGTATTCCTCTGGAAATTGAAGAAGCAGCAGCGATCGATGGATGTAATGCTTTTGAAACATATTTTAAAGTTGTATTTCCAATGATGAAATCGATTTTGATCTCCGTTGGTGTTCTGGAAGTTATGTGGATCTGGAATGACTATTTGCTTCCATATCTTGTATTGGACAGAACAGAATACATGACAATTCCAATTCATGTACAGTATTTGAAAGGAAGTTATGGTACAGTTGACCTTGGTGCAACAATGGCTGTAATTATGATTAGTATTATTCCAGTTATTGTAGTATACTTATTCTGTCAGAAGTATATTATCAAAGGTGTTGCTGCTGGCGCAGTAAAGGGTTAAGGAGATACCAAGGATGACGATAAAGGATATAGCCAGAGAATCCGGATATGCGGTAGGTACCGTGTCGAGAGTGTTAAATAATCAGTCGGGCGTGTCAGATGCAGCTCGTAAAAAAGTATTGGAAGTGGTTGAAAAATACCACTTCCGTTTGAATAATAATGCGAAACATCTGAAACAGCAGACGAACAGTGGAGTTGCGATTATTGTAAAAGGAACGAAGAATATGATGTTTGCTCCATTGGTAGAATCTCTGCAGAGAAGGATCAAAGAAAAAAATTATGCCTGTCTGATCTATTATATAGGAGAAGAAGATCACGAAGTGGAGCAGGCTCTGCAAGTGTGCAGAGAAAGACAGCCACTTGGAATCCTGTTCTTGGGAAGTAACCAGGAAAACTTTAAGGAGAGATTTTCAGCGGTTGATATTCCATGTGTAATGGTAACAAACTCAGCTTCCTCACTTTCGTTTCCGAATCTTTCAAGCGTGAGTATTGATGATACGGCGGCTGCAGAAAGAGCGGTGAATTATCTGATTGCTCTTGGACATCGTAAGATCGGCATTTTAGGAGGTGAGATGCAATACTCGAATCCGGCAAAAGCAAGATATGCAGGGTGTTTGAATGCATTTCACAAAAACAATATAACATTCGATGCGAAGAAACAGTTTGAATTTTCTCGATTTACAATAGACGGAGGATATAAGGCAATGGGAAATCTGTTGGATAAGATGGAAGATCTTACGGCAGTTTTTGCAATGTCTGATGTAATGGCTTTGGGTGCGATCCGTGCACTCAAAGACAGAGGAATGAAAGTTCCAGAAGATGTGTCTGTTGTTGGATTTGACGGAATCGAGATGGGACAGTATTTTGTTCCAAAACTTACGACGATCCAACAGCCGGCATCGATCATGGCGGAGCGTTGTATTGAGATATTATTACAGTGTATTTGTGGAAAGGGGACTGCGGTAAATGAACAGATCACATTTTCATTTATCGAAGGAGAGAGTACAAGATTACTGTAAATGCAAAAAAAGTAAAAATATAAAAGACAGGAGAGTGATCCGATTTGAGAAAAGGTGGAGTACTAATGCATCTTTCTTCACTGTCTTCGCCCTATGGAATCGGAACAATGGGAAAAGAAGCCTATGCGTTCGTTGATTTTTTGAAGGAGGCAGGACAGTCTGTCTGGCAGCTTCTTCCAATCTGCCCGACAAGCTATGGGGATTCACCATACCAGTCCTATTCAACATTCGCAGGAAATCCATACTTTATCGATCTTGATAAGTTAGAAGAATGTGGATTATTGGAAAAGTCAGAATATGACACGGTTGATTGGGAAAGTACACCGGATAAAGTAAATTATGGTGCACTTTATAATAAAAGATATCCGATCTATCACAAAGCAGTAGATCGTTTTCTGGAAGATGAACCGGAAGAGTTTAAAGAATTTTGTGAAAAGAATGCATTTTGGCTTTCCGATTTTGCTTTATTTATGACATTAAAAGATGTACATAATGGAGCATCATGGAGCGATTGGAAAGAACCGCTTCGTAATCATGAGGAAGAGGCATTGAAAGAAGCTGAAGAAGAATATCAAGATATGATTCTTTTCTGGAAAGCACTTCAATATATTTTCTTTAAACAGTGGTACGAATTGAAAGATTATGCAAATGAAAAAGGTATTTCTATTATAGGGGACTTACCAATCTATGTTTCCTTGGATAGTGTGGATGTATGGGCGCATCCGGAGCTGTTTCAGTTAGATGAAAATAAAGTACCAAAAGAAGTAGCAGGTTGTCCACCAGATGGATTTTCTGCAGATGGTCAGTTGTGGGGCAATCCACTGTATGATTGGGATTATATGGATAGGACAGAATATGTATGGTGGATCCAGCGTATTGAATATCTTTGTCATGTATATGATACTCTTCGTATTGATCATTTCCGAGGATTTGATACATATTATGCCATTCCATATGGAGATACAACAGCACAGAATGGTTACTGGAAACAGGGACCGGGAATGAAACTTTTTAATGCTGTTGAAAAGTCTATTGGAAAGAAGAATATCATTGCAGAAGATTTAGGATATTTAACGGATTCTGTAAAACAGTTGTTAGAAGATAGTACATTTCCTGGAATGAAGGTGATGGAATTTGCATTTGACAGCCGTGATGCAAGCAGTTTAGAATACCTGCCACATAATTATATTCCAAATAGCGTGGCATATGCAGGAACCCATGACAATGATACGATCGTTGGATGGTTTTCTGAAGCGAGCGAAGAGGATGTGGCATATGCAAAAGAATATCTTTGCATTTCCGACGAGGATGAAGTGAATTGGCGTATGATGTGCGTACTTTGGGCAAGTGTTTCAAATCTTGCGATCGTTCAGGCACAGGATCTGCTTGCATTGGGAAGTGAAGCACGTATGAATCAGCCATCGACTCTCGGAAGAAACTGGTGTTGGAGAGCGATGCCAGGAGTATTTACAAAGGAATTGGCAGAAAAAATTTCTCGCAAGATGAAAGTATATGGAAGATTTGTATAAGAAGTATCTTTGAGAAAATAAAACATTCAAAAATAAAAGAAAGGATATGGCTTGAGATGAGTCATATCCTTTCTTTTGTTTTGGATTTAATTTTTTCGATTTACAATTGTAATTCCAACACAAACCAAGATCAATGAAATGAGGCTTACAAGACCTGTTGCCTGTGCTGTTTCTCCCAAGAAAATTGCGGACAGGATTACTCCAAATACAGGAGTCATAAAGCCGAATACGGCGATTTTGGAGACAGGATTATATTTTAAAAGAAGTCCCCAAAGTGTATATGCAATTGCGGATACAAGTGCAAGATAGATCAGCAGAAGTATTCCACCCCAAGAAATCACGGAAATCTTACCACCCATGAAGACTCCTGCAAAGATCATGATAAGACCACCGATAATGAATTGATAGCCACTGAGTATCACAGGATTCTCTGAAGAAGAAAATTTTTTGAGATACACAGAAGAAAATGCATAGGCAATTGTTGAAAGGAAGATAAATCCTTCACCAGTTAGGCTCAGTTCAAAATTCATACCACTCATATTGATCAGAACAACGCCGGCAAATCCAATGATACATCCGAGGATTTTCTGAGAAGAAAGTTTCTCTTGGTGAAAGAGCAGGCAAGAAACAAGCAGAGAGACGAAAACATTGACAGCATTTATGATCGATGCTTTTACACCGCTTGTGTTTGCAAGTCCAATATAAAAGAATAAATATTGTAAAACTGTTTGGAGCATACAGAGACATAAGATCTTATTCCAAGAAGTTCGTTTTGGAAGTAATACCTTTTTAGAAAGGATACTGCCCAAAAAGATGGTCAAAAATCCGGCTAGTGTAAAGCGGCATCCGGCAAATAAGATAACAGTTGTTGTGTCTGAGCCTGAGATTTCAAAGAGTCGATAGCCAATTTTGATTCCAGGAAATGCACTGCCCCATAAAGCACAGCAAAGCATGGCACAGAGCCATATGATAAGATTATTTTGTAAAAAATGTTGATTTGTATTTTGGGTCATGATCAGATTCCTTTGTTCGTTTTATTTCTGGTGAAAATATACCAGCGAGAAAAGTATATCATAGGAAAAGAAAAATTTACAAGAAATTGTAGGCATGTTAAAATATGTTAAGGTATTTTAGGATATTTAATTGTATAAGAAGGAAGTTGTGGAGATGGAGTTGATCACTGAATTAGAAAAATATGTACCGTGGAACGAACAGGAAGAACAGGATAAGAAAGAATTTCTTAGGAGGTTGAAAAGTGGTGAAGAATTATTCTCAAGAGAAAATGATTCTGCTCACATTACTGTATCTGGCTGGGTAGTGAATCGAGAACATACAAAAGTTTTGATGGTCTATCATAATTTATATAATTCTTGGAGCTGGCTTGGTGGACATGCAGATGGAGAAAAGGATTTATTGAAAGTTGCAAAAAAAGAAGTACAGGAAGAGAGTGGGTTAGAACAGATTGATGTGGTAATACCAGATATCTTTTCTTTGGAAATCTTGACAGTAGATGGACATGAGAAACATGGGAAATATGTTTCTTCGCATTTACATCTGAATATAACATATTTATTAGAGGCGGACGAAGCTTTAGCTATTCGGATTAAGCCAGATGAAAATAGTGGAGTAGCATGGTTTGGTTTAGACGAGGCTATTTCGATGTCGAATGAACCATGGTTTAAAGAGCGGATATATGCAAAACTGAATGATAAGGTTAAGACAGCAGGAGTAGTTTAGTATGGATATACGGAATTATTATATAGAACAGGGGCAGGGAGAAACGTTGATTCTTCTTCATGGAAATGGAGAGGACGGAAGTTATTTTGTTCATCAGATGAAATATTTTTCAAGAAAATATAGAGTGATCGCTGTTGATACGAGGGGACATGGAAAGACACCGAGAGGAGAAGCACCCTTTACGATCGAACAATTTGCAGATGATCTGTATGCATTTATGTGTGAGCATGAAATAGAAAAAGCACATATTTTAGGCTTTTCAGATGGCGGAAATATTGCAATGGTATTTGCAATGAAGTATCCAGAACGAGTTGCCCGTTTGATCTTAAATGGAGCGAATCTAAATGGAAGAGGGGTAAAGCCATCCGTACAGATTCCAATCATATGGGGATATCGTTCTTGTAAGAAATTTGCAAAGAAAAGTCCAGACGCAAAGAAAAATGCCGAAATGCTAGGGTTGATGGTAAATGAACCATATCTTCGAGAAGAAGATCTTGAAAAGATCAAAGCAAAGACTTTGGTGATTGCTGGGACAAAGGATTTAATCAAGAAATCACATACAGAAGCAATTTATGCCAATATTGAAGATTCAGAGTTAGTATTTATAGAGGGAGACCATTGGTGTGCGAATAAAAAATACTGGCGGTTTAATATGGCAGTGGAGAAGTTTTTGGATGGAGAATAAAAAGATATAATATAAGATAAGGGTTCTGCAAATGCAGAACCCTTTTATCATGTCACTACATATTAGTCTGTTGTGTAGTTATCAAAATATCCCTGAATGTGGATGATTGGTGTACCTTTATCACCAGATCCACTTGTAAGGTCACAAAGTGATCCGATCAGGTCTGTAAGCTGTCTAGGTGTTGTTCCCTGGGAAGCCATGTTACCTACAAGGCTGCCTTCTTTTGCGCGGATACTGTTAGAAATAGCTTCTTTCAGTTCTGCACCACTTAAGTTCTTGAAGTCATTGTCTGCAAGATATTTAAGTTTCAGTTCGTTTGGTGTACCAACAAGGCCGTCTGTGTATGCTGGAGAAACAACTGGGTCAGCAAGTTCCCAGATTTTTCCCTGAGGATCTTTGAAAGCACCGTCTCCATAAACCATAACTTCAACATGTTTGCTTGTTTTTTCAAGGAATTTAGCCTGAATTGCAGCAACAAGTTCTTTACATTCAGCTGTCTTAGGGAACAGTTTGATTGTATCTTCTGTTGATTTATTAGATCCAAGTAAACCATATGCTTCGTTGTATCCGCTGCCATTAACTGGAGCTGTAAGGATGTCATCCATACCACAAACAACTTTTGCACCAGCAGCTTTCAGAAGACGTTTGCTTCTTGCTCTTGTGTGGATATCACAAGTTAATACGCAGTCAGTATAGTCAAGGATAGCTGTTGCGCGGTTTGCAAAAATGATCTCTACTTCTGCACCTGCTTCAGTGATAAGATCTGAGTAGTACTGAACATAATCAACACCTGTAAATTCGTGTACATTGTTTCCAAAGAGTTCACGATATCTTTCAAGTGTGAGAACGTCGCTGTAAGGATTGATTCCTTTTTCATCCAGCTGGTCATAAGTTAAGAGTGCATTACCAACTTCATCACTTGGATAGCTGAGCATAAGAACGATTTTCTTAGCACCCATAGCGATACCTTTCAGACAGATGGAGAAACGGTTACGAGACAGGATTGGGAAGATAACACCAATTGTTTCGCCGCCTAATTTTGCTTTTACATCGTCAGCGATGTCCTGAACTGTTGCGTAGTTACCCTGAGCACGAGCAACGATAGATTCTGTCAGAGCAACAACGTCTCTGTCTCTTAATTCATAACCTTCACTCTGTGCAGCTTCTAATACGCTGTCAACTGCGATGTCAACAAGGTTGTCCCCTTCTCTGATGATTGGACAACGAACTCCTCTTGAGATAGTTCCTACTTTTCTTTCCATAAAATTACACCTTCATTTTCTATAATGTAGTATAGTTTTGTGTGCCGGGTGACAATCTTTTCAGAGTTGACGTAATAAAGAAGTGGCACACAGTATCTGTGAATAAGTAGTTTCTCTATTCACGGTACTATTATACTCTCTGTTTATTTATGATGCAAGAATATCTTTTTAACTTGAAAAAATTTCAAAAATTGATTAAATTTTGCAATTAAATAACCGTTTTTTTATATATTTTTCGGAAATAAATAATCTCCGCAGTGGCTGTCAGAGCCCATGAGCATGGGAATAACAGGTAAAGGGATGCGATCGTGTGGAAATGTGCAAATATAGTGTAAATCCAGATCACACGGAAAACGCAGGATCCCATGATAATGATGATTGTTGGAACGGTACTGTAACCGAGTCCTCTTGATGCAGCTGTTGTACAATCCATAAATGCAGAGAGTGCATAAGAAAGTGCCATGATCGATAATCGGATCGTTCCGGCTTCGATAACTGCACTGTCATTCGTAAAGAGTGACAGGAATGGATAGCGGAATATGTATAATCCAATGCCGAGAATGAGTGCAAGAGCAAAGGAGTAAAAGAGTGCGATCAGATAACTCTTCAAAATACGTTCTTTTTTGCCTGCACCAAGGTTTTGTGCGATAAAACTTGTACATCCAGTATAGAATGCTGCCATCATGTCGTAGACTAAAGAGTCTGAGTTGGATGCAGCAGAGTTTCCTTCCACCATAACATGATCAAAAGAATTGACACTGGTCTGAACAAAAATATTGGCAATTGCAAAAATCGCATACTGGAAAGCAGATGGAATCCCAATCTTTAAAATACGTTTTGCTTTATCTGGAGTAAATCTTAAATGCTCAAGACGAAGCGAAACAGTTTCCTTGCTTCTGAACAAAGTAAGAAGGATAAGGAATGCGGAAATATACTGCGCAATGATGCTGGCAAGCGCAACTCCGGCAACGTCCATGTGGAAGACAATGACGAAGACCAGATTCAATACAATATTGACGATTCCGGAAAAAGAAAGGTAGACCAAAGGTCGTTTTGTATCGCCGGCAGCACTAAGAACGGCGTTACCAAAGTTGTACAGAGCAAGTGCAGGTGATCCGAGCATATAAATTCGGAAATAAAGCAGTGCACCTGGCATCAAGACATCTTTTGTATTCATTAAGGAAAGGATCGCATTGGAAAATGCAATACCAAGAGTCATGATCAAGACTCCCATACCAAGACAAATCAATGCGGAAGTATGAATCGTTTCCTGAATATTTTGTTTGTTTTTGGATCCGATGTAAAGTGCGGTGATCGCATTGACACCACTTGCAAGACCGATCATAAGACCTGTCGTCAGCATGACCAGTGTACTTGTTGAACCAACGGAACCAAGAGCGATAGAACCAGCGAATTTACCGACTACTGCAACGTCTGCCATATTAAAGACAATCTGCAAAATGTTAGAGAACATCAATGGCACACTGTAGATAAAAAGTTTTTTCCATAAAGAACCAGTGCTGAGGTCCATTTCGTAAGATTTCATAAATATTTCTCCTGTTACATTATAATTTCATTTTACCCATATTTATAATACACGATAAAAAAAGAAATACAAGGATAAGAGAACAAAGATTGATAAAAGATTGTGGGTAAAATATAGTTACAAATAGGAGAGTTCTGTTGTATAATAAAAATAGTATGCATATGTTGAAGGAGAGTTTGAAGATAAGCTTTTCTGAATACAATGAATTTCCAAGTAAAATCGGGAGGTAATTATGGGCGTTTTAGATAATTTGCAGCCAGCAGAAGTATTTCATTTTTTTGAAGAGATATGTGCAATCCCACATACATCATTTCATGAACAAAAACTGAGTGATTATTGTGTGAGATTTGCTGAAGAGAGAGGATTGTACTATAAACAGGATGAAATGGGCAATGTGATCATCATTGCTGATGCGACAGAAGGGTATGATGATGTACCAGCGATCATTGTTCAGGGACATCTTGATATGGTCGGTGATAAAGCACAGGATTGTACGATCGATCTGGAAACAGATGGATTGGATCTGTTTGTAGATGGAGATGAAGTTGGTGCAAGAGGAACAACACTTGGTGCGGATGATGGAATCGCAGTTGCATATGCACTGGCACTTCTTGATTCAAAAGAAATCGCACATCCAAGATTGGAAGTTGTTTTGACAGTCAGTGAAGAAGTAGGTCTGCTCGGAGCAACAGGAATTGATCTGTCTGAGTGTAAGGCAAAACGTCTTTTGAACATTGATTCTGAAGATGAAGGTTCTCTTACGGTAGGATGTGCTGGTGGAAGACGCGATTTCTGTGTGTTTCCAATGCAGAGAGAAGAAAAAGAAGGACTTCTTTGCAAACTTCAACTCACAGGATTGAGAGGTGGACATTCTGGAGTTGATATCCATCGTGGACGTGCAAATGGTGCCGTTTTGATGGGAAGGTTTTTGATGTTATTGGAAGAAAGACTTTCCTATTCGATTGCTTCATTTAATAGTGGTGTAAAAGAAAATGTAATTCCAAAAGATGCAAAAGCACAGATTATAATCGAGGAAGAAGATTTATATATCTTAAAAAATGTTACAGAAGAATTTAATCAGAAGATGGCAGCAGAATATGGAACAGCGGATCCAGATATCAAATTGACAGTTGAATCAGATGAGATCAAAAAAATATTGGTATTGGAAGATATTTCCGCACAAAAAGTTTTGATGACTCTGAATCTTATGCCAAATGGTATTCAGGCGATGAGTATGGATCTTCCAGGACTTGTAGAAAGTTCATTGAATCTTGGGGTGGCAGAATTGAAAGCTGATACATTTGAAATGGCATTTTCAATCAGAAGTTCTGTAGTATCAGCAAAAGAATATATGTCTGATAAGATTGAATATTTGACAAGAATGCTTGGTGGTACAGTAGAGATCTCAGGTGATTATCCAGCATGGCCATATGCAAAAGAATCAAAATTGCGTGACCTTTGTATTGAAGTATTCAAACAGCAGTACGGATATGAGCCTAAGGTAGAATTGATCCATGCTGGTCTGGAATGTGGTATTTTATCAGCAAAAGTTTCAGGACTTGACTGCATTTCTTTCGGTCCTAATCTGAAAGCAGTTCATACACCAAATGAAAGAGTTAGCATTAGCTCTACAGCAAGAGTTTGGGAATATCTCAAAGGAATCCTTGCTGCAAAATAAAACAATAAAGTTGTAAAAAATGAAAGAATAAAAATCAGCTCATTTTGCTTGATAGATGTCCTGGATTTAGGATATCTATCAGAGATTGAGCTGATTTTTTTATAGAAAATGATTAGAATTTTCCTATTTAAAAAGGTGAAATGTTTTTTTTCGGGCAATCGTAAAATAAAAATCAGTACCGACATTAAGTTCGCTGGATGCCCAGATCTTTTCATTCATTGCAAGAATAAGTTCCTTGGCGATGGATAAGCCAAGACCAGAACCAGCATATTCATTCGTATTATTTCCTCTGTAAAATCGCTCAAAGATATGAGCGATCGTTTCTTCATCCATTCCACATCCAGTATCATGAATCTTTAATGTGACATATTTTTCATTAAATTCAGCAGAAATAGAAACTTCTCCACCTTCTGCAGTGAATTTTACAGCATTATCGATAAGAAGTTGAAGGATCTGTAGGATACAGCTGGAATTGGTATATACATCAGGTAGAGTCATTGCAGAATCATCAATGTGAAATATTATGCCAATTTCTTCGCAAAAATCATTATATCGTTTGTGGATAGGAAATAATATTTCTGAGATAGGTGTCATCTTTTTGCTGACATCTATTCGATGTTCCTGGATCTTTGAAAGTTGAATGATATCTAGTACAGACCGCTCTAGACGGTGTGATTCACGATCGATGATACCATAATACCGCTGCAACGTTTCCTCATCTGTTACCAGACCAGCAGTTAAGGTTTCTGTGATCGCATGGATCGATGCAACTGGCGATTTTAATTCATGACTGATATTTGCAATATATTTTCTGTAAATTGCAGTAACTTGTCCATTGATCGTATGGATAAAGTATAAATGCATGACAAAAAGGAAAAATACAATCGTGTAAAATAACAAAAATGTGTAGATTACAGATGGCAGATAACTAATCGCATGCGCAGAATATAATTTGCCAATGTAAGTTCCGTTTGTGTAAACTGGAGAACTGGCAAGTGCGAAAAATGTGAATGGATCCCAATCTATAATAAATCGATAGTTTATTTGGGAAAAGCTATGTTTGGCAATATAATCTGAAAGGAATTGTTGGTGTGCTGATGCACGATTTTCGCAATAAATAAGAGTAGGAGTTTCAATGTTTTTTTCATGTAAGAAGAGAACACCTCGATAATTCTCTTCGGTATTCATGATCGCATGGAGTTTATTTGGATCATTTGCAAGTGCATTTGTAGAATAAATCAAGTCTGAGTGGTAATGATATTGAAATGCATAGATCACAAACATTCCGAATAGGAAGATCACGATATATAATAAAAGACAGAGCATTATATTTTTAAATTTTATTTTCATTAGGAACTCCTGTTATTGCCAAGTCGATAACCAACTCCATAAACAGATTGGATAGAAAAATGTACATTTTCTAAAGGTAGCTTTTGGCGGATTCTTTTTATTACTGCATCAACGGCACGTGTGTCGCAATAGCATTCATAATCCCATACAGCTTTTAAAATTTGCTCGCGGTTTAATACTTTATGGGGATTTGAAAGAAGATAGATTAAAAGCCGGATCTCTTTTGCAGACATATTGTCAATTTTATTCCCATTCACAAATACTTCGAAAGTATCTGCGTTTACTGTTAATTCTTCATACTGTAATATGGTTTTTTTGGAGTCTGAACTAGTTCGTGTTAAAAGTTTTTTGGCACGCAGCACAACTTCGCGAGGCGAAAATGGTTTTGTTACATAATCATCTGCACCGAGTTCCAATCCGATGATGCGATCAATCTCTTCGCCTTTTGCACTCAGAAAAAGAATTGGGATCTGGCTTGTTTTGCGAATCTCACGACAAAGATCGGTTCCACTCATTCCAGGCAGCATGATGTCTAGGATCATAAGATGGATATCAGAAGTTTTTAATATCTTTAAGGCATCTTCACCACAAAAAGCAGAGATCACACGAATATTTTCTTGTTGAAAAAATTTTTTTAAACTTTCATGGACTGCATCATTGTCATCGCAGATTAAGACTGTATATGTATTCATAAATGATTTCCTTTCCTAAAATATGTTAGAAAAAACTAACTAGTGTATAATATGTCACATTTCTGTCAAATTTTCAAGAGCAGATTCACGAAAAAAAGAAAGTATATAAAAAATTACAATTCTGCGAATTTTATGTCACAATTCTGCCTTGTTTTGTAGATATAATAGCCGCGCAAAACAAATATTAGCCAAAACTAACGAATGTTCGGGTTGCGAAATATGGTTTTGGCATACAAAAATAATGGGAAGGGAGACCGTGTGTCAAAATGAAAAAGAAACAGGTACTCGCATTGTTATTGGCTCTTACGATGACAACAAGTATGAATCCAGTAGCAGTAAATGCAGAAGAGGGAACAACTTATAAAGATGGTACTTATACAAAGGTAGTAAAAGTAGAACCAGATTTAGATGACCCTGAATTTGAAGCTTATGATCTTAGTGTAGATGTAACGATCGAAGGTGGAAAAATCGTAGGAATTAAATTGTCAGAAGGAAATCAGTTCGGAACAGATGAAGATTATGAGGACAATGTAGAACGTACGAATAGAGCGTTGAATGGATGGAAAACGAATTCAGGTAAAGTACATACAGGTGTTGCAGAGCAGATTTTAAATATAAATGGAGTGGAAGGGATTGATACAGTTTCGAAGGCAACATGCTCTTCTAATGCAATCATTTCTGCAGTGAAATCTGTTTTGGAACAGGATGCTATTAAAATAGAAGAACCAGAACAGCCAGAGAATCCAGATGAGAATCCAGTGACAGGATCAGGTTATGTTCTTATGAATATCCCATATGCACAGTTTTATGCAGCAGAGGGTGTATCAAGTGTTGATACAGTTACAACAGCAACAGTAAAAACATACAACCAGAGTAAAGCAGCAGGTTCATACCATGCAAACTATATTGATGAGGAACCACAGTCAGGAGACGAAGAGATCCTTGGAGTAACATATCCAGTATATGTAGAAGATATGTCTGTATTAAAAGATCTTACAAAGATCACAGATGAGACAGAAGCAACGATCACAGTAGCAAAAGGAAAGAGTGCTACAGAATTAAAAGATGTTGTAGGAAAAGATGTCCTGTTTGCAAGTGGAGATTATGCATATTATGTAATGGAAGGGGAACCATCCAATTATAAGACACTGACAGTGGGTGAAGATGGAAACTTCACATTTGGAGCAGCAAATGGAACAGTTGTAGAAGGAACTACAAATGTAGACGTAAAATATGCGTGCCATTATACAGATATTGAATTTGTTGTAGATGCAGAAGAGATTACAAATGCAGCAGCAATGAATGCAATCATTCTTACAACAGCAGATGGAGAAAAATATCCACTCCGTCATGTAGAAAATGAATGGAATCGAACAGATCTTGGTTGGAACTGGGAAGATTTAGATGGAAACGGATTAGCAGGAAAGACGATCACAAATGTAAAATATTATCTTCTGAATGCAGCTGGTGAATATCAGGTTTACAGCTATGATGTAAATGTGACAATGAAACAGAATCCAGGAACAGAGACAGTAGCAGCATTTGCAGATTCTAAGACAATCACATTGACAGGTCTTCCAGCAGACATCAAAAATGCAACAGCAACAGTGAAGACAGTAGTAGGAAGAGGAGAAACAGCAACAGTTATCGCAGAAAACGTTGCAGTAGAAAATAATACGATCGTAACAACAGATGAAGCAGAAGCAAGAGAATATGCAATTACGATCGTGAGTGATAACTATGGAGATATCTCTGTAAAAGCTACATATAGCGAAGTTGAAGGACCAACAGATCCAGAAGAACCAGAACAGCCAGAAAATCCGGATACTCCAAAAGATGATGAAATAACAAAACCAGAGAATCCAGATACTCCAAAAGATGATGAAACAACAAAACCAGAGAATCCAGATAATTCAAAAGATGATGAAACAATAAAACCTGGAACATCAACAGATAAAACTCCACAGGCAGATACTTCAAAAACTCCACAGACAGGAGATGAAAGTCATATTTCATTGTGGTCAGGAATGATGTTCATTGCAGCAGCTGGTGCAGCAGTGGTTATGTTCTTAGAAAAATTAAGTAAGAAACGTGATGATCGCTAATCGTAGTTTCTTTTAAAATGTAAAATATGGAAGGAGCAGTTACAAAGAAAAACTGATTTTCAGTTCTTTTGTGACTGCTCTTCTTTTCTTGTTTAGTCATCGTGTCAGAAAAATTACATTTCTGCGATTATTGTGTCACATTTCTGCCTTAATTAGCCAGTATACTAGCAAAGTAAAACTTGTATTAGCAATAACTAACTATATAATTGGAGCGTATGGGATGAAAAGAAAATGTTTATTAATATTTCTTATGATGATAGGAATGGCAGTTCTAGGATGTACACAAAAGACAGAAGAAACAAAAGATATTACAGTATCTAACCTAGAAGAACAAGAACCTGTGAGTCAAGAAGTCTTTGCAATGGATACTTATATGACGGTAACTGCCTATGGGGAGAATGCAGAAGAAGTTGTTGATCAATCGCTTGCAGAAATTGAGCGATTAGATCAATTGTTGACAGCAACTGCTGATACTGGAGAAGTTTATAATGTAAATCAGAATGGTGGCGGAAATTTATCTGAAGATAGTATGTATTTAATGGAGCGATCCTTAGAATTATATCAAGATACAGAGGGAGCATTTAATGTAACGATCTTTCCGGTGATGGAAGCTTGGGGATTTGTAAGTGATGAATTTGCAGTGCCTTCGACAGAAGAGTTACAGAAAAAGTTAGCACTCGTGAATATAGATGATTTAAAAATTAATTGGGAAGATTCTTCAGTAGATTTTTTAGAAAAGGGAATGGCAATTGATTTTGGTGGGATTGCAAAAGGTTATACATCAACGAAGATTGCAGACATTTTTAGAAATGCGGGTGTTGAAAATGGACTTATCAATCTGGGGGGAAATGTACATGTGGTAGGAACCAAAACAGATGGGACAAAATGGCGAGTTGGAGTTCAAAGTCCGGGCGATGAAGAAGCGTATATAGGAGTGCTTTCGGTAGCAGATTGTGCAGTGATTACATCGGGAGGATATGAACGATATTTTGAAGAAGAAGGAATTACATATCATCATATCATTGATCCATCTACAGGATATCCTGCAAATAACGGTTTGATCTCTGTTACGATCGTGAGTAAAGACGGTACATTGGCGGATGGATTGTCTACTTCCTTATATATAATGGGATTGGATAGAGCGAAAGAATTTTGGCAAAACCATAGCGATGAATTTGATGCAATTCTTTTGACGGAAGACGAAAAACTTTTTGTTACAGAAGGTTTGGTGGATGATTTTACATCAGAATTAGAGATTAATGTGATTGAGAAGGAAAAATAAAAATGAAATTATTAAAAGATTTAACTTCATTTGCTCCACTGCTTGGAGCAGTTGTGTTGGCGGTTTGTTCAGGTGCTTCTTTGAGTGGCTATGTAGCACCAGTATTTGAACCGTTGGAAGTATTAGCAGAAGAAGTAGAAGAAGAGCAAGAGTTGAAGGAGCAGGTACAAGGAAACTTTGAACTTGCTGATGGGATTTATGAAGGAACGGGAACAGGATTTGCAGGACAGATTAAAGTTGCTGTAGAGATTAAAGATAAATCGATCATATCGATTGAAATATTAGATGCTGGTTCAGACGATGCAGCATTTATTAGTCGTGCAAAAGGAGTGATCGATAAGATCATTGCGGCACAAAAATTAGATGTAGATGTTGTGTCTGGTGCAACGTACAGTTCAAATGGAATCATTGCGGCTGTAAAAAATGCACTGACGGGAGAAATTGATAATAATCAGACAGCATCTGTACCAAAAGCACAGGGAAGTACAACGGTAAGTACGGTTGAGGAACCATCTGCTTATAAAGATGGTACATATTATGGTTCTGGTACAGGTTTTGGAGGAACTACAACAGTAAAAGTTGTGATCAGTGGAGGAAGAATTACTGCGATTACGATCCAGAGTACCAATGATGACAATAGTTACATACAAAGTGCATCAGCTTTGATCTCTAAGATTATTGCAGGACAGTCAACAAATGTAGATACGGTATCTGGTGCAACATATAGTTCTGTTGGAATTATACAGGCGGTTCGCGATGCGTTGAGTCAAGCTGCGCTCAATTCAACACCAAATGTAGATACTTCAAAGAAAGAAGACGAAAAGAAAGAAGAGACAACAATCGAAAAAGGTAAATTTCCATATATAGATGGAGTTTATTATGGTGTGGGTGAAGGATATAATTCTGATATTAAGATTGCATTAGAAATAAAAGAAAAGACGATTGTTTCTATAAAGATTGTGGAACATAGTGACGATGCAGCATTTATGAAAAGAGCGGAGAAGATATTGGATAAAGTTCTGACAACACAGACAACAGAAGTAGATGTTGTGTCTGGTGCAACATTCAGTTCGGAAGGTATCTTGGAAGCCCTTGAAAATGCATTGTTAGAGGCGGATAAAGCTACGAATGGTGAAGAACAGCCGGATGATAAAGAAGAAACAGATGACAAAGAGGAACAACCTGGTGATGATGCAGATAAAGAAAATCCAGATGATAAAGGGGATTTAGATGATAATGTGCCAGAACTTCCAGAGGACTTTCTTTATAATGATGGTGAATATTTTGTAACTGTTTTATGTGAACCAGATGAAGATGAAGACTTTGAAGCTTATAATCTGTCTTTAAAGGTACAGATAAAAGAAGACAGGATCGTTGCGATCACAGAGATTATAGGTGATGGTGATGCGAAAAATGATAAATACATTAAATGGGCTGTAGAAGGAAGAAGTAATAAGCCGGGAGTTGTGACACAGATTCTAGAAAAAGGAATGTTTGCGACAAGTGATGAGATTGATACGGTATCAAAGGCGACTTGTTCCTCAAATTCCATTATTGAAGCTTGTTTGAAAGCATTGGAACAGGCAAAAATTACAATTGAGGGAGACGAGTGATGAAATCTTTTTTTACGAAAACGATCAATCTGATCGCGATCGTTGTGATACTTATGGGGTATAATGCAACAGCATCGGATAGAAAAGAAACAGAGGAGGAAGTGGCAAGACTGTATGCAGAGCAGGAGGCACTTTTGTCTGATGATAGTGGAGCTTATCAGGATGGAATATATGAAGGAACAGCAGTAGGATTTGGCGGCGATGTTACAGTAGAAGTTGTGATTGAAAATGGCAAGATTCAGACGATCGATATTGTTTCAGCAAAGAATGAAGATACTGCGTATCTGGAGATGGCAAAGGATATCATTCCTTCGATCATTGAGACACAGTCTGCGGAAGTAGATACGATCAGTGGTGCTACATTTAGTTCAATAGGAATCAAAGATGCAGCGGCGGCTGCTTTGGAGAAGGCGGAGTAACAGATGAAAAAAATAGATTTTCGAAATTTATCAAAAAAGGATATAAAAAATTTACATAAATGGCTTAGAGCAGCGATACAGCTTATTTTCTTTGTGTTTTTGCCGTCTGCATTTACGGCTGCGTTTAATGGTGTAAAATATATTTTTACGCAGATAGGAAATAATGATGTGATAGAGATCACAGCATTTGTAAGTGCATTGATTGTGTTGTGTGTATTTACAATAATATTTGGGAGATTTTTCTGTGGATTTGCGTGTGCTTTTGGAGCACTTGGCGATGCGGTGCATGCACTTTATGTAAAAGTTTGTAAAAAGCTGAAAAAGAAACCGATAAAGCTCCCAGCTGCATGCAGAAAATGGATGATGTGCATGAAGTATGTTATGCTTGCGGGGATTGTGATTTTATGCTACTGTGGATTGTATGGAAATCTGAAAGGTACAAGCCCATGGGACGTATTTTCGATGGCTCATGCAGGAAATTTTAGATTTGCTGGCTATGGATTAGGAATCGTATTTTTGTTTCTGATCATTGTAGGAATGGCAGTGGAAGAACGTTACTTTTGTAAGTTTTTCTGCCCGATGGGAGCTGTATTTGCGATGCTTCCGACACTTCCATTTTTTACACTTAAGCGTGATCGTGAGAATTGTCTGAAAGGATGCAAGGGTTGTACAAATAACTGTCCGGTAAGTCTTGAACTTCCTGAAGAAAAGTCATTGGAAGTGTGTGGAGATTGTTTTCAGTGTCAGAAGTGTATTGATGTGTGTCCAAAAGGAAACGTGCATTGTGGAATTAAGAAATTAAAAGGAAATGAATTTTGGTTTACAATTGTTCGTGCAGTGATATTATTTGCCATTCTTATTTGGGCAGGTGTCTGATCTGTAATAATTTAAGGGCATGGAAAGGTTTGAAAGGAAAGATGGGTAAAAAAGTCGCAGTATGTGGAGTGCTGGTAGCACTTGCAATGATTTTTAGTTATATAGAAGTTTTGATCCCGTTCAATTTTGGAGTACCTGGGATGAAGCTTGGTCTTGCAAATCTCGTGATAGTGATTGGATTTTATTTCTTAAAACCCAAAGAGATTTTGATGATCTCGTTGGTTCGTATCTTTATGATGGGATATATGTTTGGAAATGGAATGTCTATCATTTATAGCCTGGCAGGTGGAATGCTCAGTTTTGCTGTAATGCTGATGTTAAAAAAGTTTGTCGATCTTTCAATCATTGGAATCAGTATTGCCGGCGGAGTTTTTCACAATGTAGGACAATTGGGAGCTGCGGCAGTAGTGCTTCATAATACAGCAGTATTTTACTATTTCCCAGCATTGCTCATATCTGGTGTTGTTACTGGATTTTTGATAGGGATCCTTTCAAAAAGAGTTGTTCGCGTAGTAAGTACAGAAGGAAGAAAATTATCATAAAGAATCTTATGGAAGAAAGACCGGTCTGGATATAATGTTCTGGACCGGTTTATTTTATGCATGAATGTCTGATAAATTTTATCAATATTATATAGAATCTTGACCAGATTATTATAATTATGCTACATTTAAAAATAGAACATTTTGTGGAGGGAAAATAGTATGAAAAAAAGTAATCCGATTGCATTACTGCCAATTGGTGTGTTTCTTGTTCTCTACCTTGGACTTGGTATTTTGTTTGAGTATGTTATGGGAATAGAAATGGGATTTTATAATATCCCTATTGTAGTAGCTTTTATGGCAGCAATTCTTGTTGCGTGTTTTCAGAATCGTAGTTTGTCCTTCGACAAAAAGCTTGAGCTTATGGGAAAAGGTGTTGGTGATAAGAATATCATCACAATGCTTTTGATCTTTTTGGCAGCAGGCTGTTTTGTCGGTGTAGTAGGACGAAGCAGTGCAGAAAGCGTTGCATATTTTATGCTTTCTATCATTCCTGCAAAATTTGCGGTTGCTGTATTGTTTGTTGTAGCTTGTTTTGTGTCTACAGCGATGGGAACATCCGTAGGTACGATCACATTGATCACACCGATCGCAGTTGCGGTATCGTCTGCTTCTGGTTTTGATCTTGCTTTGTGTGTGGGATCTGTTATGGGTGGTGCAATGTTTGGAGACAATCTTTCATTTATTTCAGATACAACAATTGCAGCATGCAATGGCCAGGGCTGTGCAATGAAGGACAAGTTCCGTCAGAACTTTTGGATCGCGCTGCCAGCAGCGATTGTTACATTGGCACTGATCCTTGTATTATCAATGAGTACAGATTTGAGTGGTACAGTTTCAAATGAATACAATCTTGTTCAGATCATTCCTTATGTATTGGTTTTGATCGGTGGAATTATCGGAATTAATGTGTTTGTTGTCTTGTTGATCGGTATTACAACTGGAACATTTATTATGCTTGTAACAGGAAGTATTACATTTGTGGACCTTGTATCAAGTATGGGTTCTGGTGTTTCTGGAATGTTTGAGACAAGTATGGTAGCAATCCTTGTGGCAGCGATGTGTGAATTGATTCGAGAACATGGTGGATTCGAAGCACTTCTTCAGTTTATACATAAAGTATTTAAAGGAAAGAAGGGCGGACAGCTTGGAATTGGTTTATTAGTTGGTGCGATGGATATCGCGACAGCGAATAACACAGTAGCGATCGTAATGGCGAATCCAATCGCAAAAGAGATGGCAGAAGAGTATGGTATTTCTTCAAAGAAAACGGCGTCTCTTCTGGATACATTTTCTTGTGTATTCCAAGGTGTGATCCCTTATGGTGCACAGATGTTGGTTGCAATTTCAGCGGTACATGAGTTGGGATATACAATCTCCGCATTCGAGATCATTCCAAAACTCTTTTATCCAGCTTTTCTGCTTGTGAGTTCGTTATTCTTTATTTTTGTAGTACCTACAAAAGAGGAAAACTAAATTTTGAAAAGACGTTGTGAAAGCAGCGTCTTTTTTTGTGCAGAAATTTATTAATAATATTCATTGTCTGAAAAAATTGTGTGAGCTATAATAAAGATAAATTCGGATAAGGAGCGGAGGCTATGATAGGAACAATTGTTAATACGGGAACGATCATTACAGGAACGATTGTAGGAAGTTGTTTGAAAAAAGGAATCAATCCCAAATATCAAGATTCATTATTCAATGCGATGGGATTTGCAGCGACGATGCTAGGAATCAATGCAGTTGTATCACATATGCCGGACAGTAAATATCCGGTCCTTTTTATTGTAAGTCTTGCAGTGGGGAGTCTTTTGGGTGCGTGGATCGATATCGATCATAAATTTCAAAAGTTAATGGGTAGGTTTTCATCTTCGAAGTTAGGAGAAGGACTTTCAAGTGCAGTTCTTTTATATTGTATCGGAACGCTTTCGATTCTTGGCCCGGTCATGAGTGCGTTGAATGGAGATCATACATATTTGTTTACAAATGCAACACTGGATCTCGTGACTTCGATGGTATTTGCATCGACTTATGGAATTGGTATGATCTTAGCTGCTCCAATTTTATTTGCATGGCAAGGAACTATTTATATGGTTGCTTATTTTGGCGCAGGGGGATTTTTTACGGACGAATTGATGTGTGAACTTTCAATCGTAGGAGGAATCTTGATCGCTGCATCAGGGTTGAATATATTGAAGATAAAAGATACAAAAACGTTGAATATGCTGCCAGCATTGCTTGTTCCAATCTTGTTTTTTGTTATAAAAAATATATTGCATATTTAGTGTGTCTCTCATTGGGAAAGAGAAGGTAAGAACAATGTGGAAGTCAAAGCGAAGTTTTGTTTTCGAATTCTGATGCGAGTTAGTCAAGAAAAACTTGAATAAAAAAAGAAAAAAATATGCTTTTCAAATAGCACATTTTGTAGTAATATAATGATTGCACACACAAGATATTGTGTAAGGGTGAGTAAATTGATTAGACAATTTAGGGAATAAAATACTATTGACATAATATTGAATGATAGGAGGATGAATCGTCTTATGACTAAAGCGGTGAAGACCAAAGTTATCAAACGAAATGGTGAGGAAGTAGAATTTGATGTTTCAAAGATTGTGAATGCTATTCAAGCAGCGAATGAGGAAGTGGATAATCTTCACAAGATGAATAAGTATCAGATTTATACGATCGCGGATGACATTGCAAAGCAGGTTAAAACGATGACTCATGCAGTACAGGTAGAAGATCTTCAGGATATGGTCGAGACTAATATCATGGGAATGCGTGGATATGAAGTCGCACAGAAGTACGTACGTTATCGTTATAAACGAGAACTGGCGAGAAAGTCCAACACAACAGATAATGGTATCCTTGCATTGATCGAACATTTGAATGAGGAAGTGAAGCAGGAAAATTCAAATAAGAATCCAGTGATCAACTCCACTCAGCGTGATTATATGGCTGGTGAAGTGAGTAAAGATCTTTCCAAACGAGTACTTCTTCCAGAAGAGATTGTGAATGCACATGAGGAAGGAATCATTCATTTTCATGACACAGACTATTTTGCACAGAAAGAACATAACTGTGATCTGATCAACCTTGAAGATATGCTTCAGAATGGTACAGTGATCAGTGGTACAATGATCGAAAAACCACATAGTTTTTTTACAGCATGTAATGTGACGACACAGATCGTTGCACAGGTTGCAAGTAATCAGTATGGCGGACAGTCTTTCTCATTGGCTCATTTAGCACCATTTGTTGACATCAGCAGACAGAAACTGAAAAGAGCAGTAATTGCTGAACGTCAAGAATGTGGCGAGAGCATGGACGAAGAGATTATTAATAAAATTACAGAGAGAAGACTTCGTGAGGAAATAAAGAGTGGAATCCAGACAATCCAGTATCAGTTGATCACACTGATGACATGTAATGGACAGGCTCCATTTGTTACTGTATTTATGTATCTTGACGAAGTACCAGAAGGACGTACAAGAGATGACCTTGCGATGATCGTTGAAGAAGTTCTGAAACAGAGAATTCAGGGTGTTAAGAATGAAAAAGGTGTATGGATCACACCAGCATTCCCAAAACTGATCTATGTATTGGATGAAGATAATATCACAGAAGGATCAAAATACTGGGATCTTACAATGCTCGCTGCACAGTGTACAGCAAAACGTATGGTACCTGATTACATTTCTGCAAAGAAGATGAAAGAGATGAAAGATGGCGAAGTATACACTTGCATGGGATGCCGTTCTTTCCTTACAGTAGAAGATTCACAGCGTAATCCAGATGGAAGCCATAAGTTCTATGGAAGATTTAATCAGGGTGTTGTTACGATCAACCTTGTGGATGTTGCTTGTTCTTCTGAAGGTGATATGGATAAATTCTGGGAGATCCTTGATGAAAGATTGGAACTTTGTCATCGTGGATTGAGATGCCGTCATGAAAGACTTCTTGGAACAATTTCAGATGTGGCTCCAATTCTTTGGCAGTATGGTGCACTTGCACGTCTTAAAAAGGGTGAAACGATCGATAAACTGTTATTTGATGGTTATTCAACAATCTCTCTTGGATATGCAGGTCTTTATGAAATGTGCATGAGAATGTGTGGAAAATCACATACAGACCCAGAAGCAAAACCATTTGCAATGGCAGTTATGCAGCGTTTGAATGATAAATGTAAAGAATGGAAAGAAGCTGAGAATATCAGTTATTCCGTATATGGAACACCAATGGAATCCACAACTTACAAGTTTGCGAAGTGTTTACAGAAACGTTTTGGAATCATTCCAGGTGTAACAGATAAGAACTATATTACGAATAGTTATCATGTGCATGTAACAGAAGAAATCAATGCATTTGATAAACTTGCGTTTGAAGCAGAGTTCCAGGAATTGTCTCCAGGTGGTGCGATCAGTTACGTAGAAGTACCTGATATGCAGAATAATATTCCAGCAGTTATTTCTGTTATGCAGTTTATTTACGATAATATTATGTATGCTGAATTGAATACAAAGAGTGATTATTGTGAAAAATGCGGATATGATGGAGAAATTCTTATCAAAAAAGATGAACATGGAAAATTGATCTGGGAATGCCCACATTGTGGAAATACAGATCAGGAGAAGCTGTTTGTTGCAAGAAGAACTTGTGGATATATTGGAACACAGTTCTGGAATCAGGGAAGAACTCAGGAAATTCAGGACCGAGTACTTCATTTATAAAATAAAGAATAGATACGAGAGGGCTCATTAAAGAGTCATCTATGAGAAAATGAAAGGCGTGTGTCAGAACTTGGCGCACGCCTTATTAACAACATGAGAATTCATGGAGGATGAGATGTATTACGGTAATATAAAAACATATGATATAGCAGATGGCTTAGGGGTTCGAGTTAGTCTGTTTGTTTCTGGCTGTAGAAATCATTGTGAGAACTGTTTCAATCCAGAAACATGGAGCTTTACTTATGGAAAAGAATTTACAAAAGAAACAGAAGAAGAGATCATAAAAGCATTAAAACCAATGTATATTACAGGGTTTAGTCTTCTTGGCGGTGAACCTTTTGAGCCGGAAAATCAAAAAGAACTGGTACATTTTCTAAAGAGGTTGAAAGAAATTTATCCACAGAAAGATATCTGGTGTTATACGGGATATTTGTTGGATCAAGATCTTGCAGTTGGGGGAAGTAAATATACAGAAGTAACGGATGAAATGCTTTCTTATATTGACATTCTTGTAGATGGCCGATTTGTAGAAGCTCAAAAGGATATCACGTTAAAGTTTCGGGGAAGCAGAAATCAAAGAATCTTCCAGCTTGAAGGCGGAAAACCAGTAAAGCGTTTATTTGAATCATAAAAATTCAATGAGAAATGATAGGGGATAAAAATGTTGACAAAATTAAATCCAAAAGAAGTATTTTATTATTTTGAAAAAATCTGTTCGATTCCACATGGCTCAGGAAATACAGAAGAATTGGCTGGGTATTTGTTAAGTTTTGCGGAAGAACATGGGATGAGAGCACAGAAAGATCAAGCAGGAAATGTGATCATTTATGCGAATGCAACAGAAGGATATGAAGACCATGCGCCAGTTATTTTGCAGGGACATATGGATATGGTATGTGATAAGAATACAGATTGTACACTTGATCTGGAAAAAGATGGATTAGATGTTCAGACAGATGGAGAATATGTGTGGGCAAATGGTACGACACTTGGTGGTGATGATGGAATTGCGGTTGCATATATTTTGGCAATCCTTGCATCAGATACGATCAAGCATCCACCAATCGAAGCATTATTCACAGTAGATGAAGAAACTGATATGGGTGGCGCAAGTCATCTTGAAACAAAGTATCTGAGTGGAAAAAGAATGATCAATATTGACTCAGAAGAAGAAGGAGTATTGACCGTAAGCTGTGCAGGTGGTGTAGGTGTATTTTGTGAATTACCGATTCAATATATCGAAACATCACAGTTGGAAGAAAGACATGCTGCATTCCATATCAGTATCAGTGATCTTCTTGGTGGACATTCTGGTGGGGAGATTCATAAACCTAGACAGAATGCGATTCTTCTTTTAGCAAATATGCTTCGTGTAATAAAAGAACACTGTGATTTTACAATTGCACATTTCCGTGGTGGTGTAAAAGATAATGCAATTCCGAAAGATGCAGAAGTGATCGTGTGCGTAGCAGAAGAAAATGAAGAATTCTTTGAAGAACTTGCAATCTCATGTGCAGAACAGATCACAATGGAGCTAGAAGAGACAGAACCAGAATTAAGTATGGAAATTGCAGGAATTTTACCTGTACAACAGTGTATGGATCGTGAAAGTACAGATAGAGTATTACGATTCTTGAGTGAAGTTCCGAATGGTGTAGATAAAATGAGTCAGAATATCGAAGGTCTTGTTCAGACATCCTCTAATCTTGGAATCGCATGGACGGAAGATGAAATGTTCTGCACAACATTTTTGGTTCGAAGCAGTGTTACAGAAGAAAAAGAAGAATTAAAAAATCAGATTGCTCATTGTGCAGAAAAAGAGAGAGGAAAAGCAGAATTTGATGCAGATTATCCTGCATGGGAATATGCAGTAGAGTCTCCGTTGCGCGATAAAATGAGTGCTGTGTTCGAAAAAATGTATGGAAAGAAACCGCTTGTCGAAGCTGTGCATGCAGGATTGGAATGTGGATTCTTCGCAGAAAAACTGCCAGATATCGATATGGTATCTTTTGGTCCCAATCTTTTTGATGTCCATACACCAGCAGAACGTATGGAAGTGGCATCTGTAGAACGATGTTGGGAGTATCTGTTAAAAGTATTAGAACAGTTATAATTTTATAATAGATAATATAATCGAGCAAAAAAAGAAGAGCTATTGTAAGATGACCATGATCTGGTTATCTTGCAATAGCTCTTCTTAAGGAAGGAGAAAAGATTTATTTCAAATTTTAAGTTAATTATCTCTTTTAGTCGAAGTCCGGCAATCGTACGAATCGATTCAGCACAACTGCCGTCTTCATTTTATAAGTTTTGTTCATGAACTTTGTTGTTTGCTATGAATATAGTATAGAAAAGAATTGTGAATCAGATGTGACGAAAATCCGAAACGTTTATTAAAAATATAAAGAAATTCGAAACGAAAAATTTAGAAAAGCGAAAACCGCCATATATGTGAAGAATTTTTGAGATTTTCACAAATGACGGTTTTCTTATGTGGATAATTATTCGATTTCAGATGTACAGTGTGGACATCTTGTCGCTTTGATAGAAATTTCGCTCTGGCAATATGGACATTTCTTTGTTGTAGGAGCTTCTTCTTTTTCAGGTTCGGATGGAATCATCTTAGCGCTCAGAGTATTGATCGCTTTTACGAGACAGAAGATTACAAATGCCATGATCAAGAAGTTGATCACTGCTGTGATGAAACTTCCGTATGCAAGAACAGCAACCCCAGCATTCTGAGCGTCTGCAACTGTTGCATATTTTTCAGCTCCATTTAACTGGATGAACAGATTGGAAAAATCAAGTCCGCCAGTGAATAAGCTGATGAGCGGTGTGATGATGTCATTTACCAGAGAATTTACGATTGCCTGAAAAGCGGCACCAATGATAACACCGACTGCAAGATCCATCACGTTTCCGCGCATGATGAAGACTTTGAATTCATTGACAAATTTTTTCATGAGTAAAAGTTTCCTTTCTTAATGTATTTTTTGTATAACTTTTTTATAGAAATCAACTCCCATAGGAAGAGTTCCTTGGAAGATGTTCTCATTCAGACCATGAATACTCTCGTATTGCTGTGGGTCGATGTAAAGTGGAGCAAAACGCAGACAATTATCGCAGATATCACGATAATATTTTGCATCTGTTCCGCCAGTCATAACATAAGGACAGATTCCGATGCCAGGATAAACTTCGCTGGCAACTTCTTCGATCAGGTGGAATGCATCACTATTATAATCAACAACTGGACAAGGAGGATCTTGGTAGATCACTTCGGTTTCTATATTATATTTTTTAGCTAAATCTGTAATGATGGAAATACTTTCTTCATTTGGCTGATGTGGGATGAAACGCATATTTCCTGTTATATAGGCCTCTTGTGGAAGTACGTTCAAACCGTCAGCACCTTTTCCCATTGTAAATGCAAGCGTTGTACGAAGCATTGCTCCGGCAGCAGGGCTGATGACTGGTAACAGTTTTTTGAGCAACGGTTTAAAGAACCACATATTTGCAAATATAATCTTCATTCCAAAATTCATATTTGGTGCAACTCGTTTAAACATTTCATTTACTGTATCATTAAATTGAGAAGTAAACGGATAGTGCTTTTCTGTTTCAGACATAAATTTTGCAAGACGAATCCAAGGTGTGTTTTTTGAAGGAGCACTTGCATGTCCTCCCTTTCCTTTGGCTGTAAAACGTAGATCTCCATAGCCTTTTTCAACAACGCCGACCATACCGTAAGTTCCTTTCACACCTGCGATTGGTTCTTCGATGATCATTCCGCCTTCATCAATCAAGAAAGAAAGATGAACACCTTGTTCTTTCAAATACGCAACAATTGCAGGCGCACCTGGACCGCTCCATTCTTCTGTGCAGCTGCTTGCTAAGTAAACATCACAGGCAGGGGTAAAACCTTCTGCGATCAATTCTTCAACAGCACGAAGTAGGCAAAAAAGACTTGCTTTCGTATCGACAGTTCCGCGTCCCCAGATTCGTCCGGTTTCGTCAATCTCTCCGCTAAATGGCTCGTGTTCCCATGTTCCGTTTGCTTCTACGACATCTTGATGGCTCATAAGGAGGATTGGGTCTTCTGTTCCATTTCCAGACCATTTAAAAAGAAGACTTCCGTCAAATTCATGCTTTTCGCAAGTTGCATGGATATTAGGAAACAATTCTGCCAATAGTTCGTGAAAAGAAAGAAATTTATTCACATCTTGATCGAAACGGCTAGAAATTGTTTCGTGTTGGATCATACGTGCAAGTGAACGTCCGTATTCTTCCGCTCGTGGAGAAGTATCAAGTTTTACTTGGGCAGTTTTTGCGCTGGTTGGTTTCAGTAGCAATGCACGGATTAAAAGGATTGCAATGAAAAGAACCAGAATAGATAAAATTATCATTATTAACTTCATTATAAAAAGTCCTTTCTATCTTAATTTATCATAATTTACCTTTTTTGAATAGATAAAATCCGATTGCGAGTGCAAGTCCGCCACATGGAATCATGAGTAAACTTGTTTGAGAAATTGCAGCAGGTACAAAGATACATAACAAACTCATCAAAAGAACTGGTATCAGTGCAATCTGTGGACTTTTTGAAAAATATTTTAATCCCAAAGCGCCAAACAGTGCCGGTACTACATTGTTAAAAGCAGGGAGCAGAGTATCGCTTTGCAGGACTGGCTGCAGAGGAACTAAAAGGATTACTCCAGCGACGATGACAAGTGTTGTTACGATTGCACTGGTTGCAACACTGATCGTAGAGATGATTTCGTTTTGTGCAGTACCAACTTCTGTTCCAGCAATATCACGTGCGTTCATAACACATGGAATCTTCATATTTGTAACATTACCTGTAAGGAAAGAAAGATAACTTCCACCTACACCAAGCATTGGAGTATAAACAAGAAATTCAACGATCGCTACAGGAATATAAATGATACCAACTTTAGCAAATCCGCTTAAAAATCCTTTGAGATCAGGAGAAACTTGATTTAATGCTCCAATCAAAAATGGAAGACCGACTAATAAAATGACGGAGAAGATTAAAGTAATCCGTCCAAGACGGTGCAGGCCATTGTTGAAGTTTTCAAAAAATTGTTGCTGTTCTTCTTCGGTTGCTGGTTTGGTGACAGATAAATCTTTTGTCTCTTTTGTATTCATAGCAACACCTCCTAAATAAATAGATTGATCAAAACAGCACCAGCCATAGCAATAAGCATGCTGGCTGCAAGGCTGAAGTTTTCAAGTTGTGTTTTGCCTTTTTTTTGAATAAAGAATTCAAAAACTGCCATCGCTGCGGCTGCAATGAAAGCAACAACGAGCGGCATCCAATCCGAATTCTCTCTCGGAACAGCTTTACCTACATAAGAACCAATGTAGGCACCACAAAGACCGATAAACATTGCTGTTGTAGCATGTGCACCAAATCCAGGTTTGCCGTTAGATTCTTTTTTCGGAGCTTTGTTGATCTTGTTTAAATATTTCTTGAGGAAGAAGATACAACAAAAAATTCCACCTAAAATACCGATCGTCATAACAAGAGCGATCGTTACAAAACCACCGATGCTCAATTCATCAAGATGAAGTCCACTAAGTCCAATACTTTGTGCTGCGATCTCTGCAACATTTAGTTCATATTGAAGTGCACCAATGACAGAGAGGCGCAGCCATGAAAAAGGTACACCGAGAGTACCACTTAATGCGACAACTCCTAAAAGTATGCTGATGGATGGTAAGAGTGTAAATGTAGCGCTTGCAGTAATTGTTTTTTTCAGAACTTTCTTGTCCATGCCAAGCTGGAGTCCTGCGCGGTAACTTTTCACAAGAAAAATCACGCACATAAGTGTAATGAATCCCAATATACATGCGACAAATAAATAGAAGATGCCTGAATTTACGCGAGATAGATAATCATTCATGATCGATTCTCCTTTATATGATATTGAAGTGGATTTTGAAAAGATACAAAATCTATGGCTTGTATTATAAAGGATAGGGATAGAATTTGCAATGTGGACGAAAAATACTTGACGAATCAAATATCCAAGCGTATAATTCAGTTCATGAAAGCTTTCACAATTTAAAGTGTAACGGTTTAAAGTGTAGAGCTTTTAATTGCGAAAGTGACGATTGGAGGAAAATACGATGAAAAAGAAAGTATTAGCAGTTTTAATGGCAGCAATGATGACAGCATCATTAGCTGCATGCGGAGGTTCAGATAGTGAATCTGCATCAACAGATAAAGGAGAAGCCACAGGAACATATAATATCGGTATTTGTCAGTTGGTAGAACATGAGGCGCTTGATGCAGCAACAGAAGGATTTAAAGATGCGTTGACAGAGTTGTGTGGAGAAGGCAATGTAACGTTCGATCTTCAGAATGCACAGGGCGAACAGAGCATGTGCAGTACGATCATCAACAATTTTGTATCTGCCGATGTAGATCTTATTATGGCAAATGCAACAGCTCCATTAACAACAGCAGCAACTGCAACAGCGGATATCCCAGTAATTGGAACTTCTGTTACAGATTATGCGACTGCACTTCAGATTTCAGACTGGACAGGTGCAACAGGCATCAACGTGTCTGGAACTTGTGATCTTGCTCCAATCAATGAACAGGCAGCAATGCTTCAAGAACTTCTTCCAGATGCAAAAACAGTTGGTATCCTTTACTGTTCAGCAGAGCCGAATTCAAAATATCAGGCAGAAAAGTTTATCGAGGCAATCGAAGCAGATGGAATCAAATGTATTGAATATACAGCAGCGGATTCAAATGAAATCCAGTTCGTTGTAACAAGTGCAGTTTCAGAAGTAGATGCAATCTATGTTCCGACCGACAATACAATGGCTTCTAATACAGAGATCATCAAAAATGTTTGTGTACCAGCAGGTGTTCCAGTGATCGCGGGTGAACAGGGAATCTGCACAGGCTGTGGTGTGGCTACATTATCAATCAGCTACTATGATATTGGCTACAGAGCTGGTGAGATGGCTTATGATGTACTTGCAAATGGTGCAGATATTTCTACAATGTCAATCGAGACTGCACCAAATGTTACAAAGATGTACAATCCAACAATCTGTGAGGAACTTGGAATTATAGTTCCAGATGATTACGAAGCAATCGAATAGATTGAGAGGAGATTCGTCTGAAATAAAGAAGCAATAAAGTGAAAAGAGGAATGAACAATGATGGCGTATTTATCAATGTTGGACCCGATGACGCTGGTCCGTGCACTTCCAGGAAATATAGCACAGGGGTTGATCTGGGGAATCATGGCACTGGGAGTATATATTACTTTCCGTATTTTAGATTTTGCAGATATGACAGTAGATGGAACATTAGCCCTTGGTGGTGCAGTAACAGTAATGTTGATCCAAGGTGGAATGCATCCGGCGGTTGCTGTGATCTTTGGCTTTCTTGCTGGGATGATGGCAGGTCTTGTGACTGGTATTTTGCATACAGCGTTAGGAATTCCAGGAATCCTTGCAGGTATTTTGACACAGATTTCTCTGTATTCGATCAATCTTGGGATTATGGGAAAAGCAAATCAGAGTATTGGGATTGGACAAGAAGGTTTGATCGCATCCCTTCGATTTGTATCAGCAGATGATAGCTGGAAGTTCTTTCTTCGACTGATCTTGATCTGTCTTGCGTTAGTGTTGATCACATATTGGTTCTTTGGTACAGAACTTGGGACAGCGATCCGTGCAACAGGATGCAATCCACAGATGTCACGAGCACAGGGAATCAATACAAATGTTACAAAAGTAATCGCATTGATGATTGGAAATGGTCTGGTTGGGCTGTGCGGTGGGATTTATGCACAGTATCAAGGTTCAGCGGATGTTAACTCTGGAAGAGGTGCAATCGTTATTGGTCTCGCAGCAGTGATCATCAGTGAGGTGTTATTCGGAAAACTTTGCGCAGGAAAGAAATTTTCTTTTGCATATACACTAGCAGCGCTTTTTGTGGGTGCTATCTTATATTATGTAGCATATACATTTGTATTATGGCTCAAAATGCCATCTGATTATATGAAGCTGTTCTCAGCAGTAGTAGTTGCAGTATTTTTGGCAATACCATATATGAAAGAAAAACATACTACAAAGAGAAAGGCGGCAAAATAAATGGGATACATGTTAGAGATCAAAGATGTACATAAAATATTTAATAAAGGAACCATCAATGAGAAAGTCGCATTAAACGGTGTGAATCTTCAGTTGAATCCAGGAGATTTTGTGACGATCATTGGAGGAAATGGTGCTGGAAAATCAACAACTCTGAATGCGATCGCAGGTGTGTGGTCGATTGATGAAGGAAATATTATCGTAGATGGTGTTGATATTTCAGATCTTCCAGAACATAAAAGAGCACCATATCTTGGAAGAGTTTTTCAAGATCCAATGACAGGAACAGCAGCAACAATGTCCATCGAAGACAATATGGCAGTGGCAGCACGACGTGGAAAAAGAAGAGGATTTAAGAGTCGTATTTCTAGAAAAGAACGTGAAGAATTCAAAGAGCAGGTAAAAGAGTTAGATCTTGGATTGGAAGAAAGAATGGAAACAAGAGTTGGACTTTTGTCAGGTGGACAGCGACAGGCGATCACACTTTTGATGGCTGCTATCCAGAAACCAAAACTTCTTTTGCTCGACGAACATACAGCAGCATTAGATCCGAAAACGGCTGCAAAAGTATTAGATCTTTCGGACAAGATCATTAATGAATATCAGTTGACGGCAATGATGGTAACACATAATATGAAAGACGCAATCGCACATGGAAATCGCTTGATCATGATGCACGAAGGAAGAGTGATCTATGATGTCTGTGGAGAAGAAAAGAAAAATCTTAAAGTAGCTGATCTTTTGAAAAAATTTGAAGAAGTTAGCGGTGGCGAATTTGCAAATGACCGTATGATGTTAGCAAAATAATAGAAAAAGGTACGAAAAAGGACTTGATGTTAAAAAAGATCAAGTCCTTTTTGCTTGAAATTTTGAGAATGGAAAATAGGAGTCGTTGACAAATGAAAATGATAGTTATAATATTAAATCGACACGTTTTAATGGGAAAACTTTACAGTGATAAAGGATGATATAGTAACTCGTTAAGACAAGAACACAGGAGGGAAAAGATATGAAAAAGTTTAAAAAAGCAGTTAGCTTAGCACTTGCATCTGCAATGGTAGTTTCACTTGCAGCATGTGGCAGCAACGGCGGATCAGAAGGTTCAGCAGATGGAGAAACTTGGAAGATTGGTACGATGGGACCAATCACAGGTGGTGGAGCAATTTATGGTCTCGCAGTTAAGAACGGTGCTCAGATTGCAGTAGATGAAATCAACGCAGCTGGTGGTATCAATGGATATCAGGTTGAATACAAATATGAAGACGACGAACTTGATAATGAAAAATCAGTGAATGCATTTAACACACTTTGTGACTGGGGAATGCAGATCGTTATGGGTGCTGTTACAAGTGGTTGTAGTACAGCAGTTGCATCAGAAACAGCGAATGCGAATATGTTCATGATCACACCATCAGGTTCTTCAACAGATATTATCGCAGATAAGACAAACGTATTCCGGGTTTGCTTTACAGACCCTAACCAGGGAATCGCTTCTGCTCAGTATATTGGAGAGAACAAACTTGCAACAAAAGTAGCAGCAATCTATGATAGCTCTGATGTTTACTCAAGTGGTATCTATGAAAAATTCAAAGAAGAAGTAAAAAATTATGACATCGAAATCGTAGCAGAAGGTGCATTTACAGCAGACAATAAAACAGACTTCTCTGTACAGCTTCAGCAGGCAAAAGATAAAGGTGCTGAACTTGTATTCCTGCCAATCTATTATCAGGAAGCTTCTCTGATCCTTGCACAGGCAGATCAGATGGGATATGATCCAACATTCTTCGGATGTGACGGTATGGATGGTATCCTTGGTGTAGAAAACTTTGATACAGAACTTGCAGAAGGACTTATGCTCCTTACACCATTCGCAGCAGATGCTCAGGATGAAGCTACACAGGCATTCGTTACAGAATACAAAGATAGATGTGATGGGGAAGTTCCTAACCAGTTCGCAGCAGATGCATACGATGCAATCTATGCGATCAAAGCAGCACTTGAAGAAGCTGAACTTACACCAGATGCTGATTTTTCAACAATCTGTGATGCTATGAAAGAAGCTATGACAAAGATCAATGTAGTTGGTCTTACAAGTGATGCAGACGGTATGACATGGGCTGAAACAGGTGAAGTAAGTAAAGCTCCAAAAGCTGTTGTTATCGAAAATGGTGCTTACGTATCAGCTGAATAATCAAGAATAGAAATTAAGACTTATATTCGGTTAAAAATGGCCGATAAAGCAGAGAGGGTAGTACTTTGTAGTGCCCTCTCTGATGTTATTATTAGATTTAGAGTTCGCATTGGACAAAGTGCTGTCAACAAAGGCACTACTGGATGATAAAACAGTGTTTTGTCCAATACGAAATGGAGGAAGAAAAGATGATGAGCTTCATTAATTATTTGATCAGCGGCATCAGTCTTGGCAGTGTATACGCTATCATCGCACTTGGATATACAATGGTATACGGAATTGCGAAAATGCTGAACTTTGCACATGGTGATGTCATCATGATCGGAGCATTTACAGTATATACTGCAGCAAGTACAATGGGGATGAACCCAATCGCTGCAGTTGTTTTATCAATAATCGTTTGTACATTGCTTGGTATGTTGATTGAGAGAGTTGCATATAAGCCATTGCGAAATGCAGCTTCTCCCCTTGCTGTTTTGATCACAGCAATCGGTGTTAGTTATTTATTACAGAATATTGCACTGTTAATCTTTGGTGCGAATACAAAATCATTTGCGTCTGTAGTAACATGGAAGGGTGTATCTCTTGCAGGTGGTAAATTAAATATTTCAGGTGTTACGATCGTAACAATCGCAGCATGTATCATTATTATGATCTGTCTTACATTATTTATTAAGAAGACAAAAGCTGGTCAGGCTATGCGCGCAGTATCAGAAGATAAGGGCGCAGCACAGTTGATGGGTATTAATGTAAATGCAACGATCGCTCTTACATTTGCGATTGGTTCTGGTCTTGCAGCAATCGCAGGTGTACTGCTTTGCTCTGCATATCCATCATTGACTCCTTATACAGGTGCGATGCCAGGTATCAAAGCATTCGTTGCTGCGGTATTCGGTGGAATCGGTTCTATCCCAGGTGCGATGATCGGTGGTATTTTACTTGGTGTAATTGAGATCTTAAGTAAAGCATATATTTCACAGCAGCTTTCTGATGCGATCGTATTTGCAGTATTGATCATTGTATTATTGTTTAAACCAACAGGTATTCTTGGTAAGAATATTCAGGAAAAAGTATAAGGAGGGGGATTTTAAGATGAAAAAGAATAATAAATCAATCAAAAATCTCCTGAAAGGTGATTTTCTTACATATGCAATGGTGATCGTTGCTTATGTGATCTTACAGACTATGGCAAGTACAGGAAATATGAGTTTCCTTTTTAAAGGAATGCTTGTTCCTATGTGTATTTATGCGATTATGGCACTTTCTTTGAACTTGACAGTAGGTATCATGGGAGAACTTAGTATCGGTCATGCAGGTTTTATGTGTGTAGGTGCGTTTGTTGGTGCTGCATTTTCAAAGATTTTTAACGGTGTGATCCAGCCAGATATCGTACGTTTTATCTTAGCAATCTTGATCGGTGCTCTTGCAGCAGCAATCTGTGGATTCTTGATCGGTATTCCAGTACTTAGACTGCGTGGTGATTACCTCGCGATCGTTACACTGGCATTTGGAGAGATCATTAAAAACGTAATGAATGTTATTTACCTTGGCTTAGATGAGAATGGACTTCATTTTTCAATGAAGGATGAAGCTTCTCTTGGAATGAGTGCACAGGGTAAGATCATTATTGATGGTCCTCAGGGGATTACTGGTACACCAAAAGACGCAACATTTACAATTGCAGTCATCTTGCTTTTACTTACACTTGTGATCGTATTGAATCTGATTCATTCACGTACAGGTCGTGCGATCATGGCAATCCGTGATAACCGTATTGCGGCAGAATCAATCGGTGTAAATGTAACAAAATATAAAATGCTTGCATTCGTTATTTCTGCTGCATTAGCAGGTGTTGCAGGTGTTCTTTATTCACATAACCTGAGTTCTTTGCTTGCACAGCCTAAGAACTTTGGATACAACCAGTCTATTATGATCTTGGTTTATGTAGTACTTGGTGGTATTGGAAATATGCGTGGTTCTATCATTGCTGCGGTACTTCTTACAGTACTTCCAGAACTGCTTCGTGGATTCAGTGATTATCGTATGCTTGTATATGCGATCATCCTGATCGTTATGATGCTCTTTAACTGGGCACCAAAAGCAATTGAGTGGAGAGAAAAACATCTCCATTTCGGAAAGAAGAAAGGAGAGGTTCAGTAATTATGGCAGAATTAATGTTAGATGTTAAAAATCTGGGAATCTCTTTCGGTGGTCTGAAAGCGGTAGATGGATTAGAGATTGCAATTGAAAAAGAACAGCTCTATGGTCTGATCGGACCAAACGGTGCTGGAAAGACAACTGCATTTAACCTGTTGACAGGTGTATATAAACCAAATAATGGAAAAGTAATTCTTGACGGAAAAGATATTACAGGAAAGAGTACGATCGATATCAATCGCGCTGGAATTGCAAGAACATTCCAGAATATCCGTTTGTTCAAAGAATTGACAGTATTAGAAAATGTAAAAGTGGGACTTCACAATCAGTATGGATATAGTACATTGGAAGGAATCCTTCGTTTACCAAGATATTGGAAGGTAGAAAAAGAAATCACAGAACGTGCAATGGAACTTCTGAAAGTATTTAATCTTGAAAAAGAAGCAGATTATAAAGCAGCCAATCTTCCATATGGTAAACAGAGAAAATTGGAGATTGCAAGAGCACTTGCAACAAATCCAAAACTGCTGCTTTTGGATGAACCAGCTGCTGGTATGAACCCAAATGAAACAAAAGAATTGATGGAGACGATCCGTTTTGTAAGAGATAACTTCCATATGACGATTCTTTTGATCGAACATGATATGAAACTTGTTTCTGGTATCTGTGAAAAGCTGACAGTATTGAACTTTGGTCAGGTTCTTGCACAGGGAGAAACAGCAGATGTGTTGAATGATCCACGCGTAATCACAGCATATCTTGGAGAATAGGAGGAACGAAAATGGCGATGTTGGAAGTTAAAGACCTGGAAGTATATTATGGTATGATCCAGGCAATCAAAGGCATTTCCTTCGAGGTAAATAAGGGTGAGGTAATTGCTCTGATCGGAGCAAATGGTGCTGGAAAGACAACAATCCTGCATACGATCACAGGACTCCTCTCTCCGAAGAAAGGATCTGTTGTTTTTGAAGGACAGGATATTACAAAGGTACCTGCTCATAAGATCGTAACAATGGGAATGGCACATGTTCCAGAAGGAAGACGTGTGTTTGCAGATCTGAGTGTATATGAAAACTTGAAGATGGGTGCTTATACAAGAAAAGATAAGAATGAGATCGAAGAAACATTGAAAATGGTTTATAAAAGATTCCCACGTTTGGAAGAGCGTAAAAATCAGATGGCTGGAACACTCAGTGGTGGAGAACAGCAGATGTTAGCTATGGGACGTGCACTGATGTCTAAGCCAAGTATCATTTTGATGGATGAACCTTCTATGGGACTTTCACCAATCATGGTAAATGAAATCTTCAGTATTATTGAATCTGTATCCAAGATGGGTACAACAGTTCTTCTTGTAGAACAGAATGCGAAAAAAGCACTTGCTATCGCAGATCGTGCATATGTACTTGAAACAGGTACGATCGTAAAAGGTGGAAAAGCAGAAGATATGCTTAATGATGATTCTATCAAGAAAGCATACCTTGGAGAATAACAGGAGGTATTTTTCATGGAAAATATTGTAATTACCATTGGAAGACAGTACGGAAGTGGCGGAAAGACAATTGGTGCTATGCTGGCGAAAGAGCTTGGTATTAACTGTTACGGAAGAGAAATCCTTAAAATGGCTTCTGAAGATAGTGGTATCAATGAGAGATTATTTGGTAAGATGGATGAAGATATGAAGCGTGGAGGCCTTTTAAAGGCACTGAAACGTCCAAATGATGGAAGACTGATCCGTCCAGAAAGTAGTGGATTTGTATCTGATACAAACTTGTTTAACTATCAGGCGAAAGCAATCAGAGAACTGGCAGAAAAAGAATCCTGCGTTATCATTGGAAGAGCAGCAGACTATGTATTAAAAGATTGCCCGAATGTAATCCGCGTATTTATCCATGCAGACGAACAATTTTGTGTAGAACGTGCGATGGAACGTGAGAGTATGGATCTTCAGGAAATGAAAAAATACATTGCAAAGATCAATAAATATCGTGCAGATTATTATAAGTGCTATACAGGTCAGGAATGGACAGATGTAAGAAATTATGATCTGAGTTTGAATGCTGGAGTACTTGGATTTGAAAAATGTGTAGAAGAAATCATTGCATATCGTAAGATTCGATTTGACCTGTAAGATAGTCAGAATGAAAGAACCCTGCATATCAGTCGTTGACTGGTATGTGGGGATTTTTTGTTTGTTAAGAAATGAATGATAACATCAAAAATAACTCAGCATAAGCGGAGTGGTGTAAGAAGATCTTTTGTTTATCATGAAGAAAATGGCTAGGTTAGCGTAGATATTCTTTTAAAAGCAGATAGTCTTCTTCACGTAGACAATGGATCGTACCTTTTTTCCAATTGTCGGATTCAGAAACAAAATTCTGAAAAACAACTTGACTTAAAATGGAATTTAGATTAAAGGAATCACCAGTTACAGATTGAAAAATAACTGCTTCCTGACATTTTATTACGCGAGATAAAAAATTTGTGATGTCAATATCATTTCTTAAGTACATTTTAATCCTCCTAGAAGAAAAGTTGATAGATAAATAATATTATAATACATAATTAGTCAGAAAACTATAGACAGCAGTGGTATTTTTACTAAAAAATAACTGGATTGAGTTTGTAAATGATAGCTGTAAAAAAGCCGAGAAATAAATTCTCGGCTTTTGTTATGCTAAATGAAAATATTATTAGAGAACATCACCACGGAGAACGTATCCTGGTTTGTTCGCTGGTGCGATTACTTCTTTCGCTTTTGTTACGGATGCGTGTTTGTCAACAACCATGTTTTCAACATGAACGCCTTCTCCAATCACAACATCTGGAAGGATGATACTATTTTTAACAACAGCACCTTTTAATACTTTTGTTCCACGTCCAATGATAGAATTGTATACTGTACCTTCAATCTGACATCCATTAGAAACAACAGACTCTTTTACATCAGCACCTGTGAAATAGTGAGTTGGTGCTGAATCATTTGTACGAGTATAGATTGGCCATTCTTCATGGAACAGTTCTTTTGCGTTTACATAATCGATTAAGCTCATGTTGGCTTCATAATAATCGTTGAATTCTGTACAAGATGCAAAATAACCTGTGTGTGCAACTCCGCGGATATCAAGTTCTTCAGCTTTTGCATTGACAACATGTGCGAGAGTGTACATAGAAGAAATTTTCTTACCTTCATTGATCAGCTGAATGAAAAGTTCTTTTTTCATGATATATGTATCCATGAAAACATGCTGATGTTTTTCTGTTCCACGGTTCTTGTCAATTGAAAGAATTCCTTTTTGCTTGTTTAAAGTAAGAACATCACAGTTAAGGAATGCTGTTTTTGCATTGTCTACTGTGTGATACAACATTGTGATGTCTGCGCCGGAATCAATATGCTGTTCGAGCAGAGAATCAAAATCTTGAGTGTATACCATGTAGCTAGGTACAAGTACAACATATGGGAAATTCATTTTTTCAATTTGTTCCATATTATAAAGATAAGAAGTAATATCTATTTTATAAATGTCACTTTTAACGGAAATATCAGAATAAAGGATCTGAAGCTGTCCGCGTTTAGAATTAATATTATAGTGACGGCCAGATGTTCCTACATGTTCTGTTAAAGAACGAGGATTTTTATCAACATACACCTGAATGTTCTGGATTCCACTATTGCTTAAGTTGGAAATAGGGAAATCAATTATACGATATCTGCCAAGGAATGAGAATGCACCGATTGGACGGTAGTCATTCATACCTTCTACATGGTAACGATTTCCGGCAGAACTAACAATACCAAATGCTTTTCCGAATGCTTTTGCCATAATTATTCTTCCCCCTTAACGTCTTTTGCAATAAGTTCGATATTTGGGCTGTCGGCACTTCCGACAACAGCGCCTTTGCCAATCTTAACTCCGTCAGCAACAAGGACACGTGTAAGAACAGCATCTTCTGCAACAACGGCACCTGGCATCAGGACTGTGTCGATCACTTTAGCTCCAGCAGAAACTTTTGAACCTGTAAACAGTACAGAATTTTTTACTTCTCCGTTTACAATACAGCCTTGTGTGATATAAGCATTTTCAATCACAGCATTATCTCCTACATACTGTGGAAGTGTTGTGATGTCTTCTGTATAAATTGGCCAAGAAGTATCACCGAGGTCAAGCTCATTATCTGCATAAAGGAGATCCATGTTGGCTTCCCAAAGAGAATCGATAGTACCAACATCTTTCCAATATCCTTTAAATTTATATGCACATAATTTTTTACCATCTGCAAGGAGACCAGGAATGATATCTTTACCAAAGTCGTGGCTGGATGCATCATTTGTCATATCAGCGATCAGCATCTTGCGAAGTGTCTTCCAATTAAAAATGTAGATACCCATAGATGCAAGATTGCTTTTTGGTTCTGCAGGTTTTTCTTCGAATTCTACGATCTGTCCGCTCTCATCTGTGTTCATGATTCCGAAACGGGAAGCTTCTTTCCAAGGAACCTCCATTACAGCGATTGTAGCTTCAGCGTTTTGGTCTTTGTGAGCTTTGAGCATTTTATCGTAATTCATCTTATAAATATGGTCTCCAGAAAGAATCAGAAGATATTCTGGATCATAATTATCGATAAAATCGATATTTTGAGAAATTGCATCAGCTGTACCACGGTAAACATCGAGATCGGCATCAGCTTTTTCACGAGGTGGGAGTACAAAAACTCCGCTATCTTTCGCATCAAGTCCCCAACGACCGCCTGCTGCAACGTAGCTGTTAAGCAGGACAGATTCGTACTGAGTAAGTACGCCGACTACATCTATTCCACTGTTTGCACAGTTACTGAGCGGGAAATCAACGATACGATATTTTCCGCCATATGATACGGCTGGTTTGGCAACTTTGTTAGTAAGATCGTGAAGACGAGAACCACGACCACCAGCCAAGATCATAGCTAACATATTGTTCTGTTTCATAGTGAACCCTCTCTTTCATATTTGTCCTCTCATTATACCTTTTTTTTGAAAGTATTGCCATATGTTTGTGCAAAAATTATCATAAAATTATAATTTGACACATAAAAAGACTGAATTTATGAGATCTGTAAAATATAAAAAAGAATTCCTTTAAAATGCTTGACTTTGGAAAAATCGTGTGCTATAATACACCGAGCGAATGGAAGTAAGGCTTTTTTTTTATGCCTAAAATGATGGCTCGCAACCATCAGTAACACGTAGTGAATATTAAAGAAGCGAGGTGGAAGTTGTGCGCACAAGAATTACATTAGAATGTACAGAATGTAAAAACCGCAATTACAACATGACTAAGGATAAAAAGGCTCATCCTGACCGCATGGAAACAAGTAAGTATTGCAAATTCTGTAAAAAACACACAATGCACAAAGAGACAAAATAGTCGCTGGAGGGAAGTGGAAGTATGAGTGAGAAAGAAAAGACTCAGAAAAAAAGCTGGTTCAAAGGATTAAAAGCAGAATTCAAAAAAATCATTTGGCCAGATAAGAAAGCACTTGGCAAGCAGACAACGGCAGTTGTAGCAGTCTCTATTGCATTGGGAATTTTAATTTCAGTGATCGATGCGATCCTGGAATTTGGAATCAACTGGCTGGTAAAATAGTTTCGATGTAGCGGAAAGGTGATTTTATGTCAGAAGCAAGATGGTATGTTGTTCATACTTATTCAGGATATGAAAACAAAGTAAAAGCAAACATTGACAAGACAATCGAGAATCGTCATCTTGAAGATCAGATTTTGGAAGTACGAGTTCCTATGGAAGAAGTGATTGAACTGAAAAACGGAATTCAGAAAACAAGTCTGAAGAAACTTTTCCCGGGTTACGTTATGATTCATATGTTTATGAATGATGATACATGGTATGTAGTACGTAATACACGTGGTGTGACAGGATTTGTTGGACCAGGATCCAAACCGGTTCCGTTGGAAGAGGATGAGATGGCGAGATTCGGAATTTACCAGGATGTTGTGGTAGAATTCGAAATCGGTGATACAGTAACCGTATTGAGCGGTGCTTGGGAAGGAACTGTTGGCGTTGTTCAGACATTGAACGAACAGAAACAGAGCCTGACGATCAATGTAGAGCTGTTTGGCCGTGAAACTCCGGTTGAACTTAGTTTTTCAGAAGTAAGAAAAATGGATTAAAAACTGTGGGAGGAATCGATAGATTCCGCCAATACCACAAGGAGGTAATTAAAAATGGCAAAAAAAGTAGAAGGTTATATTAAATTACAGATTCCTGCTGGAAAGGCAACTCCAGCACCACCTGTTGGACCAGCACTTGGTCAGCACGGTGTAAACATTATGGAATTTACAAAACAGTTTAACGCTAGAACAGCTGATCAGGCTGGCATGATTATTCCAGTTGTTATTACTGTTTATAATGATAGAAGTTTTAGCTTTGTTACTAAAACACCACCAGCAGCAGTACTTGTTAAAAAAGCTTGCAATATCCAGTCTGGTTCTGCAAAACCTAACAAGACAAAAGTTGCTACAATCACAAAAGCTCAGGTAGAAGAAATCGCTAAGATTAAAATGCCTGACTTGAATGCAGCATCACTTGAAGCTGCTATGAGCATGGTAGAAGGTACATGCCGTTCTATGGGTGTAACTGTAGTAGAATAATCTAGATTACTAAGTGTATTCGTTTGAGGAGTCTGTTTCTGGTGTCTACAGAACAGAGGACAAGAATGAATGATGATAACAGAGTTGAAAACAGTGGGAGGGTATCAATCCCGCTAATACCACAAGGAGGTTTATTAGAATGAAACGTGGAAAGAAATATATCGAAGCTGCTAAGCAGATCCAGAAAGGAAACCTTTACGAGAAAGCAGAAGCTATTTCACTTGTAAAGAAAGCAGCAGTTGCTAAATTTGATGAAACAATCGAAGCTCATCTTAGAACAGGTTGTGACGGACGTCACGCTGATCAGCAGATCCGTGGTGCTGTTGTACTGCCACACGGAACTGGTAAAACAGTTCGTATCCTTGTATTCGCTAAGAATGCAAAAGCTGACGAAGCGCTTGCAGCAGGCGCTGATTATGTTGGAGCAGAAGAACTTATTCCAAAGATCCAGAACGAAGGATGGCTTGATTTTGACGTTGTTGTAGCTACACCTGATATGATGGGTGTTGTTGGTCGTCTTGGTCGTGTACTTGGACCAAAAGGCTTAATGCCAAACCCAAAAGCTGGTACAGTAACAATGGATGTAACAAAAGCTATCAACGAAATCAAAGCTGGTAAGATCGAGTACAGATTAGATAAAACAAACATTATTCATGTACCAATCGGAAAAGCATCTTTCACAGAAGAACAGTTAGCGGACAACTTCCAGACGCTTATTGATGCAATTATCAAAGCTAGACCAGCAGCAGTTAAGGGACAGTTCCTTAAGAGTGTAACACTTACATCTACAATGGGACCTGGTGTAAAAGTTAACCCTATGAAACTGCAGTAATTGATACTGTATATAGAAGGACTTGCAGATGAACTGCAGGTCCTTTTTTTGTTTTGAAAAATGCTTATATATCGTCTGGTATTTTTGAATATTGGGAAAAATAAAAAGATGAAAAAAATCACAAAAAAGTGTTGACAATAAAGAAAACATGAGTTATATTATAGAAGTTGACTGCCGAAGACAGCAGGTGCCGTAAGGCATAAGGAGAAAACGCCTGCCGAGGGAGATGAATTCTTAAGGTGAATTTCTGACCTCTGGGCTTTGGGCACGGAGGTTTTTCTAATGTGTAAAAGCTCTCCGGAGTTTTTGTACGATGCGTAAAGCACATATATATTCCTTACAGCAGTCAGATATTCTATAAGGAGGTGCACTAAAAACATGGCAAAAGTTGAATTAAAACAACCAATCGTAGCAGCTATCGCAGAAGACATTAAAGATGCACAGTCTGTAGTACTCGTAGATTACCGTGGAATCACAGTTGCTGAGGATACAGAACTTCGTAAAACTTTAAGAGAAGCTGGAATCATCTACAAAGTTTGCAAAAACACAATGATGAAGAGAGCATTTGAAGGAACAGCATTTGAAGGTCTTAACGGATATCTTGAAGGACCAAGCGCTATCGCTATTTCAAAAGATGATGCAACAGCTCCAGCAAGAATCATTTGCGAATTCGCTAAAAAAGCACCAAAGCTTGAAGTTAAAGCTGGTGTAGTAGAAGGTAATGTATATGACACAGAAGGTGTTATTGAATTATCTAAAATCCCATCAAGAGAAGTTCTTCTTTCAAGATTGCTTGGAAGTATGCAGTCACCTATGGCTAACTTCGCTCGCGTTATCAAACAGATTGCAGAAAAAGATGGTGAAGTTGTAGAAGAAGCTACAGCAACAGAAGAATAAGTCGAGAGTAAATTTAAGCAGACTTATATTTGAAAAAAAGATTATTAGTTTTTAAATGGAGGATATTAAAATGGCTAAATTAACAACAGCTGAAATGATCGAAGCGATCAAAGAATTAACAGTATTAGAACTGAACGAATTAGTAAAAGCATGTGAAGAAGAGTTTGGCGTATCTGCAGCAGCAGGTGTTGTAGTTGCAGCAGCAGCAGAAGGCCCAGCAGCAGAAGAAAAAACAGAATTTGATGTAGAACTTGTATCTGCAGGTGCATCAAAAGTTAAAGTTATCAAAGCAGTTCGTGAAATCACAGGTCTTGGACTTAAAGAAGCTAAAGAACTTGTTGACAACGCTCCAAAAACACTTAAAGAAGCTGTTTCTAAAGCAGAAGCTGATGAAATCAAAGCTAAACTTGAAGCTGAAGGTGCAGAAGTTAACGTTAAATAATTTTTGCTATGTTAGTGCAAAGAGCAGGTATGAAAATATCTGCTCTTTTTCTTTTTTATGTAAATATTTCTATTTACCATACAAATAAAGAATTGTCAAGAAGTTTTTGAAAAATCTTCTGTAAATCTGTTGACAGATAAAAGGAGTTTATGGTATAGTAAAAAATGCTTTATTATGGAAAGGTGTGCCATATACATTTGAAAATAATGTGGTTTGGTGTATTATATGTTCTATAATAGGCAAAATTTCTAAGAAACGTAGAGAAATTTCGCAGGGCTTGTACCCGCAAAAAAATAAATGAGGAGTGAAACGTCAATGGAGAAAAACAGAATTCGTCCCATCACAAACGGAAAAAGTTCACGTATGAGCTATTCCAGACAAAAAGAAGTATTGCAGATGCCGAACCTCATCGAAGTTCAAAAGAATTCATATGAATGGTTTTTGGACAAAGGATTAAGAGAAGTATTTGACGATATTTCTCCAATCGCTGACTATAGCGGTCAGTTAAGTTTGGAATTTGTTGATTTCAGACTCTGCGAGGATGAAGTGAAGTACACAATTGATGAGTGCAAAGAGCGTGACGCAACATACGCAGCACCATTGAAAGTAAGAGTAAGACTTTATAACAAAGAGAATGATGAGATCAAAGAGATCAATGAGCACGAGATTTTTATGGGTGATCTTCCTCTGATGACTAAGACTGGTACCTTTGTAATCAACGGTGCGGAGCGTGTTATCGTAAGTCAGTTGGTTCGTTCACCAGGTATTTATTATGGTATTGCACACGACAAACTTGGTAAAGAACTGTATTCATCTACTGTTATTCCTAACAGAGGAGCATGGCTGGAATACGAAACAGACTCCAATGACGTTTTTTATGTGCGCGTAGACCGTACTAGAAAGGTGCCGATCACAGTATTGATCCGTGCATTGGGCATTGGAACGAATGCAGAAATCGTTGAACTTTTTGGTGAAGAGCCAAAGATTCTTGCAAGCTTTGGAAAAGATACTGCAGAAAGTTATCAGGAAGGTTTGTTAGAACTTTATAAGAAGATCAGACCAGGCGAACCACTTGCAGTGGATAGTGCAGAGAGTTTGATCACAGGAATGTTCTTTGATGCAAGACGTTATGATCTTGCTAAAGTTGGACGTTATAAATTCAACAAAAAACTTGCATTGAGAGGCCGTGTAAAAGGTCGTGTACTTGCAGAAGATGTAATCAGTAAAGTGACAGGTGAACTTGTTGCAGAAAAAGGCACAAAGATCACACTTGAACTTGCAGATGAGATTCAGAATGCTGCAGTACCTTACATTTGGGTAGAAGGTGAAGAAACTTCACGTAATATTAAAGTACTTTCTAATATGATGGTAGATCTTCAGTCTGTTGTTGACATCGATCCAAAAGAAGTTGGTGTGACAGAGCAGGTATACTATCCAGTATTAGAAGGACTTTTGGAAGAATCAGCAGGAGATATCGATGAATTAAAAGAATTGATCCGTCGAGATATTCATGATCTGATTCCAAAACATATCACAAAAGAAGACATTTTAGCTTCTATTAACTATAATATTCATTTGGAATATGGTATGGGTAATGATGATGATATTGACCACTTGGGCAATCGTCGTATCCGTGCTGTAGGTGAATTGCTTCAGAATCAGTACAGAATCGGTCTGTCACGTCTGGAGAGAGTTGTACGTGAACGTATGACAACACAGGATCAGGAGAATATTTCTCCACAGTCCTTGATTAATATCAAACCAGTAACAGCAGCAGTGAAGGAATTCTTTGGTTCTTCACAGTTATCACAGTTCATGGATCAGAACAACCCATTGGGTGAGCTGACTCATAAACGTCGTCTGTCTGCATTGGGACCAGGTGGTCTGTCACGAGATCGTGCCGGATTCGAGGTTCGAGACGTACACTATTCTCACTATGGAAGAATGTGTCCTATCGAAACACCTGAAGGACCTAACATCGGTCTGATCAACTCACTTGCATGTTATGCACGTATTAATGAGTATGGATTTATTGAAGCACCATACCGTAAGATCGATAAGACAGATATCATGAATCCAATTGTTACTGATGAAGTTGTTTATATGACAGCTGATGAAGAAGATAACTATCACGTAGCACAGGCCAATGAAGCATTGGATGAAGAAGGACATTTCATTCGTAAGAATGTATCTGGTCGTTACCGCGAAGAGACACAGGAATATGAAAGAAGTAAATTCGATTATATGGACGTATCTCCTAAGATGGTATTCTCCGTTGCGACAGCATTGATTCCTTTCTTGGAAAATGACGATGCGAACCGTGCGCTGATGGGATCTAACATGCAGCGTCAGGCAGTACCTCTTCTTACAACAGAAGCACCTGTTGTTGGAACTGGTATGGAAGTAAAAGCAGCAGTAGACTCCGGTGTATGTGTTGTTGCAGAGGAAGCCGGAACAGTAGAACGTTCTACATCTACTGAAATTACAATCAGACATGATGACGGAACTAAGAAGAATTACAAACTTACAAAATTCCAGAGAAGTAACCAGAGTAACTGCTATAACCAGAGACCAATCGTTGATAAAGGCGAAAGAGTTGAAAAAGGACAGGTTATCGCAGATGGTCCATCAACATCTATGGGTGAGATGGCACTTGGTAAAAACCCATTGATCGGTTTCATGACATGGGAAGGTTACAACTACGAGGATGCTGTTCTTCTGAGTGAACGTCTTGTACAGGATGATGTTTATACATCTATTCATATTGAAGAATACGAGGCAGAAGCCCGTGATACAAAACTCGGACCAGAAGAGATCACAAGAGATATTCCAGGTGTTGGTGATGATGCACTGAAAGATCTGGATGAAAGAGGTATTATCCGCGTAGGTGCAGAAGTACGTGCCGGAGATATCCTGGTCGGAAAAGTTACTCCTAAGGGAGAAACAGAACTTACAGCTGAAGAAAGATTGCTCCGTGCGATCTTCGGTGAAAAAGCAAGAGAAGTAAGAGATACTTCTTTGAAAGTACCTCACGGAGAATATGGTATTATTGTAGATGCCAAAGTATTTACAAGAGAAAATGGAGATGAGATGTCTCCAGGAGTTAACCAGTCAGTTCGTATCTACATCGCACAGAAGAGAAAAATCTCTGTTGGTGATAAGATGGCTGGACGTCATGGTAACAAGGGTGTTGTTTCCAGAGTACTTCCAGTAGAAGATATGCCATATCTTCCAAACGGACGTCCACTGGATATCGTATTGAACCCATTGGGTGTACCTTCCCGTATGAATATCGGACAGGTACTTGAAATTCACCTGAGTCTTGCTTCAAAGGCACTTGGATTTAACATTTCCACACCTGTCTTTGATGGTGCAAACGAGGTGGATATCATGGATACTCTGGATATGGCAAATGATTATGTCAATACAGAGTGGGAAGAATTTGAAGCAAAATATAAAGACCAGCTTCGTCCAGAAGTTCTGCAGTATCTGTCAGATAACAGAGCACATAGAGCACTCTGGAAAGGTGTTCCACTTTCTCGTGATGGAAAGGTTCAGTTAAGAGACGGACGTACAGGAGAACCATTTGACAGTAGGGTAACAATTGGACACATGCATTACCTGAAACTGCATCACTTGGTTGATGATAAGATCCATGCACGTTCAACTGGTCCTTACTCACTTGTTACACAGCAGCCACTGGGTGGTAAAGCTCAGTTTGGTGGACAGCGTTTTGGAGAAATGGAAGTTTGGGCACTGGAAGCATACGGTGCATCATATACACTTCAGGAAATCCTGACAGTAAAATCTGATGACGTTGTAGGTCGTGTAAAAACTTATGAAGCAATCATCAAAGGTGAAAATATCCCTGAACCAGGTATTCCAGAATCATTCAAGGTTCTTTTGAAAGAACTTCAGTCACTTGCACTGGATGTAAGAGTACTTCGTGATGATAATACAGAAGTAGAGATCATGGAAAGCGTAGATTACGGTGAGACAGATCTTCGTTCTATCATCGAAGGAGACAGAAAGTACAATGATCGTAACGAATCATTTGGTGAACATGGATTCAGTCAGAAAGAATTTGTAGAAGGGGAACTGGAAGATGTAGAACCTGAGTTTGATGATTATGCAGACGAGGAACCAATTGATTTCGATGGATTCATGGATGAAGAATAGGAGGAGCCAAGTTTATGCCAACAAACAATGAACAACAGTATGAGCCATTAACATTTGATGCAATCAAAATTGGTCTGGCTTCACCAGAGAAAATCATGGAATGGTCAAGAGGCGAAGTTACTAAGCCTGAGACAATCAACTATAGAACTCTGAAACCAGAAAAAGATGGACTTTTCTGTGAAAAAATCTTTGGACCTAGCAAAGACTGGGAATGTCACTGTGGAAAATATAAAAAGATCCGCTACAAAGGCGTAGTCTGCGATCGATGTGGAGTTGAAGTAACAAAATCAACAGTTCGTCGTGAACGTATGGGACATATCGCACTGGCTGCTCCAGTATCACACATCTGGTATTTTAAAGGTATTCCAAGCCGTATGGGACTCATTTTGGATATCTCTCCAAGAACATTGGAGAGAGTCCTGTACTTTGCTTCTTATATCGTACTTGATAAAGGTGAAACAGATCTTCAGTATAAACAGATTCTTTCAGAAGCAGAATATCAGGAAGCAAGAGAAAAATGGGGAAGATCATTCCGTGTAGGAATGGGTGCTGAAGCAATTCAGGAACTTCTTCAGGCTATTGATCTGGAAGCTGATTACGCAGAATTACAGGCAGCATTGGAAAATGCTTCAGGACAGAAACGTGCAAGAATCGTAAAACGTCTGGAAGTTGTAGAAGCGTTCCGTGAATCAGGAAATAAACCTGAATGGATGGTACTGACAGCAATTCCTGTTATCCCACCAGATCTTCGTCCTATGGTACAGTTAGATGGTGGACGTTTTGCTACATCTGACTTGAATGATCTTTACAGAAGAATCATTAATAGAAATAACCGTCTGAAACGACTTCTTGAGCTTGGCGCTCCGGACATCATTGTTCGTAACGAAAAACGTATGCTTCAGGAAGCTGTTGACGCATTGATCGATAATGGTCGCCGTGGTCGTCCAGTTACAGGACCTGGAAACCGTGCTCTGAAATCTCTTTCAGACATGTTGAAAGGTAAGTCAGGACGTTTCCGTCAGAACTTGCTTGGAAAACGTGTTGACTACTCAGGACGTTCTGTTATCGTAGTAGGACCAGAACTGAAGATTTATCAGTGTGGTCTGCCAAAAGAAATGGCTATCGAGCTGTTCAAACCATTTGTTATGAAAGAACTTGTTGCAAATGGTACAGCACACAATATTAAGAATGCTAAGAAAATGGTAGAACGTTTAGAACCACAGGTTTGGGACGTACTTGAAGAAGTAATTAAAGAGCATCCGGTAATGTTGAACCGTGCGCCTACACTTCATAGACTTGGTATTCAGGCATTTGAGCCAATCCTTGTAGAAGGTAAGGCAATTAAGCTTCATCCATTGGTATGTACAGCTTACAATGCCGACTTTGACGGAGACCAGATGGCGGTTCACGTACCGCTTTCAGTAGAAGCACAGGCAGAATGTCGTTTCTTGCTTCTTTCTCCAAACAACCTGTTGAAACCATCAGATGGTGGCCCTGTAGCAGTTCCTTCACAGGATATGGTACTTGGTATTTACTATTTGACACAGGAACGTCCAGGAGTAAAAGGTGAGGGAATGTTCTTTAAGAATATGAACGAAGCAATCCTGGCATACGAAAATGGTTATATCACACTGCACTCTAAGATTAAAGTGCGTGTAACAAAGACAATGCCTGATGGAACAGAAAAAACAGGCGTGATCGATGCAACACTCGGTCGTCTTCTGTTCAACGAGATCATTCCACAGGATCTTGGATTCGTAGACCGTGAGGTTGAAGGAAACGAGCTGAAACTGGAAATCGATTTCCACGTAGGTAAAAAACAGCTTAAGAAGATCCTTGAAAAGGTTATCAATACACATGGTGCAACACAGACAGCAGAAGTTCTGGATGATGTAAAAGCAATCGGTTACAAGTTCTCTACTAGAGCTGCGATGACAGTATCCATTTCTGATATGACTGTACCACCACAGAAACCAGAGATGATCAAACAGGCACAGGATACAGTAGATAGAATCACAAAGAACTACAAACGTGGTCTTATCACAGAAGAAGAACGTTACAAAGAAGTTGTTGATACATGGAAAACAACCGATGATAAGCTTACAGAAGCTCTTCTTTCAGGTCTTGATAAATACAACAACATCTTCATGATGGCTGACTCTGGTGCCCGTGGTTCTGATAAACAGATCAAACAGCTTGCTGGTATGCGTGGTTTGATGGCTGATACAACTGGTCGTACGATTGAGTTGCCTATCAAATCAAACTTCCGTGAAGGTCTTGACGTACTGGAGTACTTCATGTCTGCGCATGGTGCTCGTAAAGGTCTGTCAGATACAGCCCTTCGTACAGCCGATTCAGGTTACCTGACAAGACGTCTGGTAGACGTTTCACAGCAGTTGATCATCTACGATACAGACTGTGCAGTAGAAGGAAAACCAATTCCAGGAATGGCTGTAAAAGCATTTATGGATGGAAATGAAGAGATTGAAAGCCTTCAGGATCGTATTACAGGACGATTCTCTTGCGAAGACATCAAAGATAAAGAAGGCAATGTGATCGTTAAAGCAAACCATATGATCACACCAAAACGTGCTGAAAAAGTAATGCGTAAGGGTGTGGATGCAAATGGTAATCCATTAGAAGAAATCAAGATTCGTACAATCCTTACATGTAAATGTAAAGACGGTGTTTGCTCTAAGTGTTATGGTGCGAACATGGCTACTGGAGAAGCTGTACAGATCGGTGAAGCAGTTGGTATCATTGCAGCTCAGTCTATCGGTGAACCTGGTACACAGCTTACAATGAGAACATTCCATACTGGTGGTGTAGCAGGTGACGATATCACACAGGGTCTTCCTCGAGTAGAAGAGTTGTTTGAAGCAAGAAGACCTAAAGGTCTTGCAATCATCACTGAATTTGCAGGAAAAGCAACTCTTAGCGATACTAAGAAGAAACGTGAAGTTATCGTAACAAATGATAAGACTGGAGAGTCTAAAGCATACTTGATTCCTTATGGTTCACGTATCAAAGTACAGGATGGCCAGATGCTTGAGGCTGGTGATGTACTGACAGAAGGTAGTATTAATCCACATGATATCTTGAAGATCAAAGGTCTTCGTGCAGCACAGGATTATCTGCTTCGTGAAGTTCAGCGAGTTTACCGTCTGCAGGGTGTAGAAATCAACGATAAACATATTGAAGTTATCGTACGTCAGATGCTTAAGAAAGTTCGTATTGAAGAAAATGGTGATACAGACTTCCTTCCAGGCAGCATGGTTGATGTCCTTGAATTTGAGGATGTAAATGAAAAACTCGTTGCTGAAGGTAAAGAACCTGCAACAGCAGAGCAGATCATGCTTGGTATTACAAAAGCTTCTCTTGCAACAGATTCCTTCTTGTCAGCAGCTTCCTTCCAGGAAACAACAAAAGTCCTTACAGAAGCAGCAATCAAAGGAAAAGTTGACCACCTTGTAGGTCTGAAAGAAAATGTTATCATTGGTAAACACGTACCAGCTGGTACAGGTATGAAAAAATACCGTGATGTACGTTTGAATACAGATAAAATGCTTGAAGAAGCAGCTTCAGAAGAAGAAACAGTTATGGATATGATCGAAGATGCTGAAGAGTATACAGATGAATATACAGAAGAGATTTCTGTAGAAGCAGAAGTAGAAATGGAAGCATTCGACGAAGTTGAAGAAACTGAAGAATAAATATAAAGGAACACTCCGGAATGAGGAACACTTGTACCGGAGTGTTTTTAACTCACGAGTACAATAGTAAGTTTCTGGGCAAAAATACGGTAAAAAATCTAAAAAAAAATGAGAAATCCGAAAATTTTTGCAAAAAAAATTTAATATATACTTGCAAGCTGTCAGAATAACAAGTATAATACTCGTAGGTTAAAAAAGCTTAGTCTACTGACTGAGCTTTTTTGTGAGCCGGATATGTGGTACGGGATAGATGGAATGTCCTTCAAATTCTATTTGTTCTACACATATCGAGTAGGAATTTTATCAATAAAGTAGGAGGGAGAAAATTCATGGAAAATTTGATGTATCTTGTTCCTGTAGTTGCTGTTATTACATTACTTTTCGCAGCATATCTTGCTGCTAAAGTAAGCAAAGCAGAAGAAGGAACAGACAGAATGAAGGAGATTGCAGCAGCAATCGCAGAAGGCGCTCGCGCTTTCCTTACAGCAGAATATAAAATTCTTGTTGTATTTATCGCAGTAGTAGCTATTGCACTTGGCGTAGGAATCGGTTTAACAACAGCAGTTGCATTCCTCGGTGGTGCTATCTTCTCAATCATCGCAGGTTACTGTGGTATGACAGTTGCTACAAAAGCAAATGTTAGAACAGCTAACGCTGCAAAAGAGAGCGGTATGAACAAAGCTCTTTCAATCGCATTCTCAGGCGGTGCCGTTATGGGTATGTGTGTAGCTGGTCTTGGTGCACTTGGTGTAAGTATCGTTTACATGATCACAAAAGACGCTGGTGTATTATCAGGATTCAGTATGGGTGCTTCTTCAGTAGCACTTTTCGCTCGTGTTGGTGGTGGTATTTATACAAAAGCTGCTGACGTTGGAGCTGACCTTGTAGGTAAAGTAGAAGCTGGTATCCCAGAAGATGATCCACGTAACCCAGCTGTTATCGCTGATAACGTAGGTGATAACGTAGGTGACGTTGCTGGTATGGGTGCTGACTTGTTTGAATCTTATGTTGGATCACTTGTATCTGCACTTACACTTGGTGTAGCTGTAGCTGGCGGTGTAGCAAACGCTGGTGTAATCTTCCCACTTGTAATTTCAGCAGTAGGTCTTCTTGCATCTATCATTGCAACATTCTTCGTTAAAACAGGAGAAAACGGAGATCCACAGAAAGCTCTTTCAACAGGTGAATATGTAGCTACAGCAATCGTAGTTATCGTATCTCTTGTAATGAGCTACATGCTCTTCAACAATATGTCTGCAGCAATCGCAGTTATCGCTGGTCTGATTGTTGGTGTTATCATTGGTAACGTAACAGAATACTACACATCTGCTGATTACAATCCAGTTAAGAAGATTGGTGCTCAGTCTGAAACAGGCCCAGCTACAACAATCATTTCTGGTCTTGCAGTAGGTATGCAGTCAACAGCAATCCCAATGCTCCTTATCTGTGTTGGTATTGTTATTTCATACATGACATGTGGTCTGTATGGTATCGCTCTTGCAGCTGTAGGTATGCTTTCAACAACTGGTGTAACAGTAGCCGTTGACGCTTATGGTCCAATCGCTGACAATGCTGGTGGTATCGCTGAAATGTCAGGTCTTGACGAATCAGTTCGTGAGATTACAGACAAACTTGACTCTGTAGGTAACACAACAGCAGCTATGGGTAAAGGTTTCGCTATCGGTTCAGCAGCCCTTACAGCACTTGCTCTGTTTGTATCTTACTCACAGGCAGTTTCACTTGCAAAAATCGACTTACTTTCACCTATGGTAGTTGTAGGTCTCTTCATCGGTGGTGTACTTACATTCCTCTTCTCAGCTATGACTATGGATTCTGTATCTAAAGCAGCTTACAAGATGATTGAAGAAGTAAGACGTCAGTTCCGTGAAAACCCAGGTATCATGAAGGGAACAGCTAAACCTGATTACAAATCTTGCGTAGCTATCTCTACAACAGCAGCTCTTCACGAAATGCTTGTTCCTGGTCTTATGGCAGTTATCGTTCCTGTATTAGTTGGTGCACTCCTCGGTGTAGAAGCTCTTGGTGGACTTCTCGGTGGAGCTCTTGTAACAGGTGTACTTATGGCAATCTTCATGTCAAACTCAGGTGGAGCATGGGATAACGCTAAGAAATACATCGAAACAGGACACCACGGCGGAAAAGGTAGCGAAGCTCATCACGCAGCAGTAGTTGGTGATACAGTAGGTGACCCATTCAAAGATACATCAGGACCATCTATCAACATCCTGGTAAAACTTATGACAGTTGTATCTCTTGTATTTGCACCACTGTTCTTAGCTATTTGCGAAGGTGCTGGTTTATTAGGACAGTTCATTAAATAATAACTGTTGATTTAAATCATACATAGAAGACCCCAGATCATTTGATCTGGGGTCTTTTTACATACTAGAAAAGGATTATATATCATGTTATAAAAGATAAAAGAAAAGGACTCGCTAAGGAGTCCTTTTTAAATAGTCTTAATAGAGAATTAGTCTGTGATTTCTTCTCCTTTTTTGTAAAGCTGTAATGCGTGGTTGATACGCTGGCTAGGATCAAGAAGAGTGCTCAGAGATCCGTCATGATTCAGTGTATCAATGATCAGTGCAATATATTTGCTCATATCACAGTTGTGATAATATGATTTAGAAAGTAGATTATCTGTCTGGAAGATTAAGTTTGTTGTAAACACACCATGGATCAGTCCCTGTTCATATGCTTCATCAAATTTTTCCATACCACTTGTGAAAAGACCGAATGTAGCAAATGCATAGATACGATTTGCTTTACGAGCTTTCAGCTGTTTTGCAACATCAAGAATACTGTCACCTGAAGAAATCATATCATCGATGATGATAACGTCTTTTCCTTCAACAGAACTTCCAAGGAATTCATGAGCAACGATTGGGTTACGTCCGTCTACGATGCGTGTATAATCACGACGTTTGTAGAACATACCCATATCCAGCCCAAGTATGTTAGCAAGATAGATTGCTCTGTGAGTAGCACCTTCATCTGGGCTGATGATCATCATATGATCTGAGTCAATTGTCAGATTATCCTGTGTGTTTAAAAGTTCTTTTACAAACTGATATGTTGGTGAGATTGTTTCAAATCCATGCAATGGAATTGCATTCTGTACACGTGGATCGTGAGCATCAAATGTGATGATGTTATCAACACCCATACGTACAAGTTCCTGTAATGCAAGAGCACAGTCTAAAGATTCACGATGGCTCTTTTTGTGCTGACGGCTTTCGTAAAGGAATGGCATGATAACATTGATACGTCTTGCCTTTCCTGCGATTGCAGCAATAGTTCTTTTAAGATTCTGGTAATGGTCGTCTGGAGACATACGGTTTACACGACCGGATAATTTGTAAGTGATATCATAATTTAATACGTCTACCATGATATAAACGTCTTTACCACGTACTGATTCATTAATGATACCTTTTGCTTCACCTGAACCAAAACGTGGCAGTGAAGTGCTGATCAGATAGCTGTCTTCTGCATATCCAGTGAAAACAACATCATCTTTGTACTGGTGATCACTGTTGTTTCTCCAATCAACAAGATAATCATTTACTTTTGCACCAAGTTTTTCACAGCCGATGATAGGAATCAATCCTAAAGCTCCAACTGGAATATTCTCTAAATTTCTTTCGCCTCGACGCAACATTATGCTTCCTCCCTATTTAGAAATCTCTTTTGTATTCTTATATCATCCCCAATTAACTTGAGCATGGTATAATTGCTGGTAATTCTGGAAAATGAACGCTCTGTATAAAGGTCTGCGAGCGCATCCAGAGACAAATTTGTTGATATGACGGTTGACTTCTTATTGAGCAATCTTTCATTAATGCATGTGAAGAATTGGGAAGCAATAAATTGGTTTGTGTATTCAGTTCCCAGATCATCAATAATAAGAAGATCACAGTCATAAATTTGTTCATACATATTCTGTGCATTTAAATCATTTTTATCAAATACACTTTGTGCAAGCGTATTGAAAAATGCTGGAGCAGAATAGTAGATGACCGAAAATCCACGGTCAATCAAATCTTTTGCAATACAGTTGGATAAAAATGTTTTTCCGACACCAACATTTCCATAAAGGAAAAGATTAGGATGTTGTATTGCAAATCGATCTACAAAATTGTGGCAGGTCAGAACAGCATCTTTCATAACAGCTAAAGAAGACCGACCATTTTTTTCATCTATATAATTTTCTGAATAATATTTCAGTGACAATGTACTGAAATTTTCTTTTTTAAGTATTTCTTTTAAATTTGATTGCTCATAGAGAAGCGTAGTCACGGCTTTTTTAAAGCAGTGACACTTCTGATTTCCAATATATCCAGTATCGTTACATTTACTACATTCGTATATTGGTTCTAGATAATCCTTTGGAAATCCAGCAGAAGTTAATAGTTCTGCTTTTTTATTTCTAAGAACATTCAATTCTTCTCTTAAAGAATCTACAGCATTCTCATCACCACTGAGCAAACGCTTTCCGTATTGAAGTGAGAGCTGAGCAATGGATTTATCTAAAGTCTGAAATTCTGGTACACATCGACAAACCTCGTTGTAACGTTGTGTATATATATCATGGCTTCTTAGTTGCTTTTGCTCATAAGCTCTCATGATCGCCTGATATTGTGAATTCTTAAGTCCCACAAGAATACTCCTTTTAATTACTATTTAATAATCTAGCCTCTAAAGAGTCCATATCATAAGAACGACGTTCAAAATTATTGTGATTTTTCGGCGGTGTACCGTTTCGCAAAACAGGAGTTTTTCTAGAGGCTTTATCCTTTTGGAATGCGGCATCTAAAATAGCGATATCTTTTAAATGATGAACATTGTTTTTATTCCAGTTTTCCAAAATACTATCCGTGTATTCAAAACTTGGTTGATGTGTAGCTGCAATCGTGCGGCTGCATGCTTCTTGAATAATATCTAATGAAAAACCAAGTTCATCAGTCCATTTACGGATAAAAGCAAGTTCAGATGCGGCAGGTCCGCGATTTTTGATTCCAAATGCGTTAAGAACAGTATAACAGTTCTTGTTATAAGAGGCAGAATGATTTTTTGCCTGTTCTTTTGTTCTGATCCCAGCATCGCTCCATGAGATAGCAACTTTTTGAATGTAATGGATACTTTTATGTCCGTTCTCGACACAGGATTCAATAAGATATTCAATCAAATCCGCAGTCATGCCAAGAGATTCATAAAAATATGTAATAGCATCAATATCCGTTCTAGATAGTGTTTTGCCAAGATATTGTTCAGCAATGAACAGGAGCGACTTGAGTTCTTTCTTGGCTTTGAGCGGATCGATAGGGACTGTCTTCGGTATAGATACGACTGGAGGTGGTGTCTGTACCGGAATGGCAGTGGGTTGTTCAATAATTGGTTGCGGTTCTTCCTGATCAGCATTGAGATTCAACAGACCTTCACTTTCCCAGTAGCGAAGTGCTCTTAACACATCGTTCTCGGTAAGATTCAAGCTGTCTGCAATGGATGCGGGAGTAAGTGAAAAATCAGGGTTTTCCTGATGTCTTAATAAAAATAAATATACTTTTACAAACTCCCCGTTTGCTTTTATCATATGTTCATCGATAAAGTCATTTGCGATCAAAGTTGCATTTATCTGAAAAATATTTGTTACTTCTAAAGTCTTCATAAACCTGTCCTCTGTAAAAAACAAAAAGTTTTTTGTGTGCAAATTGTATTATAGCATCTTAATGAATTCTAAAAAAGCATTTTTTGCTGGAAGAACAGGCATTTTTATAACGAATAGGAAGTTTTATTTTAAAAGATCTTCTCCGATCGTTACAACATCTCCGGCTCCCATCGTGATCAGAAGATCTCCTGGGGTACATTGGACTTTCAGGAATTCCTCAATCTCTTGGAAAGATGGGAAATAATAAGCGTCTGTTCCAAGTTTTCTGGCTTCCTCTGCTAACTGTGCAGAAGAAACTCCAAGTGTGTCCGTTTCACGAGCTGCATAGATGTCAGCAAGGACAAGATGGTCAGCGAGTGAAAGTGCTTCTGCAAATTCATGCATGAATGCTTTTGTTCGTGTGTAAGTATGTGGCTGGAATACTACCCAGAGTTCTTTGTGAGGATAGTGTTTAGAAGCCATCATAGTAGCTTTGATCTCTGTTGGATGGTGTGCATAGTCGTCAACGATCGTTACACCATTCAAAGTTCCTTTATAATCAAAACGGCGATCTGTTCCTGTGAATGCAAGCAGTCCTTTCTGGATCGTATCCATAGGAATACCTAAAAGTTCAACTGTCGCAATCGCTGAAAGTGCATTGTATGCATTGTGTTCTCCTGTTACAGAGAGACAGATATGCTCACATTTGTTGCCTGATCTTACAAGATCGAAGCAGACACAGCCTTTTTCATCATAGGAAATGTTTGCTGCACAATAATCAAATTCTGGAGAAGAACCATAAGTGATAACGCGGCAATCAAGATCATTGCAGATTCCTTGATAATTTTCAATATCACCATTGATGATCAGTGCACCATCTGCAGGCAAAAGTTTTGAAAACTTATGGAAAGAGTTACGAATGTCATCAAGATCTTTAAAAAAGTCGAGATGATCTTCTTCTACATTCAGAATGATCGCATATTTTGGGAAAAACTCTAAAAAGCTGTTTGTGTATTCACAAGCTTCTGTTACAAATACTTCAGAGTTTCCAACACGTATGTTGCCCCCGATCGCCTGTAGGATCCCACCAACAGAAATTGTTGGATCGAGTTCTCCAGCCAGGAAAATATGGGAAAGCATAGAAGTTGTTGTTGTTTTTCCATGTGTTCCGGAAACTGCGATTGGAGTCTTATAATTTTTCATTAATTGTCCGAGAAGTGCCGCACGTGTTAATGTAGGAATACCACGAGATACAACTTCCATTAATTCTTCGTTGGAATTACTGATCGCTGCTGTATAAACAACACAGTCAATATCATCCGTAATATTGGAAGCGACCTGGGCATAAAAAATGCGGGCCCCTTTACTTTCGAGATGCTGTGTCAATGCAGATTCTTTTGCGTCCGAACCGGATACTGTAAAGCCTTCGTTCAACAGAATCTCTGCAAGACCACTCATACTGATACCACCAATACCGATAAAATGGATATGGATTGGTTTTTTGAAGTCAATCTTGTACATAATAGTCCCTTCTTTAAAATATATTCGTATTAAATTTAGTCATAAAGATTATCTCTCTACTATATTATACTATATATGGACAAAATTGAAAGAAGTTCTTCTTGTGCAAAATTAACAAAAAGTACAAAAAAAGTGTTCAAAAATTGTAAAATATATTTATATAAATAAAAAATATGGTATAATATTTTTAATAAAACGGAATGAGGTGACGGCATGATTAAAAAAGAGATGATCGCCATGTTGTTGGCAGGCGGACAAGGCAGTCGTTTAGGAGTATTAACGGCCAAAGTAGCGAAGCCAGCAGTTGCATTCGGCGGAAAGTATAGAATCATAGATTTTCCACTTAGTAACTGTATTAATTCAGGCGTTGATACAGTTGGAGTACTGACACAGTATCAGCCATTGCGATTGAATACACATATCGGAATTGGTATTCCATGGGATCTGGATCGAAATGTCGGAGGTGTTTCAGTACTTCCTCCGTATGAAAAAAGTACAAACAGCGAGTGGTATACAGGTACAGCGAATGCGATTTATCAGAATTTAGATTATATGGAAACTTATAATCCAGATTATGTGTTGATTCTTTCTGGAGATCACATTTACAAGATGGATTATGATGTGATGTTGAAATATCATAAAGATAATAATGCTGATGTTACGATCGCGGCAATGCCAGTTCCGATCGAAGAAGCAAGCAGGTTTGGAATCGTGGTTACAGATGAAGAACATAAAATCAAAGAATTTGAAGAAAAGCCAGAAAAGCCGAGCAGTAATTTGGCATCAATGGGAATATACATATTTAGTTGGCCTGTATTAAAGGAAGCATTGATCAAGCTTTCAGAACAGCCGAATTGTGATTTTGGAAAGCATATTATTCCGTATTGTCATGAAAAAGGACAACGCTTATTTGCGTATGAGTATAATGGATATTGGAAAGATGTTGGAACGCTTAGTTCTTATTGGGAAGCCAATATGGAGCTGATCGATATTATTCCAGAGTTTAATCTGTATGAAGAATTTTGGAAGATTTATACGAATAACTCGATTCTTCCACCACAGTATATTTCAGATGAAGCATCTATCGTGAAGTGTATCGTTGCGAATGGAACGGAGATTTATGGAAATGTAAGCAGCTCTGTGATCGGTGCGGGAGTTACGATAGGAAAAGGAAGTGTGATCAAAGATTCGATCATCATGCAGAATGTAACGATCGGAGAAAATTGTGTGATCGAGAAAGCGATCATTGCAGAAAATACATTGATTGGTGATAGTGTTACAATGGGAATTGGAGAAGAAGTACCAAATAAGTTTAAGCCAAATATTTACAGTGGAGGCTTAGCGACAGTTGGTGAGAATTCTGTTATTCCTTCAAATGTTAAGATCGGAAAGAATACAGCAATCAGTGGAAAGACAGTATATGAAGATTATAATGATGGAATATTAGAAAGTGGAGAAACTTTGATAAAGGCAGGTGAGCGTTAATGAAAGCAGTAGGAATTGTTTTGGCAGGTGGTAATAATAAAAAGATGCAGGAATTGACAGAAAAGCGTGCAGTACCAGCTATGCCGATCGCAGTAAGCTACAGAGCGATCGATTACGCTCTGAGTAATATGATGAACTCAAGGATCCAGAAAGTGGCTGTTTTGACACAATACAATTCACGTTCTCTTCATGAGCATCTAAATTCTTCAAAATGGTGGGATTTTGGGCGTAAACAAGGTGGTTTGTATGTATTTACGCCGATGATCACAGCGAGTAATGATTCTTGGTATAGAGGAACTGCAGATGCGATGCATCAGAACCTAGATTTTCTTCAGAAATGCCATGAGCCTTATGTTGTGATCGTATCTGGTGATGCAGTCTACAAGTTGGATTATAGTAAAGTACTTGAATATCATATTGAAAAAGATGCAGATATTACAGTTGTTGTAAAAGATATTGGAAATGAAGCGGAAGCAACTCGTTTTGGAACGATCGAGATGGATGAAGATGGACGAATCAGACAGTTTGAAGAAAAGCCGATGGTGGCAAATTCACAGATTGTATCAACAGGAATCTATGTAATGCGCAGACATCTTTTGATCGATCTGCTGGAGCGATGTGCAGAGGAAGAAAGATATGATTTTGTAAATGATATCTTGATCCGTTATAAGAATCTGAAAAAGATATATGGATATAAGATGCAAGGATATTGGAGCAATATAGCAACAGTAGAATCTTATTATAAGACAAATATGGATTTCTTAAAACCAGAGATCAGAAAATATTTCTTTAGAGATCTTCCGGAAATAAGATCCAAAGTAGTGGATCTTCCACCAGCGAAATTTAATCCAGGATCTGTAGTAAAGAATAGTCTGGTTGGAACAGGCTGCGTGATCAATGGCACAGTTGAAAATTCTCTTATTTTTAAAAAAGTATTTGTAGGAAATAATTGTGTGATCAAAAATTCTGTGATTTTGAATGACATTTATATAGGAGATAATACATATATAGAAAACTGTATTGTTGAAAGCCGAAGCACGATCCGGGCAAACACAAGATATATCGGAGAAGATGGCATAAAAGTAGTGACTGAAAAGAATGAGAGATTTGATTGGTAACACATTTTCAAGGTGTTATGATTCAAAACGGCAGAAGAAAGGAGAACGTGGATGCAGATTACAGATGTACGCGTACGGCAGGTGGCAAAAGAGGGGAAATTAAAAGCAGTGGTATCTATTACGATCGATGATGAATTTGTAGTACATGATATCAAGATCATTGAAGGCGAAAAAGGTTTATTTATTGCAATGCCGAGCAAAAGATCTTTGGATGGTGAGTACAGAGATATCGCACATCCTATTAACTCCGGAACAAGAGAAAAAATACAGAATACGATTTTGGAAAGATACAAAGATGCACTTACAGAAGAGGTAGAACAGGAATAGAAATAAAATAATTAACAGAAACCTCGAAAATTTGTTTAAATTGTGTTTTTGATCAGAATGCAACTGTCGGTTGACATACTTCCAAGTAAAGTTGGTGGTGGTCAACCGACTTTTTTGCTATGATGCAGACAGTTCAAAGAAGATATTGTTTGAGATGACGATGATTTTATGAGGAGGATGTTATGATCTTAGCAGAAAAAATAATTAAACTTAGAAAGCAAAATGGATGGTCGCAGGAAGAATTGGCAGCGAGACTGAATGTTTCAAGGCAATCTGTGTCAAAATGGGAAAGTGCAGCATCGATACCGGATCTGAATAAGATTATTCGGTTGAGTGAAATTTTTGGAGTTTCTACAGATTATCTTTTAAAAGATGAGATTGAAAATGAAATGCCAATTTTGACAAGAGAAGAGGTTACTGGTAATGAAGATAGTGAGGAAATAAGATATGTAACACTTCAAGAGGCAGGAACATATCTTGAACTTACAGAACGAGCTTCGAAAAAAATTGCAGCAGGTGTTGCAGCTTGTATAATTTCACCGGTTTTATTGATTTTGTTGGCAGGGCTGGCAGAATTTAATCGAATTGAAATCACAGAAAATATGGCTGGTGGAATTGGAACAACAATCTTACTTCTTATTATAGCGGCTTCTGTTGCGGTATTTATTATGCAAGGAATGCAGTTAGAGAAATACGAATATTTAGAAAAAGAAGTGTTGTCTTTTGAGTACGGTGTGGCAGGACTTGCAGAAGTAAAAAAAGAAGCGTTCGAACCAGTATTTAAGAAATGTATTGTAACAGGTGTTTCACTTTGTATTGTGAGTGTAATCCCAATTATGATCGCAGCAGCTTTTGATATGTCTGATCTTATTATGATATATGCGGTAGCGTTGTTGCTGGTCATTGTAGCATTTGGAGTATATTTATTTGTCTGGTCAGGAATGATCTGGGGCAGTTATCAGAAACTTCTTGAAGAGGGTGACTATACACGAGAAAAGAAATATGAAAATAAGAAAAATGATAATCTTTCAAAAGTTTATTGGTGTACATTAACTGCTATTTATCTTGGGCTTAGCTTTGTGACAGGAAGATGGGATACGACATGGGTAATCTGGCCATGTGCAGGTGTGTTATATGCAGCGGTATGTGGTGTTGCAGCGATGTTGAGAAAATAAATTTATGCGATTACGTGTGATGAAAAGGATTAGTGGGTAATCGCAGAATGGGAATAATAAATAAGAGGATATAAGTTCTGGATGAACAATAGCGGACAGTAAATGACGGCATTGTTCATCCGGAATTTTTAGAATTCTTTTGGAAGTTCGAAGCACATTCTTTTCTTTGTTGTTGGATGAACAAAAGTAAGGCGGCAGGCATATAATTCAATCCTACGGCTTTCACGTCGAGAAATTGGACGATCAGTGTTTGTAGCACCATATTTTGTATCGCCTACGATGGGACAGCCGATTGCAGACATCTGTACGCGAATTTGGTGATGTCTTCCTGTATCTAATACAATTTCAGCAACAGCTTGTTCTCCAATCGTACGGACTATTGTATAATGAAGTCTTGCTTTTTTGGCTCCTTCTGTATCAGCAGTACAAACAGAAGATGTATTTGTGCGACCGTCGCGGACAAGATAATGTTCCAGTGTTCCCTCTGCCTTGTTAGGAATATGTGAAAGTAGTGCGCGATAATATTTTCCAAATCCAGAAGTTGTAAGCTGTGTATTCAGATTCCGGGCGGCAGCAGGTGTCTTTGCAAAAACAAGTAAACCTTCTACCGGTTGATCAAGTCGATGGATCACTCCAAGATAAGGAATCTGTTTAGAATCAGAATTTTTGCGTAGATAAGTTTTTAAAAGTGTTTCCATATCAGGAGTGCGGATTTCTTTGCTCTGAGTAGGAACTCCAGCTGGTTTGATACATACAATGAGTTCTGTATCTTCATATAAGACATTTATTTTCATAAAAGGACTCCTTTTTGTTTATGAATATATCATAGTATATTTCTTGACTATTTTTACTAATCTGTCTAAAATATTATCATATAAATGCTAGAAATGGTCAAGATACGAATATTTCGATTTATATTATAGGAAAACTTACGGAAGGAGAGACAGAATGAGTAATCGTGATTGGGAAATTTTTGGAAAAGAAATCTGCAGAAATGTACAAGATGCGATCGATTCTAGAGATTTCAGCAGGCTGAATCAGACGATCAATGATACAATCTATGGTGCAGCAGATGAGATTACAAGAAATGTAAAAAGAGCAGTAAATTCTCAAAATCGTAAATTTTCACAGCAGAGCAAATATACTTACCAGTCAGGAAATTATCAATACAAAAGTTCTTCGTATCAGTCGGGAAATTATCAATATGATAATTCGGCATATCAGTATGGACAAGCTGGTCAAGAAATGAGTAGAAATGCTGGACGGCAGGTGCAGAAACCGCAAAGTTATAGTCTGGTACGAGGATATAATACACAATTGTATTCTAGTGGTGCACGTTCTTTAGCTGGCGGAATCGTACTTACAGTGATAAGTGGATGTACATTGGGTGGTTCTTTGGGAATGACGATCGGATGTCTGGTTGCTTCGTTAACATCGATAGAAGATAAGGCATTCGGATTGGTCATAACAGGAATTTTCGGATTGATAGTATTGCTGTCAGTGTTGTTGTTGATAAAGGGAATCAGCAGGATATGTAGAACGGCAAGATTTCGTTCATATGTAAAGATGCTTGGTTATAAAGAGTATGGCAATATCAAGGAGTTAGCGCAGAGAGTTCATAAATCTCCAAAATTTGTTGTCAAAGATATTGAGAAGATGATTAAAAAAGGATGGTTTAAGCAGGGACATCTTGATATGCAGAAAACTTGCTTGATCACAAGTCATGAAGCATACCAGCAATATGCAGAACTAGAGGAACAAAAGAAGAACATCGTGGAAGCTGAGAAGAGAGCTGCCCAGGACGCAGAGATGAAAAAGAAAGCAGAGGAAGAAGCTGCTTCGAAACTCTCACCAGAAGTTCGTGAGGTGATCAAAGCTGGAGAAGAATATGTGAGAATCATTCGAGAATGTAATGATGCGATTCCAGGCGAGGAAATTTCAGACAAGATATATAAAATAGAAAAAGTGGTTGATAGTATTTTTGATCGAGTAGAAAAGAATCCTGAGTCGGTGGATGATCTGCATAGAATGATGGAATATTATCTCCCTACTACAGTAAAACTTTTGCGCGCATATGAATCTTTGGATGCAGAACCAATACAAGGCGAGAATATCCTTTCTTCTAAAATTGAGATTGAAAAGACATTGGATACATTGAATTTGGCATTTGAAAAGTTACTGGATAGTTTGTTTGAAGATACTGCTTGGGATTTGTCTTCTGACATTTCAGTGCTTCATACAATGCTTGCACAAGAAGGTCTGACAGAAGATAAGATGAAGAAATCATAATAGAGAATAGATGGAGGTCTATTTATGAATAATGAATTTAATGAATTTACAACAGCGCCTACATTGACGTTAGAACCGTTTGCGGCTGAGGAAAAGCAGCCGATCATTGAAAAAGAAGAAAAACCGGAGTTTGATGATTCTGTATTGACAGAAGATGAGAGACAGATCGTTGCTCAGTTCGCGCAGCAGATCGATCTGACAAATTCACAGATGATCTTACAATATGGTGCGGGAACACAGAAAAAGATGGCGGATTTTTCGGAAAAAGCATTAGACAATGTAAGAACAAAAGATCTTGGGGAAATTGGTGGGCTTCTTACGGATGTTGTAAAAGAGTTGAAAGAATTTGGGGAAGAAGAGGAAAAAGGCTTCTTTGGAATCTTTAAAAAACAGGCAAATAAACTTTCTAATATGAAAGCACAGTATGCAAAAGCAGAGACAAATATCAATCAGATCGTGAAAGCGTTAGATTCTCATCAGGTTGTGCTTCTGAAAGATATTGCTGTTCTTGACAAAATGTATGAACTGAATCTTACTTATTTTAAAGAACTGACAATGTATATCATGGCAGGGAAGCAGAAACTTGAAGAAGTTCGTACAACTCAACTTCAGGAATTGGTTCAGAAAGCACAAAGAACAGGTCTGGCAGAAGATGCACAGGCAGCAAAAGATCTTGATTCTATGTGTAATCGATTTGAAAAGAAATTACATGATCTGGAACTTACAAGACAGGTATCTTTGCAGACTGCGCCACAGATTCGTCTGGTACAGGGCAACAATACAATGATGGTAGAAAAGATTCAGTCTACGATCGTGAATACGATTCCACTTTGGAAGAGCCAGATGGTCATTGCGCTTGGAATCGAACATTCAGCACAGGCATCAGCTGCACAGCGCGAAGTGACGGACATGACGAATGCATTGCTTCGTAAGAATGCAGAAAAACTGAAAATGGCAACGATCGATACAGCAAAAGAATCTGAACGAGGTATCGTTGATATGGAAACATTGAAATATACGAATGAATCTTTGATCTCAACACTTGATGAAATGCTCCGAATCCAACAGGAAGGACGTCAGAAACGTCAGGAAGCAGAAGGCGAGATGCGTCGTATGGAAAATGAATTGAAACACAAATTACTGCAGATTCAGGGATAGAAGGCAGACCTTGACAATCAGACATTTATCGGCTAGAATGGCAGTTATGATTGAGAACGAAATAGAGGGAGAGAAACCATGGCAAAAGGAAAAAAATTAGTTCAGTCAATTACTTCCCGTGAGGAAGATTTCGCACAGTGGTACACAGACGTTGTGCGCGAAGCAAAATTATGTGATTATTCAGGCGTAAAAGGTTGCTTGAATTATTTACCAAATGGCTATGCTCTTTGGGAAAAGATTCAGGCAGATCTTGATAAGCGTTTTAAAGATACAGGTGTAGAAAATGTATATCTTCCAATGCTGATTCCAGAAGCATTACTTCAGAAAGAAGCAGACCATGTAGATGGATTTGCACCAGAAGTAGCATGGGTTACACAGGGTGGTCTTGAACCACTTCAGGATAAGTTCTGTATCCGTCCAACATCAGAAACATTGTTCTGTGATGTATGGAGCAAGACAGTACAGTCCTATCGTGACCTTCCAAAGGTATGGAACCAGTGGTGTTCTGTTTTAAGATGGGAGAAAACAACAAGACCTTTCCTTCGTTCACGTGAATTCTTATGGCAGGAAGGACATACAATTCATGCTACATATGAAGAAGCGGAAGCAAGAACACTGATGATGCGTGATATTTACCGCAACTTTATTCAGGATGATCTTGCAATTCCATTGGTGAGTGGACGTAAGACAGAGAGTGAAAAATTCGCAGGTGCTGAAGATACTTATACAGTAGAAGCACTGATGCATGATGGAAAAGCTCTTCAGTCAGCAACAAGCCATTTCTTCGGAAGTGGATTCCCTGACGCATTTGATATTAAATATTCAGATAAGAACAATGAACTTCACAGTGTATATGAAACATCTTGGGGATTATCTACAAGAATTATCGGTGCGATCATCATGGTACATGGTGATGACAGCGGTCTTGTACTTCCACCAAGAATTGCACCAGTTCAGACAATGGTAATTCCAATCGCTCAGCATAAAGAAGGTGTTCTTGAAAAAGCAAATGAACTTCTTGATACACTTAGAGCAGCAGGATATACTGCTAAGATTGATGATTCCGATAAAGCTCCAGGATGGAAATTCAGTGAGCAGGAGATCGTTGGTATCCCAACTCGTATTGAGATCGGACCAAAAGATATTGAGAATAATCAGGCAATCATTGTTCGTCGTGATACAAGAGAAAAGATCGTTGTATCACTTGATGAATTGACAACAAAACTTGCAGAAGTTCTTGAAACAATGCAGAAAGAAATGTTTGAACGTGCAAAAGCTCATTTGGATTCTCATATTGATGTAGCTGTTAATATGGAAGAGATGATTGCTAAATTCGAAAAAGATTACGGATTTGTAAAAGCAATGTGGTGTGGAGAAGAAGCTTGTGAAGATGAGATTAAAACACAGACAGCTGGTGTAACATCTAGATGTATTCCAGACGAACAGGAACATTTGTCAGATGTATGCGTATGCTGCGGAAAACCTGCAAAACATATGGTATATTGGGGAAGAGCATACTAATATAGAATATAGAAGAAAATACAAAGATACCGGGGATAACCTGGTATCTTTTTTTATTTGCAAGAGAATTATTAAATTATTATTGACAATATTGTTTTGAATTCATATAATGTCGATTGTTATACAATTAAAATGTTTTAAAGTAAAATAATTTGATATTATAGAAAAATGGAGAGACAAGATGAATATTAGGATTATTGTAGATTCGGCATCAGATATGACAGATAAAGAAAGTAAATATCTCAAGGTTTTACCATTAACGGTAGGATTTGGTGATGTGGAATATCAAGATGGTGTAACCCTTTCAACAGAAGAATTTTATAAAAAACTAGATGAGTGTAGTGAACTTCCAAAAACAAGTCAGATTACACCATTTGTATTTACTGAGGCAATTCAGGAAACATTAGATGAAGGAGAAACTCCAATTGTGATCACATTGTCTTCAAAATTGTCTGGTACATATAATAGTGCGAAAATAGCTGCATCTGATTTTGAAGAAGAGGTATATGTGATCGATAGTGGAAATGTGAGTGCGGGAGAAAGAATCATTGTTGAATATGCACTTCGATTGATAGACGAAGGAAAACCTGCAAGAGAAATCGTGGATGCGGTGGAAGCTGTTAAGAGTAAAGCATGTTTGATCGCAACATTTGATACGTTAGAATATTTACGACGTGGTGGACGTATTTCTAATATTTCCGGAATCGTAGGTGGAATGTTGTCGATCAAACCAGTGCTCGGGATAAAAGACGGAGTATTAGAGATGCTTGTTAAAGCACGTGGCTCTAAAAATGCAGCAAACATGATCGTAAAACAGATAGAAGAATTTGGAGGAATCGATCATGCAATGCCGTATGCAATTGTATATACAGGATTGGATGATTCTCGTATCAGAAAATTTGCAGAAGATAATACAATGATCTTAGGTTGTGATGCAGATGAAATAAAAATATGTACAGTTGGAAGTACAGTTGGAACACATGCAGGACCTGGTGCGATCGGTGTGGTTTTCTTCAAACAAGAGAATTAAATCAGAAGATGAAATAAAATGTAAAAAAGTTGAAAAAAAGTTGATTTTTCAAGGAAAAATCCCTTGACATACCAAAAGAAAAGTACTATATTAGTTGAGGTGCAAGAAATAAAGATTTGCACCACTTATAATGTAAAGATAATTACGATTATCTGCAACCTGTCTCAATGACTGAGACACACGAGAAATCATAGGAGGTGAAAAAGAAATGCCAACATTTAACCAGTTAGTTAGAAAAGGACGTCAGACTTCTGAAAAGAAATCAACAGCACCAGCTCTTCAGAAAGGTTACAACTCTCTGAAAAAACGTGCTACAGACGCTTCTGCACCACAGAAAAGAGGTGTATGTACAGCTGTAAAAACTGCTACACCTAAAAAACCTAACTCAGCTCTTAGAAAAATTGCCAGAGTTCGTCTTTCTAACGGAATCGAAGTAACAAGCTACATCCCAGGTGAAGGTCACAACCTTCAGGAACATAGTGTTGTTCTTATCCGTGGTGGTAGAGTAAAAGACTTGCCAGGTACAAGATATCACATTATCCGTGGTACACTTGATACAGCAGGTGTTGCTAAGAGAAGACAGTCTCGTTCAAAATACGGCGCTAAGAGACCAAAAGACGCTAAAAAATAGTAACTAGAGTTAAATCGTATCACAAACAGAACTATGATATCGTAGGTTGCGGATATCGCTGCCACGAGCACATGGATCATAGAGAGACACATGTGAGTACCGATGAATTAATCCCGGCGAAAAGCCGCAAATATGATTAAGGAGGGAAGGACCGTGCCACGTAAAGGACATACTCAGAAAAGAGATGTATTAGCGGATCCAATTTACAATAACAAAGTTGTTACAAAACTTGTTAATAACATCATGCTTGATGGTAAAAAAGGTGTAGCACAGAAAATTGTATATGGAGCATTTGAAAAAGTTGAAGCTAAAGCTGATAAGCCAGCAATCGAAGTATTCGAAGAAGCAATGAACAATATCATGCCTGTACTCGAAGTAAAGGCAAGACGTATTGGTGGTGCTACTTATCAGGTACCTATCGAAGTTAGAGCAGACAGAAGACAGGCTCTTGCACTTCGTTGGTTAACAATGTTTTCTCGTAAAAGAGGCGAGAAGACAATGGAAGAAAGACTCGCTAATGAAATCTTAGATGCAGCTAACAACACAGGCGCATCAGTTAAGAGAAAAGAAGATATGCACAAAATGGCAGAAGCTAATAAAGCATTTGCTCATTATAGATTCTAATAGGAGGCAAACATGGCTGGAAGAGAATATCCATTAGAGAGAACCAGAAATATTGGTATTATGGCTCATATTGATGCTGGTAAAACAACAACAACAGAGCGTATCCTCTATTATACAGGTGTTAATCACAAAATTGGTGATACTCATGAAGGAACTGCTACTATGGACTGGATGGAACAGGAGCAGGAAAGAGGTATCACTATCACTTCAGCAGCTACGACATGCCACTGGACTCTGCAGGAAAACTGCAAACCTAAAAAAGGTGCTTTAGAACACCGTATCAACATCATCGATACTCCAGGTCACGTAGACTTTACAGTAGAAGTAGAGCGTTCACTTCGTGTACTGGACGGTGCAGTTGGTGTATTCTGTGCTAAAGGTGGTGTAGAACCACAGTCAGAAAACGTATGGCGTCAGGCTGACACTTACAACGTACCAAGAATGGCATTCATCAACAAGATGGATATCCTTGGTGCAAACTTCTACGGAGCAGTAGAACAGATCAAAACTAGATTAGGAAAGAATGCAATCTGCATCCAGCTCCCAATCGGTAAAGAAGATGAATTCAAGGGAATCATCGACCTGTTCGAAATGAAAGCATATATCTACAATGATGATAAGGGTGATGATATTTCTATCACTG
>CAZAEC010000008.1:0-58525 GCA_964484055.1 uncultured Clostridium sp.
TATCAAAGTTCTTTGTTGTCGTTCTTTTTTGCGACAGCTCATTTATATTATCATAGGCAGTTCGCTTTGTCAAGAACTTTTTTCAAGTTTTTTTGAAGCTTTTCTTCTCAAAAACTAACGGAGAAAGAGGGATTTGAACCCTCGCGCCGGTTTCCCGACCTACACCCTTAGCAGGGGCGCCTCTTCAGCCTCTTGAGTATTTCTCCAGCTCTGAATTTCGCCTTTATTCCAAGGACTCTATTCTCTTCTGCGTCACAACGCAAGATTTATTATATGCAACAGAAGTTAAAATGTCAACCCTATTTTTTAAATTTTTTTATTTTTTTCTATTTTATATTTATCTTACAAATTATATACAATATATTTTAACCTATTATTATATACATTATATTCAATTACTATTCTACTATCCCCATATTGTATCCCCAAAAAACACACTAGCAACAACTATTTTCAACTATATCGAACAAAATAGGAGAGAATTTTTCAACTCTCTCCTATAACTATATATCTTATTAAATATTCTCATTAATCTTATTCTGTACTCTTTCCTGAACGAGCTCTGCAATCTCTGTTGTCTTCATATCTTTGTAATCTTCATAATACAACGGTTCCAAAAAATGTACCTGTACTACAACCTCGTCTAATGAATTTGTATCAAATGGTTTGAAAGAATCAATCAATGCAACTGGAACAATCGGACATTTTGCTTTTGTTGCCGCTTTAAAACTTCCTCCTTTAAAATCACCAATCTTATTTCCATCTTTCGAACGCGTTCCTTCTGCAAAGATTAAGTAATTTCTTCCGCATTTAACTTCCTCTGTAACTTCCTGAATCGTCTTCATACCATTTCTTACATTTTCTCGATCCATCATTTTTGCTTTAATACATGCAAAAACCTGTTTTAAAAATTGAATATTTTCAAGTTCTTTTTTCGCAACAACAGAAAATGTACATGGTGCAACCGCCATTATCGCAAGAATATCATACATTCCCTGATGATTTGGGAAAAATATAAATCCATTCTCTTTTGGAATATTTTCTGCTCCTGATGACTTGATCGTAACGTTTCCACCAATATTGGCTCTGTTTACGATAAACTTCAGCATTTTCCAATGTTCTTCTTCTGTATATTTGTCTACATGAGATGCGTGATAACATAATTTCACCCACAAATAAGGAACTAAAATTATGTTGCGAAACACCATCATTAAAATTCGTTTCATAACTAATCTCCTTTTAATTTATTTTTTCGCAGCCATTTCATAAAGATTATTGCCTTCTGTATCGATTACAACAATTGCAGGAAATTTTTCGACTGTAAGTTTTCGAATCGCTTCCGTACCAAGATCATTATATGCAATCACTTCAGAACTTGTAATGCATTTTGAAAGAAGTGCACCAGCACCTCCTACTGCTGCAAAATACACAGCTTTATTGCGAATAATCGCATCAATCACATCTTGACTTCTTTTTCCTTTACCAATCATTGCACCAAGTCCAAGATCTAAAAGTTTTGGTGCGTATTTATCCATTCTACTTGCCGTTGTAGGTCCTGCCGATCCAATCGGACGGCCTTCCCTTGCAGGTGACGGTCCCATATAATAAATCATCTGCTCTTGAATATCAAATGGGAGAGCTTCACCTTTTTGAAGTGTTTCATCCATTCTTTTATGCGCAGCATCTCTTGCTGTATAAAGTGTTCCTGTGATGTAAACATAATCCCCGGCTTTTAATTTTTCTGCCTCTTCTTTTGCAATCGGTGCACTAATATATTTTTCCATAATTCTACACCTCCCTTACGATATGTCTGTTTACATGACAGCAAATATTAATTCCTACAGGAAGACCTGCAATATGTGTCGGGTATGTATTAATATTTACAGCTAAAGCTGTAGTCTTTCCTCCCAGACCACCTGGTCCGATTCCCAGATGATTAATCTGTTCCAGAAGTTCTTCCTCTAATTCTTTTACATACGGAATTTCTGAATGTATCCCTACTTCTCTTGTCAAAGCTTCCTTTGCCATCAGCGCACATTTTTCAAATGTGCCTCCAATTCCCACACCAATTACCATCGGTGGGCATGCATTTGGACCAGCATCTTTTACAGCTGTAAGTACTGCATTTTTTACACCTTCGATTCCTTCTGCAGGTTTCAGCATGAAAACGCGACTCATATTCTCACTGCCAAATCCCTTTGGAGCAACTTTGATCTTTACCTTGTCTCCAGGTACAATCCTTGTATGAATGATTGCTGGTGTATTATCTTTTGTATTCTCTCGGATCAGTGGATCTCCCACTACAGATTTTCTAAGATAGCCTTCTATATAGCCTTGTCTTACCCCTTCATTTACAGCATCTTCAAGATATCCACCTTCAAAATGTACCTCTTGTCCTATTTCTAAGAAAATAACAGCCATACCTGTATCTTGACAGATTGGAATCATCTCTTCAGCAGCAATTTTAAGATTTTCCTGCAATTGCCCAAGAATCTGCTTTCCAAGCACAGAGCTTTCTTCTGATTCTGCTTTTTTCAAAGCCTGATCCATATCACTCGATAGAAAATGATTCGCCTGAATACACATTTCTTTTATATTTTCAGTAATAAGTTCTACATTTATTGACCGCATCGTGATTAATCCCTTCTTTTCTATCGTTTTATTTTGCAAAATGATTGAATTTTTGAATATCATTTCAAATTGATTTTATTATATTATATTTGTGCAAAAAAAGAAACTACTCCACAAATTTTCATCTGTGGAGCAGTTCTTGATTCTTTATTCTTCTATCTCTGTATCTACAGATTTATCATTTTCAGCTGCTTCAAGTAATTTTTCAACATCAGCAGGAGTTTCTGAAACAACATTTGCTTCAGTTGTTGTTTCTGCTTCAGCGACATTCTCTGTCTCTTCTGTATTCTCTTCTTGAGTCTTTCTTACTTTTGCAATACTTACAACTCTTTCATTCTCTTTCAGATTAATCACTTTTACACCTGAAGTTACTCGTCCGAGTTTGGAAATGCTGTCACAAGGCATACGGATAATGATACCTTCACTGTTGATCATCATAATCTCATGATCTTCATTTACAGCTTTCACACCGATAACATTACCTGTCTTTTCAGTGATCTTATAACATTTCACACCTTTACCACCACGGTTCTGGTTTGTAAATTCTCCCGTTGCAGTACGTTTTCCCATACCTTTTTCGGATACGATCAACAAACATTCACCCTGTGTATTAACCTGCATACCGATAACTTCATCGCCATCACTCAGATTAATCCCGCGAACACCCATAGATGTTCTTCCTGTAGAACGTACATCATTTTCATCGAAACGGATACACTGACCATATTTTGTTGCAAGGAAAATGTCTTTCTTGCTGTCTGTGATCTTAACTTCGATCAACTGATCGTCATCTCTAAGTGTGATCGCAGCAAGACCTTTTCTTCGAACATTTGAATATTCTCTGAGTGGTGTCTTCTTGACGAGTCCCTGTGCAGTTGCCATAAACAGATACTGATCATCATCATATACCTGGATTGGGATCATTGCAGTGATCTTTTCTTCTGGCATAAGCTGAAGAAGATTAATGATCGCAGTTCCTCTTGAAGTTCTTGCTGCTTCTGGAATCTCATAAGCTTTCAAACGATACACGCGACCTGTATTTGTAAAGAACATTACATAATTGTGTGTTGATGTTACAAATAATTCCTGAATGAAATCATCGTCCAGTTTCTGGATTCCCTTGATACCTTTACCACCACGATTCTGACTGCGGAAAGTATCTGTTGTCATACGTTTGATATAACCTAATTTTGTCATTGTGATCACAACATCTTCCTTCGGAATCATATCTTCCATGGAAATGTCGAATTCATCAAATCCAATCTTTGTTCTTCTCTCATCACCATATTTTTCAGCAATAAGTGTGATTTCTTCTTTGATCACGCCAAGAAGAAGTTTTCTATCTGCGAGAATTGCTTTTAATTCACCGATTTTTTTCATCAGTTCTGCATATTCTGCTTCAAGTTTCTCTCTTTCCAGACCTGTCAGAGCACGAAGACGCATATCTACGATTGCCTGTGCCTGCGCATCTGATAAAGCGAACTCTTTCATCAATTCTTCTTTTGCGATTTTTACGTTAGCAGAATTACGGATAATCTGGATCACTCTGTCAATATTATCAAGTGCAATCAATAAGCCCTGTAAGATATGTGCTCGTTCTTCTGCTTTATTTAATTCGTATTTTGTTCTTCTTGTAATGACTTCTTCCTGATGCTTGAGGTAATATTTCAGCATATCAAGAATATTCATAACTTTTGGCTGATTGTCAACCAATGCAAGCATGATCACACCAAATGTATCCTGAAGCTGAGTATGCTTATAAAGCTGGTTCAGGATGATATTCGGATTCACATCTCGACGAAGCTCGATACAGATTCTCATACCTTCTCTACTTGACTGGTCACTCAGATCTGTAATTCCATCAATCTTTTTATCTCTTACAAGTTCCGCGATTTTTTCGATTAATCTTGCTTTATTTACCATAAATGGAAGTTCCGTAACAATGATACGGTTCTTTCCATTGTTCATTGGCTCAATATTTGTTACTGCACGAACTCTGATCTTACCACGGCCTGTGCGATAAGATTCTTCAATTCCTCTTGTTCCAAGAATCTCAGCACCCGTTGGGAAATCAGGTCCTTTGATGATCTCCATGATATCTTCAATCGTTGTCTCACCATTTTCATCAATCTGATCATCAATAATCTTGACAACTGCACCGATAACCTCACGCAAGTTGTGAGGCGGAATATTTGTAGCCATACCTACTGCGATACCATTTGTTCCGTTAACAAGAAGGTTTGGATATCGGGATGGCAGAACTGTTGGTTCTTTCTCTGTTTCATCAAAGTTTGGTGTAAAATCAACAGTATCTTTATTGATGTCTGCTGTCATCTCCATGGAAATCTTGCTTAATCTTGCTTCTGTATATCGCATAGCAGCGGCACCGTCACCGTCCACAGATCCAAAGTTTCCATGTCCGTCAACGAGTGGATATCTTGTAGACCACTCCTGTGCCATATTTACCAAAGCACCATAAATCGAAGAGTCACCATGTGGATGATATTTACCCATTGTATCACCGACGATACGTGCACACTTACGATGTGGCTTATCTGGTCCATTGTTCAGCTCGATCATAGAATACAGAATTCTTCTCTGAACTGGCTTCAGACCATCTCTTACATCTGGAAGTGCACGGGACGCAATAACGCTCATCGCATAGTCGATATAAGATGTTTCCATAGTCTTTTTCAAATCGACTTCATGAACTTTATCAAAAATGTTATCTTCCATTGTCTATTCTCCCCTTTAAATATCCAGGTTTCTTACAAACTTGGCGTTTTCTTCTATGAACTCACGTCTTGGCTCTACTTTATCCCCCATCAGAGTCGTAAATGTAAGATCCAACTCAGATGATGTTGAATCATCCATTGTAACCTTCAGAAGGATTCTGTGTTCTGGATCCATTGTTGTATCCCATAACTGATCCGCATCCATCTCACCAAGACCTTTGTAACGCTGGATCTTGTTGCTGCTGTCACGGCCAACTTCTGTAAGGATCTGATTTAATTCTTCATCACTGTATGCATACCAGACTTTTTTGTTCTTTTCCAGTTTGTAGAGCGGTGGCTGTGCAAGATATACATATCCCTGTTTGATCAATTCTGGCATAAAACGATACAAGAATGTCAAAAGTAAAGTTGCGATATGAGCACCGTCTACGTCGGCATCTGTCATAATAATGATCTTATGATATCTCAGCTTTGAAATATCAAAATCATCATGAATACCTGTACCAAATGCTGTGATCATTGCTTTGATCTCTGCATTTCCATAAATTTTATCTAATCTTGCTTTTTCTACGTTAAGAATCTTACCACGCAGTGGAAGGATCGCCTGTGTTGCACGGTCTCTCGCAGTTTTTGCGGAGCCACCGGCGGAATCTCCCTCTACGATATAGATTTCGCAGTTTTCTGGGTTCTTGTCTGAACAATCTGCAAGTTTACCAGGAAGAGACATCCCTTCCAAAGCGGATTTTCTTCTTGTAAGATCTCTTGCTTTTCTTGCAGCTTCTCTTGCTCTTTGTGCAAGAACAGATTTTTCAACTGTCATCTTCGCAACATTTGGATTCTGCTCTAAAAAGATTGCAAGCTGACTGCTCACGATACTGTCTACCGCACCTCTTGCTTCACTGTTACCCAGTTTCTGTTTTGTCTGTCCTTCAAACTGAGGATCTTCTATCTTGACACTGATGATCGCTGTAAGACCTTCTCTGATATCTTCACCAGAAAGGTTCGGCTCACTGTCTTTTAATAATTTATTCTTTCTTGCATAATCATTAAATGTCTTTGTCAGTGCATTACGGAAACCTACTACATGAGTTCCACCTTCTGGAGTTGTGATATTATTTACAAATCCATAAGTATTGTCACTATAGGAATCGTTGTGCTGCATTGCTACTTCAACATAGACATTGTCTTTCATACCTTCGCAATAAACGATCTGTTCATACAAAGGTTCTTTACTCTTATTGAGATATGTGACGAATTCTTTGAGTCCGCCCTCGTAATGGAATGTTTTTTCAACAAGTTCTTCCTCTCTCTCATCTCTGAGAACAATCTTAAGACCTTTTGTCAAAAATGCCATCTCACGGAATCTCTGCTGTAATGTGTCATAATCAAATACAGTTTCCTCAAAAATCTCATTATCTGGAAGGAATGTAACTTTTGTACCTGATTTTTCAGGAGCACATTCTCCAACAACCTTTAATTTATAAATAACTTTGCCTCTCTCATAACGTTGTTTGTAAACCTGACCTTCATGGCAGATCTCTACTTCCAGCCATTCTGAGAGTGCATTAACAACAGATGCACCTACACCGTGAAGTCCGCCGGATACTTTGTATCCTCCACCTCCGAACTTACCGCCGGCATGCAATACTGTAAATACAACTTCAACAGCTGGAAGCCCTGTTTTCTGATTAATCCCAACCGGAATACCACGACCATTATCCTCAACTGTAATTGTATTGCCCTTATTGATTGTGACAACGATCGTATCACAATACCCTGCCAACGCTTCGTCAACAGAATTATCAACTATCTCATATACCAGGTGATGAAGTCCTCTTACAGATGTGCTTCCGATGTACATACCCGGTCTTTTTCTGACTGCTTCCAGCCCTTCCAGAACCTGGATCTGATCGGCACCGTATTCTGCATCAAATTCTGTACCTGTTGCACCCATTTAATAACCTCCTATTTTTAGCCTGTGACCTGGAAAATGCTTTTCTTCTTCGGCACACAGCGCCCAAAACGAAAATATTTTCTAAAATATGATTAATTCTCCCCTGTCACGATTCCATTTTTTACATGGAAAATCTTGTTTATTGAAAACCTATGATTAACAAATTCATCCAGACCAGTACACGTGATCACTGTCTGAATATCATGAATACTGTCTAAAAGGTAATTCTGTCTATTTTTATCAAGCTCAGATAACACATCATCCAACAATAAGATCGGTGTGTCTCTGATGATCTGCTTGACAAGCTCGATCTCTGACAATTTCAAAGATAAAGCTGCCGTTCTCTGCTGTCCCTGAGAACCAAATTTTCGAATATCAATGTCCTCTACATAAAAACAGAGATCATCCCTGTGAGGACCCGCAGAAGTGCTCTTCAATCGAAGATCTCTTTCTCTGTTACGTTTTAAAACACTTTCAAGAGATTCATCACCAACTGATGATTCGTAGGTCAAAGAAATTCTCTCTTTTCCACCTGTCAGTTTGTAATGGATCTCTGAAATAATGTCATTTACCTGTTCAATAAATTTCTTTCTGCCTGCAATCACTTTTTCACCATACTCTGCCAACTGCATATCCCAGATATCCAGTGTGTCAATTAATTCTTCTCGATAATATAATTCTTTGAGCAAGGAATTTCGTTGATTAATAATTCGATTGTAGTTAGAAAGATTGCTAAGATATACCTTGTCAAGCTGCGACAGTTCTAGATCAATAAATCTTCTTCTTCCTGCCGGCCCTTCTTTTATGATATTCAAATCCTCCGGCGAAAAAAATACAAAATGAACGATCCCAAACAGTTCGCTGGCACGTCTGATCGGAATCTTGTTGATCGCAATTCCTTTTGGACTGTTTTTCTTTAAGTGCATATCTATCTTGAAATCAATCCCATTCTTCTCAACAACGGTCTCGAGATGTGATTCATCATAACCAAACTGGATCATATCTCGATCCTTAGTACCCCTGTGAGATTTTGTCGTGCCGGATAAGTACAATGCTTCAAGGATATTCGTCTTACCCTGTGCATTGTCCCCATAGAGAATGTTCGTATTCGGATCAAAATTCAAATTCAGCAATTCATAATTCCTGTAATTTTTCAACTTTAATGATTTAATTATCATAACCTTCTCCGTCGGTATGTATTTATATTACACTTTTTTATCTTATTTTTCAATTTTTATTTGCTGGCCGTCAAATTCCACAAGATCGCCTGCATAAAGCTTTCTTCCACGTCTTGTTTCAATCTCGCCATTTACAAAAACCAGTCTCTCTAAAATAACTTCTTTTGCTTCAACACCTGAATCAACAAGTCCTGCCGCTTTCAAAGCCTGGCCAAGTTTGATAAATTCATCTGTTTCTCTTATTTTGATTGTTTCCATAATTTTCCCTTTCATTCTGAAAAATTGAATTATGCCGCAGCATTAAAGTTAACTGGCAGGATCAAATAAATATAAGATTGCTGTTCATCTTTAATAAAGCACGGTGCTTTTGCATTCATAAAATACAGGTCAACTTCTTCATCATCAATTACGCGAAGAGAATCAATAAGGAATTTTGGATTAAATCCGATCAGAAGGTCTTTTCCTTCTTTTGTGATCGCAACTTCCTCATCCATTGTACCGATCTGAGATTTGATCTTAAGTTCCATATTATCATCTCCAATGTTTATGATAATCGGTTTTTTATCACCTTCTTTGATGAGAAGTGTTGCACGATCGATACAGTCTAATAACTCTCTTTTATTAACTCTTACTTTTGTTTCATAGTCACTTGAGAGCATCTGATCGATTCTAAAATAGTCTCCCTCGATTAATCTAGAAACTACCATTGTCTGGTTAAATTCAAATACAATATGATTTTTTGTAAATGAAATCTCAACGGCTTCTTCTGCTTCTCCACCAATGATCTTACTGATTTCCTGTAATGTTTTACCAGGAACGATCACTTTTTCAGAACCATAATTATCTTTCAATTCGATCTTACGGATAGAGATTCGATGCCCATCCAGTGAAACAACTCTAAGAATATTGTCATTAATTTCAAAGAGTTCTCCTGTCATCATTTTGTTTGTATCATTATCAGCAATTGAGAAAATTGTCTGACGAATCACTTCTTTTAAAGTAAATTCTGAAATTGTAATGCTATTTTCTTTCTCAACTACAGGAAGATAAGAAAAATCTTCTCCTGACTGAGCTGCAATATTAAATTTTGCTTTTTGACATGTGATCATAGCTTGATTATCAGATTCTGTTTCAATCACAACATCATTGTCTGGAAGTTTTCTGACAATTTCAGAAAAGATCTTTGCATTCAGAGCAATAATCCCATGTTCAACGATCTCTCCTTCAATCTTAGTCTCGATTCCAAGTTCCATATCATTTGCTGTTAATTTTATTACATCCATAGATGCATCTATTAAGATACATTCTAAAATAGGCATTGTTGTTTTAGATGGAACTGCTTTGGAAACGATGCTGACTCCTTTTGCAAGATTAGATTTATTGCAAATAATTTTCATGTGAATACTCCTTTCGTTCCGTGTGTGAATAACTTCAACTACGGACTTTTATGTATATTATATATAAATCAATTCCGCAGTCGTAGTAGTAGGGGATGTGGATATGTTGATAAGTGCGAAAAATTCAGTAAACACAAAGGTTTCTCGCTTTGAATAACTCTGCTTAAAACCCTGAGAAAACTATGGAAGAAAAGGTGGATAATTATTTTGAGGATGGTAATAAAAAAGTTACTCCTAGATTAATCCACACCGTTTTCACATACTTATCCACAAGTTGTCCACATAATAGTTTCTTCCTTTATTTAAAATAGGATAAAGAAAGTGTACTAATGAAAAATTATATAAGAATAAAACTCTATATATCAAAATAAACTTAAATAGGGTTGATTTTTTTCTTTATAATATTGATTGTATTGTTTAATGCTTCATTAGATTTCATATCTGTTTCAATTTTTTTCACTCCATGGCTGATAGATGCATGATCTTTGCCGCCAAGAATAAGACCGATTGTTTTTAATGGTGTATCTGTCATTGTTCGACATAAGTACATTACAATCTGTCTAGGAAGTACAATTTCTGCATTACGTTTTTTTCCTTTGATGTCAGCGATCGACACATTAAAGTGTTCTGAAACTACATCTATAATAAGGTCTGGAGTGACTTCACGGTTTTGATCCGGTGAAATAATATCTTTTAACGCTTCCGCAGCGAGGGCAATGTCAATCGGTCTTTTCTCAAGATTTGCAAGAGCGATCAGTTTATTGAGCGATCCTTCCAATTCTCGGATATTGGATTTAACATTGTTGGCAATATATTGCATAACATCATTTGGAATATGATAGCGTTCAAGACCATCCAATTCTTCTTTTTTGCGAAGGATTGCCATTCTTGTTTCATAATCAGGTGATGAAATGTCAGCTATAAGGCCCCATTCAAAACGTGTTCTTAATCGATCTTCTAGTGTTTCCATATCTTTTGGTGGTTTATCACTAGAGATGATGATCTGTTTGCCCAGTGCATGAAGGTGGTTGAATGTATGGAAAAATTCTTCCTGTGTACTTTCTTTTCCGATAATAAATTGGATATCATCGATAAGAAGAACATCGTTATTACGATATTTTTCACGGAAAGATGCATTTTTTCCGATTTTCAAGGCATCGATCAATTCGTGGGTAAACGTTTCACTTGTTACATAAAGGACTTTTGTTGTTGGATCACTTTCAAGGATAAAATGTGCGATGGAATGCATCAAATGGGTCTTACCAAGTCCAACTCCTCCATATAAAAAGAGCGGATTATAGCATTTTCCAGGTGATTCTGCAACTGCAAGAGATGCAGCATGCGCAAATTTGTTATTATTACCAACGACAAAAGTATCAAATGTATATTTTGGAATAAGATTTGCACTTTCAAATATAGCATTTGATTTTTGTTTTGTTATTGTGGTTTCTTTTTTTTGTTGGATAACGACATTATCCTCTGTAACAAAAGAAACTTCGTATTCCTGTCCTGTTACTTCAGCAATGCAGACCTTAAAAGGAAGCAAATATTTTTCCTCAATATGTTCTAGACTTGCTTTTAATTTTACAAGGATATAAACAGTGTCATCTGACACTTCGTATACTGTAAGTGGAGCGATCCACGTATTATATGAAATGTTAGATGTACAGTATTCAAGCTTCATTTTAGTAAGGATCTGCCCCCAATTTTCTTCTACAATGTTCATGAATATAACTCCTAATCACTAAGAATAGAGACATTTAGGTACAGTCTCTCCTTTATATTCTACATCAAAAATAATCTTTAGGCAACGAAAAATGATGTGTATAACTTAACTCACATTTTCCACATTGGAAAATCCTTGAATTTACGCGGGATTTTTGCACCCTTCAATAAATATCAACACTTTATTCCACAGTTATACAGGAGTTATTCACAGAGTTATCCACATTGTGTGAATAATTTTCTACATTATGTGAAAAAGCCCGATTTTATTGTGGAAAACGTGAAATATTGAAATTTTTGAAAAAAAGTGGGACAAAATCGCAGGTTTTGCTTGACGTTTTAAGGGTTTTTGAATATAATTATGAGCGGTGTCTTTTAAGCATTTATATAGGCATATATAAAACAAAAAGATTCAGTTAAGGTTATTTTGTAAATACTTTACAGAGCAGATTAATCTGCTTAGTTATTAGGATATCAACCAAAGGGAGGTGTATTTATAATGAAAATGACATTTCAGCCAAAGAAAAGATCCAGAGCTAAAGTTCACGGATTCAGAGCAAGAATGAGCACACCAGGCGGAAGAAAAGTATTAGCTGCCAGAAGAGCAAAAGGAAGAAAAGTATTATCAGCTTAGGCCGCATATTTGTGGCCTTTTCTTCTATTCAAAAATAGAGACTCACGGGGAAATCTACGGATTTTTTCGTGAGTTTTATAGAAAGAAAAAGAGGATATCGATGAATTTTTCAGAATCGCTAAAAAAGAATCAAGATTTCCAGAAAGTCTATAGTTATGGAAAATCCTATGCGAATAAATATCTCGTGATGTATATTCTGAAAAATGATATGAAAAAAAATCGAATAGGAATTTCCGTAAGCAAAAAAGTAGGTAACAGCGTTGTACGACATCATCTGACACGATTAATCAGAGAAAGCTATCGACTTCAAGAAGAAAATTTCCAATGTGGATATGACATTGTTGTTGTAGTCAGAGTCAGTGCCAAGAATAGAACATTTGCAGACATGGATAGTGCACTGATCCATCTTGGAAAGCTTCATCAAATATATATTGAGCAGGAGTCTGTTCAAGAAAATTAATTTACTTTGAGAAGGAAGTGACGCAGATGAAGAAGTTATGTATTGGGCTGATCCGCTTTTATCAGAAGCATATCTCAGGTCCAACACCACACTGTAAATATTTCCCTACATGTTCTCAATATAGCATAGAAGCAATTGAGAAATATGGAGTAATAAAAGGCGGCTTTTTAGCAGCCTGGAGAATCCTGCGTTGTAATCCTTTTTCAAAAGGCGGATACGATCCGGTACCTTAAGGAGGACGAAACATGTATGGTATTTTAGCTTACGGCTATGGAGACTGGCCGATCATTCATCAGATTGCAGAACTTATGGGTCTGTTGATGAATGGTATTTACATCTTTTTGGACAAATTATTTAATGTTCAGAATATCGGTGTAACAATCATTTTATTTACAATTATCATCTATACGCTGATGTTTCCACTTACTCTGAGACAGCAGAAGTGGTCAAAAATGTCATCAGCTATGAATCCGGAACTTCAGAAGATCCAGAAAAAATATGCAGGTAAAAAGGATAATGAATCCATGCTTAAACAGCAGGAAGAGATGCAGATCCTTTATGAAAAATATGGCACATCACCAACTGGCGGATGTCTCACAATGCTGATTCAGATGCCAATTTTGTTCGCACTGTATCCTGTAATTCGTGATATTCCGAATTATGTTACAAGTGTAAAGAACATTTATATGCCATTGATTGAAAAACTTACTGCAACTTCAGGTTTTCAGAAGATCATGGAAACAATTGGTTCAGCAAGTCCAATTCTTATGAACCCAGACAAATATGATTATTCAACACATGAGACACTGCTTACAGTATTGTATAATTTCCAGGATTCTACTTGGGCAACTTTGACAGACAAATTACCAGAGTTGAGCGATATTGTTGCTTCAACAACAGCTCAGCTTAATGAGATCAACATGTTCTTGGGAATTAACATTGCTGAACAGCCATGGACAATGGTAAAATCTTCATTTGCAGAAGGTAATTATGCAGGAGTTATCATTGCTGTGATCATCCCAATTCTTGCAGGTCTTACACAGTTCTTGAGTGTAAAGATGCAGCCAACACAGGCTCAGTCAGGAAATGGAAATGATCCTATGGCACAGTCAATGAAGACAATGACATATACAATGCCACTTTTATCTGTATATATGGGATTTATCCTTCCAGCAGGTCTTGGTCTTTACTGGGCAGTCAGTGCATTAGTAAGATGTGTACAGATGCTTGGAATCAATAAGTATCTGTCTAAGAAAACTACAGAAGAACTGATTGAAGAAAATAAGAAAAAAGCTGCTAAGAAGAGAGAGAAGAGAGGAACTTCTGCAGAAGCACTCAATAAGATGGCTACTACAAATACAAAAAATGTAGCAAGCAAGTCAAATATGTCAGAAGCTGAAAAAAATGCAAAGATTGAAAAAGCAGCAGCTATGAATAAGAATGCAAAAGCAGGAAGCCTTGCTTCAAAAGCAAACTTAGTAAACAGATATAATAATTCTCAGAGCACAGATAAATAATAAAAGTGTGCCAGAAAGGATGGTTCTAATGGACGGCAGTATCAGAGTATCAGCGAAAACTGTTGATGATGCAATCACAGAAGCATTGATCCAGTTGGGAGTTACAAGTGATAATTTAGAATATGAAGTTATTGAAAAAGGAAGTGCCGGATTTCTTGGAATCGGCATGAAACAGGCTGTAATCGAAGCAAGAAGAAAAAAAGTAGAAGTGGAAGAAACTGAAGATGAATTCAAGATTGATCTTAGTGTAAGCCTTGACAAGCCTGAAAAGAAAGAACGTAAAGAGAAGAAAAAAGAGTTCAAGAAAGAATTCAAAAAAGAAGAGAAAAAAGTAAAAAAAGAAGAAAAAACAACAGAGAAAACAGAAACTCCTGAAAAGAAAGAGTCTGTGAAGAAAGATGTTGTTAAACAGGAAGTAGTAAAGAAAGAAGCAACAGTAAAAGAGGAAGCTCCAAAGCGTGAGATTGCAATGATCACAGAGGAATCTAAAAATGCTGTTGAAGCATTTCTTACAGATGCTTTAAAAGCCATGAATATGGAAGTGGAGTTAACTTCAGTGATTGAAGAAGATGGCTCTCTTAGTGTAAACATGGAAGGTGCGAACATGGGTATCCTTATTGGAAAACGTGGTCAGACACTGGATTCTCTTCAGTATCTTGCAAACAGAGTAGCTAACAAGTATCAGGATGGCTATGTAAGAGTTAAACTTGATACAGAAAACTATAGAGCAAGAAGAGAAGAAACTTTAAAGACTCTTGCTAAAAATATAGCACACAAGGTAAAAAGAAACAGACGTGCTGTTTCTCTTGAACCAATGAATCCTTACGAAAGAAGAATCATTCACTCTACATTGCAGAATGATCCATATGTAACAACTCATAGTGAAGGCGAAGAACCTTACAGAAAAGTTGTTGTTACATTAAAAAGATAGTAATCTGACGTAAGTAATGATATAATGAAGCGAAAACGGACGTCTTGCGCTTCACGTATAGAGGCGTGAAGTTAAAGACGTCCGATTTGTTTCACGTGGAACATTTTTGAGAATGTAGTTTCAGAATAAAATATGGGATAGTTTGTAATGAAATAAGAACATCTCTGTAAGTTCATTTTATAGTGTAAAAAATGAACTTACAGAGGTGCTCTAATAATCATGATGTAATTAAGAAGAAAGGAAAATTACTATGTATAAGAATGACACAATAGCAGCTGTTTCTACAGGCATGACAGCATCAGGAATTGGGATTGTCAGAATTTGTGGAGAAGAGGCATTTCAAGTTATTGATCGTATATACAAAGGAAAAAGAAAATTATCGGAGGTTGAATCTCATACTATTCATTATGGTCATATTGTTAATAATGGAGAAACGATCGATCAAGTATTAGTTACTATTATGCGTGCACCGCGTACATTTACAGGGGAAGATACTGTAGAAATTAATTGTCACGGAGGCGTGTATGTAGTAAATAGAGTATTGGAAACAGTACTTGAAAATGGTGCAAGACCAGCAGAGCCAGGAGAATTTACGAAAAGAGCATTTTTAAATGGGAAAATGGATCTTTCACAGGCAGAAGCTGTCATTGATATTATTAATTCGAAAAATGAATATGCGCTGAAGAGCTCAATGAGTCAGTTAAAAGGAAGCGTAAAGAATAAAATTTCTGATATCAGAAAAGAAATCTTACATCATACGGCTTTTATAGAAACTGCGTTAGATGATCCAGAACATATTAGTGTGGATGGGTATGGAGAAGAATTAAGGATTTCAGTTGAAAAAGTATTGATAGAATTAAAAGAATTAATTGATACTTCAGAAAATGGAAGAATCTTAAAAGAAGGAATTCAAACAGTTATTTTAGGAAAACCAAATGCTGGAAAATCTTCACTTTTGAATATTTTATCAGGAAGAGAACGTGCAATCGTAACAGATATTGAAGGTACAACGCGAGATGTATTGGAAGAACAGATTCAGCTCAGAGGATTGAATCTCAATTTGATCGATACTGCGGGAATTCGTCAAACAGATGATAAGATTGAAAGTATAGGAGTAGATAAGGCGAAAGAATATGCAGAGATTGCGGATTTGATCATTTATGTTGTCGATGCATCTAGAGAATTAGATGAGAATGATAAAGAAATCATTCGTTTATTGGCAGGAAAGAAAGTAATCATTCTTTTAAATAAAAATGATTTGAATGTTGTGATCACACAAGATGTACTGAAAAATAGTATCAAGGATTTGTATGAAAATACGGATGAAACACAAAAAAATAGCATGCAATACAAAGTTGATTTTCCAATGATTGACATTTCTGTGAAAAATGAAACTGGATTGAAGGAATTTGAGAAAATATTGAACGAAATGTTTTTGAAGGGAGACATTTCATTCAATGATGAAATATATATTACAAATATGAGACAAAAGGCAGCATTGCAGTCTGCATATCAGTCTTTGAGTAAAGTAATCGACAGCATTGATATGATGATGCCGGAAGATTTTTATACGATTGATTTGATGGATGCATATGAAGCTCTTGGAAATATAACAGGTGAAACGATAGGAGAGGATTTGGTCAATGAAATATTCAGCAAATTCTGTATGGGAAAATAAAGACGAATATGATATTGCTGTTGTCGGTGCTGGACATGCTGGATGTGAGGCGGCACTCGCAGCTGCAAGATTAGGTTTTAAGACTGTAATATTTACAGTAAGTGTAGATAGTATTGCTTTGATGCCATGTAATCCAAATATTGGAGGAAGTTCAAAAGGTCATCTTGTAAGAGAATTAGATGCTCTTGGTGGTGAGATGGGAAAAGTGATCGATAAGACATTTATTCAGTCAAAAATGTTGAACAGCTCCAAAGGACCTGCAGTACATTCACTTCGTGCGCAGGCAGATAAGGCAGATTATAGCAGAACAATGAGACAGGTTCTTCAAGATCAGGAGAATCTGGATATCCGTCAGATGGAAGTTACAGATATCTTAGCAGAAGACGGAAAGGTAACAGGAGTACAGACTTATTCAGGTGCTATTTATAAATGTAGAGCAGTTGTACTTTGTACAGGAACATATTTACGTGCAAGATGTATTTATGGAGATGTAAGCACATATACAGGTCCAAATGGTCTGCAGGCAGCAAATCATCTAACAGATAGTTTGAAAGCACTTGGAATTGAAATGTATCGATTTAAGACAGGAACACCTGCTAGAATCGATAAAAATTCGATTGATTTTAGCAAAATGGAAGAGCAGAAAGGTGATGAAAGAGTCGTTCCTTTCTCATTTACAACGAATCCAGAGGACGTTCAGATTAATCAGGTGTCATGTTGGTTGACTTATACGAATGAGAAAACTCATGAGATCATTCGTAATAACCTGGATAGATCACCATTATATTCTGGTATGATCGAAGGAACTGGTCCAAGATATTGTCCATCTATCGAAGATAAAGTTGTAAAATTCGCAGATAAAAATAGACATCAGGTATTTATTGAACCGGAAGGAATCAATACAACAGAAATGTATGTGGGCGGTATGTCTACATCACTTCCAGAAGATGTTCAGTATGCAATGTATCGAAGTGTTGCAGGTCTTGAAAATGCTAAGATTGTAAGAAATGCTTATGCGATTGAATATGATTGTATTGATGCAAGACAGCTGAAGAGTACTTTGGAATTTAAAAATGTAGAAGGACTTTTCAGTGGTGGACAGTTCAATGGTAGTTCAGGATATGAAGAAGCTGCAGCACAGGGATTGGTTGCAGGTATTAATGCAGCAAGAAAACTGCAGGGAAAAGAAGGTATCATCATTGATCGCTCCGAAGCATATATCGGTGTTTTGATCGATGATCTTGTTACAAAAGAAAGTCATGAGCCATACCGTATGATGACTTCCAGAGCAGAATATCGTCTGCTTCTTCGCCAGGATAATGCAGATCTTCGTTTGACAAAAATTGGACATGAAGTAGGTTTGATCGATGAAGAACGTTATCAGAGACTTCTTGATAAAGAGAGAATGATCCAAGAAGAAATCGAACGTGTAGAACATGTAAATCTTGGTACATCAGCAAAAGTGCAGAAAGTACTTGATCTTTATGGAAGTACAAGACTTACATCAGGAACAACTTTGGCAGAGCTGATCCGTCGTCCAGAATTATCTTATGAGTGTTTGGCTGAATTGGATGCAGAACGTCCAGAACTTCCTTATGACGTCGTAGAACAGGTGAATATTAATATTAAATATAACGGATATATTCAGCGACAGCTTCGTCAGGTGGAGCAGTTTAAGAAGATGGAAAATAAGAAAATTCCGGAAAATCTTGATTATAATAATGTTCCAAGCCTTCGCATCGAAGCAAAACAGAAACTCACTGCAATGAGACCAGTGTCTATTGGACAGGCATCAAGAATTTCGGGTGTTTCTCCAGCGGATATTTCAGTATTACTTGTTTATTTAGGAATGAATTAGATATTTAAATAAGCAAATATAAGGATTAGTTAAAAGTAGCTTTTTTGAAATATATAAACGAAGAGGAATGGAATATGTCTGAAAAATTTGTAAGACAATTAAAAGAATTAGATTTAGAATTAAATGAAATTCAGTTACAACAGTTCGAGAGATATTATGAATTGCTTGTAGAGTGGAATAAGGTAATGAATCTTACTGCAATTACAGAATATGAAGAAGTGTATGAAAAACACTTTTTAGATAGTTTGGCAATTGTAAAAGTAGAGGATATTAATAAAGTGGAGAGTATTATTGATATAGGAACAGGTGCTGGATTCCCAGGGATTCCTTTAAAAATTGCGTTCCCACATTTGAAAGTTGTTTTATTGGATTCACTGAACAAAAGAATTAATTTTCTTAACACAGTAATTGAAGAATTAGGATTAGAAAATGTAGAAACTTTACATGGAAGAGCAGAAGACTATGCTAAGAAAGCAGAGTATAGAGAACAGGCAGATCTTTGTGTATCAAGAGCAGTAGCAAATTTGTCTACACTTAGTGAGTACTGCTTACCATATGTAAAAGTAGATGGTAAATTCATTCCATATAAGAGTGGTGAAATTACTACAGAAGCAGATGAAGCAAAAAAAGCAGTTGGTATTTTAGGTGGAAATGTAAAGAAAATTTTGAAATTCCATTTACCAGACAGTGATATTACAAGATCTTTTGTTGTGATTGAGAAGAAAAAAGCAACACCAAAAAAATATCCAAGAAAAGCAGGTTTACCATCAAGAGAACCGTTAAAATAAATGTTTCACGTGAAACATTTTGAAAAAATAATGACTATGAAAAATAGAAATAAGGAATGTTTCACGTGAAACATTCCTTATTTTTTGAATTAAAAGGAAAATAGTATAGACAAGGAATTAAACATAAAGTGCAATCTTTTATAGTAGATTCTAAAAAGAATTGGTGTTATAATAGGAAAGTATCGAAGAAAGGGAGTGTAAATAATGGGTAGAATTATTGCAATTGCCAACCAAAAAGGTGGTGTTGGTAAAACTACAACTGCTATCAATTTATCTTCCTGTCTTGCCAGTGAAGGAAAAAAGGTTCTGTCTATAGATCTTGATCCACAGGGGAATATGACAAGTGGTCTTGGAGTTGATAAGGATGGAGTAGAAAAGACTGTTTATGATATGATCATTGGTGAAGCGGGAATTGAAGAATGTGTAGTAAAAGAAGCTATAGAAAATCTAGATGTTCTTCCTTCTAATATTGATCTGTCAGCAGCAGAAATCGAATTGATCGGGGTAGAAAATAAAGAGTATATTATTAAAGGTGAAGTTGACAAGATAAAAGATGAGTATGATTTTATTATTATTGATTGTCCTCCAGCTTTAAGTATGCTTACGATCAATGCTATGACAACAGCAAATTCTGTTCTTGTTCCAATTCAATGTGAGTATTATGCATTGGAAGGTCTGAGCCAGTTGATACACACAATTGAACTTGTACAGGAAAGATTGAATGCATCGCTCGAAATAGAAGGTGTTGTATTTACGATGTATGATGCAAGAACTAATTTGTCATTACAGGTTGTGGAAAATGTAAAAGATAACTTGAATCAGACAATTTATAAAACAATCATTCCTAGAAATGTACGACTTGCAGAGGCACCAAGTTATGGAATGCCAATTAATTTATATGATCCAAGATCTGCTGGCGCAGAAGCATATAAATTGTTAGCCCAGGAAGTGATTCATAAAGGGGAGGAAGAGTAAGATATGCCACCTATGAAGAGAAATGGTCTGGGAAAAGGACTTGATAGTTTAATACCAAATAAAAATGCATCAAATACAAAATCAAACGTTAAAAATACGGTGAAGAGTGGAAGTGCAACAAAGATATCAGAAGCGAAAGCAGAGGATAATAAAACAGGAGAGGTACTTGTAAAAATAAACAAGATCGAACCGAACAGACAACAGCCAAGAAAAGCATTTGAAGAGGATTCACTTTTAGAATTGGCTGATTCTATCAAACAGTTTGGGGTACTTCAGCCACTTCTTGTACAAAAGAAAAAAGATTATTATGAAATCATTGCCGGAGAAAGAAGATGGCGTGCTGCAAAATTAGCGGGAGTCAAAGAAGTTCCGGTAATCGTCAAAGAGTATACGAATCAGGAAATTGTAGAAATATCATTGATTGAAAATATTCAGAGAGAAAATTTGAACCCAATTGAAGAAGCAATGGCTTTCAAAAGACTTTTGGAAGAATTTGATCTGAAACAAGATGAAGTAGCTGAAAGAGTTTCAAAAAGTCGAACAGCTGTTACAAACTCAATGAGACTTTTAAAATTAAGTGATAAAGTTCAGCAGATGATCGTTGATGATATGATATCAACAGGTCATGCAAGAGCGCTGTTAGCGATCGATGATAAAGAACAACAGTATACACTTGCAATGAAGATTTTTGATGAAAAATTAAGTGTTCGAGAAACAGAGAAAATGGTAAAAGCTTTAAAGAATACTAAGAAGCAGCCAGAAAAAGTCGAGAAGGAACATCTGTTTGTATATGATGACATTGTTGAGAAAATGAAAGGTGTCATGGGTACAAAAGTAAAGATCAATCAAAAATCGAATGGAAAAGGTAAAATTGAAATTGAATATTATTCTCCTGAAGAATTGGAAAGAATTTATGATTTGATTATGTCAATTCATGATTGAAATAAATTAGAAGGAGTATATAATGGAAACTAGTTTTATTTCAAATATAGGAATAAGCGAAGAAAATTTAATTATTTTTTTGATTTTACTGAATATAATATTGATTTTCTTATTGATTCATGTGAATATGGAATGTAATCGTCTGAAAAGAAGATTTTCAGTTTTTTTCAAAGGAAAGGATGGAAAAAATCTGGAAGGTCTTTTAGAAGAAAAATTTTCTGAATTAGACTGTATTGCTGAATTAGCAAAGAAAAATGAGGAAAAGATACAAGATATTTATAAGAAACAAAAAAATAATTATCAAAAAAAGGCAATTGTAAAGTATGATGCATTTAATGAAATGCAAGGAAATATAAGCTATGTACTTACAATGTTAGATGAAAATAATAATGGCTGGATTTTTGATGTTATGCATAGTCAAGAAAAGTGTTATACTTATTTGAAAGAAGTAGTAAAAGGCGAAAGCTATGTTGAACTAACAACAGAAGAAGAAGAATGTCTTGAAAGAGCAATTTTCCAAGAAGCATATGACATTAAAAATTTAGAGTTGAAATAGTCAAGGAGGAACTAAGATGTTAGATATCAAATTTTTAAGAACAAATCCTGATGTAGTAAAACAGAACATCAAGAACAAATTCCAGGATGAGAAACTTCCATTAGTAGATGAAGTAATTGAATTGGATAAGAAGAACAGAGAAATCAAAGGTGAAGTAGAAGCACTTCGTGCAAACAGAAATAAAATTTCCAAACAGATTGGTGCTTGCATGGCACAGGGTAAAAAAGAAGAAGCTGAAGAATTAAAAGCACAGGTAAAAGCTAATGCTGACCGTGTAGAAGCTTTATCAGCAGAAGAAAAAGAAGTGGAAGAACGCATCAAAACAATCATGATGACAATTCCTAACATTATCGATCCAACTGTTCCAATTGGAAAAGATGATAGTGAAAACGTAGAAATCGAAAAATTCGGTGAACCAGTTGTTCCTGAATTCGAAGTTCCATATCATACAGATATCATGGAAACATTTGATGGTATTGACCTCGAAAGCGCTGGAAAAGTTGCTGGTAATGGTTTCTATTATCTGATGGGAGACATTGCAAGACTTCATTCAGCAGTAATTTCTTATGCTCGTGATTTCATGATCGATCGAGGATTTACTTACTGTATTCCACCTTTCATGATCAGAAGCAATGTTGTAACTGGTGTTATGAGCTTTGCAGAAATGGATTCTATGATGTACAAGATCGAAGGAGAAGATCTGTATTTGATCGGAACAAGTGAACATTCTATGATCGGTAAATTCATCGACAGCATGACAGATGAGGCAGAACTTCCAAAAACACTGACAAGCTATTCACCATGTTTCCGTAAAGAAAAAGGCGCTCATGGTATTGAAGAACGTGGTGTATACAGAATCCACCAGTTCGAAAAACAGGAAATGATCGTTGTTTGTAACCCAGACGACAGCAAATACTGGTATGATCAGCTTTGGAAAAATACAGTAGATCTTTTCAGATCTCTTGATATTCCAGTTCGTACATTAGAATGTTGTTCAGGTGATCTTGCAGACCTTAAAGTAAAATCTTGTGACGTAGAAGCATGGTCTCCAAGACAGAAGAAATACTTCGAAGTAGGAAGCTGCTCTAACCTTGGTGATGCACAGGCAAGAAGATTAAATATCCGTGTTAAAGGAAATGATGGAAGCAAATATTTTGCTCATACATTGAACAACACAGTAGTTGCACCTCCACGTATGCTGATCGCTTTCCTTGAAAACAATCTTCAGGCAGATGGAACAGTTGCAATTCCAAAAGCACTTCAGCCATATATGGGTGGAAAGACAGCACTTGTACCAAAAAAATAATCAGACGAAATAAGTCTTGAATAAAACTAAAAAAGGTCCATTGGACCTTTTTGTCGTATGCATGGCAACAAAGAATGCGCTTCAGAGTTGGGAATCTGGAGCGCATATTTAAAATGATTAGAGAAAACAGGAGTTAAGATGCACCAATATATAAAAGCAATTGGATTTGATGAAATTCGTTCTAAAAAAGAATTTAAAGACATTTTAGAAAATGTAATAGAAAAATATTCACAGTTGACGGCAGTTTCATATACAGATAGCGTCGAATATTGTGAAATGAGAAAAGAATATGGGGAAGATTTCGGGATTGCTGTGTGTGGTGAACTGGATTCACAGGAAATATTTGATATGGACTATTATTTTCCATATTATGACGGAAGTGAAGTTACACTCTATTCAGAGATTCATATCGAAAAAAGCACTAAGAATGAGCAATATTATGGTGTTTGTGAAGATTCAAGACTTGGGATTAATCTGATATTTTATCTGCAAAATGGAATGGAATATCTTTCACAGAAACCTACAGATTATCAGGAGCATAAGGCGGCCATTTCTTTAGCATCATTGTCGTTATTTGGGAAGATCCTTTTACCTGTTCATAAGACAGAAAAACAGGTGAAGATTGCAGCGGAAGTTTCAAAAACAAGACGAAATCTTCTGAATGAAGCAAGAAAAGGGAATCAAACAGCAATAGAAACGCTTACTTTAGATGATATGAATATGTACTCTAAAGTATCAAAAAGACTTGAAAAAGAAGATGTATTTTCAATTGTTGACAGCTATTTTATGCCATGTGGTGTAGAATGCGATGTTTATTCAATCCTAGGAGAAATCTTGGCAGTTAGAGAAAGAGAAAACATTTTGACAAAGAAAAAGTTGTATCAGATGAAATTGAATGTAAATGAGATCATATTAGATGTTTGTATTCCAAAAGAGCAGCTTTTAGGTGAACCAGAGATTGGACGAAGATTCAAAGGGGATATCTGGCTACAGGGTAGACTTGATTTTTCTATGTTCAAGTGATAGAATGTATAAGATTGTTGAGATGATATTTCTTAAGGAAAAATAGAATGATCGATTACCGATCTTATGAATGAATATTTTAATTTCAGACATAAAATCGGGAGTTTGTTCCTATAGTTAAACGGATATAACAATAGCCTCCTAAGCTGTAGTTCTGGGTTCGATTCCCGGTGGGAACGTTTGAAGGGTACGTAGATATGTGCGAAAAGATGGCACATTAAGCGTACCTTTTTTGTTAGCTAGAAAGCAAAAAAATCAGTTGCTCAGCTAATTTTGAGTAGTAAAAAAATAAGACCATATTATTAGCACAGCTAATTGCATGTATTGTCTTGACAAGAAAAATGCATGAGACTAGAATACAGATAAACAAAAGTGCTGCCATAGAGGCAGCTTTTAAAAAAATCTAAGGTTAGTAAAAACTAACCGTCGAACAGGGAGTGGTGAAATGAAACATGTACATTTTGACATTGATACAGATGGATTCTACGGTGCGTACTGGTCGTGTAAGAAACCATTTCAATGTGTCATGATAGCTATGATTGGAGATGATCCTGAGGATTATATGGCACGCTCATGCGTAAAATGGCTTTTAAAACAGGGAGTCGATGTACTTACGATGTCCCCGGCCAAAAAAGATTATGGTCATCATAATTATCCTTTGGAGCGGATTGAAAATGCAATCCGATGGTTGAAAAATCAGGGAACCCATAAAATTGGTATTGTCGGTGCATCCACTACAGGAACACTGGCTCTTACAGCTGCTTCTTATTTCGAGGATATTACATTGACAATCGGAATGACACCTAGCGATTTTATATGGCAAGGTTTTATGCAAGGCAAAAAAGACGGCTGCAAGGAGTGGCCGATCGAGGGGGAATCACTCTTTTCTTATCATGGGAAGCCGTTGGCATATATGCCATTTATATATCAGCATCCACAGTATTGGCAGTGCATTCAGAAAGAGAGCAAGCGTAATGGAGATATGATCAATTCGAAAAAGTTGTTTGATGATTCAGAAACAGCACATCCAATCACGGAGGATGAATTTATAAAAGTAGAGAATATTAAAGGAAAACTTCTGCTCATCGGAGCTAAAGATGATGCTCTTTGGGATGTTGAAAAATATATTCATAGGATGGAAAAACGTCTGTCAGAACGTCCTCATGAATGTAAGGTGGAAGCTATCGTTTATGAACATGCTACACATTTTGTGTTCCCAGAAAGTTTAATGAAAATCATGTTACCGGTAGGATCAGGAATGTTCGTAAGATTAGCCTTTTCAGCAGCGAAGAAGTATCCGAAAGAATGTAAGGAAGCCCGCAAGGACATTGAAAGACGTATCATTGCTTCTATCAAGGGTTGGGTACAGGAGGAAATATCATGAAAAATATGAAACAGGAGTATCAATCTGAAATTACAGAGGAAAGATGGATCGTATATGATATTTTTGGAAATATAGGATGGATAACCTATTTGATTTGTTTAGGCTTAATATTGAAAAATGAAATTGATATACTGACAATACTGTTATGTGTTCCGGCAGTCTTAATGCTGGTAGGCATCGCAGAACTGATTAGTGAAAGAATTGCAAAATTAGATTATGTTTTGCCATTATATAGATTGTATCGTGGCTTTGGAATGTTGACATTGGGAGGCTTTTTAGCAATCTTTATTTCAATGATCATGTTGTTGACAAGTAATCATATTATATTTGGATGGATGCTTGCCAGTGGTATCATGTGTGGTGTTTTTGCTGGACTGCTATTAAAAGAATATCATCCTACAAAGTGCTAAAACATAATTCAACCGGTGGTAGAGTTGTGAAAACAACGAGGGTTTATAGGACTCTTTCCGTTTTTTTACCTGCCATCTTTAGAATTTCTTTTCGTAAACGAAAGAGATCAGCAATGCACTGATGAATTTCAGATTCGATTGCCAATGAGCGTTCTCCACCGCTGTTAAAATATTTAGCAATCTGATTTAAGTTGGAACCAATCTTTCCATATTCGCTGACCAGCTTTCGGAGGATTTCCATATCTGCGACGATCTCATAGTGAATTGGTACGGGACCATTAAGAAATGAGTTGCGCAAATATTCAGATCTGGAAATACCAGCAGTAGCGGCAGCTAGATTCAATGCTTCCAACTCGATATCTGTGAGCTTTAAGCAAATAATGTTTTTGTATTTTACATTTTTATCTTTTTTCCTTTGTGCCATGTTCCTACTTTTTAAAATGCAAAATCGTAGAGTCTGCAGTTCACTGGAAAAATATCAACTAGATTATTGATAATCGGGATTGGTTATCAGGTAGGAAAAATCTACCAGAAATATTGCTGGGATATCATCAGTATTATGGTGGCGATAACGAGTACAGCTAACGTATGGCATCAATTAGAGAAAGAAACGGTAAGTTTTGTGTGATTTCTGTAAAGAATCTAATGGTGGAATATATTCCATTGTATGGGAAAGAACATTGGGCGTTGTCTCATTACACAAAAAATGTATCGCTGATCAACAATTATATTATTCCTCTGATTGGGGATACCAAATTAAATGATATCAACACTCGTTTTTTGGAAAGATTTTATCAGAGCATGACACAGATGCCTGGACGTGTGAATCCTATGACTGGAAAGGGAAAAGAACACATTTCTCCAAGTACAGTTCGAGATGTACATAAGATTTTGCGGAGTGCTTTTCAACAAGCTGTTAAATGGGAATTGATGGATAAGAATCCGGCGGCAAATGAAATCACTCCAAAATGGAAGAAAAAAGAAAGACCAATAAAACCGTAACCGTTTTGAAAACACCAAAAACTGAGAGTAGTGTGAGAAAAGTATTTTTACCTCGCACTGTTGCCTATCAATTGATTGAATGGAAAAAGGAACAGGATAAATTAAAACTAAATGGTGGAGATATCAAGGCGGTACAGGGAGATTCCGGTCATTCAAAGATCAATATGGTTACGGATGTTTATTCTCATATCATTGATGATGACCGAAGACGAAACGCAGAATTGCTTGCAAAAGTATTAGCGAATCCAGAGATGGCAGCATTGCTTACTTCACTGGCGAAGACGATGAAATAAGCAAATTAATACAAATCAGCAAAGTCATTTAGCAAAATGTTTAAGCAATCAGATAAATTTTCCTGCATAGTCTACAACGTGTGTCGACAAAGTATTTATATTGTTTCGTTTTTGCGTTGAAAAACGAAAAATCTTGAATTTATGTTTCGTAAATAACGCATAAAACGAAATGTAATGTTGATAAAATTCGTTTTGGTAGATATAATAGAAGAAAGAAATAATACAGGAGGTGCCGGAATGGAATATATAAGTGTTAATGAAGTTGCTTCACAGATGGGAATTTCAGTCCGCAGAATTCAGCAAATGTGTAAAAGTGGAAAAATTCCAGGTGCAATAAAAAAAGGACGATCCTGGATGATTCCTTCAGGCGAAGAAAAAGATACTCCTGCAAAAACGAAAAAGCCTCTTCCAATAGGCGTTTCTGATTTTAGAATGGCAGTAGAGGAATATTACTATGTAGATAAAACTCTTTTCATCCGAGATTTTCTGGACAACAGGCCGATGGTTTCATTATTTACCCGTCCAAGAAGATTTGGAAAAACATTAAATATGGATATGCTTCGCGTATTTTTTGAAAAGACAGAAGAAGATACCTCTGTATATTTTAAAGATAAGATGATCTGGCAGTGTGGAGAAAGGTATACATCCTATCAGGGAAAATATCCTGTGATTTTTCTGTCTTTTAAAGATGTGAAGTGTTCTTCCTGGGAGGAAACTTTTAAGCAAATCAGAGAACTTATCACAATAGAGTATCAGCGTCACATAGAATTAGAAACGAGCGACAAGCTGAATGTTTATGAAAAAGAGAAATTCAAACAGATTGCAAAAGGAGAAGCGGGAAATGTGGAATGCCAGATGTCTCTGGAACTTCTTTCACGCATTCTTTCAAAACACTATAATGAAAAGGCTGTCATTATCATAGATGAATATGATACACCAATTCAGCAGGGACATGTGTGTGGTTTCTATCAAGATGTTGTGAATTTTATGAGGAATCTGTTCTCTGGTGGATTGAAAGACAATTCATCACTGGCCTTTGGCTTTATGACAGGTATACTGCGTGTTGCAAAGGAAAGCATTTTTAGTGGACTGAATAATATCACAATTTATTCTATTTTAGACAAAAAGTACAGCCGGTATTTCGGCTTTACGAAAGAAGAAGTAAAGGAAATGCTGGAATATTATAATGTCAGTGATAAATATGATGAAGTCTGTGACTGGTATGATGGATATCTGTTTGGAGACGAAGAGATTTTTAATCCGTGGTCAGTAATCAATTATATTGAAAATAGTTGTTTTCCAAAAGCTTTTTGGCAGTCTACCGGAAGTAACGATATCGTAGGAGAAATTATAGCGGAAGCAACACCTGAGATTACAGAAGACTTGCATAAACTTTTATCTGGTCAGAACATTACTACTTTTGTTGATACGAGCGTAATTTATCCGGAAGTACAGAATAATCCATACAGCATTTACAGCTTTCTGCTTGTAGCCGGATATTTAAGAGTATCAAAAGTTTACCCACAACACGATGGCAATTTTATGTGTGAAGTGGGAATCCCAAATAAAGAAATCTCATATGTGTATGAAAAAGAGGTATTAAATAAGATCAATCAAAACGTTGCTGCAATTACAATCTCACAGGCTATTTTTTCTGGAGACACGGATAAATTACAGAAACAGCTCGATAAATTCATGCTAGAATCGATATCTTCTTTTGATACAGCAAATGAAGGATTTTACCATGGTATGATGTTAGGACTTTGTGCAGTGCTCAGTAATAGATATCGTGTCCGTTCCAATAGAGAATCTGGTATTGGAAGATTTGATATTATGCTGATTCCAAAAGTAAAATCGATACCAGCATTTATCTATGAGTTTAAATATACGAAAGATGAAAAGGTGAATCTGGATGAACTTGCAGATGAGGCATTGAAGCAAATCGATGAGAAGAAATACGAAGAAGAACTGATTGATTCGGATATAAAAAAGATTATAAAGATTGGAATTGCTTTCCGAGGAAAAAGTGCTGTCGTAAAAAAATAGGCGTGCGGATGTAGAACAGCTTGGAAGAGTTATGGTTAATTTGGAATAATGATGAAAAGGATTTGATTACAGTTCGTTATATAAGTTTATGCGTTTTTATAAAGCTTTTCCAGAGATTTTGGACTCAGTGAGTTCAAAATCTACATCGTGAGTTAAAACTTGTGTTAGAATCGAGTTAAAAACAAGTATCTACCCCGTGGACAAATTTTACTGTCCGCGGTATAATAAAATGAATTTAGTTCAATTGAATATGGTTTTATCATTTCCACGGCATGAAAGAGACCTGAGGGAATGGTAGTCGATTATTCTAATCTGTCACTTTGTTACAGAATCGTCCACTGGACGATTCTTCCACATGCATGGCAACAAAGAAGCATTGCTCTAAGATGGGCAATTGCAAAAAAGTTGCTAATGTACACCGTTTTACAGTGGTTAACAGCGGATGACAGAAACGAACTTGGAGTAAATCGGAAAACGGCGAAACACTTGATTTTCGCTGACTATAAAATATAGAGTTTGACTGGGGTTGACACCTGATACTTACGCTCCTAAGCTGTAGTTCTGGGTTCGATTCCCGGTGGGAACGGTTGTAAGGGTATGTGAAAATGTGTGAGAAGGTGACATATTGAGCGTACCCTTTTGTTATTTGCCAGGAGATGTGTTATTTTCTAGTAAATAACAAAAGTATGAAAATGAAGATTATTTATTAAGAAAGGAAAAGAATTGCTATGAGTGATGTGACAAGAGAAGAAGCATTTGTTTTATTAGAAAAATATAATAAAGATCCATTTCATATTCAGCATGCAAAGACAGTGGAAGCGGTCATGCGCTGGTTTGCGAGAAATCTTGGGTATGAGCAGGAGGAAGAATATTGGGGAATGGTAGGTTTGCTTCACGATATTGATTTCGAACTTTATCCAGAAGAACATTGTTTGAAGGCTCCTGAATTATTGCGAGAAGCGGGCATTCCAGAAGATATGATTCATGCAGTATGTTCACATGGATATGGAATCACAGTTGGTTGTGGCGAAACGATCGATGTGGAGCCGGTTAAAGAAATGGAGAAAGTTCTTTTTGCAGTGGATGAACTTACGGGATTAATCTGGGCGGCAGCTTTGATGAGGCCATCAAAAAGTACAAAAGATATGGAATTAAAATCATTGAAGAAAAAGTATAAGAGTAAAGGATTTGCTGCAGGATGTTCTCGAGAAGTGATTGAAAGAGGTGCAGAGCAGTTAGGCTGGGAATTGGAGAAGCTTCTTACAATGACACTTCAAGCAATGCAGGAATGTGAAGATGAATTAAAATAGAAGATTTGAAAAAGGGATTGTATGGTGAATCCATGAATAGGAACATCAAAGTTGAGATTAAAAGAAGTAATCGTAAGACGATCGCGATAGAAATTAAGCCAGATACAAGCGTTTTTGTCAGAGCTCCCATTTTTATGAAAGATAAGGAAATACAGCAATTTGTTAAGGAAAAAGAAAATTGGATCATAAAACATTTACAAATAGTGGAAGAACGACAGAAAAAAGCAGAAACAGTTGAGAAGCTAACTCTGGAAGAAATGCGGCAGTTAGCGGATCTTGCATCGAAAGAGATTCCTAAAAAGGTTAGACATTATGCCAATTTTATGAATGTCCAATATGGTAGGATCACTATTCGAAATCAAAAGACTCGTTGGGGAAGTTGTAGTGGAAAAGGGAATCTTAATTTTAATTGTCTTTTAATGTTGGTACCGAACGAAGTGATTGATTATGTGGTAGTCCATGAACTTTGTCATTTGATTGAGATGAACCATTCAAAGGCATTTTGGAATCAGGTGGAACAGGTGATGCCTGATTATAAAGTACATAAGCAATGGCTGAAAGAGCATGGAAATGAGATTATGAGCAGAATGTTTTAATGGAGAGAGAAAGTGCAGTAACGTATGGATCAGAAAGAAATACAGTGGGATAAATTATTGAAAATAAAAACAACTGGGAGAGATGATTCGAGGGCAGACCAATTTCGATATCCGTATGAGCCAACACCATATTGTGTGTTAGAACGTTTGGCGAATAGTGGATTAATCACAAAGAAAAATACTTTGCTTGATTACGGAACTGGAAAAGGCAGAGTCTGTTTTTATCTATCTTATCAGACAAGATGCAAAAGTGTTGGGATTGAATATGATGAACGGATTTTTTCGGGTGCGGAAGAAAATAAGAAGCAAGCTGTATCTAGTGGAAAGACAACGTTTGTAATGGAAAATGCGGAAAAATATGTTGTATCAGAAGCGGTAGATCGATGTTATTTTTTCAATCCATTTTCTATAGAAATATTACAAAAGGTGTTGGCTAGAGTTTATGAGTCTTATTACGAGAATAAGAGAGAGATTTTACTTTTCTTTTATTATCCGTCGGATGAATATGTAAGTTATCTTATGACACAGGATCAGTTAATGTTTTTTGATGAAATTGATTGTAAGGATTTATTCGAAGGAAAAGATAGAAGAGAAAAAGTATTGGTATTTGAAGTTGTGTAAATGTAAGTAACAAAGGAGAAAGAAAAATGGTAAAACAGATAGTGAGAGATGTGTTCTTTTTAGGACAGAAGTCAGAACCAGCGACAAAGGAAGATTTTCAAGTGGGAATTGATCTGAAGGATACTTTGCAGGCTAATAGAGAACGTTGTGTAGGAATGGCTGCGAATATGATCGGGGTTAAGAAAAATATTATTATTGTGAATATGGGTTTTGTAGATGTTGTTATGTTCAATCCAGTGATTATTTCAAAAAGTGGAGCGTATGAGACAGAAGAGAGTTGTCTGTCATTAGATGGTGTTCGTAAAACAACAAGATATCAGAATATTGAAGTCGAATATTATGATTTTAATTGGAAAAAGCAGCGACAAAAATTGTCAGGATGGACTGCACAGATTGCACAGCATGAGATCGATCATTTATCAGGAACGATTATTTAGACGTAAAAGGAAGAAAAGCAAGACACAAAAAGTTCACAAAATTATTAGCACTCTCACTTGACGAGTGCTAAATATAGTGCTATAACATAATTAGAAACAGGAGAAAGAAAGAACCAAGGGTTCATGATTCTTCCTAAACATCCCCGGTTTCAAGAATATAATTTTGAAAAAGGAGCGATGACCTATGTTAAGACCTAGTATTTTTGGAGAAAATATATTTGACGATTTATTTGATGATTTCTTTGATTTCCCAGCATTTGATGACAGATCGATGAAGAAAGCAGAGAAGAAGTTGTACGGACGTCATGCAGCGAATATGATGAAGACAGACGTACAGGAACACGGTGATCATTATGAAGTAGATATTGATCTTCCGGGATTTAAGAAAGATGAACTTTCTCTTGAACTGAAAGATGGATATCTGTTGATCAGTGCAGCAAAAGGTTTGGATAAAGACGAGAAGGAAGAAAAAACAGGTAAATTCGTTCGACGCGAACGTTATGCAGGCAGCATGAGTAGATCCTTCTACGTTGGTGAAGAAGTGAAAGAAGAAGATATCCATGCAAAATATGAAAGCGGTGTATTGAGATTGTCCATTCCAAAGATGGAGAATAAAAAAGAAAAAGTTGAGAATAAAAAATATATTTCTATTGAAGGATAAAGATCCTTCAGTAGGTGGTTGAATTAGAAAGTTGATTTGACTATGAATAAGTAAAGACAACTCACGGATCCGCATGAAGATTTGTGAGTTGTCTTTTTATTTTAAATACTTGATTGCTATTTTATATGTAGTATAATTATTATATTTAAAGAAAATAAGGAGGCAGTTTTTATGGAATTAATGACAGTATTGGATAATCGTAAATCAATCCGTTCTTTTACAGGTGAATGCATTTCAGAGGAGTCTTTGAAAAAGCTTATTCATGCAGCTAATGTCTCTCCAGTTGGGTTAGCAAAATATGAAACTGTGCATCTTACAGTAGTAAAAGATAGTGCAATGCTTTCAGAACTCGAGAATAATATGGCAACAATTTTTAAAGCAGAGAACAGAAAATTTTTGTATAATGCACCAGAATTGATCATTGTTTCAACATCAGCAACTGATAATGTAGGCTATTCTAATGCGGCGATCATCGCACATAATATGGCTTTGGCAGCAGTTGATGAAGGTGTAGGTGTGTGCCATATTTGGGGATGTATGAATGCTTTAGCTGCAAATCCTGAATTGGTTAAAAAACTTGGTATTCCAGAAGGTTTTGTTCCAACATGTGCAGTAGCAGTTGGAAAGACAGAAGAAGTTTATGAAAAGAGAGAGATTAATGAAGAGCGCATCGCGCTTAATTATATCTAAATAAAGTGGAAATATAGTATGAATGAACAGAATGATTATTTAGGATTACGTAAAAATAAAAAGACCACTTTAAAGATATTGGATTTTATTATTGTAATATGTATTATTGCTATTATTTTCTTACTTATTTTAGGACTTCGTTCTCCAGGTTTTACTATTACATTTGATTCTAGGGGAGGAACAGATGTTGCTCCGCAAAAGAGGATGTATGGGGAATTATTAGAAGAGCCTGAAGAACCAACGAGAGAAGGATACGAATTTTCAGGTTGGTATAAAGATTATGCATGTGATTTTCTATGGGATATGGAAAATGATGTGGTAGAAACTGAAATAACACTTTATGCAGGCTGGCAATAAGAAATACTGAAATGGAGAAAATATCCTGAACAAGATACAAGCAGTAGTTTTGTACTTTTCAGGATATTTTTTAATTAATAAAAAAGATTCAGCAAAATATATAATTATATCACTAAATATAGAGATATTTCTACTTTTTGTATCTAATTTTTTATGCTATAATGACAAAGCAACGGAGGAAAATTTATGAGGATGTTAAAGAGTTTAGAAAATAGGACAGTATTACCTTTAGTAGGGACTTCTTATGAACCTGGCTTTGTCGAAATGGCAATTCAAAAAATAGAAGATGTTGAATTGGCTGAGATCGCTCGTGCGGAGAAGCATTTCTTTTCAGCGAACGCAGAAGAATGTGTAAAGATTGTTGAAAAGTATTTATCAAGTGAAGATATTATGTTACGTTTGTCAGCAGATATGCTTTATGTGTTCAGTAATCTGACTTTAGGAAATGAAGCGGCTGTGAAGCTTGCAAGAAGCGATGTAGATATGTGTGTGAAGAAGGCTTTTGATGCAGATATGTCGAATGAAGTAAAGGCATCAAGTATCTTCGCGTCATATGTAACAAGTATACTTCTTCATATCCCACCGCGAAAAGATATTCCTTCTTTACAGAATTATATGCATTATCTTCCAAGAGGACAAAGATTGTTTGCAATTAGTTTATTAGCTCATGCGATGTATTTGAATGGGGAATATGAAAAGGCAGAAGGTGCGGTAAATGGAGCAAAATTACTTGCTGATCAGATGTATCCGATTTCCCTTATATATCTTAATTGTGTTATAGCTATGTGTCAGATCAATCAGAAAAAGCAAGACGAAGCGATAGAAACGATTTCTCGTACGTGGGAGATGGCAAGAAAGGATAAGTTTCTTGAACCTTTTATTGAATATCATGGATTACTGCAAGGAATACTAGAAGTTTGTATAAGAAAGAATGAACCTGAAGTTTATGACAAACTGGTAGAGGGGGTTCTTGCATTTAGTAGAGGATGGATGAAGATACATAATCCACAGATGCAAAACAGGGTAACAGACCTTTTGACACCATTGGAGTATTCTATAGCAATGTTGGCATGTCGTGACTGGACGAATCAAGAAATAGGAAGTTATATGGGAATGTCGGTTAATACCATAAAACATCATGTTTCTAATATTTTAGAAAAACTGAATATAGAAAAAAGAAGCCAGATTAAAGATTTTGTCAATCAGTAAAAGATTGCGTGTAGAAAATGTTGGTAGCATAAATAGAAAGTGAGGTAGTAATTTGTAGGAGAAACCACAGATTATTACCTTTTGTTTTTAATAAGTTTACAAGGAGGACGATAGGATGTGGTTTGTATTTGCATTATTGTCAGCAGTATTTGCAGCGTTTACGTCTATACTGGCGAAGATAGGTATAGATGGAGTGAATTCTAATCTGGCAACAGCGATCAGAACGGTTGTCGTAGTTGTGATGGCATGGGGAATGGTATTTCTTACGAATACGCAGAGTGGGATTTCTGCAATCAATAAGAAAAGTTGGATATTCTTGATCTTATCTGGGCTTGCCACAGGTGCATCATGGTTGTGCTATTATAGGGCGTTACAGATTGGTGATGCATCAAAAGTTGTTCCTATCGATAAATTAAGTGTAGTTATTACATTGGTATTGGCTTTTGTTTTTTTGCACGAAGAATTTACGATGAAGTCATTGATTGGCTGTATTTTGATCGGAGCAGGAACTTTGATCATGGTGTTGTAAAAAGAACAATGATTGGCAGAAAAATAGGAAAAACTATGGTACGAAAAACGTTTATAAGGTAGAATAGAGGAAAACGAAAGAGTACGAGGTAGACAACCATGAAAAAAATGAGTTCTTTGTGTGCATTAAGTATTTCTACAGCGATTTTATGTGGGCTGTGGTCTTATTTGGCAGGCGTGATCGGATTGATCGGTTGGGCTGGATTTGCTGGATGCACAACATATTTTGCATGTGGAAAGCATGGGGCAGCAGGAGTTAAGAAGACAATCATTCCAAATTTGGCGGGAGTAATTTGTGGGATGACGATCATTACATTAAGTAATATCGTTCCAGCATTAGGTGATCTTGGAATTTGGTGTGCGATCATTACATTTGTAATGTGTATCATAGCAAAGTATGAGTGGTTTGATTTTTGTCCAGGAACATTTATGGGATGTTTTACAACGTTTGCAGCTGGTGGAGATTGGAAATTGTTGTCAGTGTCATTGATCATTGGTGCATTTTTAGGACTTGGCTGTGATTACGGCGGAGTTTGGTTACATAAAATTGTGACAGGCGAGAAATAGTTATATAAGGTATTGAAACAGGGGGGTTCATAGATTTGAATGTCTCCTGTTTTTTCTATATAGTGAAAATTTGTCAGTTGCGAGCGTTGCACAGCATTAACATCAGAGCTGTTTCGCGCCACCGTTCTGTTTCTCAGTGATTGCCAGCGTTGCGCAACGCCAATATCTATCTTGTACCGTCCCTCCGTCCCATTGTTGACAATTTGTTCTGTGTTGATTATACTGAGAGTTAGTGCGAACTAACAAAAAAGAAGGATGAAGGAAATGGAGAGGTGATAGGAAATGTTGGAGTCAGCGGACATGATACGTCTAAGAACGCTGCTTTGCTTTCTGAATGAAGAGGAAGATTGCAATGTGACAAATATTGCAAGGACTTTAGGGGTAGAAAAATATTTGATCAGCCGAGTTTTAGTGACATTGGAAAAGGATGGTTTAGTGGATCGAAGCAATCCACGTATGCCAGTGTTAACAATGCAAGGAAAACAGAAGGCGGAAATGTATGCCAGTCGTGTGAAGGTGACAACAAATCATTTAATCTATGAAGGGGTAAATATAAAGGATGCAAGAGAAGATGCATTGGTCTGGGCATTATATGGATCGGACGAAGCGTTGAAAGTATTTTATTCTTCGGCGGACATTTATCAGATAAAATATGAGATGCGTGATCAGAAGAATTTTTCGGGAGAAACATTATGTAAGAAAATGGAAGATGGGATTTACGAAGTCCCGTTTTTGTTTTACAGGGAACATATTCATGAGAATAATAATTTGTCTATGGCAAATATGGGATTTCATCAACCATGCATCCTCCATATTAAAGATGGAAAAGGAACAATACAGCTTCATATCAAAGAAGTTGTGAGAAAATCTTTTGTGAATGGAAATGTACAGAGTGGACATGTGAGAAATTTTAAATACTATCAGGATGGATATTATACGAGTGCAGAGGTTAGTGGAAATATTTTATCTTTTTCGGCATCAGCATTAAATTTTATTAATATAGGGACCGGAGTTGGACAGATTTTACATGGAAGTGTATGTGTAGAAATGGAGTGTACGGTTGGGAATGTATATATGCCACGCTCAAAGGCAATCTTTACAATTATGCTTTAATTAGCATTAATTATTAGAAAAATATAGTTTTGTCGCAAAATGCAACATGGAAAAAGTACTGTGGATTCAATGTTTTTTCTTTAATAATCATAGAAAAGTGTGCAGTCTTGTAGCAAAACGCTACAAAATTAAGGTTGATTGAAAAAAGAGAGTGTGCTAAATTGTAAATGCGTTAGAGAGATAGTTGTTAAAGCAACTTTTTTTTACACGATAGGTTAGGTAAAACTAACAAAAGTAAGGGTATAACAAACTATAAAAGAAGAAATTTATGAACAAGAATGTGAATAAAATCTATCATTTACATAACAGGAGTGAAAAATGAATTTAAAAAAATATTGGAAGATAGGGATTGTGATCATAGCAGTTCTTGTTATTGGGATTGGTTATAGTGTGTATTGTAAAAATAACAATGGAGAGGTTACCAGTTTCGAAGCAGAATTTGAAGATGAACAAGAAAGATTGGAAAGTGAAGATCAAAAAGCTGGAGTAGAGGCTGGGATAGAGATCCCAGGGTATAAGTCTATTACGATCGCATCAGGAACAAAGGATGTAAAAGTGGATCTTATGAATCCAGAAGATAATAATGTATACTTTCAGATTTCGTTCTATTTGCCAGAGACAGATGAAACGATTTATACATCAAAATTGATCAAACCAGGACAGCATATTTATGATATTACATTGGAACGTGCAATGGAGGCTGGAGAATATCCGTTGACTGTAAAATATGCAGCCTGTAGTGCAGATGAATCTATGACACCGAAAAATGGTGCAGATGTAAATTGCACATTGATCGTAGAGTAATTTCAATTGCTATCAATCCGTTCGAAGATACAGGCAGATCAAGCGCGCGAAAGCCCTGTAGGAGAGAATGGATTCGAATAGATACTAAAAATGTATTATGAAAAAGAGAGGAAAGAATTATATGAAATTAAAAAGAATCGCAGCATTAGCAATGTCAGCAATGATGACATTAGGAATGTGTACAACAGCATTCGCAGCAGAACCAACAGTAGCAAACGGAGATTATACAGGAACAATTCATTTCCATAATGCGTCAAGTCCGGAAAATTATAGTATGTGTGACAGTATTTTTGCACATACAGCAGATGTGGAATTGACAGATGAAGCAGCAAACTTGACATTCTATGTGGCATACCCAATCCCAGCATTTGCAGATCAGGGAACAGATGGAACGATCAAAAATGTAAAAATGACTGTTGGTGAGACACAGTATGAAGGTGTAAGTGATATCGAGACAAAAGCGGTTAAAACATTTGATACAGCAGGTGCTTTATTTGGAATCAATGCAGGAGATGAACTTCCAACACAGTCTGTTACAGTTGAACTTCCTAGAGAAGCGGCAGATTCTTTCGAAAGTGGAATCAAAACAGATGCATATGTAAACGTTGTTATGAATACAGATGTAGAATTTGTAGTAAAAGTTACAGATTTAACAGCAGTAAACAATGGTGCAGAATCTGATGCTGATACAAAATCAATGGAAATTACAGCAAACGTTGAAGAAGTTGTTTCTGAACCAAGTTACACAGTTACAGTTCCTGAAAGTGTAGCATTTGGAAAACTGAGTGCAGATAAATTCAATTCTGTAAACTATCAGGTATCAGTAAAAGCAGCTGACTTAAATGGTACACTGAAAGTAGAAGCTCCAGAAAATGGTGAACTTACAAGTGGTTCAAATGCACTGGCTTTCACAAACAACTTTGGAGCACAGACAGTAACAGCTGATACAGAAGGAACAACAATGAATGGTACATTATCTGTTGCACCATCAGCAGTAAAAGCAGCTGTAGCAGGAAATTATACAGGTACAACAACATTTACAATTTCTTACACAGCTAAATAATAAAGAATAAAAGATGAAGAGCAACAGGAATCCTGTAAATGTAAAACGGGATTCCTGTATTTTATATCATAGGAAAATATTTTCTGATATAAAATGCCTGTCAAATAAGGGATGATGGAGAAAAATAAATGAAAAGATGGAAAAGTATGATAATGACAGGAACAGTCATTTTGAGTCTTCTTGCACAGCCTTTGGCGGCACTTGCTTCCGAAACGATAACAAAAAATGGAAGTTTTCACATCGATCAGTTTGGGGAATATGATATTCTTACAGTGGTAGATGTAAAAGAGGGATGTATTTCAAATGTGGAGATTACAGGGGAGAATTTTGGCGGTACTTATGCAAGTGTCAATAAAGATAAACTTACAACAGCCGCTATGTCACTTAGTAAGGATCTAAAAGGAATCTCAGCAACAGATGCAGAAAAAATTACAGAGTTAGATGGAGTGTCTGGAGCAACTATTTCTTCTAATGGGATAAAGAAAGCTGTTTTGAATGCATTAGATCTTAAGGAAGAGATAGAGTCAGCAGGAAAATTAGAAAACGTACCAGAGACAGGCATTTATCAAGTGACTGTAAGTGTACGAAGTGATGTTGTGGATCACAGTTTAGTTGAAACGGATACAGCCACAGCACAGTTGACAGTAGACGAAAATGGGAAGATGCAGATTTCCTATAAGATGGTTTCTGGAACAGAAAAAGAACCGATGTATATCTTAGATTTTAATGGATATTATGTGGATAATGACAGAACGGGAAATCTGACAATGGATGACGCTTCTGTGAAAAAAGAAGCAATGGGTGAGTATTCAGTTGTCACAGATGTGACATTGCCTCTTTGTGATACAAGTGGAACTTATTATGTAAATTCAACAATCTATGTTCCAGCAATGAGTAATTTGAATGGGCTAGTTGCAGGCGTTATCTTTGAAAATGGAAAGTTTAGTGTCGATAATATTATCACAGTATATTGGGATACATTAAAAAATATACAGACAGAAGTTAATTCATCGAAGAACATGGAAGTTACTGCGACTGTGGAAGATATGTTAGATGAACCAAATTATTCTGTTATGATTCCGTCGGCAGTATCTATGGGAAATATAAGCAGAAGAGAAGATAGTGTGCAAGCATATGAGATTGCGGTAAACACGACAGATAAAAACGGAACGATCACAGTTTCTGCACCTGAAGGTGGAGAGTTGTTGAATGGGAAAAAAGCCCTTAAGTTTACCAATGATTTTGGAAAACAAACGATTCAACTTGGAAATGATCAAAAAGCAAAAAATGTGGCAGAAAAGAAATTAGCAGGAACGATTTTGATCAAGGCAGAAGACATTCAGAAAGTGCCAGCAGGAATTTATAGTGGAACAACAGTGTTTACGATCACGTATGAAGAAGATAAGAATGAAACACCAAAACCAGATCCAGAGCCAGATCAGACACCAGATCCAACACCGGATTTCGATGTTAAAAATTTGGCGGATGGTGTGTATTCAATTACAGGAAAGATGGTGAAGACGGATAAGAAAACGGCTTCTATGGCGGACAAAGCAATCAATCACACGATCAAACTTACGGTAAAAGACGGAAAATATTATATTACACTTGATTTTAGTGGAATTGATATTGGTGGAAAATATGGTTATATGGGTGCTCTTTCTTATTATTTAGATGGATATTCACAGAATTCTTATGGTGCAATCCAAGGTGCTGTTGAGAAAGGAAATGTAGAATCTTATCAGACAAATGAAGATGGAAGCAGAGTTTCAGATACATATGGAACAGATTATCCAAAGAAAGTAACTTTACCATTGATCACACAAGCATTAACTGATGGTTTCGTACCATTGCAGGTAGATGTGCCGATCATGGGAGCAATTGCTGGTGCATCTTCACAGCAGATGTTTCTTGCATTGGATTGGAGTACGCTTGAAAAAACAACAGAGAATGATCCTTCTTTTGATGAGGATAAAACACCAGGAGATAACACAGGAAATAATAATGGAAATAACAGCGGTCTGAATGGCGGTGGAAGTTTGGGTGGCGGTTCTTCGTTGAGTGGTGGAAGTAGTCTAGGTGGTGGCTCGTTGTTAGGTGGCGGAAGCAGTCTGAGTGGTGGCTCACTTACAAATGGAAGTGGTCTGTCAGGAGGTTTATTGTCAGGAGCTTCTTCGATCAAAACGGGTGATACAGAATCTATGAGTGGATGGATCGCACTTATGGTTGGTTGTGGGCTGATCATATTTACAGTGATCGTGGATAAAAAGAAACGAGGATATTTAAAGAAAACAAAAGAACAGAAAGGAAATCTATAGAATGTGAGAACAGCAAAAAGGAAAGTTAAGATCCTGGCTGGAGTTCTAGAGTTTAAGGGGAAATCGGCATTTGCCAGTTTCCCCTTTTTTATACAATTATAATGTGATTAGAATTTTCCACCGCCACCGCCATGCGTAGTACCGGAGGAAGAGTTGTGTGTACTGCTTCCTGAAGATGTGTTATTTTTTTGTTTTGCAGTTTTATTAACAGTTCGGTATAAGAACATGTCATTACTATTGGTAATGTTTAAGCTGCTTTTTCTTACATAAGTATTAGCTTCTGCTTTAGAATGAACTGTTTTTAATTCATTTTTCATACGACTTACGATGATAAATGCGATCAGGACACCAACAGCGATGGAGACAACGATCCAAAGTGGAGAGAGTGGTTTTTCGGGAAGATTTCCACTATCGTAAGGGGTACCTGTCTGTGCTTGCGTAATGAAATCGTCACAGAGTTCAGCATATGTTTCGAAGGCACCAACATAATCGCCGTCTGACAGATATGGAACGACTTCTTCACCGATATAATTGATTCCGGCATCGGTAAAGGCAGTGATACCGTATCCACAGGTTGAAATATACCAGTCACTATCTGCTATATTGATAAGGAGTAAGAGACCGTCTTTTTCTTCACCGTAACCAAATTTACATTGTTCGTAAACAAGGTCAGCGTATTCAGCAACAGAGTATCCTTCAAGATCATTTGTCGTTGTGATGGTTACGTCCATGTTCTGTCTATTGCTAAGTTCATCCAGTTGTTCATTTAATTGTGTATATTCTTCTTCTGTCAGCAGTGCTGCATAGTCTTGCACACGATAATATTCATCGGCGAATCCTTCTGTCTGTGCTGCAAATGCAGGAAATGCTGTGTTCAAGCAGAAAACAAGGATAAAGAAGAGTACAGATATTTTCTTTTTCATCAATTAGTCCTCCTTTACAGTATTCCGATGAAATGTAGGAGCAAGACGACACCGTAACTGAGTACACTCATTGCTGCTGACAGTCCGATCATCCATTTAGTTGCTGCAGATTGATCAATAGGAAGATCACCTACAAATTTACCTGTCTGTCCGTTCATTGCGAAGGTATAGGTATTTCCATTCCATGTAGTGTTAAGTAACCATACAGGGTATAAGGCATATTTTGCTTTTCCGTTATGTAATTGAATGCTACTGTTCTCTGCTTGAACAGTTGTATATCCTGTAACAGTTGAGGCAAATACATCCTCTGTAGATTTTTTGATTCGTTTGTTGGCACGTTCGATACTTTCTTCGGCAGTTACATCGTATTTATCTGCTAGATAACCTGCAAGATATGCAGTGTGGAAATCTACTGCATCAGAAATATCAAATGGTTCGATCGATTCCATTAGACTGTCTTCCATTTTCGTAGAACCGTCTACTGGAACGTTGGAAAACCCAATGTTACCATTTCTAAGTACGGAGAAAAAACTTGTTTCTGTGTAGTCATACTGACTGTCACTGTAAGTTCTGATCTTAGAAGCACGATAACGTACTTGGGCATCAACATCACTATCGAACAACCAGAAAGGAACATAGATTCCTTTGATCTCATCGATGTGATTTTGATCTTTAAAAATCTTTGGAAGCAGTCGTTTTCCAGAAAGATGTTTGAGAAGTCCTTCTTTAGCTGCTTTTTTATCCAATTTGAATGGGATTACTAAATCAGGTTTTAAAGCTCCGGAAAATTGTTTCATCATAACGACTGGATTTCCACAGAAAGGGCAAGATGTTGCTGCGGTATTTTCATCACCGATGATCTCGCCGCCACAGGACTTACAACTATAGGAACGAAGTCCAGAAGTTTCTTCATCTGACCATTCATTTCCGGTTGGCATCTGCCATTCCATTTCGTCATTTGTATCGTTTTGAAGTTCTGCATCATAATTTGCGAGTGTATCCATTTCAAATTCCGTATCGCAATAAGGGCATTTCATTTTTTGAATCGAACTGTCAAAAGCGATCGCACCGCCACAGCAAGGGCATTTATATTCTTGTAATGTATTCAAAAAGATTCCTCCTTTTGGGGTTGAGTAAATTTATCAGTGTGAAAATGGTTTTCCACACTCTGGGCAAAATCTTGGGATATTTTCACCTGGCTGTACAGTCCAACCGCAATGAATACAAGCATTTGCTGGTGCAACAGGTGTGCCATACGCAGCACCGTTTGTGCCATATGGTGAATTGGCTGTTGCGTTCATTATGTTTCTGATGCGGTCAAATTCGTAGCAAATTTCCTGTGCCATATTACGATATTTACAATAGTCCATGCAGTTTTCTGGATTAAAGGTATTGTCATTAAAAACACGTCCCAAGAGAGAATTTTGAAAATTCTGTGTTGATTGCATTGGTTCATATACCACGGAGCCACTATTAAGAGCAAACTTTATTTCATCAAAGTATGGATTATTTACATTGATGATCATGTAAAAGTTATAGGAATACTCGTAGCGAGGAGGATTATAACTTTTGTTTTCGCCATTTTCTGTACGTTGATAAATTTCGCGTTTGTTTTCGTTTATATCAAAACGGTATCCTGTAACGGCAGAAAAATCGATGATATCTGGATTTTCATTGACATCAGGAGTTGAGGAAGTTGTAACAGTAAACCACTGATTACTTTCATCGAAGAGGACATTTCGGTATTCACCGATTTTTCGAGTTACACGGAACTGTGAAACTTTTTGTTTGTTTTCTTCACGATAGGCAAGCTGTGCCTTTATTTCGTCCACACTTGAATGACGTCGTTCATTAAACCAAGGAGAGAGTTTTTTTGCACATTCCTTGCAAAGATTACCATCTTCTAATTTGCGGTTGCCAAGTAATCCAATCTTATTACCACATACATCGCAATATTTTTTATCAAAGAATCCCATATAGATATCCTCCTATCTTTATCAATTGTGTATTTGAGAGAATTGTTTCTGAGTGTTCAGAAATTAGATGATATCTCCATCATCAAATGGATCACCGCATTCAGGACAGAATTTTGGTGGGTGTGTTGGGTCTTTTGGTTTCCATCCACATTTATCACAATGATACTGAGGAACACCTGCAGGTTTCTTTTGACCACAGTTCTGACAGAATTTTCCTTTATTGACTGTTCCACAAGAACAAGTCCATCCATCTACAGCTTCCGGTTTTTTCGCACCACATTCTGGACAGAATTTTCCAGTAGCAGTTGCACCGCAAGAGCACTTCCAAGCATTTGGTGTAGTTGCAGCCTGCGGTTGAACTTGCTGTTGCTGAGCCTGTTGCTGCTGTCCCATAGCAAATAGATTTTGTGCACTCATGCCGCCGCCTTGGTTCATAGCCATTCCCATGCCCATAAAGCCTGTCATAGCGCCAGCTTCATTTGATGCAGCCATTTTCATAGCGTCTGCCTGTGCACCAACAAGTGTTGCAGCAGCCATCGTTGGGTCGCGCATGATAGCTGTACGCTGCGCCTGTTTGATCATTTCAGCATCTTCCTCAGGAAGAGTAACAGATCCGAGTGCGATACTTACAACTTTTAAGCCGCGAAGTTCGCCCCATTTTTCAGAAAGGGCAATATTCATTGCATTTTCTAAGTCTGTATTGTGAGTAACGATCTGATTTGGGCGTAATTCTAAATCTGAAAGTTTACCAAATGCAGGCTGAAGAGCACTGATAAATTCTGTTTTTAACTGGCCGTCAAGTTCATCACGTGTATATTCCTGACTTACGTTACCACATACATTTGTGTAGAAGAGAAGTGGGTCAGCAATCTTGTATGAATATACACCAGAGCATCGTACAGAAACATCGAGATCCAGTCCGATCTTGCTGTCTACAACACGGAATGGGATTGGGTTTGGTGTTCCGAATTTATTGTCGATCAACTCTTTTGTATTGAAATAATAAACACGCTGATCTTTTCCAGTGTCTCCACCATAGGTGAAACGTTTTCCGATCGTCATGAATGTCTGTTTCACACTTTCACCCAGATTACCAGAGAAAATAGAAGGTTCAGTGGATGTGTCATATACAAATTCTCCAGGTTCTGCACAAACTTCAACGATCTTACCCTGTTCAACAATGATCATACATTGTCCATCAGCTACTGCGATTCCTGAACCGTTGGAAATGATATTGTCGTTTCCTTTTGTATTAGAAGAACGACCAGTAATACGTTTTTGTCCTTTTGTGACAAGTACCTCTTTTGGCATTGATTCACAGTAGAAAAATTCTTTCCATTGATCGGCAAATACGCCGCCGATAGCTCCAGTTCCAGCTTTAATAAGTCCCATAATATGACTCCTTTCTTAAGTGATTTATATTTTATGGTTCGAGTGCAAAATCTAAGCCTCCACCAATGATATACCAAGCATTTTTTTCAGGATCAAAAGTGTAGGTGTGATCAAAATCTATGTAATATAGATCTTGCATATCAGAATCGGTTTCTTGGTCGGATGTCAGACCAAAACATAAAACATAGTCGGTGTAAAAATACATTTCGTTTAAATAGTTGAGTGTTTTACCATTTTCAATTTCATCGTAGATCTCAGGGAAGGAATCTATTAAATAGTTCCTTGCTTCGTCAACATAGCTGCGAATATCTTTCAATGAAAAATCATAAACTCCATATTCTGAAGCAATCGTCCGTGGTCTTTCAAGAGATAACATAGGATGTAGTTCAATGGTTTTATCACCATCTGTAACTGTTACAAGGACGTTGGAATAACTGTCACTTTCGTTACAGTAAAGAATAACGGTGTCTCCACAGTCACCACGGAAAAGTATGTTGTCTTCATCTGCTTTTATATTACCGTTGGTATCAATGTATGATTTGTAGACAGTGATCATACTATCAGCATTAGCAGGAACGATCGCGAACAAATGATTTCCATTGTTACGGATGATCGGACATTGGCAAAGGTATGGATATTGCTTGCCAAGTTTACTATTTGCTATGTAGTCGACAAGTTCTATTTCAGTATATTCTTCGTCAAGATCATACTGAGGTAGGTAGTCTATGTAAGCGATGCCGACAGAAGCACTATTCTCTTGGATTTTTGTGCGAAGATAAATAGATTCTGCGTCTTCAGTCCATGGGTTCATTTCAAGATCAGCTTCCGTATTTGCTATGTTAGTATCTGTGGTAGGAGTGGTAGGGTCTTTCTCTTTTGTGACCGGGAGATGATTCATTTTGGAGTTAGAATCGCTTGTATGAGTTTCTTTGTTACAGGCGGAAAGCATGTAAATAACCATAATAAGTGTCAGCAAGAGTATGGATAAATTTAACTTCTTTTTCATCTTTTCACTCCTTAGTTTATAAATTTCATTGTAAATTTTTGAATTCGATTCCCACCTTTCTTATGTTTTGGATCGTTTAGATATAGAGATCTTCCGCAATGAGGACAGTAACGTGAATCGAGTGTCAGTACAGTTCCGCATTTATCGCAACAAAGATGTTTTTCGCGGTAACGATCATAAAGCGTTTTTGTTAGGATCCGCATACCGCAGTCTGGACAAACGGAATAATTTTCATTTACGATCGTTCCACAATGTGGACATACTTTTAGTTGTTTCATGATTTTGGGTCCGAATCCACATTGCGACAGCAAGTCAAGTTTTTCTTTTTTGAGCTTCAATTCTCTTATCATCTTGATCAGCCTCCTTCGTAATGCAGTTTTTGTTTGCATACAGGACAAAAACGTACAACTTTATTAACTCTCGTACCACAGAATTTACAGTATTTGATTTCATGCTCAAAAGGAGCACAGTCTGTACATTCCAAGACCTCTGGATTAAATACTGCATCAATGCACCATTTTCCACATTTATGGCAAATGTTAAAATGTTGTTTTCCTTCCTTTTCCCAGGCAAGTATTAGTTCTTCTTCTGGCAGATCAGCTTTGTAAGGTTTTGTCATACATACAAAAGCTCCTGATACATCGCAGTAAAAACGATAGCGGTTGCCGGTGATATCTGAAACGATTTTATAAGTGGCAGTTTTTTTCGCAGACATAAAACATTTTCCTCCTTTCACCTATCATCTGAACGATGCCACATTTTTGTAATTTCTAAAATTTTGAGGTACACAAAATATAGAAGAAAGCATAAGCTTTTTGTTCTTTGGGAACGAATTAAATTTATGGATTTCATTATATTGATTATGAAAAAAAGCACACCACCAATTTGACTGGAAATGATAGGAAAATCATAAAAAAATCAAAATTTTTAATTGGAAATGTAAAAAAATGAGAAAAATAACAGCTTTGTAAATTTAAAAGTTAACAATAAAAGAGATGAATACATATTTGGTAAACATAGGGTAATAAACATATAAGGACAAGGTCAATTGATTGTTTTTATATAGGAATTACGGTATAGTAACATTAAAAGAAGATTAAGGATAATTACGATAATTAAAGGAGGAGGACGATGAAAAAAATATCAATGTATCTTGCAGCAGGAATGCTGGCATTTACGTTATCTGCATGTGGAAATCAGACAGAAGGAACAGCTTATGTACAGTCTGTCAGTGCAGTTTGTGGAATAGGATCTGTAGGAATGAGCAATACTTACGCAGGTGTTGTTTCACCTCAGAATGAAACAGAGATAAAAAAATCTGGTGAAGAGACCGTTGCAGAAGTATTGGTAAAAATAGGAGATCAAGTACATAAGGATCAAGTCCTTTTTACATATGATACAGATCAAGTGCAGTTGAATCTAGATAAAGGAAGATTGGAATTGGATCAGTTAAAGAATACGATTACTGCAAAACAGAATGAAAAAGCACAGCTTCAAAATGAAAAAAATTCAGCAAGTGCAGATCAGCAGTTACAGTATACGTTGGAGATTCAGGAAGCGGATGCTGCGATCATGGAAGCACAGTATAATGTTTCTGTAAAAGAAAAAGAGATAAAAAAGTTGGAAGAAACATTGAATTCTCTAGAAGTAAAATCACCGATAGATGGTATTGTACAGAGCTTAAATGAGAAAGGCGAAACGGATGATTATGGAAATGAAAAGCCATATATGACGATCGTGGAAACGGGTGCATATCGGGTCAAAGGGTATGTAAATGAGATGAATGTGTACAATGTGACAGAAGGAACAGCAGTTACTGTTTATTCAAGAGTGGATGATACCATTTGGACAGGCACGATCGAGAAGATCAATCTAGAGAATCCTGTAAAGCAGGAAAATAATATGTTTTATGATTCTTCAGCAAGTGATGATACAGTAAATTCTAGTAAATATGAGTTCTACGTAACATTGGATAATGCGGATGGCTTAATGATGGGACAGCATGTTTATATGCAGATAGGCGAAAGATTAGATGAGAGTTCAGAAGAAGCGATAGAACTCCCAGCATATTATCTGAATGATGTGGAAGGTTCTCCATGGGTATGGGTTCAGAATAAGAAAAACAAATTGGAAAAGAGAGAAGTAGAGCTTGGTACTTATTCGGAGGAAATGGATACTTATCTGATTGAGAGTGGATTGGAAGTGACAGACTATATAGCATATCCAGAAGAGACTTTAGAAGAAGGAATGCTCTGTACACAATATGAAGATATGAGTATGGATGCAGAGCAGGAAACAGATGGCGGAGAAGTATTGCTTGACGAGGAAGAGATGATAGAAGACGGAGCAACGAGCACACTGGAGGTGAAGTGATGATCCTGGAAATGTATGATATCTGCAAAGAATTTCCTATGGGAAAAAATGTCACGAAAGTGTTGAAAAATGTTAGCTTGACGGTGGAAGAGGGGGATTATCTTGCCATCATGGGACCGTCTGGTTCTGGTAAGACAACATTGATGAATCTGATCGGTTGCTTAGATGTGCCAACTTCTGGTTCCTATATGTTGGGCGATGTTGACATTACAAAATGTAGTAAAAAAGAACTGGCGAAGGTGAGAAATCAAGAAATTGGATTTGTATTTCAGTCATTCAATCTTCTTCCTAAGCTATCTGCATTAGATAATGTGGCACTTCCGTTGTTGTATCGTGGAGTAAAAAAGGAAGAAAGGAAAAAATTAGCGAGAGAAGCTTTGGAAATTGTTGGTCTGTCAGAAAGAGTAGATTACAGACCAGATCAATTATCTGGAGGGCAGTGTCAGAGAGTTGCGATCGCAAGAGCAATCGTTGGGAAACCAAGATTGCTGCTTGCAGATGAACCGACAGGCGCATTGGATTCTGCTTCAGGGAAACAGGTTATGGAATTGTTTGATATGCTTCATGAAAATGGGGCAACGATCATTATGATCACTCATGATCGCCATATTGCGGATCATGCGCAGAAAGTACATTTTATCAGAGATGGTATCTTGTCGGAAGGAGGCGCAGATGAAGAAGAAGACTATTAAACGGATCGTGCTGATAGCAATGGCAGTACTTATTGGGTGCTTGGCTGTGTGGGGTGTTCTTGTGCTTGTGCGTAATACACAGAAAAAACCAGCGAATGTGTATAGTGTTTCCGACTTTGCAATGACAGATTATTGGGGAGATACTTCTGAAACAGAGGGACTTGTCACAACAGATAAGCTTCAGAAAGTGATGATCTCAGATACATAGAAAGTAAAGGAAGTTTATGTACAAGAAGGGCAAACGGTAGGAGAAGGAACACCATTGTTAGCATATGATACAACACTTTCTGATCTAGAAGTAAAAAAGGCAGAGATTGAAATGCAGCGTTCCAAGCTTCAGCTTACATTGGCTGAAAAAGAATTGAATGCATTATATACGATGAAGCCACATTCCAGTGTAGAAGTACCAGCACCAGAAGTGGAATGGAAATATACAGATGCGATTCCATATCTAATCCGAGAAGGCGGAAGTTCGAAGACGGAACCGTGTTATTATTTGTGGCAGGCAAATGAAGATCTGAGTAAGTTATATGCAGAATTACTTAGTAATGAGCAAGTAAAATGGAATGAAGAAAATGCATGTTGGGTTGTGCTTTTAGAACGAGAAGGAAATGCGTTAAATGGAAAAATAGAAAAAAGTACAGGATTTTATTTTAAGAAGAATGAAAATGAAATTTCTTTGTTACAGTTTTATGAACCAGAGCTTCCAAAAGAAATCGAATCTTATGATGAGCAGGGCGAGAGTACCTTTATAGAAAGCGGATCGGAATATACCGCAGCAGAATTGAGTAAGCTTCGTGACGAAAAAGCACAGGAGATCAAAGATTTAAAAGTAGCTGTAAAATTGAACGAATTGAATTACAAAAAAGTAGAAAAAGAAGCACAGGATGGAACGATTACGAGTACGATAGTAGGAACTGTGATCGCAGTACGTGATCCAGATGAAGCCTATAGAAATGGTGAGCCTGTAGTCGAAGTTTCAGGCGGCGGAGGATATTATATCAATGGTGCGATGAGTGAATTAGAGTTTGGCGTTACAGAAGTAGGTCAGACGGTACAGATCAATTCATGGATGACAGGAACTGTTTGTGAAGGGACGATCACAGAGATTTATACTTATCCAAAAACAAATTATTATGGATATACAAATGGAAATACGAATGTGTCATATTATCCGTTCCGCGTTTTTGTAGATGAAACTGCAGATCTGCAAGAAGGAGAGTATGTTAATATTCAGTATCAGAGCAGCAGTCAGGAGACAGACAGTATGTATCTGGAAAATCAGTTCCTCCGTACAGAAAATGGTCAGAGTTATGTTTATGTTCGCAATGAAAAGGATCTTCTTGAAAAACGAACAGTGCGTACGGGAAAGAGTATCTATGGTTCTTATACGGAGATCAAAGATGGTCTGACAGTGGATGAGTATGTTGCATTCCCTTACGGAAAGAGTGTATATGAGGGAGCAAAGACGAAAGAATCTACGATAGATGAATTTTATGGTTATTAAGGAGGGATGGATATGCTTGAGAATATAATTTTGTCTTTTCAAGGATTGTGGAGTCATAAGTTCCGTTCCTTTTTGACAATGCTTGGAATCATCATTGGTATCTCATCGATCATAACGATCGTTTCTACGATTAAAGGAACGAATGAGCAGATTAAAGAAAATCTAATTGGAGCAGGCAATAATGTTGTTACGGTGAAACTGAAACAGGATGGACAGGAAGTGGATATGCAATATTCCAATCTTCCGGAAGGGGTTTCTGTTATTTCAGAGGAAACGAGAGCGTCATTAGAAGAATTAGATAAAGTTGAAAGTGCATCTCTTTATTGCCAGCGTTCTTATGTAGATGGTGTTTATTATAAAAATACCGTATTTACGGGAGAACTATATGGTGTTGATACGAATTATTTTCGTGTAAATGGATATCAGATATGTTTTGGAAGAGATTTTCAACAAGAGGACTATGGACAGTTTCGTAAAGTTGCATTGATCGACAGTAAGACGGCAGAAACTTTATTTGAAGGAGAAAGCCCGATCGGAAAGATTTTGGAGATCATGCAGGAACCATTTGAAATCATCGGAATCGTAACGAAATCTACAACGTCACAGCCCAATATACAGACTTATGAAGATTATATAAATTATATGGATACTTCTGCAGGAAGTATTTTCATACCACAAAGTTGTTGGCCAATCATATATCGGTTTGATGAACCACAGAGTGTTGCAGTAAAAGCAGTTTCTACAGATGATATGACAACTGCCGGAAAGAATGTTGCAAATAGTCTCAATGCCACACAGATTTCAAATTCACAATATGCATATGAAGCAAATGACCTTTTGGAACAGGCATCACATTTACAGAGCTTGTCTGAGACAACAAATAGTCAGCTTTTATGGATTGCAGCGATCTCGCTTTTGGTAGGTGGTATAGGTGTTATGAACATTATGCTTGTATCAGTAACAGAGCGCACAAAAGAAATCGGTCTGAAAATGGCACTTGGTGCAGGACAGAATGTTATACTTGGACAATTTCTTACAGAAGCAGGCGTACTTACAAGTATGGGAGGACTGCTCGGTGTACTTTGCGGAATCGGTCTGGCACAAATGATGGCAAAAGTAATGGAAACACCAGTTGTATTCAGTATCCCGGCATGCGTGATCGCAGTTGTATTTTCAATGGTTATCGGTATTATATTTGGATTGATCCCGGCATTAAAAGCATCACGACTTAATCCAATTGATGCATTGAAACATGAGTAAACATATTTCCATATTCTTTTCGTGAAAAAGTGATATAATGATGTGGAAAACTTAAGAAAAGAAGTGAAGTTATGTGGAAAAACTAGAAAAAAATGAGTTGTTATTTTCTAATGTGGATCTAAAAAAATTGATTATCCCATTATTATTTGAACAGGCACTTGCGATTACCGTTGGAATGGCAGATACGATCATGATCTCTTCTGTCGGCGAGGCTGCGATATCAGGCGTTTCGCTTGTTGATATGCTAAATATGTTGATCTTTGGGGTATTGTCGGCTCTTGCTACTGGGGGAGCAGTCGTAGTAAGTCAAAATCTTGGTGCGAAAAAAATTGATGAAGCACGAAAAGCAGCAAAGCAACTGCTATTTGTATCGTTAGTCTTAAGTCTGCTTATTATGATAGCGATATTAGTTTGGCGAAAGGGAATTTTAAAACTTCTCTTTGGAAGTATTGAGCCAGCGGTTATGAACGCTGCATTGATCTATCTGATGATCTCGGCAATCTCATATCCGTTTTTAGGAATCTACAATTCCTGTGCGGCAATCTTTCGAACGATGGGACTGGCAAGTATCACATTTAAAGTTTCGATCATTGGAAATGTGATCAATGTCGTTGGAAATGCATTTTGTATTTTCGGATTGCATATGGGTGTTGCGGGTGTTGCGATTCCATCTTTGGTATCACGTGTAGTCATGGGAATCATTTTGTTTTTCATGTTGCGAAATTCAAAATACGAAGTACATTTTACCAAAGAAAAATTCAATGTAGAATTTCTTATTATCAAGAAGATTCTTTATATTGGAATCCCAAGTGGGATTGAAAGTGGTATTTTTCAGTTGGGAAGAGTACTTGTAGTGAGTATTATTTCTGGATTTGGTACGGTTCAGATTGCGGCAAATGGTGTTGCAAACAGCCTTGATAGTATTGGCTGTATTGCAGGACAGGCAATGAATCTTGCAATGCTTACTGTGATTGGTCGTTGTGTTGGAGCAGGTGATCAAAGGCAGATAAAATATTATATGAAAAAACTTTTGGTGATCACATATGTGATCACGGCAGCAATCAATATTCCGTTGTTGATAGGATTAAATCCAGTATTATCGATTTACGGATTAAGTGCAGAAACAACACAGCTTGCATGGCTTTTGATTATGATACATAACGGATTTGCAATATTGCTGTGGCCGATGTCATTCGTATTTCCGAATATGCTGCGTGCATGTAATGATGTATCGTATACGATGGTTGCGTCTATCTTATCCATGTTTTTGTTCCGAATTGGATTCAGTTATATTTTAGGGGTACGATATGGAATGGGAGCTGTAGGTGTGTGGATCGCGATGGTAATCGACTGGTGCTGCAGGATTATATGTTTTGTTGTACGATATTTCAGTGGAAGCTGGAAGAAGACGATGTATAAATTGAATAGATAAGAGAAAGAAAGGCGATTGCTGAAGTAGAAAGAACTACTGGCAATCGCCTGTTTGTTATAAGAAATTTTTGTATGAGACTTTTTTGTAAATGTCATGTTTATAGGCATTGTTTTTAAACATCTGGTTGATTATAATGAGTGTATGATTCGGGAGTATGAAACTTGATTCAAGAACAAAAAAGTGAGTTGGAGAGGAGATTCATCATGGTAAAACATATTATTTTATGGCAATTAAAAGACGAACTTTCAGAAGAGGAAAAGTGTGTGATTAAAAAGGAAATGAAGGAAAGTCTGGAAGGATTAGTTGGAAAAGTGCCGGGACTTTTGGATGTGAAGGTTCAGATTGAGAGATTAGCATCATCCAATGCAGAGGTAATGTTAGATACAACTTTGACAGATGCAGAAGCATTGAAAGGATATGCTGTACATCCAGCACATGTAGCAGTTGCGGACAGTAAAGTTAGACCATATACAAAGACACGTATGTGCATGGATTTTGAGATTTAGAATTCATAGGAGGAAAGAATGACATTTGATATAAAAAAGGACGGGAAGAAGATTATAGTTATCTGTGCGGCATCTGTTTTGCTTGCATTGAATATTAAGACTTTTGTTCGTACCGGAGGGCTTTATCCGGGTGGGGCAACAGGGCTTACGATTCTGATCCAGAGTGTGGCTCAGAAGTTTTTTAGTATTGCATTGCCGTATACTTTGATTAACTTGATCTTAAATGCATTTCCAGTATATGTAGGTTTTAAATTTATCGGGCAGAAATTTACATTACTTTCGTGTCTGACGATCGTACTTACCAGCGTTTTGACGGATATGATTCCGGGATTTCAGATCACATATGATCCGCTGTTGATCAGTATTTTTGGAGGAATGATCAATGGGCTTGCGATTTGTATGTGCCTTCGAATGGATGCGACATCTGGAGGACTTGATTTTATTGCAATCTATCTGTCGGAGAAAAAAGGTTTAGATGGATGGAATATGATCTTCGGGATCAATGCGATCATTCTTGTGGCAGCAGGTTTGTTGTTTGGTTGGGATAAGGCACTGTATTCTATCATCTTTCAGTTTATGTCTACACAGGTGCTTCATACATTGCATCGAAGATACCAGAAAAAGACATTGTTTATTGTTACGAATAAACCAAGTGAAGTCTGTCAGGCGATCGATCGAGTAAGTAAGCATGGAGCTACGATCATCAAAGGGGAAGGTGCTTATGAGCACAGTGAGAGAAATATTGTCTACTCTGTTGTATCAAGTGACGAATGTAAAAAGGTTGTATTTGCTGTGAAACAGGCAGATGAAAAATCATTTATAAATGCGTTGAGAACCGATCAGTTGTCAGGAAGATTTTATCAGAGACCAACAAATTAATAGGATAAATATTTATGGATTTATTAAAGGGGAAGAGGTTAACAATGCCATTGGGCTAGTACCGATTCCCCTTTTTAATGTGTTAGAAGTTTCAATGTTTTATTCGGGGAGCTTTAAGAAGAAATTGTAGGTTTCGGTCTATATAACAAATCTACCTTGCAAAGAAACAAATCTACTTTCTTTTGTATAATGTATATAGATTGTGGTATGATAATTTGGAATATGATTTCAAGAGAGAAGGTTGGAAGATGCATATGAAGAAAAAGGCTTTGCATGAAATGAAAAATCTTTTGATTATTACAGCGGCGGCATTTGTTTATGCGATTGGAATTAGTATTTTTCTTGATCCAAATGAGCTGGCACCAGGAGGGGTTACTGGTATCGCTGTAATTTTGAATCGATTGGTCAATATTGAAACCGGTACTTTGTATTTCTTGCTGAATATTCCAATTGTATTCGTAGGAATATGGAAATTTGGATGGCGTTTTATCATAAAAACGGCATATGCAATCTCAGTTGTTTCGTTGTTTACAAATATGTTGGCACCGATCGGGGCAGTGACAGATGATCTTTTGATTAATGCTGCGGTTGGAGGAATCTTGATTGCCGTTGGTGTGGGATGGATCTTTAAGGCGGGAGCAACGACTGGTGGAACGGATATTATTATCAAACTTTTGCGCAGGAAATACAGACATTTGAAGACAGGATTTTTATTCTTATGTTCAGATGTGATCATCGTAGCCATTTCGGGACTTGTATTTCGTAATTGGACTGTTGCATTTTATGCACTTGCAACAGTTGTTATCAATGGAAAGGCATTGGATTACGTGTTGTATGGTGGTGATGAGGCAAAAATGTTATTTATCATGACAGATAAGTCACATGAGATCGGACGTCGATTAATGGATGAATTAGGTGTTGGAGTTACGTATTTGAAAGGAGAGGGAGGCTGGACTGGAACTGAGAAAAAAGTTGTATTTTCAATGGTTCCAAAAAGACGTGGACCGGAAGTGGAGGAAATCGTAAAAAGCGAGGATCCGGCAGCGTTTATGGTAGTTACAAGTGCCAGTGAGATTTATGGAGAAGGATATAAAGATTTGTTCGGAGAAAGAATTTAAAGAAAAAGAGAAAAAAGAAGATAATTTAAAAGGAAAACAGAATAAAAACGAATTGTTTGAGACGAGACCGATCGCTTCGGCTCTTGCAACAATGGCGATTCCGACGGTTGTAAGTCAGTTGATCACGTTGATCTACAATATTGCGGATACATGGTTTATTGGACAGACGGGGAATCCTTATATGGTTGCGGCATCTTCGCTTGTACTGACGGTATTTTTGATGTTGTCGGCAATCTCAAACCTATTTGGTGCAGGAGGTGGAAGTCTTGTTGTGCGATTGCTCGGAAGTCACAATGAAGAGGAGGCCGGAAGGGTTGCTTCGCTCAGTTTGGTGATGGCAGCAGGGACAACGGTTGTATTTTCTGTATTATGTTTAATTTTTATGGAGCCGTTACTGAGACTTCTCGGTGCAAGTGATAATACGATTGGATTTGCAAGTCAGTATTTGGTGATTGTAGTTGTAATCGGTGGTTTGCCGACAGTCTTGTCAAATACAATGAGTGCGATGCTTCGAAATATAGGTTATTCAAAAGAAGCAGGATTTGGACTTGGAATGGGCGGTGTATTGAATGTTGTACTTGACCCAATCTTCATGTTTTTGATTGTGCCAAATGGTTATGAAGTATTAGGTGCAGCGATTGCAACAATGTTATCTAATGTAGCAGCGTTGATCTATTTCATTATCATTTATCAGAAAGTAAGCAAAACAACAATCTTGAGACTGCCTCGAAAAATCGAAAAAATACAAAGAGAGTCTTATTCATCTCTGTTTTCTGTTGGGATACCAGCGGCAGTAAGTTTGTTGCTTTTTGATCTGACAAATATGGTGATCAACAAATTGTCTTCCGGACATGGGGATATTGAACTTGCTGCGATGGGAATCGTGCTGAAAGTAGAAAGAATCCCATTGAATATTGGAATTGGAATCTGTTTGGGAATGATGCCTTTGGTCGCATATAATTATGCCGCGAAAAATGAGAAGCGAATGAAAGAATTTTTCCGCACTGCACGTTTTGTTGGTGTGATAGTAGCAATAATTTCTGTAGCATTTTATAGAATATGTGCGCCATACATCATACAAGCATTTATTTCAGATCCGCAGACAGTAGAGTATGGAACACAATTTTTGCAGGCAAGATGTTTTGCTACGCCGTTCATGTTCCTGAGTTTCCACATGGTTCATTTTATGCAGGCAGTAGATAAAGGAAAATGTTCGTTCTATCTGGCACTGATCCGCCAGTTAGGACTGAATATTCCAATGCTGTTTTTGTTAGACCATTTATTTGGAATGTCAGGAATCATCTGGACACAGATGACAGCAGATATCATCAATGTTGTAATTACATACATAATTTATGCATATATGATGAAGAAAATCTCACAGAAAATGTTGATAACTGAATGAAAAAAAGCAAGTGATGTGGATAAAGATAGAGCTATTGCAAGGTAGGGAATGAACTGCCGGGGCGATAGCTCTTTTTTGTTGAGTGTCTGGTGGGCGGGGAGGGTTTGTAGGTTTTGGGAGATGAGGTGAAAGAGAAGAAGGCATGAGACTTCTGGTGAGAGGAAGTTTCTTGAACGGATAGAAAATAAAATTTGTTAGTGGTTATCCGTCGGAGAGTGGTGGTGGGAGGACAGAAACAGGAAAATGTATGAGGCTATCTGTCGAAACGTGGTGGGAAGCAGATAGAAACAAGAAAATATATGTAGTTATCTGTTGAAAAGTGGTGGGAAGCAGATAGAAACAAGAAAATACATGAGACT
>CAZAEC010000008.1:58625-95733 GCA_964484055.1 uncultured Clostridium sp.
ATCCGTCGACGAGTGGTGGGAAGCGGATAGAAACAAGAAAATACATGAGACTATCCGTCGACGAGTGGTGGGAAGCGGATAGAAACAAGAAAATACATGAGACTATCTGTCGAAATGTGCTAGGAAGCAGATAGAAACAAGAGAATACGAGTGGCTATCGGTTGTCGAATGGTGAAAAAACGGATAGGAGTAGGAAAATAAAGAGACTTATCTGCTGGTGAGTGGTGAAAAAGCGGATAAAAATAGGAAAATAAAGAAACTTATCTGTTGGTGAGTGCCGAAAAAACAGATAGAAATAGGGAAATAAAGAAGCTTATCTGTTGGTGAGTGCCGAAAAAACGGATAGAACTGAGAAAAGTAAGAAACTTATCTATCGGCGAGTGCTAAAAATCAGATAGAAACAAGAAAGTAAGGGCAATAATCTGTTGACTGAATCAGACAGCAGAACAAAAGGCGAATCAGACAGCAGAAAAAAAGAGCATCTTCATAACTATTCAATAGCAAGTTTGTCATAGTTATGAAAATGCTCTGTTTGCTTTCGATAAAATTTTATTTTCCTATGGAAACTTCATCAATCATGTTTTTTGAAGAAATCTTCAAAATAACTGGAAAGTCCTCTGTGTTTGCTTGTATGTTCTGTTTTTGAATGATCGGCAGTATGTTCTTCTGAATTGTTTGAAAAACTATCTTTTGATTTTGGTACGCTGTTTGTATATTCATAAGCGCCATTAAGATCAATCGTTCTAGTGCGATTCGCCTCCAGATAATCCATTGAGCCGGTTTCATCTAATTCATTTAAAACAGAGAGAACATCTTTGTAAGCGTCCATGTTTAATTCACTCTTATCAAGAATCGGGTCGTCTTCGTAAGTAACTTCAAATCCGTCATCAAACACTGATTCTTCATAAGTAACTTCAAAATCATCATCGAAAATATGCGATAAATCCCCAGTTTTTTTATCTATACTCATTGTGCAACCCTCCTAAACAGGTCTATTTTAGTATGTTTGAAGAAAAGACACAAGGGATATCAAAAAAAGTTCACAAAATTAAGAAATGTATCCACAAAAGCTAATTTAAATATAATTTTACGCTTCATAAGCGAGTTTTGAATTTTTGCAGTAAGAGTACAAAAATAGCTACTATAGAAAGAGCAATCCATACCACGTTGATTCCAGAAACTTGTAGTATGATACTGCTTATGCCACCGCTTGCAATGCCACCAAGTTTTGCAAAAAGAGAGTTGGCACTTAGAATAGATGCTCGTACACTGTCTTCTGTTTCAAGATTAATAATTGTCTGTTCAGCAACAGAAATCATTCCAATCAAAAGATATATGAAAAGATAGATTGTTGCGTAGAGAATTACATTTTTTGCGAAAGCAAAGGAAAACACAATCATCAAAAATACAAATGCAGTTGAAAGGTAAACCGTTTGGCTTTTACGGGATGAAAGCAGTTTGAATTTACTGATAAGCGTACAGCCCGCGATTGTTGCAAAGTAGGCACAAGCGGAAAGGAGTCCTAAGAGCGGTTGCAGATATTCAAGTTGAAAGGTGGATATCTGTGGCTGCCAATAAGTTTCTACAGAAGCTTGTACGGTTGAAATTACGATGATACAAATTGCTAACTGTCGTAAAAATTTATTTGAGGAGAATAAGTCGTACATTTTATGTAAATGTATTTTTAAGGAAATATGTTGCTGTGTGGAACGTGTTTTTGCAGGAAGGTTTAGTGCAAGTAAAAAGGTTACAATTCCAACGAATATTTTGAGTACAAGATGAATCAAATACCCTTGGAAATAAGGCAAAAATCCACTGCATAGTGCACCGAGTGCAATTCCAGCACATGTGTAGATCTGAAATGTAGATATTGCTTTTGAAAGTGCAGATTCTCCGTTATATTTTATAAAATCCTCGACAGCAAGAGCATCGAGACTTCCTGAAGAAAACGCACTAAAAACTCCATAAAAGATAATCCCGACAGCAGTAAGGAAAAAGGATTTAGAAAGAAGTAAAATGACAGAGAAAATGAGTCCGCTTGCTTGTGCGAGAAGAAATGAGGATTTTCTTCCAAATAAATCTGCAAAAATACCAGATGGAAGTTCTAAGAGCACTACTGTAGTTGAAAATATGGCGATAATGATGCCGATATTTTCAAGAAAACAGCCATGCTCACAAAGAAGCAAGCTTAAAAAAGGTACACTTATACCGAGATTAAAGTTGCTTAAAAATGTGAGTAATTTATATTGTAATTTCATGTTCCACCAACTTTCAAAAAATAAGTATTATGCATTTTTACCTTTTGTATAAACTAATGCAAATTCATAAGGTGTAGTTTCGTTATCGGAGTTTCGATTTTCTTCGATAAAAGATAATATTAAATGTTTAAGTTCTTGGAGTTGATTTTCTTTTAAATGCACAACGCCTACATGACAGTCACCGATAGAAGAAAGGTCATCTGTTTCATGAAGATTTTTTTGAAAATCTTGCAGGACAGACATTACAAGATTCTCCATGATGATATCTTTTTCTGTTTGAAAAGAAGTATCATCGACTCCAAGACGGATTTCTACATCAGAAAGTCGGTAGTATTGTGCAGTGATTCCATGGATTAATTCTGTATGATCGGGTTCGATCAAACCAATACTTTCAAGTTGAGTTATGTGATGCTTTGCGGATGGAGCTGTTATTTTCATACGATCAGCAATACCTTTAGCAGTTAAAGGTATTCCTTCAATTTCAAATGTTCGCAAAAGGCGTTGACGAAGTGGATCCATAAATATTTTTAATTCTTTTTCTGTTGTTAATTTAATGATTTTTCTCGGCATAAATATAACTCCCTTCCATCGTTATAATAATTATAACGATATAATATATATAATATTAATGGGATGATTTGTAAAGATATAAAAAGAGGACCAGATTCAATAGTGGTTGAATCTAGTCCTAGGATATGTTTTATATTAAAAAAATAATTTTCAAGTCTAGTGATTAATTACAAAAACAACTCATTTTCTTTTCGATCAGAAGCTGTTGCTGTCAGTTTTTCATTCAGCATAGCAAGTGTGCTCTGATCTACACTTCTTGCATTAAACATACATGCTGTAATACATTTTCTACAGGAAATGCAAAGGTCGTGATCTACTGTTTCAGGGGTGTACATTGGAATTGCGCCAACTGGGCAGGAAGCAGAACACATACCGCAGTGGAAGCAGAATTCTTTTGCTTCTGGGTGAAGTGGTGCAACATGGTATGGTTTATAAGGAATGTTGCCCGGAACTTCAACTGTTTCAGGAAGTGTATCGGATGCAAGTCGCTCTTTGATTTTTGCCATAAATGATTCTAAAACTTCGCGGTCTGCAAGGTCAGGTCTTCCAGAACCAAACTGGCGAAGAATAGAATGTTCTGCGATTGCAGCAATTGCAGCGATCACATGGAAACCAGCATCTTCCATTTCATTTTTTAATTCAAGAAGAGTGTCTTCGTAAGCTCGGTTTCCGTAAACAGCAACGGCGATGGCTTTTGCACCATTTGCTTTGATCTGCTTCATACGTTCGATAGCAACGGCAGGTACACGTCCGCCGAAAGCAGGAACGCCGACAAGACAGACATCTTCTTCTGTCATTTCAAATTTAGAAAAATCTCTAAAACGTTCGCAAAGATCGATTGGTTTTGCCATTCCCAGTTCTCTAGATAAAATGTTCATTACATTCTGAGTTCCGCCTGTAGGGCTGAAATAAATTGAATAAATACTCATTGTTGTTACCTCATTTCTGTGAAAGTATTCAAAATATCCTTTTATAATACCACAAGAATGCTGTGTGCCAAATATATTTTTAGAAATTTAGTTGAAGTTAAAAACATATCTAGGTGGAGGGATTTGTAAATAGAGAATCGTGTTAAAAATAAAAGATATTTTGGTTGGGCAATGTACGTAGGCAGTTCTATTGTAGTATAATCTTAAATACAGTGAAAAAGGAGGAATTTTAATATGAGTACAAAAGTAGAAAAAGCATTAGAATACAACAAAAAAGGATACAATTGTGCACAGGCAGTGACATGTACATTTTGTGATGAATTTGGAATCAAGGAAGAAGATGCATTCCGTATGTCAGAAGGATTCGGCGCAGGTATGGGAATGTTGGATATGTGTGGTGCTGTGACAGGAATGATCATGGTACTTGGTATGAAGAATAGTGTTGGCAGTCTGGAGAATGGTCCTGCAACAAAAGGAAGTACAATTAAAAGTGCAAAGTGCTATGCAGAAAAGTTCAAAGAAAAAAATGGTTCTTATTATTGTAAAGAGTTGAAGAGTGGGGTAGATGGAAAGCCACTTTGTAGTTGTGCGCAGTGCATTGCTACGGCAGTAGAATTGATGGAAGAATATCTTGCAGAAAAAGCATGATGTGTTTGGAATTAGGTCTTATCGATGCGAAAAGCAAGATAGACCTAATTTTTAGTTTGGTACCAGTCAGACGAGGGTGTTAGACATATAGTTGCTATAAATTTTAATTCCAACAGCGGCAACAAAATTTGTATTTATTAAATTAACAAATCTCTCATAAAATTATTCGAAGCGTTCATACTAATAGGAGTAATTTATAAGGAGGGAATGATCATGCCGATGCAAATGGGTTTTCGTTGGTACGGAGAAGGGAATGACAAGATTAGTTTGTCGGATATCAAACAGATTCCAGGGGTGACGACGATTGTCTGGGCGCTGCATAATAAAATGCCTGGAGAAGTTTGGAGAGTAGAGGAAATTGCGGAAGTTAAGAAACAGATAGATCAATATGGTTTCAATATGGATGTTGTGGAATCGGTTAATGTTCATGATGATATAAAGATTGGTTTGCCGACGCGAGATAAATATATTGAGAACTATATCCAGACAATCCGCAATCTGGCGAAATTCAATGTGAAAGTAATCTGTTATAATTTTATGCCAGTATTTGATTGGACAAGAACAGATTTGTTTCATCCTGTCGGGGATGGTTCTACAGCATTGTATTATGAGGCAAGCCGTATACAGGATGATCCGAAAGAAATGGCGGATTATATACTGAAAAATCTTGGTGGGTTGACATTTCCTGGATGGGAACCAGAACGGATGGCAAAACTGGATGAACTTTTCAATGCTTATAAATCCGTTACAAAGGAAAAACTGTGGGAAAATCTGAAATATTTTTTGGAAAAACTTATGCCTATATGCCATGAATGTGATGTTAAGATGGCAATCCATATGGATGATCCTCCGTGGGATATTTTTGGCCTTCCACGTCTTTTGACAAATGTTCGGAATATTGATCGTTTTTTAGAGATGGTAAATGATCCATATAACTGTCTGACCTTGTGTTCTGGAAGTTTGAGTGCGGATCCGAATAACAATGTAGCAGAGATTATCCTCAAACATTGTGACCGTATTGCGTTTGCTCACATTCGAAATGTGAAACATTTTGAAAATGGAGATTTTTCGGAGGCGAGCCACAGAGATTGTGATGGGGATACAGGAATTCTAGAAATTCTGAAAGCGTATCATGATTGTGGATATGAAGGATATATCCGTCCAGATCATGGACGACATCTTTGGGATGAAAAGCCAGGAAATGTAAGACCAGGATACGGACTATATGATCGAGCATTAGGCATTATGTATATGTTAGGTGTGTGGGATATACTGGATAGGTTTGAAGAATAAATGTAAAATTGAAATTGAACTAAGATGATAAAACCAGGTTATATATTTTGAATTGTTTAGTTATATTTGTCTATACAATATGGAAAAAAATTGGAAAATCTATAGAAAATTTTTGGGAAATATGACTAATAAACATTGACAAAAAAATATCAAGTGCTACAATGTTAGAGGAATAAAAATTAGGGATTCAAAATTATAAAAGTTATTCTAGGAGGTATTATCATGGCAAGATTTACATTACCAAGAGACATTTATCATGGGAAAGGATGTCTTGAAGAATTAAAGAATCTGAATGGAAAAAAGGCGATTTTAGTAGTTGGTGGAGGAGCTATGAGACGCCAGGGATTCCTTGACAAAGCAGTTGCTTACTTAAAAGAAGCAGGAATGGAAGTTGAATTATTTGAAGGTGTTGAACCAGACCCATCTGTTGAAACAGTTATGAAGGGTGCAGAGGCAATGAGAAAATTCGAGCCTGACTGGATCGTATCTATGGGCGGTGGTTCACCAATCGATGCTGCAAAAGCTATGTGGGCATTTTATGAATATCCAGATACAACATTTGAAGATCTGATCACACCTTTTAATTTTCCAGAACTGAGACAGAAAGCAAAATTCTGTGCAATTCCATCTACATCAGGAACAGCTACAGAAGTAACAGCATTCTCAGTAATCACAGATTACGCAAAAGGTATTAAATACCCATTAGCAGACTTTAACATCACACCAGATGTAGCGATCGTTGATTCAGAATTAGTTGAAGCACTTCCAGCTCATCAGGTTGCATATACAGGTATGGATGCGCTGACACATGCAATTGAAGCATATGTATCTACATTAAATTGTGTATATACAGATCCACTTGCAATCAAAGCAATTGAGATGGTATTTGATTATCTGCCAGCATCATACAAAGGAAATCAGGAAGCAAGAGCTCAGATGCATGATGCACAGTGTCTTGCAGGAATGGCATTCTCCAATGCTCTGCTTGGTATCGTACATTCTATGGCACATAAAACAGGTGCAGCATTCTCTACAGGACATATTACACATGGTCTTGCAAATGCAATGTATCTGCCATATGTAATCAAATATAACGCAAAAGATCCAGTAGCAGCAAAACGCTACGCAGAGATCGCACGTGCAGTTGGACTTGAAGGCGCTTCAGAAAAAGCACTCATCAACAGCCTGTGTGCTAAGATTGATGAATTTAATGTAATTCTTGGAATTCCAGCAACATTAAAAGAATTTGGTATTGTAGAAGAAGAATTCAAAGAAAAAATTGCTACAATCGCAGAAAACGCAGTAGGAGATGCATGTACAGGCTCTAACCCAAGAGCGATCGATCCAGCAACAATGGAAAAATTATTTATATGTATTTACTATGGAACAGAAGTAGATTTCTAAAGATACTTAACCTCATAAAAAAGAAGGGAAATGTTTGAGTGATCAGACATTTCCCTTCTTTTTTGTTGGTATATTTCTTTTTAAGAGAAGTTGTTGAGGACCGTTTTATTTCGCGAGTTGCGGAAAGTGATGGTTTATTAATTTACCATGATGATGTATAATAATAGGGGATTTTCCATCTTTATGGCATAAAATTTGAACTTGATTGAGAAGATGGATAAAACGAACGGAAGAGAGAGGAGAATCTATGATGCACAAGAAAGGAACGACAAATAGATTTTTATGTGCAATTTTGCTTTTCGTGATGATGATTGGGGTATTTCCAAATGCGATTAAGGTAAATGCAGCAGAAGTTACGAAAGACGAAAAAGTATATGAAATAGCAGTGGTCTTTGACAACTCAGGATCAATGTATAATTCTAGCAAATCATGGTGTAGAGCGAAATATGCAATGGAAATATTTGCATCCATGATGAATTACGATAATGGAGATAAGTTGAAAATATTTCCAATGTGGGAAGTTACAACGGATGGAAGTACACCTCAGTCTGGTGGAAGTTATAAAGCAATAGAGATCAACAGTAAAAAGGATATTGATAAGATCAGTAATCTTTATACTGTAAATCCTTCGAATACACCATTTGCGCCGATCACAGAAGCGTATAATGATCTAAAAGCATCGAAAGCAGAAGAAAAGTGGTTGCTCGTTTTAACAGATGGTACATTTAATGAGGATAAACGTGGTGAAGCTGCATTGATCGATGTAAGAGGCAGATTGTTGAATTATGCATCACAGGATATAAAAGTACAGTATTTAGGATTTGGCGGTGCGGATCCATTAAAAGCTGACGAAGCAAAGTATTTTTATTCTATGCAGTCTGCAGATGCAGATTTGAAAGATGATCTGGTAAGCATATGTAATACAATCTTTCAGCGTTCTGTGCTGCCAACTGATAAATTGAATGGAACCGAGCTTACATTAGATATTTCAATGAAAAATCTGATCGTTTTTGCACAGGGAAGTGATGCAAAGATCACCTCACTTCAAGATGAATCGGGGAAAGAGATAGATATTACTCTTGATAGTGGACAGCGTACATATAGTAAGATCAAGGCAAGAGGAAAAAATGAGGCACCGATAGATGATACTCTTGCAGGACAGGTAGTAACATTTGCATCTTGTGAAAAAGGTACTTATACATTGAATTATTCTGGTGCAGATAAAATTCAGATCTTCTATGAACCAGATGTTGATATCAGTATAACTCTTGCAAATAATGACGGAGATGTTGTAGATATTGCAAAGGATAAAGTGGTTTCAGGAGATTACACATTAAACTACAGTATTGTGGATAGTGTGACTGGAGAAGATGTAATGAATACAGGACTTCTCGGAAATGATATGACATTGAAGGGAGTCGTAGTTAATTCTGCAGGGGAAGAAATTGCTGTAGAGAATGGTGGAACAGTTACATTGGAACCAGATGAAGCAACATATTTCAAGATAGAAGGAACGTATTTGAAAAAATATAAGATTTCTACAGAAGATAATACAGATGGTTATACGATCAAAGTGGATTATCCAGACAGTGATAAACTGACTGTAAAGGCAAAAGTGACACAGCCACAGGATTGGTACAAGATAAAAAATCATGAGGATTGGGAGCCGGTTAAAGTGTCTGTAGAACTGAATGGAGAAAAGTTAACGGACGAACAGCTGGAAACAGTACAGTGGAAGATCGATTCATCCGAAGAACTGGAAACTAAGAGTGAAATAATACCAGGAGAATCTGCATGCAATATTTATATTGGTCAGAATGAACAGGGTGAATTTGTTGAACCAGAAACAGGTAGTTATAAACTGGATATACAGGCAACAATATTAGACGAATACGAAAGAGAAATCAGTGGATCTGATACAGCGAGATTTGAAATTCGGACGTATAGCGCAATGTGGAGATGGCTGATCTACATATTGTTCTTAGCACTTATTCTTATAGGTATTGCAATATATATGAGCCAAAAAGTGTTGCCTAAGGGTATAGATCTTGATCGAATAGACTTTACAGTATTAGGAAGACCAATGGCCAATGGAGGAGAGATTTCTTACAGCAGAAAAGGTAAATCTTTATCGATTGATTCCATTCCTGTTCCACATAAGATGCAGGCAGAGTGTCACGTTTCACTTACGTTAGTTCCTGTAGATACAAGATGGACAGCATCAAAAAATCGAAGAATTGGCATTGTAGCGGTAGATACATTGGGTCTTGGTGAAACAGAGATTCGAATTGATGGTGTTCCGTTTGAGAAAAAGATGCCAGATGCTGTTTGGGTTGTCAGAGGAGCTGCAGATGAACCAGTCAATGAGAAGGTAAGAAATGCTGATATTGTCATAGGAACAAAATATTCTACATTGAGATGTAGTTTGACACACAGATAAAATGAGGAGGATTTAGTTATGTCATTAAAGGGTGAAAAGTTAAACATCAATCAGACACCAGCAACTTTATTTGTTGGAGTTGGTGGTATCGGTTCAGAGATTGTTGTTAAAGTTGCAAGTCGTTGTAAAGACGGGGAAGCAAAAAACATTCGATTTGTAGCAATGGATACAAATGCAAACGACCTTCGTGATGTAAAGAAAGCAAAAGAAGGAATTGTACATATTCAGACATCGTCTACACAGAGTGTGAAAGATTATCTTGATAAAGATAATGCGGCGCGTACAAAGTGGTTTCCAAACAATACAACACTTTACCCAAAAACTGTATCAGAAGGTGCTGGTCAGGTAAGAGCAATCTCTCGACTGGCATTGAATGCAACAATTAAAACAGGTGAGATCCAGAAGCTTTATAAAGCAATTGATGATCTGTTCTTAAAAGATGGTGGAGATCTGAAACAGGCACTTCGTGTTGTAATTTGTTCCTCTATCGCAGGTGGAACAGGTTCTGGTATTGCAATGACTGTGGGGATGCTTGTAAGAGAATACCTGCGTAAACATTATCGTGAAAAATCAGCGATCATCCGAGGATTTTTATTGCTTCCAGGTGTTATGGATACTGTTATTTCTAGTGCAAGTGAAAAAGAAAGTCTTCGCAGAAATGGTTATGCAACGATCAAAGAAATCAATAGCTTTATGATCAAAGCAAGTGGGTATTGTGGTGTTAGAAAAGATCTTGAAAGATTCAAAGATCTGCATATCGACGTGCCTACAACAACAGGCGAAACAGAAAGATTGGATAACTTACCGTTTGATTTCTGTTTCTTGTTAGATCGTGTGGATCAGCGTCAGGAAAGTATGCAGACATTGGAACAGTATAAAGAATTTGCAGCACAGAGTTTGTATGAACAGAATATTGGTCCAATGCAAAGAAAAGCATTTTCAATGGAAGATAATATTAACAAAGAATTTTCAAATGGCGAGAACCTTGGACGAAATCGTTTTGGTGGTATTGGTGCATCTGTTTTAAGATATCCATATGAAGATGTTGCGGATTATATTGCTTATAGTCGTGCGATTGACAGGATTGGAAGTTCTGAATCTGCTGGTGAGTGGCTTAAGTATGATAATGAATATAAGATCCGCAAAGCAGAATTTAAGAAAAAACGTGCGATGACAACGGAAAAAGAACCATCAATCGCAGATGTATATGTAACAGAAGTAAATAACGATGAAAGTCGTTTTGGTATTGATGTTAAGAGTTATCTTACAAATGATATAGATGATATTGCAACAGAAGTGTCTGAAAATATTATGAGATATCTTATGGCGTTCAAAGAAGAGATTAAGAATAGCTTTGTGGGATCTCCGGATATTGTTTCGATTGATGCACAGGTTGCAGATCTTACAGTAAAGAAGGATTATGAACAAAATGAAAAATATAGAGGAAAGGCTCCACGAAATCTGAAAACGATCAGAAATTATGAAAATCTGATTAAAAAATCAGCTGCTGTAGCAGCAAAGGGCCGTGCGAAATCTATTTTTTATAGTGCGCCATCTTTAAGTCAGGATGTAAAACCATATCATCTGGAAAGTCTTTTAAAGACATCTAAGGGAGGAATGCATCCAAATGCGATCAGATATATCCTTTACGCTTTGAGAAGAGAACTTGATAAAGAATATGAAGAAGGAATCAGAACAAGTCTTAATAGAGGTTTGGATGATCTTCAGATGTATGCACCAGGTCATAAGAGCGAGAAGTTCGATATAAAAGGTACGAAAGAGGAAGAAAATACAATCGATCAGGTATGTGCACTTGACAATGGAAAAAATGATGGAAAGAAAGGCCTTTGGGATGTATTGAACAAGCATCTGCCAATTTACAGTTCTGCGGTAATAGATTATCGAGACGCTGTTTTAAATGAAGCGGCATATAAGGTTGCGATGGAGTACGTGGATAGTTTGAGCAAAGAGTTTGAAAATTTCTATGCAAGTTTCGAAGAAAAGGTTATTTCCTTAACACGTAAAAAAGAAGATATTGTAGACCAGTTGAAATTCCATAAAGGTGATAGTATTTGTTATGTATGCGCGACAAAAGATCACCTTGAAAGATTGGTTGAGATTTGTCCAGAAAGCAGTGATGGTCTGCTTCTTCCAGATGAATTAAATGCGGATATTTTTGATTCTGTAAAACGTAATGCAGAAAGCGCACGTTTGTCACAGTATGATCCATATGGTGATAATCAGTCAGAGGATATCTTTGATAACGTTTTGATCGACTATTTCCGTGAATCAGTTCGAAGAGATTGTTCAGAAGTGATTGATATTGATATTGTGAGAGCTCTTTTGACAGAACAGAAATTTAATGAATTCTTCGAGGCAAACAAACTTCGTGCAGAAGATGAACCACAGGTTGTTCCAACGATTACTGAAGATGCGAGAACAAATTATTTGCAAGAACGAATCGGAATGGGAAATAAATTAGCAGCACCAGGTATTGCATGTGCGAACTTTAATGAGCCTAGAGAGATTAAGGTTTGTTCATTTAATATGGCTTTGGCAGAATTGCGTAATGTTGATGTGAAGAGACTGTTAGAAACTCTTGAATTATCACCAGTATCTACAGATACAGTTTCGAAGTATGATCTGAGATTCTTTACTGCATTGTATAATATCACACCGGATAAGCTTGCTCGTTTTAAAGCACCGGAGGATTGTGAAGAAGATGAAGCTTATGATGAAAAAGGCGGCATTTATTATCAGGCATATCAGAAACATATTAGTAAGATTGGACCTGATTCAACAAAATCAGCATGCATCTCATTACATATTGATAAGCGTTGGGATTCTTTAACAGAAATGCCGGAAATCTCAATGGCAAATCATTACAGAGAGACGATGAAGATTCATTCAGCACTTATTTATGGTATTGTGCATGGAATGATCAGAACATATCCATCTTCTAGATATGATTCTCAGAAACGAATCTATCAGTTGGAAGATATGGAAGGAGAACTTACAAAATTCATCGTATCTAATAATACAGAATGTGATGAATTTTATGAAGTTTTAGATGCATTGTATAGAGACAGAGCATCTGTTGCAAAAATTTATGAGATGGCAGAAGCACGTCGTCAGTATGATATTGATTCTAATCACAGATATTCAGAAAGTGCGTTTGTAAAGGATCTGGATAGCTTTAGAATTGGTGAGGGACATAAAGAGCCTGTAAGTTTATTTGAGATTCCACTGGAATATTACAATTCACTGCCACGCTCTAAAATGGATGACAATGAATTATCGATCATGATCGACAGCGTAATTGATGTGCTTGAGCAGGAAGTAAATAGATACGAGCAAGAAATTGATAGAGAACCATTCTTATCTAACCAGTTGGAAGAACAGTTCATCCTCTTTATCAATAACTTTAAAAATGCGGAATATAATGAGAATGATTCAATGAGAAAGAATTCTTCTATTCAGGATAATAGAGTAGTTAATATGGTATTCCGTAAAGTAAGTAATAAGATCAAAAAATTGAATACATATAGATTCAGTGATAAGATTGACCAGCTTCGCATGCTTATGCGTGAATAATCCTTATGTGTACTATAATAATTTAAGGAGGTGAAGTTGTGTTTACAGTCATTATTGCTGAGAAAGATATTGTAGATATGTATAAGCAGATGCATATGTTCCTAGTTCCGTTAGAAAGCAAAGATATCGTGTTTTGTGAATGGAATCGAGAAGGCGAAAGTTTGGAAGAAATGCTGCCTGAGTTATACAAGACAATCGATCTTAAAAGCGAATGGAGAGCCATTGTTGTAAATAGAGATGGTCAGAATAAAATCAATCCATTTAATTATACGGATTATAGTGAAAGTCGTGAGATCAGAAAGGGTCTAAGTTGGGAAGCGTGGAGAGAACGACGAAATAAACGACAAGAATGTTACAAGATGGCGATCACAAATCCATTGACAAAACTTACATCAGCTCTTTGTGGGGCTCCTGTATTAGGGGCAACTCTTCAGGACAGAGAAGTATATCAAGATATACTCTCTGGCAAGATGGAACTTTATGAATATATGATCAAATTAAAGCTGCAAGAGAAAAAAGCAACTACTCTTGCAGCACAGATGAGATTCTTTCAGAAAGAAGAATTACAGAGATTTGTTAAAGCAAGTGAAGTAGAACAACTGCTCTCGTATATAGAAAATGAAAATATACCAGAGATCGTTCGATTGATAGGAAAAGAGAATATCATCGAATTTTTGGCAGTAATAGATGGATATGATCCATATTTTACAGACCCAGAGTATGTAGAGTGTATGGTGGAAAATACGATAAAAACGGATCTGTTTGATAGTATTTCTGAGGGATTTCATATAAAAAACTATGCACCGCAAGAAGTGATCTGTTTAGCACTTAGGACATTTGATTTTCAGTCATATGAACAGAATATCAAATGGCAGGACAAAGATGAGAGTGAATATTCAAGGTTTGTGGAATTTAATCTATATCCAGAGAAATTAAAATATCTGATCTTTGATATTGTTCAGGAAGAACATAAACAATATGTTGCGGATCAAGTACGTTTACTTAGTTTTCTGCTTGTAATGGCAGGAAATGATCTTCCATATAATGTATGTGGAAAAGAAAAAGTGTATCGTGTGAATGTCGAATTTGAATCAGATGCGATCGGAAGTTTTTGTTCCAAGTATACGGATAAGTTAAAAGCGACGATCACTTGGATCCGAGAATTAGAGAGTCTTGTCAAAAAAGAAAAAGAACTTAAGATTGATAATCAAACATCACAGAAGTTGTTTGAATCAGATGTTATTGTTCCTGTTGCGATCGACATGCAGTTTGATAAAGAGCAATTATTTGCGGAGTATTCAGGGATTGGATTATCAAGTGATTGTCCACAAAATGAACGAATATATTGGTCGGATCAATATTACAATATAAGAAAGTTATTTGTAAGATATCTAAGAGAACCTAGAAGAGCTGTAAAAACAGCAGTGAAAGAAGAGTTTCATACAAGGGCAAGTATCGAAGATGAACGTGCATTGCTCATGAATGAATATCAAAAAGAAGATGTTGTATATCGTCTGATAGAAGAAGAACAGAATATGGTCGATACAATTACGACACATTTGTTTAATACAGGCAAATACAATAAAAAGATCGAGGAAGCGGAGAAGGAATTAGGAGACGAGTTAAAGCAGAGAATGTCAAGAAAGAAAACGATCCTTGTTGGGGTAACAGCAGCAGGAGCGTATTTGATAGGCTTTTTACCGTTGCTCTTTGGAAATCTTAATACATTGAAGTCCAGTTCATTTGCATTTATGATAACGGGGGTTTCTATAGGTATCTTCCTTTTGGTTGGATTTCTCTTTTTGTTGATCATGAGAAAGCGTTTGATCGATCGATTCAAATATTTTAATAAAGTGATGGACGAAATCTGTGCAGAAATAGAAGAAAGTCTGGATCATTTTTCGGAATATCTGAGTCATGCATGTAATGTGATGAGACAGTTTTCAATTTTAAATTATACAAAGAATGCAGTGAACCGAAAAGAACATATTCTTAAAAAACATCAGTTGGATATTAAAAAGAGAATGGAAGAGATCAATACTGCGTTTGCTGGATATATGACAGTAGATATGAAAAATTCGCAGTGGGTTGACCCTTTTGAGTATGATTTTAGTGTTATGAAAGATTACAACTATGATATGTTTTGTTCTGAATCCAAATGTAATATAGAGTTTATGCAGCCGGGACATCAGATTTCGATACCGGTAGATTATCTAAAAGAGATTACGTTAACAAGGGAGGAACTGTATGATTAATGTATTATTTAATGCAATAAAAAATTGTTTAATGATCCTCCCAATCCTTTTACTGTGTTTAGCAATTAGAAGAAGGAATCTGCCAAAACAAGAAAGAAGTAAGCAATATTTAATGCCGATCGTTGCGGTCATTTATTCGATCGTAGCAATGCTCATCGCGGAATCATTGAATGTATGGTTGATCGCATTGATCCAAAGCATTCCGAAATGGCTGACAAAGTTGGGAACATTTATGTTGCCACGCTTTCCAGAGGTGATCGGTCAAACAATATTGAAGATCGCTGCCTGGTTAAATAGTCTTTTAACGGGATTAAATCTGAATTATTGGATTTTCTTTATTGCAAATATGGTCATCGTGCTCGTTTATTTGGTAGTAAAAAAAGTAAGCGTTTCGACGATGCAAAGGAATGCAGAAAATTCTCATTTATATAAAGAACTTACGGAAAGATTTTATGAGTATTTTCCAGAACGATATAGATGGTGTATCAAGGAAGAATATGTACAGGCAAGAAAATTGCTGGAAGTATTTTATTATACAGCAATGACGATATCATTTGTATTAATGGCATTTAGTACAAAGTTTTATTTGAATCAGACATTGCGGATGATCTTTTATCCAGTGTTTGGAATCATCATTGTTGGCGAGTTGTTCTTTTATTTGGATGGGGCAACAAAGCAAGAATATGTGAAGAATATCCTTGGAGAAGACGAAGATGTGTATAAGATCGTAAATTACTCACTTTTACGCAAATTTCTCCGCTCTCTGTTTCAGGATAAGCTTTTGACGGAAAATACAAGTGTAAATAATGCACTGGCATATGGTGTAACAAATGATGAGATCATCAGAGATTTGGAAAAAAGTGAAGATCCAAAGATCGTAAGTTATGCAACGTATATAAAGGCGTTGAATGCATCTGGTTTTCAGTTGGATCATAATTATTTGGCATCATCCATCGATCTTTTAAATGGAAAGAGTATTTTGTTTAATAATCCATTTTACAATGACCTGATCCCATATGCATTTTATCCAATGAACCGAAAACTTCTGAGTCATAAAAAGGTTCTTGTAGTCTTGGGAAGACATGCGATAGAAGAAGATATTCAGCAGTGGTTAGAAAAAGGGATCGAAGCAGTTACAAATCTTCCGTTTTTATGGAAGATAGGAGTTTTGTCATCAGAAGAACAGGATCTGGATATCGGGATCATTACAAGATCAGATGTGCTTAATATTCAACTTCATAATGCGAATCAAGATTTTTTAGCAGAGGTTGGATATGTTGTAATCATTGAGCCATCAAAATTGATCGCTACAGCACAGATAGGATTAAATCTTATTGTTAAATATTGCAAGAGAGATGAAAAAGATGAGATCACATATTGTATGTGTGATAAAAACTGTGATGGTCTGGTCGATGCGATGTCACATATTTTAATGACAAGTATTACAGAAGTTGCAGCGACGAAAAAGCATCTTGGAACCTCTTCCTATATGTGTTGGGAAGCAGATGGAGAATATCTGCATCACAGACTTGTGCCCAATATTTCAAGATATCTTGGGATCGGTACGGAATTATCATTTGCAGCACTTAAGAATCAGGTGTCAAAGACAAAGTGGTATGGTGGAGAAAGTTTTCCGGTTTTGGATATTAACTGGATCGATAAACAGTATTATTACGATCTAATGAAATATGCGGGACTTCCAACGAGTCAAGATGCGATGGATCAACATTTTGAAACATCGTCCAACTTCTGGGGTGCCGAAGTAGGAGAAAATAACTATTTTACAGTAGAAGACGAATCTTGCAATATGTTTGAGATCGTACGTAATTTCTCAACGAGAAGTACGGGACAAGGTTTTATCAATGTAATTTCTATGGATTATCTGTTGAAAGATTACATGGCAGACAATGCATCTATTTTTGAGACGGATGCAAAAGCGATTCCATACATTGTTGCAGATTATGCTCGTACTGACCGAAATACAATTTTAAGACTAATACTGATGATGAGTACATTTTCCATTAATGAAGGAGAATTGAGGAAAGAATTATCATTGATGGGAACAAAGGTATATAGTCTTAGAGAACAACTTTGGTATGAATTGTATAAATGTTATGCACATATTACAGAACTCAAGAGCCTTCCAGAAGATTACAAAGAAGCAGTAAGAGTTGTTAGTACAAAAGAATTAAAGATCAATGAATGTACTGTGGATATCAGTATTTTTACGACGAAAGAAACATATGATATCCGTACGGGAAGATTTGAGATTACTTATACGATTGAAAATCAAGAATTTTTAGATGCCTGCGTTTCAGAACTGAAATCTGCTGGTTATGTAGCCGAAGATGAGAAAGGCGAAAAGTATTATCTTGGAGCAGAATTGAGTGGGCATATTTATCAGAAATATCTTCCAGGTCAGTTCTTTACATTTGGTGGTAAATATTATGAAATGCAGTATTTGACCGCAGATAATCAGATATTAGTCCGTCGTGCAGCAGATCATATCAATGGGCGTCCTACATATCGTCAGATGAGGGAGTATACGCTTTGTGGAATCAAGGATTCAGATAAGATCGGAGCACAGCAGGATATATCCGGTATGATCGTGACAAAGGCGTATGCGGATATTAAAGTCATTACACCGGGTTACTATCAGATGGATAGATATAACGATTTCAAGACAGCAAAAAAAATCTGTTTTGAAGGAGAAAAGAACGGAATTCCGGAGAGAAATTATTATAACAAAGAAGTTCTTAAGATACAGTTTGCAAATGAAGATGGTGCATTTACAGATAATGTCCGTTATATATTTACAACACTGATGAATGAAATATTTAAAACGATCTTTGCGGAAAATCAGCCATACATCTGTGCACTTACAGATACTGCATTTATGGATGAAAAAGAGAGTCAGCTTCCATTAACCTATAGTCTGAAGGCACAAGGATGTGAGCTGGAGAAAAACACGATCTACATTGTTGAAGATAGTCAGCTTGATCTTGGTCTTATCATTGCCGTAGAAAGAAATCTGAACAGGATCTTGCAGATCGTGCAGGATTATCTTGAATGGCATAGAGAAAAACTAGAAGCAAGTCAAAATCCGACACCGGATCCGGTTCCAACGATAGAATTTGAAGAGCCAAAAGAATCGGAAGAACAAGAATCTAATAATTTAGGATCAGAGATCAAAAAGAAAATAGAAGCTCTTATCCAGAAATTAAAAGAATGGTTCAGAAGATTTGGAAAGAAAAAAGAGTCGGAACCAGAACCGGAAGAAGACGATCCAGAAAAAGAGAAACCGGAAGATCCAAAAAAAGAGGATGAAAAAGAAGATCCGGAAGACCCGAAAACGGATGAGGGAAAAGATGGTGAGAAAGAAAAACAGCAGAGAAACTTAAGATATTATGCTTATGAAATATTAAATGATATGGATAAGCAGATCTATGAAAGAATCTTAACTGCTTTAAGAAATTTTGAACCAGAGATTACAGGGTTCTCAGAGAATCTGACTTCCGAACATGTGACAAAATTGATAAATTATGTTATTTATGATCATCCAGAGATATTTTGGTTTCAACAGCAGTCAACAATCTATACAATACAGCCAAGTTCAGCAGTGACTAAAGTCGAATTTCTTTATAAAATGACAAAGGAAGAAGCAACAAAAAGACAGTTGCAGATCGATGAGGAAGTAAAGAAGTTTACGAATAAGATAGATGCGAGTTTGAATGACTACGAAATTGCCCTTCGTGTTTATGAAAATATCATTCAATTGATCGACTATGACAGCTTGGGATTAGAAGAACAGAGAAATGATGAAGATGCGAAAGAAAAACCAGATGATTTAAGATCCATCTATGGTGTTATTGTGAATAAAAAAGCGGTGTGTGCAGGATATGCAAAAGCAACACAGTATTTTTTACAGAGGTATGGAATTGAATGTACTTATATTTCAAACAAGAAACATGCATGGAATCTGGTGAGATTAGATGGAGACTATTATCATCTGGATACTACTTGGGGGGATTATTCGAATACAAAAGAGTCAATGAATACTTCGGATGAAGTGGGATATGACTGTTTCTGTATCACGACGAAAGAAGTGGAACGATTAGAAGATCATGAAATAGATTTTGACCTTCCAATACCGGAATGCACAGCGATCAAATGTAATTATCATTACAGAGAAGGCTTGTATTTTGAAACATATGACTTCACAAAATGTAAAGAAATCATATGCAAAAAAATGACAACAGGAAGAAAGACTATTTCTTTAAAATGTGCAGATAGCAACGTCTATAATGAATTGAAAACGAGTCTTGTTACGCAACAAAAGTTTCAAGAGATCATTCAATACGCAAATCTTACAAATGGTGTAAGAATAAGTTCTGCTTACTCATATGCGGAAAAAGAAAAACGAAAAATTATAACATTTTATGTGAAAGAAGGTTAGGATGCAGCAGATTACTGCATCCTCCCTTAAAAGGAGAAGAAGTGTTCATATAAAATGCGAAAGGAAACGGAGGATGGAAAGTTGAAGACAGAAAAAGAAAATAATAATGAAAACTTTCCACAAGAGGGAGTTTCGCAGTTTGATGAATTCCAGTCATTTGAGCGTAAGCCATATCATAACAGACATTATATGCTTTATGGAAATGCAGATAATATCACGCCATTTGAGCTGGATAAGGCACAAGAGTATTTGACAGGTGCTGGATTTGTCCATAATGCTTTTACACAGGCAAGAGATGGAAAAAAGATTGCGGAACATATAGAGGCGACATTCAAGCCAGCAAAAGCAGGTTCCAGATATTGTGATTTTTGTGGGACAGAGGTTTTTGGAGTAGAATATGAAACTCTTGCAGATGGAAGAGACCGCTGCATGATCTGCGGAAGGACAGCGATTAAAACCGAGGAAGAATTCAAGAAAATATTCCAGGATGTAAAACGTAATATGGAATCCTTTTTTGGAATTAAATTTAATGCAGATATCCGCATAGAGATGGTCAATTCTCAAACGTTACATAAGCGGTTAGGGCAGGCATTTATTCCGACTCCGGCTGCAGATGGAAGAGTGTTAGGTGTTGCGATCTCAGATAAAAATGGATATACATTGTTGGTTGAAAATGGTTCGCCGAGAATGGCATCTATGCTGACAATGGCACATGAACTGACACATATATGGCAGTATATAAATTGGGATGATAAGAAGATAAGAAAGCGGTATGGAAATGATCTTAGACTTCAGATATATGAAGGTATGGCAAAATGGGTCGAGGTACAATATGCTTATCTTATCAATGAACCTGCGATCGCAAAAAGAGAAGAGATCATAACATCTTACAGGGAAGATGAATATGGATATGGATTTTTACGTTACCGTGCAAATTATCCATTTTCGACAGGTACTGTAATTACAAGACCGACACCGTTTATGAATTTGGAAGATCCTTTAATGTCTCAATATTGCGGAGTGATAAAGGGAGCAAATCCAGGAACTGGTGGCGGCGCGGGGAATAAAAGACCCAAAAAAGATCGACATAAAGGATGGATCTGGGGAATTCTCTTATTGGTATTTATCGTATTGTTGATCGTTTCAATCTCATTTTCACAGAAAAAGACAGAAGAGACAATGTCGAAAGATGTGAAAACGAAGACGGAAGAAAAGAAGGACAAGGAAGAGAAAAAGGATACCGAAGAAAAGAAAGATACGGAAGAGAAGAAAGATACCGAAGAGAAAAAAACTGCAGATAGTGTCCCATATTTTGCTTATTCACAGCTGACTGAGGATGAAAAAAAAGTATATGATGTCGCGTATCAGGCAATTGTTAATTTCGAGCCGGAGATCACATCTCTTCCTATACAGATAAAAACAGATGATTATTTTCGGATAGAAGATTGTATTGAAGTGGATCATCCAGAGATTTTCTGGCATCGAGGTGGCAATACAGCTTATAGTGATCAGACAACAGGAATGGTAAAGAACGTTAAGATCACGTACTGTATGACACAAGATGAAGCAAAGAAAAGACAAGCTCAGATAGATGCGGTGGTGAATCCTTTCTTGGATACATTGGATAACAATATGAGTGATTATGAGATTGTAAAGGCTGCATATAAGTATGTGATCGAATTGATCGATTATGATACAGTGACGATGAATGAACAGAAAGCAAGCTGGGATATGACAGATCGCAGTTATCCGGATGATATCCGTTCTATTTATGGTGTGTTTGTAAATAAGAAAGCAGTTTGTGTGGGTTACGCAAAAGCAATGCAGTATATTTTACAACATTTTGATCGGGAATGTGCACATTTATGGAATGAAGAGCATGCATGGAACTTGATAAAGATGGGAGAAAATTATTATTACGTTGATGCAACATGGGGAGATGGATCCAACACATTGCCTGAAAAAGATGTAACAGATAACGTAAATTATACTTTTTTAGGATTAACAACAGCAGAGATTCAAAATTTAGAGGATCATAATATCATAAATAAATTACAGATTCCAGAATGTACATCAACAGAATTTAATTACTATGTAAAGGAAGGACTGTGGATCGATACTTATAATTACGATAAGATCAAGGAAATCGTATTAAAGGAAATACAAGCTGGTAATTACTACGTTTCTATCAAATTTGGAAACAAACAAGTGTATGATGAATCTTTGAGTAATCTTGTAGACAATAATATGATGTCACAGATAATAACAGAAGTAAATGCGGCATTGGGGAAGAATGTAAAAGGAAATTATACATACTATAAAGAAGACCGATTGTATACACTGGGATTTGAATTGACAGAATAGCGATCAGAAATAGAAGAAAGGAGTTGTGCGGCAGTATATGAAAATATCTGTATAGTCACAACTCTTTTTTCTGAGGAAAAAGTAGCATAAAGAGCCAGTGATTTAGTGAAGATCATAGATCCGAAAGAAGTTGACAGCAGGTTCTGCATGGATACGAACTTCAAAGATGAGAGAGGAGAGATAGCAATGATCTGGAAAATTTGTTTATATATATCGTTAGCGATCGTGGTGTTTTCAATCATAATATCGCTAGGAGAATCAAGGAAAGAATATAAGAGAAAGAAGATATTAAATCCATTTAATATCTTCTTTTGCGGGATTACAGGTGCCGCTTTTGTATTATTTATTCCAATTTACTCGATCATATTTCAAACAGAGCATTTTTTAAAGATAAAGGTGTGTTTACTTTCATTGCATAATACCTTGCGATTGTTTGTAATGGATGGAGATTTTACGATCATTACGGATTACCAAGAATATATGCCGGTAGAGATCATAAATGTGTATTCGCTGCTTGCAGCTGTTTTATTTGTGATTGCTCCAGTTTTAACATTTAGTGCTGTACTTTTATTCTTTAAAAATGTATCTGCATATAAAGGATTTCTTTGTGGGTATTTTTCAGACGCATACATTTTTTCAGAATTAAATGAACAATCAATAGAACTTGCGAGAGATCTGAAGAAAAAAGATAGAAAAAGAATCCTTATTTTTACAGATGTATATGTTCAAAATGAAGAATTGTCCTACGAAATGTCTGAGCAGGCAAGGGAGCTTGGTGCAATCACATTTAAGAAAGATATTACAGTCGTTAATTTTTTAATGCATAGTAAGAAAAAACAACTTAATTTTTTCATTATAGGCCATGATGATGATGAAAATATCAAACAAACGCTTTTGTTAAATACAAGATATCAAGATAGAGATCATGTAGCGATCTATGTATTTTCAACAAGTACAAATAGCGAACTTTTGTTAAATAAAGTACAAAAAGGAAAGATTAAAATGCGTCGTGTAAACACGGTACAGTCATTGATCAGTCGAACTTTATATGATGAAGGGATAGAGATCTTTCGAGGTGCGATAGAAGAGCAGAAAGAAGAAAAGTTGGTCTCAGCTGTAGTACTTGGAATGGGGAAACATGGAACAGAGATGGCAAAAACACTTCCATGGTTTTGCCAGATGGATGGATATCATTTTGAAATGCATGTATTTGATAAAAATAAGCAGGCACATTCACGATTTGAAGCATTGTGTCCAGAACTGATGGATGAGCAGCATAACAATGATTTTCAGACAAATGGTGAAGCTCATTATAAGATTGATATTTATTCAGAGATGGATGTTGAAACGAAAGAATTCTGGGATGCCATAAAAAGAATTGAAAAAATATCCTATGTATTTATTGCGCTTGGAGATGATGAGAAAAATATCCGTACTGCTGTGAAGATGCGAATGTTGTTGGAAAAGATGGGACAGAAGGCAAAAATTGATGCGATCGTACAAAATTCTGATAAGAAAACGGCTTTGTCAGGAATTACAAACTACTCCGGACAAGAATACAATATTAATTTTATTGGAGACATGAAATCTTCATATTCAGAAAATGTTGTGATCGATTCAGAGATTGAAATGATCGCATTGCAAAGACATCTTCGTTGGGGAAAAGAAGAAGAATTTTGGAAGTATGAATACAACTACCGTTCTTCAATCGCATCTGCGATCCATAAAAAGATGAAAATAGAATGTGGGATCCCTGGGGCAGAAAAGAGTGTAGAAGAAAGAACAGAAACTGAGAAATGGGCATTGCGAAATCTGGAACATAGAAGGTGGAATGCATATATCCGTTCGGAAGGATTTACATATGCTCCGGTTAGAAATAATTTAGCAAAGACCCACCATTGTCTTGTTCCATTTGATCAGCTCCCGAGAAAAGAACAGGAGAAAGATGACGATTAAAAATATATCTACGGGTATAGGATATTGTATTCAAGAAAACTAGAAAACGAACAGAGAGAAACAAAAAATGGATAAAAAAGTAGTTTTGAAAGAGTATGCGATCATGACAGGCGGCTCTTTCTTAGTAGCTGCAGCAGTAGTATTTTTTATGGTGCCAGGAGGTCTTGTCTTTGGTAGTGTATCAGGACTGAGTTTAATTTTAACAGAATTGATCCCGATTAAGATTTCGGTCATGAATTTGATCTTAAATCTCTTTTTCTTACTGCTTGGCTTTGTGTTTGTAGGACGAGAATTTGGTGGGAAAACAGTTTATACAGCAGTGTTGATTCCAGTATTGATGTATGTTTTGGAAATACTTTTTCCAAATCAAGCATCTCTTACAGATAATAAATGGTTGGATATGTTGGGATGTATTTATCTTGTGAGTGCAGGTCAGACATTGTTATTTCAGGTAAATGCATCTTCGGGAGGTTTGGATATTCCAGCAAAGATGCTTCATAAATATCTGCACATGGAACTTGGAAAAGCCGTGGGATTAGTGGGAATCTTGACGGTATTGAGTTCTGGTTTTGTTTATGATTCTGCGACAGTCGTTGCAGGGATCATAGGGACATATCTGAATGGGCGTGTTGTAGATGATTTTATCAGTGGTTTCAATCATAAAAAACGAGTGTGTATTTTGTCAGAAAAGCCTGAAGAGATTCAACGTTTTATTCAGGAAGAGATCAATCGAGGTTTTACATTGTATCAGGCAGTTGGCGGTTACGAGAAGAAAGAACGGACAGAGATCATAACGATCCTTGCACAGAATGAATATATACGATTGATCAATTATATAAGGGAAACAGATGCGTCTGCGTTTGTAACTGTATGTTCTGTCAATGAAGTTGTCGGTGTGTGGAATCTGAGAGGAAAAGCATACAGGATTTAAAGACAAGTGTTATAATGCAGAACGGTTATGGTTATGAATAGGAGATGTTGCAATGGGTGATAAAACAATCTTACAACGATTGAAAGATCTGCAAGATGTGAAGTATCAGGAATTTACTAGCAAGTTGATTCCAAATGTTGATCCTAAGTATGTAATTGGAATTCGAACACCAGAGTTGCGAAAATTTGCAAAAGAGATTGCTGGAAGTGAAGAAGCACAAGCATTTATGAAAATTCTGCCACATACATATCACGAAGAAAATAGCTTGCATGGATTTTTGATAGAATTGATAAAAGATTATGATATGTGTGTAGATGCGTTGAATCAATTTCTTCCATATGTGAATAACTGGGCAGTCTGTGATCAGATGCGACCGAAAGTTTTCAAAAAACATAAAGAGGAACTTTTGGAACAGATTAAAATATGGCTTGGCTCAGAGCATTTATATACGGTTCGATTTGCGATTGAAATGTTGATGACACATTATCTTGGTGAAGATTTTTCAGAAGAATATCTTGAGTGGGTCGCACAGATTCGTTCGGAAGAATACTATCTGAATATGATGATCGCTTGGTATTTTGCAACAGCATTGGCGAAACAATACGATAAGACGATCCCTTATCTTGAAGAACAACGATTGGATATTTGGACACATAATAAGACGATTCAAAAAGCGGTAGAAAGTTACCGGATTACACCGGAGCAGAAGGCGTATTTAAGGACATTGAAGCGGAAGTGCAAATGAGGGAATAGGAAATTGTCATTCATGACAATTTCCTATTCCCTCGACTTTTATCATTTAGTAAGTTTAATTCATAGACAGGATCTTATTCTTACGAACCTTTTTCATGAATACAATAGAGACAAGTACAGATAATACTTCAGCGATCACGAAGCTCATCCATACAAGCCATGTTCCGCATGTTCCAGATAATACGATTTTTGTAAATACATAAGCGACTGGGATTACGAATAAAAACTGTCTGCATACAGAGATGATCAGTGATTCGAATCCGCTGTCTAATGCCTGGAAGATTCCTTGGAACGCAATGTTGGCACCGGCAAATACATAACTGATAGAGATAATACGCATTGCGCTGATGCAAAGTTCTTTTGTTTCACCAGATAATCCAAAGATACCAGAGAATGGTGATGCAAATATCTCAAGTCCGATAAAGCCAATCAGCATAATAATCAGTGTATATAAAAGACCGTATTTCACTCCATCGTTTACACGTTCTTTGCTTCCCATTCCGTGGTTAAATGATACGATCGGTGTAATGGCGTCACGAAGACCAAAGGCTGCAAATAAAATAAACTGCTGGATTTTATAATACAAACCATATGCAGTTACGACGTTTTCTCCGATGCGAACAAATATAACATTCAAAAGATATGTCATAACGGACATCAGTGCCTGTGCGATGATCGCAGCAAATCCGATAGAATAAATGCCTTTTATGATTCGCCCAGATGGTCTCATATAAGAAAATCCGTTTTTGATCTCTTTATTGGCTTTTAAATGTAAGAATAATCCGACGAGAGCAGATGCGATCTGTCCGATCACAGTTGCGTAGGCAGCACCTTTTACTCCAAGTTCAGGACAGCCAAGCCATCCATAGATCATAATTGGGTCGAGGATAACATTGATTACAGCACCAGTAATCTGGGCAATTGTAGAGTACATACTCTTTCCTGTTGCCTGCAGTACTTTTTCATAAAGAGAAAAATATAAAATACCAAAAGACCATCCACAACAGATGCGTAAATAATCCGTTGCCATTTCCGAAATAACAGGGTTCTGTGTCTGAGTTCCGATATAAAATTCTGTACCAAATAATCCAAATAACAAGAATACAACATAGATAACAGCCATTAAGAAAATACCATTACCGGCAGTCTTGCTTGCTTTTTCCATGTCACCCTGTCCCATGCTTTTCGCTAGGAGTGCATTTACACCAACGCCAGTTCCAATACCGATCGCAACCATAAGCATCTGCACAGGGAAAGCGAGTGTTAGTGCATTCAATGCCATTTCACCAGTGTCTTTCATATTTGCAACAAAGGCACTGTCTACAATGTTATAAACAGCTTGCAGCATCATAGAGATGATCATAGGGATTCCCATGTTGAGCATCAATTTATTTACAGGCATAACAGCCATTTTATTTTCTTTTGCGACAGATTTACTCATAATCTTTGACACCTCCCACTGCATTTACAATCAGTGAAGCAGCATTTTCAATCCCAAGAAATCCGCTGTCAATGCTTAAATGATAATTTTCGCGTTTGCCCCATTCGCGTTCTGTGAAATATCTGTAATTTAAACGACGTTTTTTGTCTTTATCAGCCAATCGTTTTTCAGGTGCAACAGCATTTTCTCCATACTGTTTAACAATACGGTCTGCGCGGAAATTCTTGTCTGCATATACAAAGACATTCAAACAATCCTGACGGTCTTTAAAAATATAGTCCGCACATCTTCCGACGATTACGCAAGGTCCTTTTTCGGCAAGCTCCTCAATGACTTTCTTCTGTGCATTCCATATTTTGTCAGCGTTAGACAAGCCGTCTAGTCCTCTGCCCAAAAACATATACGCAAAGCTGTTGCTGTTTGGTGCGTACTCGCTTTCGTTTGCGATAAATTCTTTCGCATATCCTGTTTCTTCTGCAATCTTTTCAATCAGATCTTTGTCATAGCATGGAATCCCAAGTTGTCTTGCAACTTCTTTTCCAATGGTTCTTCCGCCGCTTCCGAATTCTCGGCTAATTGTAATGATATTTACCATTTTTTGTCCTCCTTGATTTTAAACACAAAAAAGCGTGCAATCTCCGTAGTGAAACTACTTTAGATTACACGCATAAAATCTTGCTGGACTTACATCTACCGATTACACGGTTTTTATTTTTAACAGCTATGAATTATAGCATAAAAGTTTATTTTATGTAAGAAGAAATTTTAATAAAGTTTAAGATGTCAGAAGCCCTCTGATTGCAACTGTTCTCTAGTTATAGTGTTCCTCGACCAAAGAAAGCAGTGTTTTGGCTGCGTTTGTTAAGTAGTGTCCTTTTTTATAAGCTGCTACAATCTCCCAGTTTGGATGACCTGGCAGTGCATAGTAAGTTAATTCTGGGTCTGTAGGATCTACATAATATTTTGGGACGATGCCACAGCAGATCTTGGAACGAATCATAGAAATAATCGCATGATTATTTTCAGTTTCGAATAAAACATTCGGTGAGAATCCGGATTCTTTAAAAATAGAATCGACAAGTTCTCGTATTGTTGATGTTTTATGCGTAAGTACAAAAGGTTCTTCTTTGAGAACTGCAAGGTTACCGATAGGAATAGAAGGATCATCAGTTGCAGGATCAGAGGATGATATGAGCTTGTTACCTAAAATTTCTGCAAGTGATGTTGGTACAACAAGAAATAATTCTTCCGATGCAAATGGAAGATATTCAAATCCGGTTTTTCTTTGTTTTTTCAAAAGAGTCATAAAACCAATATCAAGCTGTCCAGCTTGTAGAAGCGGAAATTGATCGTGTACGCTCAATTCATTCGGGATAATTTCAATATTAGGATACAAAGCATGAAATTGAGGATATACATGTGTGAACATAGAGATTCCGCGACCAGGTGTAAATCCAATAGAAAGTTTTCCTTTTTCAATCTCGCATAAATCATGAATTTTATTATAAGCCTCTTTTTTAAGAAGCAAGATCTTACGGGCTGTTTCCAGATAAATCTCTCCGGCAGGTGTAGGATGCCAGTCAGTACGGGAACGATAGAAAAGTGGTGTTCCAAGTTCTTTTTCCAATTTGAGTAGCTGTTGGTTCAGGGCAGACTGTGTGATAAATAGCTTTTCAGCAGCATGTGTAATATTATTTTCTTCTGCAATCTTTAAAATATATTCAATCTGTTTTAAATCCATAAAATTTTTCGTCTCTTTCTTTGGTGATGTTCTAAATTGATTGTAATTTATTTTAAGATAAATCACAAGATGACTATTAGAAAAATTAAGAGAAGTCAAAGAAATAAGAATTTTACTTATGGATGAAAGAGAGGTAATATAATCCCAAGAAAAACAATTGCTAAAAGGAGGCACAACATGGAAAAGAAACTTCTTGTGAAAGTAAATGAAGCGGATAATGTTGCGATTGCTGTGAAGCCGATCAAAGCGGGAACGCAGGTGACAGAAGATGTTGTTACTCGTCAAGATATTCCACAGGCCCATAAAGTTGCGTTAGTACGGATTCCAAAAGGAGAACCTGTCATTCGATATGGTGTAGTTCTTGGATATGCAATGGAAGAGATCGAGCAGGGAGATTGGATCAATGAATTTATGCTAGAACTTCCAACGCCACCATCTGTGGATGATATGGAATATGGAACAAATATTGTAACAGAACTTCCAACACCTCCAGTAACAACATTTGAAGGATATAGAAATCCGAATGGAGGATATGCGGGAACGAGAAACATTCTTGGAATTAGTACAACTGTGCAGTGTGTAACAGGTGTGTTAAATGTAGTGGTAAAGCGGATTAAAGAAGAGATCCTTCCGAAATATCCAAATGTAGATGATGTCGTACCGATCAATCATGCATATGGCTGTGGGGTAGCGATCAACGCACCGGAAGCAAAAGTACCGATCCGTGCACTGAGAAACTTAGTGCATCATCCGAATTTTGGCGGTCAAGTGATGGTTGTGGCACTTGGATGCGAAAAGCTGACGGTTGAAAAATTGTTAGACGAGGCAGACATTTCTCCAGAAAATGTGATCATTCTTCAGGAGCAAAAAGGATTTGACGCAATGGTTGATGCGATCATGAATATGGCAGAGAAGAAGTTGGCGATCCTTAATGAAAGAAAAAGAGAGATACTTCCATTGTCAGACCTGTGTATTGGAATGCAGTGTGGCGGCAGTGACGCATTTTCTGGAGTCAGTGCGAATCCATCTGCAGGTTATGCAGCGGATATGTTGGTAAAAGCTGGTGCAACGGTTATGTTTTCTGAGGTAACAGAAGTTCGTGACGGAGTTCATTATATTGCAGAACGTTGTGTGAGCAAAGAAGTGTGTGATAAGCTCGCAGCAGAGATGAAGTGGTATGATAATTATCTTGCGGATGGCGAGGTAGACCGAAGTGCAAATCCAACTCCAGGTAATAAAAAAGGTGGGCTTTGCAATATTGTGGAAAAGGCAATGGGATCGATCGCAAAATCAGGAAGTTCACCAATCGTTGAAGTATTGTCTCCAGCAGAACGTCCATCAAAGAAAGGTTTGATCTATGCGGCAACACCGGCAAGTGATATCGTGTGCGGTCCATGTCAGCTTGCTTCAGGCATCACATTACAGGTATTTATGACGGGACGCGGAACCCCATACGGCTTGGCGGCAGCTCCAGTCATTAAAGTCTGTTCAAGAAATGAAATGAAAGAAATGTGGCAAGATCTGATCGATGTAAATGCAGGTCCGATTGCAACAGGAGAAGCAACGATCCAACAAATAGGTACAGAATTATTTGAGAAGATCATTGCTGTTGCAAGTGGAAAAGAACAAAGCTTTGCAGAGAAATATAAATTATATAATGATTTGTGCATCTTTAATCCGGCTCCAATTACCTGATCAAAAGGCATAAAATAAGAACTCCTCTGGATTTGGGATTTCCCGAAGACGGAGGAGTTTTTGGTGTGGTGTTGAAAAAGCATTTTCCACATGGTAATCTAATTGTATAAATTTATACGAAAGAATATTTTGGAGGCAGAAAAATGGTTAAGATAGGTATGCTACTTCCGGAAGAACGAATGATAGAGCCGGCAAAAAGGATCATTGAAGAGAATAAACTAGATGTGGCATATATTAAAGCAGTACATACAGTTGATGCAGTGAATGAAGCAAGAAATGCCGTAGAAGCGGGTGCGCATATTCTCGTTGCAAGAGGATATCAGGCGAAACTGATCAAGCAGTATACGAATATCCCGGTCGTAGAGATGCGTTTTCATGTACAGGAAATCGGACTTTTGATCCAAAAAGCAAAAACGATCGTAAAGAAAGAACATCCGTATATCGTGTTGATCGCATTTGAAAATATGCTCTGTGATCTGTCTTATGTGGAAGAGTTGTTCCATGTTCGATTTAAAGTTATTTATCTTAATCGAATTGAAGAGGCAGAAGGAATCATTGCAGGACTGGAGGAAGCACCTGATATCATTATCGGTGGAGAAGGAACTTGCAGAGCCGCAGAAACAATTGGCTACCTTGCAATCTTCTACCAGTCTACAGAAGAATCATTGCAGGAAGCACTTCTTGCAGCCAAGAATGCATCTTATGCTGCGGAGAGTGAAAAGTTAAATTCTGCACAATTTGAAACAGTGCTCGACACTTCATTTAATGGAATCATCAAGGTAAATGCAGAGGGTAGGATCATTGTAATTAATAAATTAGTAGAAAATCTATTTGGACGTAATAATGAAGATGTTGTTGGAGCAGATTTGACAGAGGTCTTGCCAGAAATTGATAGCACTATGGTAGGAAAGGTGTTGAGCGGCCAGAGTGAAGGGTATTCTACATCGATCAGTATGCGGAAAAAATCATGGATGGTCCTTGTCGCACCAATTCAATATGACGGAAAGATAACAGGGGCAATTCTTTCTCTTCAAAAATTAGAAGAAAGAAAAGAAACAACGGCGAAAATCCAGGCGGATATGTTGTTGCATGGATTTACTGCACAGACGGGTTTTCGAGATATTACTACAGAGAATCTTGGGATGAAGGAAGTTCTTGAAACAGCGAAGATGTATGCATTGTCAGAACAACCGGTCGTAATTTATGGACAGGCAGGAACGGAAGATTATTTGATCGCAGAGGCGATTCATAATAATAGTATCCGAAAGGCTGGACCTTATGTGAGTATCAACATAAGAGGAATGGATAAAGAACGACAGATGGAAGAACTCTTTCAACGAGATGCAACAGATATCGTTTCACAGTTTGGTGCAAAAGGAGCTATGGTAAAAGCACATCATGGTACGTTGTTTATTAAAGGGATTGAACATTTGACACTGAGAGTGCAGCATCAGATCTTGAGAACAATGTTGTCAAGAGCCCAGATGAGAACAGATGCACAGCCATTGGATACGCTGGATGTAAGAATCATTGGTTCATCAAAAGTGAATCTAAAACATTTGGTACAAAAAGGAGAGTTCAGTGAGGAACTTTATTATATGATCCAAGGACTGATCCTTGAAATTCCATCATTAAATGAACGTCCAGAAGATTTGAAATACAAGTTTGATTCTGAAATGAACCGTTATAAAGAACAGTATAAACGTCCGTTGGTAGTTACAGAAGGTGGCTATCGTAAACTTCAGGAATTACAATGGGATGGGAATATGCTCCAGCTTAAAACATTTTGCGAACGTTTGGTGTTGACTGCAAAAAAACGTGTAGTTGATGAAGTGATGATGCAAAAATTATATGATGAACTCTATCCACATGTGAAAGAACAAAATGGAGAGAGAAAAGTAATCGTATATAAGACACCTGAGGCAGAAAAACTAGAAGAATTGTTAGAAGAATATCACGGTAATCGAAGACAAGTGGCAGAAGAACTGGGAATCAGTACAACGACACTTTGGAGACGAATGAAAAAATACGGGATAGAAGCGAATTACTAAAAGAGATGGGATTCACGTAAAAATTACGTGAATCCCATCTCTTTTAAATTATGTAGCTATAGTTCCTTTTGTGCAGCTGATAATTCAGCAAGAGCTTTATCTTTTTCAGCAAGCATTTTATCTTTTTCGGCAAGCATTGCGTGTAATTGGCGGATTTCTTCCTGGAATTTTAGTTCAGCTTCTTGGCGTCCTTCTTCAATTAACATCTGTTCTTTTTCATAAATTTTCATATATTCTAATGACACCTCCTCGTCTTGTTTGACGTGTTGTACCATATTATGAATTTTTTGAAGAGTATCATTTGTCGCATTTTCGGAAGTGCTGTGTTCCATATATTGTAAAAGAGTTTGTAATTCTTTTGCAACATTCCCTTTCTTTCCTTGGGTATAAAGAAATATGGTTTGTGCACCATCATCATATGGTAATTCAGGTACTTTGATGCAGGAATTTTTAATCGTATAAACCATATGGTTATATCCAAAAGGATCAAAAGGTGTGATGATTATAACTACAACATTCTTTAAGTTTCGATAATCAAGACCGGATTTTAGACTTCCAGCATCAATTTTAGAATGGTAGAAACGGACGCGTCTTGATAGGATTCGTATATCTTTTGAAATATTTTTCTGTTCAGGTTCAATATCGCAAATGGTTGCATTTTCAAGATTAGAATCATTCTCAGGATCTTCTTCAATAAAGACATCAAGTCTAGCTCCATGTTTATCTGTGTCACTTCCGTAGTAGGCCTTCTGGGGTACGACTTTTAATTTCCCAAAATCGCGATTAAAAATGATTTTTAGCAGTAGCCTGCTAAAGGACTCTCCATACAGTGGATGATTGGTCATTGTATAAAACAGAAAATCATCCAGTAAATTCAGATCTTTTAATAGTTTCTTCTGCATATGCATTGCTCCTTTCGTATGATGACGAAAACAGCAGCATGAAAGAAAAATTTTCACCCTGTTGTCATCCGCCATGTTTTTGATTTTTTCATATGGGGATTGACAACCGAATGGTTAAGATTTTTCCCTGATATGTAATTTCAGTTTAAAACATGTGAAATGAAAGGTCAAGCGAAAAGGAGTTCTTTAGAAAACGTTTATTTTTAGAATATCAGAAGGTTATACCTATATATGAAAAACGAACAAAAACCTAATTTATAATTTGTACAACTCCACCAAAACTACAAATTTTGCAACAAACATTTCACATAGTGTGCAATTATTGCAAAAAATGAAAAAATGAAACGGGTTGAAAATAGTAAATGAAATATACGAAATATAAAATGAAATAAATATTTCAAAAAACGAAAGATTATATAAAATATATAAAAACGACAGGGTTTCCTTAAGCATTTGTCCTATGGAATCCCTGTTATTTTTTTTGTACAATGATCATGTCAAATAAATAGAACGCGCGTGAATGAGAGAATAAAGAATTATTTTAAAAGATTATAAAGGAGGAGAAATAGGATGAAAGTAGGATTTATCGGACTTGGCATCATGGGGAAGCCAATGTGCAGAAATCTTATGAAAGCAGGATATAAATTAGTTGTATATAACAGAAGCAAAGAAAGTGTAAACGAGCTGCAGGCAGAAGGAGCTGAGGCTGCTAACAGTCCAGCAGAAGTTGCAGAGAAATGTTCTGTTATCATTACAATGCTTCCAAATTCTCCACAAGTCAGAGAGGTCTGTCTTGGAAAGAACGGAATTGCAAAGGCTGCAAAAAAAGGAAGCATCGTCATTGATATGAGTTCGATCGATCCGGTACAGTCAAAAGAAATTGGCGCAGAGCTTGCAGAAAAAGGTATCGATCTGATGGATGCTCCAGTCAGTGGCGGAGAACCAAAAGCGATCGATGGAACAATTTCTGTTATGGTAGGCGGAAGTAAAGAGAACTTTGATAAGTATTATGATTTATTGATGGCAATGGCAGCATCTGTTGTTTATGTTGGTGAACTTGGTTCTGGAAATGTTGCAAAACTTGCAAATCAGGTAATCGTAGCACTGAACATTGCAGCAGTGTCAGAAGCACTTACACTTGCAGTAAAAAATGATGCGGATCCAGAACTTGTATATAAGGCGATCAGAGGTGGTCTTGCAGGTTCAACAGTACTAGATGCAAAAGCTCCAATGATGATGGCGCACAATTTTAAACCTGGATTCAGAATAGAACTTCATATGAAAGATCTGAATAATGCATTGAATGCAGGACATGCTGTAAATGCAGCACTTCCACTTACATCACAGGTAATGGAGATCATGCAGACATTAAAAGCAGATGGCAATGAAAAAGAAGATCACAGTGCGATCGTAAAATATTATGAAAAGATTTCTGATACATCTGTAGAAAAGAAATAAAAAGGAAAGAGTAAACAAAGAGAGGTACGTATTATGAGCGAATCAACCAGAATGATGCTGGGATTGGTAATCGGTATCGCGGTTATGATTATCCTGGTTATGAAAACAAAAGTACATACATTTATCGCATTGCTTTTAGCTTCCTTGATCACAGGGTTGATCGGTGGAATGCCGGTCGTTGATATTACAAATGCAGCTGGCGAAACAACCATTGGCGTTATTACAGCAATTAAAGACGGATTTGGTAACACATTAAAAAGTACCGGTATTATCATCGGTTTGGGAGTTATGATGGGAGGAATCCTAGAAGCTTCCGGAGCAGCAGAACAGTTAGCATTCACATTTATCCGAGCAATCGGAAAAAGAAAAGAAGAATGGGCATTAGCGATCACAGGATGGGTCGTATCCATTCCAGTATTTGCAGATTCTGCAATCGTAATCTTTGCACCACTTGTAAAAGCAATGTCTTCTGTAACAGGAATTTCAGTCGTTGGACTTGCACTTTCACTTGCATGTGGACTTCAGTTGACACACTGTCTTGTTCCACCAACACCGGGACCACTTACAGCAGCAGGAATGCTTGGTGTAGACGTTGGACAGATGATCTTAGCTGGTGCAGGCGTTTCAATCCCAATGTTGATCGTGATCGTATTCTATTGTAAATATATTGGCAAAAAGATTTATCAGATACCAGATGAAGATGGTCGTGGATATGTAAGAAAAGAATATAAAAAAGAATATATCAAATCCATGGAAGAAGTTGAAAAACTGATCGGAGAAAAGGAACTCCCATCATTTGCAGCATCTATCATGCCAATCATTGTTCCAATCCTTCTGATCTTTGTAAAAACATTCTGGGATCTGCTTGGATCTGGCGAAGGTGTTATGAACAGTGTGATCGGATTAGTTGGTGAACCAATCTTCGCACTTGGTGTAGGAACACTCCTTGCAATTTATGGCTTAGTTAAAAAAGAAGACAACAAAAAAGTATTAGGAATGATGGACAATGCGATCAAAGATACAGGTATCATCATGCTGATCACAGGAGCTGGCGGATCTCTTGGTAATGTTATCAAAGTCAGCGGTATTGGAAATGTACTTGGTGAAACAGTTGTTAATCTTTCTATTCCAGCAATCTTGATTCCATTTATCATCGCAGCATTGATGAGAATCGCACTTGGATCAGCTACTGTAGCGATCACAACAGCAGCATCATTGACAGCACCACTTATGGCATCAATCAGTGTATCTCCAATCTTACTTGCAGTTTCCTGTTGCGTAGGAGCAATCTCATTCTCTTATTTCAACGATAGTGGATTCTGGGTATTCAATGGAATGTTTGGTCTGACAGAATTGAAAGATCAGGTTCGATGCAAGACAGCAGTATCACTGATCATGGCAGCAGTTGGTATTGTAGAGTTATTGTTACTTCAGTTTATTATTCATTAAATTTGACTCATAGATGAGATAAAGGAGAAAAAATGAAATTTGTACCAAAGGGGATTATCCCTCCAATCATTACACCTCTTACAGAAGACGGTGAAGTAAATTATCCTGTATTAAGACAGATGGTAAATCATTTGATCGATCATGGAGTACATGGTTTGTTCCCACTTGGGACAACTGGTGAATTCTATGCATTTGATAATGATACATATAGAAAGATCCTTGAAACAGTAATTGACGAAACAGCAGGTCGAGTTCCGGTATATGGTGGAGCAAATCATATCACAACAAGAGGCGTTATTGAATTGATCAAGATCTGTGAAGAAGTTGGCGTGGATGCAGTTTCTGTATTAACACCAATGTTCATTTCTCAGACACAGGAAGAATTATATGATTACTTTGCAGAAATCGCAGCAAGTACAACATTACCGATCATTTTATATAACAACAAACCAAAAACAAATGTAACGATCGCTCCGGAAACGGTTGCGAAACTGGCTGATATTGATAATATCGTAGCAGT
>CAZAEC010000009.1:0-72109 GCA_964484055.1 uncultured Clostridium sp.
ACAGCTTATTAAAGTGCGCCCATTTATGGCTTTCCTCTACTTTCTTTCACACTAACGCCTCCTAAATACAAAAATAAAATAGCTTTGATAAAAGTATAGGAGAATTATGAAATGAATGCAAGGTGAATATGGCAATTTACAAGAAGGAGATTTATAATAAAAAGAAAAACGAAAGAGGATATTTTATGCTGGTAAAAAGAATTAAAGATAAAACAGAATTAGAAAATCTAAAAAGTTTTGAAGTGGAAAATGTTTTGTGGGGAACAGAGCAGATCCCTCATACTTATGGAGCGTTAGGGTTTGTAGAAGGAGATGGATTTTATCTGAAAATGGTCTGTGAGGAAGAAGATCCACTTCGTGTATATAAAGAGTTTGGTGATCCAGTGTATAGAGATAGTGCAATGGAAGCATTTTTTATGTTTCAACCAGATGGCGGATATTTTAATTTTGAAATGAATGCAAATGGTGCACTCTTGACGGAGTTTGGAATGGGGCGTACAGGAAGAAAGAAGTTAGATGCAGAAATTGGAAGATTATTAGAATGTAGAGCAGTCATTGAAAAGGGGCAGTGGTGTGTATATCTTCATTTGCCATTGTGTGTGCTAGAAAAATTTTATGGACCGATTGAGATAAAAGAAGGAGATTCTTTTAGATGTAATTTTTATAAAATCTCAGAAACAAAGGAAACAGAGCATTACGCATCCTGTTTCCCGATTGATTCTGAAACTCCGAACTTTCATTTGCCGGAATTCTTCGGAACTGCAACTATTGGTTAAATGTGCCGTCTGCGATTGCTTTGATAGAAGAAGCATATTCCGAAGGACTCATTCCGCACAATTCTTTAAATTGACGTGAAAAATAATGGATTGAACTATAGCCAAGCTGTTCAGATATCTGTGTGAAATTCAAATATTGCATACGGATCAACTGCTTGGCTGTATTGATCTTCATTTGTGAAAAGTATTGAATAAGTCCAGACGAAGCCTGTATTTGAAAGATTTTCTGCAAATGAGAACGACCTACCAGATTATCACGACAAATTTGCTCTACTGTCAGTTGGCGATCAAGATTCTGTTCAAGATATAAATGAACACGTTGGAATATCTCGGCATCATTTTTGCTAAGTGCATCATTTGGTTTGATCCTAGTGGTCCGATTTTCAGAAGAAGGTAGAGGCAGTTGATATCTGCGGATCAGATGGATCAAAAAATGTTCTAGATTCAATCGTATCATCTGTTCAGAACCAAGAAGGATCGATTCTTTTTTGGGCATATTTTCAAGATAGCAATCATCTAATCTACAATCAAAACAATGGCGAGCTTCGATAATGATCTCAGCAAGAAGTTGTTGCTCTGTATGATCAACTTTTAAAATACGATTCTGAAAAAATTTCATGGCTGGACTATCGCATTGAAAGGCAATTACGACAAGATTGGGAGCAGCCTTTCTGGTGCCAATAACGTTATGGAATTCGTTAGGTTTGTGAAAACAAATCTCACCTTTTTTCAAAATAGTAAAATCATCACCGCGCTGAATCTTCACCTCTCCTTTGTCGACACATACAAATTCCCAAAAATCATGAGATTCTCCTGGAAATGAAAAATCGTTCATATATTCAAAATAGTGAACACTGTAAAGCTTTCCGATTGTGATCGCATTCGATAAATATAGTCCGAAGTATGGCATTTTTTCCTCCCGTACAAAAAAGAAACTAAAAAAATAATTGGGCAATATTGCTAAAATATTTTTGATTATATCATAAAAATTGTCTAAATTCAAATAAAGAAAAGGTGTAATGTGCAAAAAAAGTGGTTGATTATACAAAACGTTTATTGTAGAATCATAGTATAATGACAATAACAATAAAAAGGGAGGTTCATTATTATGAAAAAACTTTTATCAGTTCTTTTGACAATTGCTATGGTCGCAACTCTTTTAGTTGGTTGTGGCGGCAGCGAAAAATCAGAAGACAAAGCAACTGGATCTAGTGAAAAAGTTACTCTGGACGTGATCATTTCTCAGTATGGTAACTACACACAGGAATGGTGGACAGAATTCGAATCAGATTTTGAAAAAGCAAATGAAGATATCGACCTGAACATCGAGATTGTATCATGGAATGATATTTACACAGTTGTTAACACACGTATCTCTACAAACGAGCAGCCTGATATCCTGAATATCAGTGGTTTTGCAGATTATGTAGCAGATGATTTACTTATGCCAGCAGAAGATTACACTTCTGAAGAATTACAGGCAAACATCATCCCAAGTTTCTGGGAATCTAACGAAATGGACGGAACTGTATGGGCACTGCCAATCCTGGCTTCTTGCCGTGCACTGTTCTGCAACACAGATCTTCTTGAAGGAGCAGGCGTGAAAGCTCCTACAACATGGGATGAAGTTCTGACAGCTTGTCAGGCAATCAAAGACAAATATGGTGATGAGATCGTTCCTTGGGGCCTTGATATCTCTACAGACGAAGGTCAGGCAGCATTCTCTTACTATACATGGAACTTTGGCGGTGGATATGTTGATGATAATGGTGACTGGGCTCTTGATTCAGCAGAGAACGCAGAAGCTATGGACTATATCAAGACACTCATCGATTCTGGTTACTGTAATGCAGCTCCTTATACAGATACACGTTATCCACTTCAGGATGCGTTCAGTGCAGGAACACTTGCTATGATGATCGGACCTATGAACATGGTTGCAGCTGATTCAGAAGTTAATTACGAAGTAGCTGATCTTCCAGGTGAAGGAGTAGCACTTGGTGTTTGTGACCAGTTGATGGTATTCAAAGATGAAGAAGCAAAAGATCAGGAAGCTCGTACAGCAGCGATCACAAAATTCTTCGATGCTTTCTATGCTCAGGAAACATATGCAGATTACATGGTATTTGAAGGATTTTTACCAGCAACTTTAGATGCATCTGATTATCTTGCAGAGAATGCAGAGAACCATACAGTAGGCGGTTCTGATAAGACTGGCGACAGCGAATACTTCAAGACATTCTGTGCAGTTCTTCCTAACTGTCAGTTCTACCCAATGCAGAAAGCTGAATGGATGGACGTAAGAAATGGTGTTATTGATGTTGAACAGCAGGTTTGTACAGGTACAATCGATGCTCAGACAGCACTGGCTCAGCTTCAGGCTTCCGTTACTGAATAATCCAAAAGTAACATATTCAGATTATGCTATATTCGGGGGTCGAATGTTTTCGACCCCCTATTTTTTTGATAAGACAGACTATTCAGGCAATATTAACAAGGAGGTACAGTAATGAGTCAAAGTAAGGCACGAAAAAAGAAACAAGCACTTCGTGCAGTTCAGCCATATGTATGGCTTCTGCCAAGTGTTGTTTTGATGGTAACAATGATTCTGATTCCGATCTTTACTGTATTCAAGATTTCATTTTCAGAAGTTGGACGTACAGGTCTGATTAAAGGATTTAATGGAATCCAGAACTATTTAGATGTGTTTGCACAGCCAGCGTTCTGGACAACATTAAAAAATACAGTTGTATGGACGGTTGCGGTTGTTGGTCTATCTACGATCATAGGATTTGTTCTTGCGATGGTATTAAATCAGAACTTTAAAGGACGTAAAATTGTTCGTGCGATCGTAATCTTCCCATGGGCAACAGCGTTGATCATTCAGTCTGTTGTGTGGAAATATATCATCAATGCAGATTATGGTGCATTGAATGTACTTTTATCTAAGCTGGGAATCATTGACAGTTTTGTAAACTGGACAGGAACACCAGCAACAATGTTTGCATGGGAATGCTGGGTTGGTATTTTTGTTACATTCCCATTCGTTACATTCTGTGTACTCTCAGGTTTACAGAGTATTGATACAACATTATATGAATCTGCATCAGTGGATGGAGCGAACTTTTGGCAGAAGACACTTAAGCTCACACTTCCTCTGGTAAGACCAAGTTTGACAGTATCAACAGTCTTGAATATCATTTACGTATTCAACTCATTCCCAATCGTATGGACGATTTCTAAAGGTGCTCCGGCAGACCAGACACATACACTGGTTACATATTTGTATCAGTTATCATTCAAAGATGGTAAAGGTGGAATGGCAGCCGCTGTATCAGTTATTGGATTTGTTATTTTGGCGTTCTGTGCCGGTATTTATATGATACTGTCACTGCGCGGAGAGGAGGAGTAAGGTATGTCATCAAAAAGAAAAACATGGCAGACAGTTTTGTTATATGCATTTGTTATCGTTCTTTGTATTGTGATCCTGTATCCTTACTTCGTAATGTTTATAACAGCGCTGAAAGATAATAAGGAAATGTATGCAACAGATCATATTCTTCCACAGGTATGGCAGTGGTCGAACTTTTCAGATATCTGGAAAGCTGCTCCAGTATTTAGATACTTTGTGAACTCTATGTTAATTGCTGGTGGAGCAACTGCTCTTGCTATCATTTGTGGAATTCCAGCAGCATATGCACTTGCACGTATGAAATTCAAAGGAAAAGGGATTTTCATGGGTGCAGTTATCATGAGTCAGATGTTCTCTCCAGTAGTCCTTTTGGTTGGTATTTATAAGATGATGGTAAATATCAATTTGAATGATAGTATTTTAGGATTGATCTTATTGAATGCAGCATTCAACCAGGCATTTGCAATCTGGTTGCTTCGAGGTACATTTATAAGTATTTCACCTGAGATGGAGCAGGCTGCAAAGATTGACGGATGCGGAACTGTAGGCGCTCTGATTAAAGTGCTTCTTCCAATGTCAGCTCCTGGAATCATTACTACATTAATCTTTGTATTCATCAATGCATGGAATGAATATACGATCGCACTTACATTGATCTCTACAGATGTATTTAAACCAATCACAGTTGGTATCAATGTATTCTACGGTTTCAATTTTATTCAGTGGCAATATTTGTTTGCAACATCATTGTTTGCAACATTACCAGTTGTTGTTCTGTTCTTGATGATTGAAAAACATCTTGTTGCAGGTCTTACATCTGGTGGTGTAAAAGGCTGATAATAAAACATAAAATGACAAGAGTCTGTTCAAAAATTCTCGATTAGAGTATTGTGAACAGGCTCTTTTATGTTATAATAAAAAAGAATATGCCTTGTGATAAGAAGACATATTTTGAAAATATAAATAGGAATTTATATTCAGAGATATAGAAAGAATCAAGGGAAGGAATAAAAAAATGAAGAAACCAGTATTAGTAATCATGGCAGCTGGAATGGGCAGTAGATATGGTGGATTGAAACAGATCGATCCAGTCGATGATGAGGGACATATTATTATGGACTTTTCTATGTATGATGCAAGAAGAGCCGGCTTCGAAAAGGTGGTTTTCATCATTAAAAAAGAAAATGAAGCAGATTTTAGAGAAGCTGTTGGAAATCGTATGGAACAGTATATGGAAGTTGCATATGCATATCAGGATCTCAATAATCTCCCAGAAGGATATAGTGTACCAGAAGGCAGAGTAAAACCTTGGGGAACAGCACACGCAGTGCTTAGCAGTATCAATGAGGTTCATGGACCATTTGCTGTAATTAATGCAGACGATTATTATGGTGTGGAAGCATTTCAGTTGATCTACGATTATCTGTCAACACATACGGATGATGAGAAGTATCGTTATACAATGGTTGGTTACCAGTTGAAAAATACAGTGACAGATAATGGACACGTTGCCCGTGGAGTTTGTGAAATGAACGAAGAGGGCGAGTTGGTAGAAATCAACGAAAGAACACAGATTGAAAAACACAACGGTGGAATCGCATATACAGAAGATGGCGGAGAAACATGGACAGAACTTCCTGAGGATACGGTAGTTTCCATGAATATGTGGGGATTTACAAGAAGTATATTGGAAGAAATCAGAGATGGTTTCCCAGCATTTTTGGATGAAGGATTAGAGAAAAATCCTATGAAATGTGAATATTTCCTTCCGAGTGTTGTAAGTAATCTGCTTGGTGAAGATAAAGCATCTGTGGCAGTTCTTACATCAAAAGATAAATGGTATGGTGTAACATATAAAGAGGATAAACCTGTTGTAGTAGCAGCAATGAAACGTATGAAGGAAAATGGTGTTTATCCAAAACATTTATGGGAGGAATAGAATGGCAAGTTTAAGTAAAGAACATAAAGAAGAAATCGTTTCAGCATTTCATTTTAAAGGAACAATGATCGATATGGTTCCTTATGGAAGTGGACATATCAATGATACATTTCTTCTTACATATAAAAGAGAAGAAGGGGTTGTTGTTAAATATATCCTTCAGAGAATGAATACAAGCATTTTCCGTAATCCAGAAGAATTAATGGAAAATATTCTTGGGGTAACAGCTCATTTAAGAAAGAAGATCATTGAGAACGGCGGTGATCCAGAGCGTGAAACATTGAATGTTATTAAGACATTTGATAAAAAACCTTATTATATCGATTCAAAGGGTGGTTATTGGAGAGCATTTGTATTTATTACAAATGCGACAAGTTATGATCTAGTTGAGAACCCAGAAGATTTTTATCAGAGTGCAGTATCTTTTGGAAGATTCCAGAGCTTGCTTGCAGATTATCCGGCAGACACATTGCATGAAATCATTGAAGGATTCCATGATACAAGAGCAAGATTTTCAGTGTTTAAAAAAGCTGTGGAAGAAGATGTGATGGGAAGAGCTGCTTCTGTACAGAAAGAGATCCAGTTTGTTTTAGAACACGAAGATGTGGCAAACTTCTTTAGTGAATTAATGGATAAGGGAGAACTTCCACTTCGTGTAACACACAACGATACAAAGCTTAATAATATCATGATCGATGATGAAACAAGAAAAGGAATCTGTGTGATTGATCTTGATACAGTTATGCCAGGTCTTGCAATGAACGACTTTGGTGATTCTATCCGTTTTGGTGCTAGTACAGCAGCAGAAGATGAAAAGGATCTCGACAAAGTATGGTGTGATATGAATCTGTTTGATATTTATACAAAGGGATTCATTGAAGGCTGTGATGGAAAACTTACAAAGAAAGAGATTGAATTACTTCCAATGGGTGCAAAGGTAATGACATTCGAATGTGGTATGCGTTTCTTGACAGATTATCTGCAGGGAGATACATATTTTAAGATTCATAGAGAAGGTCATAATCTAGATAGATGTAGAACACAGTTTAAGCTTGTTGCGGACATGGAAACAAAGTGGGATACAATGAATGCTATTGTGAAAAAATATATGTAATCAGTGGATTCTGCGAAAGTAAATTTAATTTTTTGTGAAAAAAGAGAGTCTTGAGTGTCAGGACTCTTTTTTTATGCTATAATAACTGAAAATAAACAATAAAGGGGCGCTGTTTATGAGTTTCGGATATACTTACAATTCAGGAGTTAATTCAATTGCAACAACACTTTTGATAATCTATGGAATTTTTGTTGTTACAGCAGGTTTGATCGCATTGGCTGTTTATATTCTTAAAGGGATTGGATTATATACGATTGCAAAAAATCATGGAGATGAAAATGCATGGCTGGCATTTATTCCATTTGCAAGAAAGTATCAGCAAGGAAATCTTGCGGGAGAGATTCTGTTAAAAACAAAATCTATAAGCAGACCAGGAATCTGGTTTGTAGGACTTCCGATTGTATGGGGAATCTTGTCTTATCTTATAGGAATGATATTTAGCATTTCAATAGTTGGAAAGATAGTACGTTATGGAATCATGGGATATAGTGCATATGACAACATGGATAGTGGGATTACTGGTATAGTAGGATTTTTCCTCTTTTTTATCGCACTTGCAATGGTATATAAGATCATTTATAAAATACTTCTTATTCTTATAGATGTAAAAATCTTAAGCCGGTATACAAGTGGAAATATGCCGATCATCCATAGTGTTTTTGCAGCATTTGTTCCATTATATGAGGCAATTTGTTTCTTTGTGATTTCTAGACGCATCGCAAAAGAGAATGTAGCAAAACAGAGAGAAGATGCTAATGATACGGATTATACGATGCATTATAATATGGGAGCGTATAAGTCATATACAGAGTCAATGCAGACAGAGCCTACGGTAGAAGATGTCGTATCAGAACAAGTAGTTGATCAGCCTGTAGAATTTTATAAGGAAGCAACAAGTGAGAATGTTGTTTTTGATGAACAAGAAAAAACAGAAGAATAAAATTAGAAGACCTTCATATCTTTTGGTATGGAGGTCTTTTTATGTTGTATAGATTTTGGCAGAAACTTAAAAATATAGGAGCTGTTTTGAGTATTATCTTTTTGTTGCCATATATCGTTACAATCTGTATGAATGGTATGAAAGCGAAGCAGGATAGTCAAGAAGTATTTTTTGGAGTGAAAGTACAACGTAGTGAATCTGAACTAGTACAAGAAATTGCGTGGGAAACGTATTTGACTGGGGTATTAGCAAAGGAAATTTCATGGCAGGAAGAAGAAGAGTTTTTGAAAGCTCAGGCTGTATTACTGCGAACTAGACTATATCAGGAATTAGAAAGCAGTGAAGAAAAAATATTGTCAGATCAATATTTGACAAGGCAAGAAATAGAAGAAAAATTGGGCGTTCTAGATGGGAGAGCGTACTATGGAAAAATAGAACAGGCAGTGAAGGATACAGGGAATCAGGTGTTGTTTTATGGAGATGTTTATGCCTGGACGCCATTTTATTATTCTAGTAATGGTACTGGGAGAAGTGCGAAAGAAGTTATGAATACAGACGAATTTCCTTATTTGACAGTCAAAGAATGTCCACTTGATAAAGGAGCAGATAAGGAGATAAAAGTTGTAACATTTACATATAAAGAAATACAATCAAAGTGTCAGTCATTTCTTGTTGCTGTTCAGGAAGAAAATGCAGAGAAAATCTATCAGTATGAAGATTTTGCAATCACATCTTATGATTCTGCAGGGTATGTTCTAGAAATGAAGATTGGAGAGACAACCTGTACAGGTGACCAATTTCGGGATGCACTTGGGCTACAGTCAAGTGCATTTACAATGCAGGATAAAAATGGAAAATTACAGATCACAACAGTTGGAAGGGGACACGGATTGGGGATGAGCCAGTGGACTGCACGGAAAATGGCAGAAGAGGGAAAGTCTTATGAGGAAATCTTGCAGTTCTTTTTTGAAGGAACGATACTGGCGAGCGGGGGAGAGATCTTTACGAAAACAGAATAAGATTTCTTTCAAAAAATAGAATAAGTATCACATTTCTGGCAAAAATACAAATAACATCCATTTGCAGTGCAGATAGGTGAAAATTTGTCAGAGGTGAAAAGTATGAATAGTGAAGAAAGAGCACAGCTCCTAAAGAAAAGAGGGGCAGCAGTTGCAATGGTGTTTTGCTTTGTTGCAGTGATTGCATTGGTCGGAATTTATACATTCAGCAATTATCAAAAACAGCAGGAGCAGAAACTTGCAGAAGCAGAGATTGCATTAGATAAGACAATGGAAGAAAATATCGCGTCTACAAATACAGATGAGATCGTACTTCCAGAGGAAGATCTTACATCCGATACAGAAGATGAATCAGAAACAAGTGTAGATACAGAAGAAACGACCGGAGAAGGTGTAGCATATAATGTATGGTTTGATGAAAATAGTGTGTTAGATTGGCCAGCAAGCGGAGCGGTTCTTATCGATTACAGTATGGATCAGAGCGTATATTTTGCAACATTAGATCAATATAAATATAATCCGGCATTGGTGATCTCAGGAAATGTAGGAGAAAATATTGGTGCTGTTGCACCAGGAATCGTAACAGCGGTAGAACAGGATGCGCAGACAGGTTTGACCGTTACGTTGGATATGGGAAATGGATACAGTGCTGTGTATGGACAGCTTAAAGAAGTTCCAGTACAGGTTGGTGATTATGTGGCAGAATATCAGATTGTTGGGTATTTGAGTGAACCAACAAAGTATTATTCTGTGGAAGGACCAAATCTTTACTTTAAAGTAACAAAAGACGGAGAACCAGTAAATCCATTGGATTTCATGGAAGGATAATAGAAAGTGAGAGTCTTTTACAGTTGGAGAAAGCTGTAGAAGGCTCTTTATTTTGTGTTATAATATTGAACATGGTAAATAGAGAAATCAACGTATTTGATTTTTTTAGTATACGAGGAGTGGATGATAAGTATGAATTATACATATATTTTGAAATGTAGCGACAACACACTTTATACGGGTTGGACGAACGATATTGAGAAGCGTTTAAAGGCACATAACGCAGGAAAAGGTGCGAAGTATACAAAAACAAGATTGCCTGTAGAGATTGTGTATTATGAGTCGTTTGAGGATAAAATTGACGCAATGAAAAGAGAACATGCAATTAAACAGTTGAGTAGGAAAGAAAAATTGAAGTTGATTCAGGGGCTGTAAAAAACACTGGCCAAGCTAACTTGACCAGTGTTTTTATTACCATTTTGATTAACTTGTAGCTTAGCCAAAGTATCTCTTAAGAAGACCTTCAAATGCTTTTCCGTGTCTAGCTTCGTCTTTTGCCATTTCATGAACTGTATCATGGATTGCATCAAGATTTGCTTCTTTTGCACGTTTTGCAAGATCAAATTTACCAGCTGTAGCACCGTTTTCAGCATCTACACGCATTTCAAGGTTTTTCTTTGTGCTGTCTGTTACAACTTCGCCGAGGAGTTCTGCGAATTTAGCAGCGTGTTCAGCTTCTTCGTAAGCAGCTTTTTCCCAGTAAAGACCGATTTCTGGATAACCTTCTCTATGAGCAACTCTAGCCATTGCAAGATACATACCAACTTCTGAACATTCACCTTCAAAGTTTGCTCTAAGATCAGCAATGATGTCTTCGCTTACGCCTTTTGCAACACCAACAACGTGTTCAGCAGCCCATTCTCTTTCACCTTTCTGTTCTTTGAATTTATCAGCACCTACGCCACAGATTGGACATTTTTCTGGTGCAGAATCTCCTTCATGAACGTATCCACATACTAAACATACATATTTTGCCATAATTTTATCTCCTTTTTCTTTTAAATTTTATTCGTGTATAGTATTAACTATTTTTTCTGATACAATCTCCACATTTTCCATAATAGATTGTACGACTGGATTCGATGACTCCGTCAAAATTTTCACCGATTTGTTTTCTATCAAGTAATTTTTCTGTATCGATTTCGATATCTAATACTTTTCCGCAACAAGTGCAGAAGAAGTGACTGTGAGGAAGTACACATCCATCAAATCTATCTGCTCCATCAGGATCGGAAATCTTGATTGCTTCACCAAGGGAGGTCAAAAGATTTAGATTTCTATATACAGTTCCGAGGCTGATGTTAGGAAATTCTTCCTTCACATGCATATAAACAGTATCAGCAGTCGGATGTTCTTTCGTTCCAGCCAGATAACGTTTGATCGATTCGCGTTGTCGGCTATATTTCAGCATTGATTTACCTCCCGATTCTATATTATTTTATCCGAAATATCTCTTGAGGAGACCTTCGAATGCTTTACCGTGTCTAGCTTCGTCTCTAGCCATTTCATGAACTGTATCATGAATTGCATCAAGTCCCTGTTCTTTTGCACGTTTTGCAAGATCAAATTTACCAGCTGTAGCACCGTTTTCAGCATCTACACGCATTTCAAGGTTTTTCTTTGTGCTGTCTGTTACAACTTCGCCGAGGAGTTCTGCGAATTTAGCAGCGTGTTCAGCTTCTTCGTAAGCAGCTTTTTCCCAGTAAAGACCGATTTCTGGATAACCTTCTCTATGAGCAACTCTAGCCATTGCAAGATACATACCAACTTCTGAACATTCACCTTCAAAGTTTGCTCTAAGATCAGCGATGATATCTTCGCTTACACCTTTTGCAACACCAACAACGTGCTCAGCAGCCCATTCTCTTTCACCTTTTTGTTCTTTAAATTTATCAGGACCAACACCACAGATTGGACATTTTTCAGGAGCAGCATCACCTTCATGAACATAACCACATACAAGACATACAAATTTAGACATAATTTTAATCTCCTTTTTAATAAATTTTATTTTCGGATTATCAATAATAGGAATTATTACTGTAATTAGAATATACATCATATTTTCGTGAATGTCAAGATATTTTCAGATAAAATGATAATTATTCTAAAAGTTTGTATAAGAAGACAGAAAATGGAAAAAATGAGAGGATGTTATGACAAAAACAATTATTAAGGTTCTTAAAATAATATGAAATGTTGTAAACACTATATGAAAATAAAAGTCAGCAGGTTGACATATAGAATATGTATTGATACAATAATAATGTAACAAATTTAATATTTGTGTAATATTTAAAACTTCCTACAAAAGATAAAGTCATAACAAAAAAGGAGGTTTTATATGAATAACACACAGAGAAAACGAAGGTTACTGATCTCTGCTATGGCAGGGATGTTGATGATTCCGGGGAATGCAATAATGGTTCAGGCGGAAGAGGAGACTACGAAAGAGGTGTCACCGTTGCCGGTTGCAGGAATCGAGGATGTACTGGAACAGTATATTGAAAATGAAGTGAAAGATAATATAGATCTGTATCTAGTACAAACAGAAAAGGGTGAGTATTTGAATAGAGCGTTTTCTAATGTAAGTGATCTTGCTTACATTAGAATTGCTCCAGATGAAAATGCGGAATGGGTAGGAAAACTTTATAGTGATTCGACAGTCACTGTATTGGAATATATCGGAGATTGGACGAAGATTCAATCGGGGAATGTAGAAGGGTATGTTCCAGCAGAAGTTTTATATACGGGAGAAGAGGCGCAGATGCGCCAGGAAGAATATATAGAAAGAACTGCAATAGTAACAGCGAATGTATTAAATGTGCGGGATGGACAGGGGACAGAATATAAAATATTGACACAGATTTTACAGGATGAAAGTTACCAAGTCAAAGGAGAACCTATAAATGGTTGGTATCCTATCTGTGTGGGAGAAATGAATGGCTGGGTATGTGGGGACTATATAACAGTCAAAGAAGCTTTTTCTTATGCGGAATCAAAAGAGGAGGAACAGCAACGACTCGAAGCAGAAGCAGCTGCAGACGAGGCTATAGAAGAATCACTAGATGAGAAATCAGCTTCAGTTGCTGTGAGTTATACATCAACGCAAGGCAGTATAGGGCAGGCAATCATAGAATTTGCTTGTCAGTTTATAGGGAACCCTTATGTTTGGGGTGGAACGAGCTTAACTAATGGAGCAGATTGTTCAGGATTTGTTCAATCAGTTTATGCGAATTTTGGGATCAATCTTCCTCGTACAACATGGGAAATGGAAAATTCAGGTTATGAAGTAAGTTATGAGGAAGCACTTCCAGGTGATCTTGTGTTATATGATGGTCATGTGGGATTATATATGGGGGATGGAACGATCGTAAATGCGATGAATGAAGTAGATGGAATTGGGATATGTAGTGCAACATATGCTCCGATCGTGACGATCCGAAGGGTTATATGATTCAGATAAATGTAAAGGAATATTTATAAGGAAACCGATGGGATTTTGGCTCATCGGTTTTTTTGTGTAATTGAAAGAAGTATAAAAATAGGAAGTCAATAGGATATCGTTATTTTTTGTTTGATTTGATTAAATTTGACAAAATGCACAAAAAACAGAGCTGTTTTGGAAGTGAGGACGAGAAAGTTTGGAATTGTAAATAATTTTCAGACAATAACAGTGTGGAAAAATCGGGAAGAACATAGTGAGTTATTCACATTATCCACACAAAAATTCGAAAAATTGTGAACATCTCTGTATTTAGTGGGTATTTCCAAGATTTGGGGGTATATATCGACAAAATATGCGAAAAAATGAAAAAAATGGCGATGTGGAAAAAGTGGAGTTATCCAACTTATTCACACTGAAATTCACAAAAAATGTGGATAATTTTTATGAATTCACCGAGTTATTCACATTATCCACACAAAAAACCCTGATTTGTGTGAATTACTTTGATAAATAAACGAACGAATGTTTTGGTGAGAAATAATGAAAATCGTTTTTTGTCGAGAAAAATTAAAAAAAATATTGACTTTTGAATAGTCTCGAAAGGAAGAAAAAATTAAAGATAATTTCAGAAAATTTGGAAAAAAGAAATTAGAATCAGTAGTTGATAAATTAAAGATAAATGTTTATAATCATATCTAGACTAATATTAAGGAGGAACAAAAAATGATTTCTAAAGATACATTAATTGGTGAATTAGTGAACAATTATTATTCAGAAGTAGCTCCAGTTTTATTTGAAATTGGAATGCATTGTCTTGGATGCCCATCATCTCAGATGGAATCTCTTGAAGAAGCAGCTATGGTTCATGGTATTGATCCAGATTTGTTAGTTGAAAAAATTAATGCAGTAATTAAAGCTGCAGGAAAATAAGAAAATATAAAATCCGTTCAGATTATGGAAAGTCTGAACGGATTTTTTCTTCTTATTAAATAATAGAAGCTAATTTTTGAATAGAATCGTCTGAGATGATGATCTCACAGTGTTCTTCAAGAAATGCTAATATTGGAGCAGAAGCTTTTTCTTGAGAACCATATTCGGAGAGCATATTGCAAACTTTGTTAAATTCGTTATTCGTATGGTTTAATTGAGAAAGAGCTAAAATATACATATTATTCTCTGGATCTCGGTACAATGTACTTGCACCCTGAAAATAAGATGAAATAAGCTCAGCCGCCTGAATGACGCTGTCTATATCTTCAAATGAAAACAGCTTTACCTGAAATGGAGCTGCCGGTGCTTGAGAGTGTGTTTCATCCGCGGCATCAGGCGCAACAGTGCCAGCTACCGCTTTTTTTACTTTATTCAGTAAATTCATAAAATCTTCTGCACCTTCTAATTTATTAATTTGTTCAGGAAGTGCGGAAAATGTCTCTTCTGAAGATGTAAATTTGGAAAATCGAGTATCAAGTTCCTCTGGATCTTCCACTTTTGTAATGATTAAAACAATAGAATCCGGTGATGTTGGAATTGCTTCGATCATCAACGGAATGTCGTCTGCTTCAAATCCAAAATCATATGATGCTTGCTGCATCATATCTCTGAATAAAGATTTTGCTTTTTCACTACCATAAGCAAGTTCACTTAATTTTAAATGGCGTTCGGCCAGGTCGGCATGTGTCAAAGTACAACGAATCTGGTTTTCATTCAGTTTTTCAATTTTCATATGATCACATCCTTATAAATTGATATATTGAAAAAGTATATCTATTCTTTGTTAGTATAAACAAAAACAGAAAATATGTAAAGAATAATTACCCACATTTTTATGAACAAATCAACACAGGTTATCAACAATAATCACATTGAAATTGAGTGAGATCGTCTATATAATTGCAGATACAGAAGATAGTATTACAGATAAATAAGAATTCATGCAAAGGAGGGTAGGATTTCAATACTATTCATAAATATAAATATAATTTTCTTTTATCGAATCTATAAGTATTCTATTAGTTATTCTATTGGCTATTCATCGTCTCTTTTTCGAGACACTTTTAGCATAAGGAAAGGGTTATATAATAATATAAGAAATTGATGGCTCGTACTATCTTTTACTGCATATCCCAATGGTGCGTCACATACCTTCGATTGGTCAGAATGCAGGCAGTGTTGCTATTTATCAGAGCCAGAATAAGAGAGGAGCGGAACATATGATAAGTAAAAGCACAGCAGAGATTTTATATACGGAATTGTCTGATTATGAACGTCAAGGAATAGGTATATTAATGGATGGACGTTATGCGAGTCCGATGCAGGTTGTTAAGGCATTTATGGTCAAAGAAGCAGATAATTATATGCGCGATTACGAGATCGATTCTCAGGGAAATATAGAGAATCTTGCTTTTGTTGATATCAATAAACATGAAGGGAAGACAAGATAGCCGTAACTTTCATATATAAGATTGTCAGATGAAAATATATCAATGTTTTAAACATGAACGGTACATTTGTAGTAGATTTCGATTTCATAAATAAATAATGACGTATTTAGAAAAATGATATATAATAGGGTCTGACAGGAGGTGCAGCATGAACGAAAGAGAAAGAAACAGTTCACGTATTTCAGGAAGACCCGAAGCACAACGGCAAAGACCGCAGAATAGAACTGTACAGAGAAATCATAAGCGCAGCAGAATGAGAGCACGAAGAGCGAGAAGACGTAGATTGATCATCAAGTTCTTGAGCTTTCTTTTGATTCTCTTGATCATTGGAATCATTGGCGGCAGAATCGTCTGGAATAAGTACGGTCCATCAAAAGAGAAAGCTGATTTGAATAAATATTATGGTATTACTTCGGAAGACGATATGGCTGTGATCATTGATGATCAGGTGATTAAAGAAGAGGATACAGGAACTGCTGTTGGTAAGATGATCGACGGACAGGCTTATGTAGAATATTCTATTGTAAGAAAATACGTTAACAAAAGATTTTATTGGGATCCAAACGAAAGTACACTACTTTACACCTTACCAAATGGTAATGTTTCTGTGCATGTTGGAAGCAATGAATATACAGAAATATCAGAAAAGCAAAGTGAAGATTATGTAATTTTAAAAACAGAAGGCAGAACGGCATATATTGCATTGCAGTTTATTCAAAAATATACAAATCTTGATTATAGTGTATATGATACGCCAAATCGTGTGGCGATCACAAAAAAATGGGGTGACATCCAGACTGCTACGATAAAAAAAGATACTGAAGTTCGCTATCAAGGTGGAGTAAAGAGTCCGATTCTGACAGAAGTGAAAAAAAATGCTAGAGTTGTTCTTTTGGAAGATGAAGATAACTGGATGAAGATTTCAACAGAAGATGGATTTGTTGGCTATGTAAAAACAAATGCATTGAAGAAGATCAAAACAGAGACTCTTGCAAGAGAGTTTGAAGAACCAGAGTATACGAATATTTCTATAAGTGGGAATATTAATTTGGCATGGCATAATGTAGATAATGATACAGCGAACCAATATGTACTCGAAACAATTGCAAATACAAAGGGACTCACAGTTATAGCACCAACATGGTTCAGTATTGCCGATACAGAGGGGAATTTAAAGTCGATTGCAAGTTCAGAATATGTGAATTATGCACATCAGTCGAATTTGGACGTATGGGCTGTTTTGAGAGATTTTCATGGTGGAATCAGTTCATTTGATGAGACATATGAAGTGTTAAGTTCTACATCAAAGAGAGAAAACTTGATCAATCAAGTAATCGCGGCGGCGTTACAGACAGGAATTGATGGAATTAATCTTGATTTTGAATTGATCTCTACAGAGTGTGGTGAGCATTACATTCAATTTGTGAGAGAACTGTCTGTAAAGTGTAGACAGAATGGAATTGTATTTTCAATCGATAATTATGTTCCGCAGCCTTATAATGAACACTATGATTTAGAAGAACAGGGAATCATGGCAGATTATGTTGTGATCATGTGCTATGATGAACATACAGAAGGCTCCTATACAGCAGGTTCTGTAGCATCCTATGATTTTGTAAAACAGGGAATTGAGGAATCATTAAATTATATTCCGGCAGAAAAATTGGTGGAAGCAGTACCTCTTTTCACAAGATTGTGGCTTGAAACACCAAAAACAGCAGATGAATTAGAAGAAGATGCAGGAACAGATGCAGAAAGCTATGCTTATAAAGTAACAAGTACAGCGCTTGGTATGGATGAGGCGGAAGAGATTCTTGAACAGTATGATGTTTCAGCGACATGGGATGATACGGTGAAACAGAATTATGCAGAATGGGAAGTACAAGAAGGAACCTATAAGATGTGGCTCGAAGATTTTGAGTCTCTTGAAGAAAAATTAAAGATTATGAAAGAACATAATCTTGCAGGTGTGGCATCTTGGAAACTCGGTCAGGAGAATTCCGGTGTTTGGGATTTGATCCTTCAGTATGTGAATTAGAATAAGTACGAAAGAAACATCCTTTTTTCGCATATATATTTATATATGCGAAAGGGGATGTTTTTTTGCGAAAAAAGGTAGAGATTTTCTTCATTATTATCATTTTGGTGGTGGTTGTTGTAGGTAGTCAAAAAGTATCCAATCTGTTATATGACAATTTTATAAGTGAAGATGTGGCTGGAACAGTGGAGGAAGTGAAAATTGTAATTGACAGTGGGCATGGAGGTATGGATCCAGGAAAAATAGGGATCAATGATGTGTTAGAAAAAGATATTAATTTAAAAATAGCGTCTAAATTAAAAGTATTATTGGAGGAAAGCAAGATTAAAGTTGTTATGACAAGAGATACAGATGATGGTTTAGCTGATTCAAAGACAGAAGATATGAAAAAAAGGATTGAGATCATTAATAAAGAAAGTCCTATTTTATGTGTTAGTGTACATCAAAATAGTTATAGTGATGAAGCTATAAAAGGAGCACAGGTTTTTTATTATTCTCATTCTGCGAAAGGGGAATTGGCGGCTGAGATCTTACAGCAAGCTTTAATAAAAGTAGATACCGAAAATACAAGGCAGAAGAAAGCAAATGATACATATTATATTTTAAAGAAGTCAGAAGTTCCGACAGTCATTGTTGAATGTGGTTTTTTGAGTAATCAAGAGGAGGCAGAACGCTTGAATACGGATGCATATCAACAAAAAATTGCGGAAGCAATCGCAATGGGCATTTTGGAGTATTTAGAATTATAAAAAGATATTATTGGTATAAAAGAGAAAATGTAATAATTTAATGTGACAAGGGAGACTTTTTCGAGAAAAGAATTTTTTTTTCGATAGAATAATGGTATAATAAAATTTATGAAAACGATAATTGAAAAAATTGACAAAAATAATTTGAATTTAGAAGCCATCGAACAGTCAGGAGAAATTTTAAAACATGGAGGACTTGTGGCATTTCCAACAGAGACGGTGTATGGTTTGGGAGCTGATGCCCTAGATGAGGAGGCGGCGAAAAAGACGTATGCGGCAAAAGGCAGACCATCAGATAATCCATTGATCGTTCATATTGCGGAGCTTTCTGCGTTGGATAAGATTGCTGCATATATTCCAGAACAGACGATAGCATTAGCACGTCACTTTTGGCCAGGGCCATTGACAATGATATTTAATAAGACGGAGATCGTACCATATGGTACAACAGGTGGGCTTGATACAGTTGCTGTACGTATGCCAAGTGATCAGATCGCAAAGGAATTGATCTTGGCAGCGGGTGGATATGTTTCAGCGCCAAGTGCGAATACATCTGGAAGACCGAGTCCAACAACAGCAGCCCACGTGCAGGCAGATTTGGACGGTAAGATTGATATGATTCTTGATGGTGGAAGTGTAGACATAGGATTGGAATCTACGATTCTTGATATGACAGTAAAGCCACCAATGATCCTTAGACCAGGTGCGATCACAGCAGAGATGATAAAAGAAGTGATCGGTGAAGTAAGTATAGATGCTGCGGTTATCAATAGTGAGAGCAAACAGGCTCCAAAAGCGCCTGGAATGAAGTACCGTCATTATGCACCGAAGGCGAAACTTATGATCGTAGAAGGAAATATCCGTGAAGAAGTTCTTGCGATCCGTCAGCTTGCATATGAGGCGATGCGAAATAAGAAGCAGGTTGGTATCATTGCGACAAATGAAACTGTTTTGTATTATACGAATGGAATTGTAAAAAATATTGGTAGTCGAGAAGATGAAAGTACGATCGCAAAGAATCTATATGCTGTTTTGCGTGAGTTTGACGAAGAGGATGTGGAAGAGATCTATAGTGAATCTTTTGCGCTTCAAGGAATTGGAAATGCAATTATGAACCGTCTAGAAAAGGCAGCAGGACATATGAGGATTTCTGCACCAGATATTGTGAAACAACAGAAATATAGACGTATTGTATTTGTGAGTGAAGCGGATACATGCCTTGGACCTATGGCAGCAGAGATCTTACGTCAGAGAGAATTGATGAAAGAATATGTGATCGATTCTCGAGGTATGGTCGTTTTATTTCCAGAACCGGTCAATCCGAAAGCGGAAGCGGTTATGAAAAGTGTAAATATGAGTATGGAAGGACACCAGGCAACTGCATTTTCTGATTCAGAGACAGAAGGCGATATATTGATCTTAACAATGAATCATGAACAGAAAAAAAGACTGAATACACAGTATCCAGGATTGAATAATCTTTATACGTTTACAGAATTCGTTGGAGAGGAAGAAGAAATAGAAGATCCATATGGAAAACCATTGGTAGCATATGGAAAGAGTTATGAAAAATTAACAGCGTTGATCGATAAATTAGCAACAATGTTAGATTAAAAGCAATACATAAGAAATTCAACAAGGAGGTAGATAGAATGCCAGGCAAAAGACAAGATTACCTTTCATGGGATGAATATTTTATGGGAGTTGCAAAACTTTCAGGTATGCGCTCAAAAGATCCAAATTCACAAGTAGGATGTTGCATTGTTAGTCAGGATAATAAGATTTTATCAATGGGGTATAATGGTTTTCCGATTGGCTGTTCCGATGACGAATTTCCGTGGGAACGTGAAGGTGAACCATTAGATACAAAATATTTGTATGTAACACATAGTGAATTGAATGCGATTTTAAATTATAGCGGGGGAAGTCTTGCAGGAGCGAAGCTGTATGTATCACTTTTTCCTTGTAATGAGTGTGCAAAGGCGATCATTCAAAGTGGAATTAAAGAAGTGATATACGATAGCGATAAGTATGCTAAGACACCAATGGTGATCGCATCAAAAAAATTATTTGATGCGGCAGGTGTCAAATATTATCAATATCAGGGAAGTAGCCGAGATATAAAAATACATTTATAAAACAAAAGGATTGTACTATGGTACAGTCCTTTTTTATTTACAAGTAAATGAAACGTTTGTTGAGGATGGATGTGTCTGGAAAATATGTTGTGTTGTTATTCTAAATTCAGAAGAGAGGGAATAAGATAGGATTATAAATGAGAAAGGACGAACAGAATGAAGGAACAACCAAAGTTTTTAAAATTTTTATTACGAGCAGTGCTGGGAATATTATTGATCTATATGATCAATCGATTTGTTTTGCCGGAAAACTCTTCTTTGAAAGTAGGGATCAATCTGTTGGCATTTTTAACAAGTGGATTTTTGGGAGTTCCAGGTGTTGGGCTGCTTTATGGAATCTTACTTTATCAAATTTTGTGAGAATTTCACAAAAAAATAAAATATGAAAAAAACACTGGACAAATATCGAACATATGTTTATAATACAATTCACACAGCAGATATCATTTCTGTTGTATCATCTCAGATCGAGAGATGAGTCTTAAGGCTGAGTTAGTCTGAATTCAGCTAATCAAATTTTCAAACTGCATGATCGCAGTACATTTACAATGAAAAAAACTGAATAGACAGGAGGGGTAAATTGCATGTAAAGAATTTTGTAATTTGTGACTCACAAAAATTGTATTCAAAAAACCTTTTACAAGTATTCCGTCAAAAGAAAATGGATGAATATCAATATTATTTATTCCATACACCAGAAGAGTTGGGAAAATTTGCGGAAAAGAAAAAAATTCATATTTTGTTGTTGGATGAAATGTTTTTACAGGAAGTGTATGACAATATTTCAGCAGAGAAAAAAATACTTCTTGTAAAGCAAATAGACAAACAAAAGAATGGTATGCGGATGATCTTGCGTTATCAGTCGGCAGAAAATATATGGAAACAAGTACAAAAAGAACCTGTAAAAAAGCGAATGCCAGTAAAGAGAAACAAGAGGAATCAGAAAGGAGAATTGATTGCAGTTTATTCGCCAATCCACAGAATAGGAAAGACACAGTTTGCTATAAAAAAAGCGAAAGAATGGGCAGAAAGGGAACCTGTTTTATATTTGAATTTAGAAGAATATTCAGGACGCGGTTCATATTTTCAGGAAGAAATGGAGCAAAATCTTGGAGACTTACTTTATTATCTTCGACAAAATAAGGGAAATCTAGGAATGCGGGTCAGTATGATCGCAGGGCAAGACGAGAAATTAGATTACATAATGCCAATTCCTTATGTACAAGATTTAAAAGCAGTGAAAGAGGAAGAGTGGATAACTTTGTGCGAAAGGATCAGTAAGGAATGTATTTATGGGAAAATCATCCTTGATATAGGAGATAGTATTCGTGGGGTATTTGCACTTTTGGAGAAATGTAAGAGTATTTATATGCCATATATAGAAGAACCAACGGCAATGGAAAAAATGAAACAGTATGTAGAAAATATTCGTAAACTAGGAATGGATGAACTTTTGGAAAAGACGATACAGGTAAATATGGGCGGAAAAGAAAAGAGGGACAGAAGATGACATTGGAAGAACGGATTTATGAAGAAGTACTGAGCAGAATGGATATGTCTAGAGAGACAGGGGATGAAGAGTTAGAGGAATTGATCTATTTGGTACTTCGGGAGGAAGCTTCAAAGGAATATATTCCGTTGCAGGATCAGATTCAGATCAGTAGACGATTGTTTCATGCGTTTCGAAAATTAGATATATTGCAAGAATTTTTAGAGGATGAAAGTATTACGGAAATAATGATCAATGGAACAAAAGATATTTTTTTAGAAAAGAATGGAAAGATCTATCGCTCGGGAAAACATTTTCTATCAGAAGAAAAATTAGAGGATGTGATTCAGCAAATTGTTTCGAGAACAAATCGCTATGTAAATGAGTTGTCGCCGATCGCGGATGCTCGGTTGGAAGATGGTTCTCGTGTTAATGTCGTGTTGAAACCGGTAGCATTGAACGGACCAATCTTAACGATACGAAAGTTTCCGAAGGATAAAGTTACAATGGAACAGTTGGTCACATGGGGAAGTATTTCTTTTGAAGCGGTAGAATTTTTAGAAAAACTTGTAAAAGCAAAATATAACATTTTTGTGAGTGGAGGAACGGGCGCAGGAAAAACAACATTTTTAAATGCATTGTCGGATTATATTCCAGAAGATGAACGTATCATTACGATAGAAGATAATGCGGAACTACAGTTGAGGAAGATTCAAAATATTGTACGACTTGAAGCAAGAGGTGCAAATTTGGAAGGGGAAGGAGCCGTGACAATCCGAGATTTAATAAAATCTGCGTTGCGTATGAGACCAGATCGGATCATTGTAGGTGAAGTGCGTGGTGAAGAAACGATCGATATGATCGGGACGATGTTAAATGGGCATAGTGGTTCGATGTCTACAGGGCATGCAAATAATACGACAGATATGCTTCATCGCTTGGAAACAATGATGATGATGGGGATCGATCTACCACTTATGGCTATTCAAAGACAGGTTGCGTCCGCAATTGATATTATTGTACATTTGGGGCGATTGAGAGATAAAAGCAGAAGAGTCTTGGAGATTACAGAAGTATTAGGATATGAAAATGGGAAGATTCAGACACATACATTATTTCAATTTCAGGAAGAAGGGATGAAAGATGAAAAAATATCTGGAAGGCTTGTGAAGATGGAAGAACTTTTGGCAACAGACAAGTTGTTATCGGCAGGATATTCAGCGTAAAGAATATGTGATCGCTGTGTTACAGACATTTGGGTTGATGATCATGTTGGCATATCTTTTTTATGATAGTGCGTGGGCGATCATTTTGTTGTTTCCTCTGGGTGTTGGATATTTTGCAGAATGGATGAAAAGTTGTTGTCAAAAGAAGCAGCTTGATTTCCGAGAAAAATTTCAGGAAAGCATGAAATTAATGTCAGCGTCTTTGAAAACAGGCTATTCGGTGGAAAATGCAGTTCGGGAAACAGAAAAAGATTTGAAAAAATTATATGCAGAGGATAGTAGAATTTGTCAGGAATATGGTCGAATGAGGCATGAATTGGATATGAATCGTACGGCAGAACAGGTGTTATCTGCTTTTGCACAGCGTGTACAACAGGAGGATGCTCAAGATTTTGTGATCGTTTTTACTGCTTCAAAACGAGCAGGTGGAGATAGTATTTCTATTTTGAAAAATGCGATTAAGATGATTGGAGATAAAATGGAAGTTGAACGAGAAATCCAAGTAATGCTTGCAGCGAAAAAACTGGAATTTCGAGTAATGTGTATTGTACCGTTGGGCTTGGTGTTTTATATGCGATTTACATTTACAGAATTTTTTGATGTACTTTATGGGAATTTTTGGGGAAATATTTTGATGACAGGATGCCTTGCTGTGTATATATTTGCTTGGTGGCTAGGAAAGAAAATAACGGATATTATATGCTAGCAGAAACGGAGGATGCACATGGAGCAATATGGAATAAGATGGAAAAGGTTTTGGCATTCTGTATATGGAAAGGCATGTATCATATTCTTAGTTGCAAGTATGCTTTCTGTAGTTGTGTTTCTAGTAGATAATAAAAAAGAATTGCCGAAAAATAAGGACGGAGAAACGATTGTTGGAAGAAATGAATACGGGGAAGGGATGAAGGAAGAAGAAGTCCAAGTACAGATTGGTGAGCTCCAGAAAGTGTTTAAAATAGAAGTGCAGGAGCAAAAATATACAGAAGAAGAACTTCAAGATGTATTTGCAAAGGCGCAGAAGGAATTGCAGGAACTAATATTAGGAGAAAATTCGAGTTTAGATGAGATAAGATCGGATCTTCAGTTAGTAACAATGATTCCGGGGACAAGCATTCAAGTTTCGTGGGAATTAGATCATTACGAGGTTATGAATTCGATGGGACAATTAAAGACAGAAAATCTTTCTTCTGAAGGAACTTTGGTAAAATTGACGGCATTGTTGAAATATGGAGAGGAATCTTGCGAATATCAGTTTTATGCACATGTATATGCACCTGAACTCACGAAAGAAGAAGCGCTGCTCCAGAGTCTGCAGGAAGAAATTGCATATCGGGATGATATATCAAGTACAGAAAAAGAAGTCGTACTTCCGGATCAAATAAATGGAGAAAGCATAGAATGGGAATATACTACAGAATATCGTGCAGGCGGAATCCTTTTGATGGGGATGGCATTGGCTGTATTTGTATATGTGTCCGAAGAGCAAAAGAAAAAGGAACAAAAGAAAAAGCGTGAAAAAGAGTTGGCATATGATTATCCACAATTGCTCAATAAGTTTGCTTTGTACATAAAAGCAGGTATGACGGTTAAAAATGCCTGGTATCGGATTGCAGAAGACTATGAATCAAAAAAAGAACAGACAGGAAAAAAAGAAGCCTATGAAGAAATGCTTATTACAGTGAAGGAGATGAAGAGCGGAGCAGGAGAACGAGAGTGTTATGAAAAGTTCGGAGAGAGATGTGGACTTTCCGTTTATAGAAAATTTGGAGCTATGTTGTCGCAAAATTTGAAGAAAGGAACGAAAGGCTTAACTGTACTTTTAAATCAAGAAGCAATTTCAGCATTTGAAGAGCGAAAAAATATGGCAAAAATATTAGGAGAAGAGGCAGGGACTAAAATGATGCTGCCAATGTTTCTCATGTTGGCAGTGGTACTTGTGATCATTATTGTTCCTGCATTTATAACTGTACAGATCTGAAAGATTAAGATCATAAATTTAGAAGGAGGAGCTTGAGTATGAAAAAAAGAATGAAAGCGATGAATAGAAAGATGAAATGCAGCTTTATAAATATTTACTGGAAATGTCGTGGTATATTACAAGATAATTCTGGTATGTCAGTTGTAGAACTTTTGCTAATTTTGGTCGTTATTATAGCGTTAGTTTTGATTTTTAAGACACAGTTAACAGATCTTGTAAATACTATTTTTGAAAAGATCACAAGTGAGAGTGCAGGAATCTGAAATGAAACTACGAGGAGAGATCACAGCATTTTTAAGCCTTGTATTTATACTATTGATTTCTTTTGTTTTGGGAATAACAGAAAGTGCTTATATCCAGACGGCAAAAAATTTGAGCCGTCTGGATGTGGATCGCTCGATATTTTCTGTTTTTGGAGAGTATGAAAAAGAATTATTAGAAGATTACGAGATATTTGCATTTGATGCCTCTTATGGAAGTGGAACGTTTACGAAAGATTTGATTTTAAACCGGCTGGCATATTACGGGAGTATGGGAGTTCAACAGGAAGTAACAGATATTCAATTTTTGACAGATAGAAATGGACAAGCATTTAGAGAAGGTGTGATCACCTTTATGGAGTCACAAAGTGGAATAGAATCTTTAAGAGAATTGACGGGATGGACACAAGAGTGGAAAGAACAATCAGCAGTGGGAGAAGAGATTACAGATTCATTAGACCAAATGCTGGAGGAGAATTCATCGTTGCTTCCAGAGGAGTCTTCTGATCTGACAGGATATGTATCGAGCGGAAATTTTATGTCATTAGTATTGCCAAAAGATTTTCAAGTTTCTGAAAAATCAATTACAAAGGAAGAACAAGTATCGATAAGAACAAAAAATATGGGATGGGGTACGCTTCCAATAATGCAAGGTTTAGGAAATTTCGAAGAAAAATTATTGTTTCAGAAATATGTAATGGATCGTTTCGGTACGGCAGTGAGTTCGAAAGGTGAGGAGCGGAATTTAGATTATGAAATTGAATATTTGATTGAGGGAAAGCGCAGTGATGAGGAGAATTTAAAAGCTGTTATCACAAAATTATTTTTGTTTCGAATGGCGATGAATTATATGTATTTACAGACGGATTCTGGTAAACAACAAGAGGCAGCTGTGATGGCAACTGCGATTTCAGTTGTGTTGCTGAATCCAGAAGTAGAAATGGTCATCAAGCAATTGTTGCTTGCACTGTGGGCTTTTGGAGAAAGTGTTTTGGATCTTCGTTCATTACTGGATGGCAGAAAGGTTGCATTTAATAAAACGGAGAGTAGTTGGCAACTTTCTTTATCTTCCTTGTTTTCGTTAGGAACGTCCGATGATGCAATAGAAGGAAAGGATGATGAAAATGGGATTGGATATGAGCAATATTTGCAGATTTTGTTATGTTTGAAGTCAATAGATGAAGTAACAATGAGAACATTAGATCGAATAGAACAAAATTTAATTGTAGAAAAGAAACTTACAAATTTTCATATGGATACCTGTGTGACAAAAATAAAACTTTTAAATAAAGCAGAAATTGGAGCAGGATATCAATATGAATTTCCTATTTATTATGGATATCTTTAAGTCTGGTACAGATGCCCTTTATAAAAAGAGGAGTCTCCTCAAATATCCATAATCCCCCTAAATATTATAGAAAGGAAATACTGTGATCAAAAATCCTAATACAAAATTATTAAAGAAGACTTATACACATCAAAAAAGGGCATCTGTGCCAGGTTTAAAGGCAAGTATGACGATAGAGGCTGCGTTGACGATTCCTGTATTTGTATTTGCAGTCTTGTGTTTGATTTATCTTTTTGAGATACAAGCGATTGGAATTAGTATGAAAGCAGCGACACAAGAAGCAGCAAAACAAGCAGCAGAAGATCTGACACAAATCTCGGTTTTGAATGTATACCGTATCCAGCAAGATATTGTCCAAAATATAGGAAGTGAAAGATTAGAGAGAAGTATTATAGAAGGTGGAAGTCAAGGGATTTATTGTGGAGGTTCTTATTATAATACGTTGAATGAAGAAATTATCGTAAATGTTAGATACACAGTTCGTCTTCCGATTCCAGGATTTTTGAATTTAGGGATGGAAAAGAAGGAAGAAATAAGAGTTAAGGCTTGGACTGGGAGAGCAGAACAAAATCTTGCAGAAGATGAAGAGGTTGTTTATGTGACAGATACAGGCACAGTATATCATACAGATTATTGTTGCACGTATCTTCAATTGTCAATTACATTTCTTTCTTCAGAAAAATTGCAAAGTGTGAGAAATGAAAGTGGAGGAATCTATCATCCATGTGAAAAATGTGTACACGGACAGGCAATGGCAGGGGTATATATTACAAATTATGGAACAAAATATCATAATTCTTTGAGTTGTAGTGGAGTAAAAAGATCTATAAAAGCGGTTAAGAAGTCGGAGGTGGCAGGATTGGGAGCATGTGTAAAATGTGCGAGATAGCTCTCAAAGGAATTGAATGAAAAAAGAGATTATATATGGAATGCTTGGGTGTGCTTATCTTTTTATATTATCGGTACAAGATATGAGAAGAAAGAGCGTATCTGGGATAATTTTAGTAGTAGGTGGTGTGATGGCAGTTGTTTCGCAGATTATATTGCAAATGTATTCCGTTGAAGCTGTATTCGGTGGTTTTATAGCAGGCTGTGTTTTCTGTGGGATTAGTTGGATTACGAAAGAAGCACTTGGTTATGGAGATAGTTTTTTAATTATGATAATTGGAATATCTATAGGCATTTGGAATCTTATATATGTGCTTTTTTTTGCATTTTTCTTCGCATCGGTGTGCTCGATAGGAATTTTGATAAAAAATCGATTTTCTAGAAAAAAGGGAGTTCCATTTGTTCCGTTTTTATCAGCTGGATATGTTGTCTTTTTCTTATTGGGGGTTCTATGAAAAGAATCGGATTAAAAAGGTTAAATAAAGAAAAGTATATGCTGAAGGCTGTCCTTACAATTGAAATGACGTATTTATTTGGCATTTTTTTGATGATATTTGTTTTGATTGTTCATACTGTTTTTTATTATCACGATAAAAACATTCTGTTAGGAGCAGCTTGTGAAACAGCAGTACTTTTTGCACAAATAGAGCGAAGACCAGATGAATATAGTGATGATTCGGCAGAAACATTTTATCAGAAACGAATTGAAGGAAAACTAATTTTGTTTTCAGGTGCATCAACTCGTATAGAACAGAATGATGAAAAGATAGATGTTGTAGTATCGGCACAAAATGGGTTTATGAAAATAAATGTACACGGAGAAGCAGAAGTGGTAAAACCTGAAGAAAAAATAAGAAAGAAGAGAAGGATAGAAAATATGATAGAAAAGGAGGAGTGAGGGGATGAAAATAGAATATGAAACGAGTTTGAATCGTTCCTGTATGCATATAATCGTAGATCATCCTTATGAGGAGGATTATCAGATTCAAATGTTGAGAAAGAATAAGATTGCTGGGATTTTGTCTGTAGAAGGATGTGAAATGGAAGGCAAGAGTAGATATACATATGAGATCAGTGGTTTTACATCTATGCAGAAAATGTATGAAAAACAAGGGATAAAAAAGGAGGAGTTGGAAGGGTTTATAAGAGCACTATTGTATACGATAGAAAAAATTCAAAATTATATGTTGGAGCCGAATAATTTATTACTTCTTCCAGAATGTATTTTTCAAAAAAACGGTGAGTGGAATTTTTGCTATATTCCAGGGAAAACAGAAAAAATGGATCGGGAGTTTCAGCAACTTTCAGAATATTTTGTGAGGACTGTAGATTATAAAGATACAGAATCTATTTTATTGGCATATGAACTTCATAAAGCATCATTTCAAGAAAATTATAATTTGAAACAAGTGTTGGAGGAATACGAGAAAAATGGGAAAAAAAGAAATCAAGAATTAGATACATTGAGAAAAAAACAGGGGGTGCATGAGAATCTATTTGATCTTTCGCAAGAGGAACATGAAACACAAGAAGAAAAAAAGAAGGAACCATTTTTTTATGATCTGAAAGCAACATCGGCAGCCATACGTGAAAGTAACCACGTATGGCAGTACCGAACAAAAAAATCAAATGATCATGCACGCTGGGGAAGCTGGGATGATCTGATTGTAGAAAGTACAAATTAAATAGGAAGATGGATAGAAAATATGCTTCCTTTTCCTTCTTCTGATTCAACGGATATTATGCCATTATGAGCTTCGATGATACGTTTTGAAATGGCGAGTCCAAGGCCAGTTCCGGTAGGTTTGTAAGTGACAAATGGGTCAAAAAGTGTTTGAAGGTGATCTGGTGAGATTCCACATCCATTATCATGAATACGAATGATAAGAGAAGAATTTTTGCGGTGAACAGACATATGGATCGTTCCTTTTTGACCGACAGCTTCTCTTGCATTACGAAGTAGATTTAAGAATACTTCTTCGAGTTTGATTTTATCACCTATGAAAGTTCCGAGAGAATCCGGAATATGTGAAGTGAATTCAATCTCTGGATACTGTTGCTCTAAAGTCATTGCAAAAGAAAGCGTAAGTTTTTGAAAAAAATATTCAATAGGAAATACAGAACAGTGTAGAATACGACTGTTGTTTAATGTAGACAAATCCTCAAGGAGCAAACGGATAAAGAGTATATCATCTTGTAATTGGCTCCAACCATGAAAGGTTTGAACTTCTGGATGCTGCATTTCTATAGTTTGAATAGAGGAAGAAATAAGCGTTAAAGGATTACGGATTTCATGTGCGATTGTGGATAGGAGCATATGATGATTTTCAATAAGTTGTGAAAAAATCTGTTGCACATCTTTATTTTCTTCTGTAAGACGATTTAGAGTGTTTATATCTATATTTTGGAGCATATAGTGTCACCTCTTTCCGTTATATTTTTCTTAAATATAGTCTAGCATTTATGAAAAGGTGCTTCAACAGACAGAATGGCTTTGTAGAGGGACGTTGTGGCAAAGTCTGCCTTTACATTTGTTGTAGTATGATGGTATCATACTGTAAGATAGATGGGATCGGAGAAAGTAGATTGCAAAGTTAAAAACAAAATATAGGAGTGGAGTTTTTATGGGTAAATTTGAAGTGAAGGATAATTTTTATTTGAATGGAGAACCGTTTAAAATTATTTCGGGGGCGATTCATTATTTTCGAATTGTGCCAGAATATTGGCTGGACCGATTGGAAAAGTTAAAGGCAATGGGATGCAATACTGTGGAAACTTATATACCGTGGAATATGCATGAAAAAGAAAAAGGTCAGTTTAATTTTTCTGGAATGCTTGATATTGTGAAATTCGTAAAAACTGCACAGGAATTGGGATTATATGTGATTCTTCGTCCAACACCTTATATTTGTGCGGAATGGGAGTTTGGCGGACTTCCATATTGGTTGTTAAAAGAAGATGGTATGCGTTATCGCTGTATGTATGAACCTTATTTAAAACATGTCAGAGAATATTATAAAGAATTATTTAAGGTGATCGCACCATTACAGATCACATATGGTGGACCGGTCATTTTAATGCAGGTAGAAAATGAATATGGGTATTATGGCGATGACACAAAATACTTAGAGTTTATCAAACAGCTTATGATCGAGAATGGGTGTGAAGTTCCGTTAGTAACATCTGACGGTCCATGGGGAGATTCTTTTGACTGTGGAAAAGTTGAAGGCGTCCTTCAGACAGGAAATTTTGGATCAAAAGGAAAAGAACAATTTTCTGTTATGCGTAAAAAAATCGGTGATAAGCCGTTGATGTGCATGGAATTTTGGGTTGGCTGGTTTGATAACTGGGGTGTAGAATGTCATCAGACAGGAGATCTTGAACAGCACGTTAAAGATTTAGATGAGATCTTGAGTGAAGGTCATGTAAATATTTATATGTTTATTGGTGGAACAAATTTTGGTTTTACAAACGGAGCGAATTATTATGATGAACTTACTCCAGATGTAACATCTTATGATTACGATGCACTTTTGACAGAAGATGGTCAGATCACACCGAAATACAAAGCATTCAAAGAAGTGATCAGAAAGTATGCAGAGATTCCAGATGTTGAATTTAGTACAGAGATTAAGAGAACGTCTTATGGAACTCTGTCGGTAGAAAAAGAGACAGGACTTTTTGAAAATCTTGAAAATTTAGCGGTTCCAGTGGATATGACGGTTCCAATTTCTATGGAACGTATTGATCAAGGGTATGGATATATTTTGTATGAGAGTCAGCTTCGTAAGGAAGGGGATATTGAAACGATCAGACTTTGGGGCGCGAATGACAGAGCGAATATCTTTGTGGACGAAACACCGATTGCAACATTGTATGATAGAGAACTTCTTGAAGAAAAGAAATTTACACCTGCAATTTCTAAAGGTGAAAAAATGGAGATTCTTGTGGAAAATATGGGGCGTGTTAATTTTGGACCTATGTTGGAACGACAGAGAAAAGGAATTGATGGTTCTGTACAGATCAATGGGCATCAGCATTACTATTGGAAAGCTTATAAATTACCAATGGATGATATGTCTGGTGTGGATTTTACGAAACCACATAAAGCAGGTACACCAGGATTTTATCAGTTTTCATTTGAAGTGGAAGAAATGGCAGATACATTCATTGCACTTGATGGTTGGGGAAAAGGTTGTGTTCATGTAAATGGATTTAATATAGGGAGATTCTGGGAGATTGGTCCTCAGAAGAGATTATATATTCCAGCCCCTCTTTTGAAAAAAGGTAAAAATGAAATTCTTGTATTCGAAACGGAAGGAAAAGCAACCGGAAAAATAAGTTTGGTAGACGAACCGGATTTGGGATAAGGATAAGCGGTATGAAAATTACAATTATAGATGGACAGGGTGGTAAATTAGGAAGAACCATTGTAGAACAGTTGAAAAAGAAACACCCGCATCTGGAATTATATGCAATTGGGACAAATAGTCTTGCAACTGCGGCTATGCTCAAAGCAGGAGCAGATCATGGTGCAACTGGAGAAAATCCGTGTATTGTAAACGCACAGGATTCAGATATTATTATCGGACCGGTGGGGATTGTGATCGCAAATGCTCTTTTGGGAGAGATTACTCCAGCAATTGCAACTGCGGTGGGAACTAGCAGAGCGTATAAGATTTTGATTCCAACGAATCAATGCAATCATTATATTGTTGGATGTAATGAAAGCGGACTAAGTGAAAATATTCGTATGGTATGCGAAAAAGTAGACTCATTGCTGTAATTTACAGCAATGAGTCTGCTTTTTCTTTAATATGAAAAGTTTCAAAATATAAATTTTCTTTCGGAATCCATTCGGTTTGAAAACGTTTTAGCATAAATTCACCATTACGTTTTAAAATACGTTGTCTTTGTTCTGCGTTAGAGATTTCGCAGAAGATCCGTAATGTATAGGGATCATTAAAATATGGATGTTGGCTATAAGCCCCTTCGATAATGACAAGAGGTTTCCAGGAAACAAACCTTTGAGGTTGAAGTGTTTGGGAGCGACAATCATAAACTTGATAAGCCAACCCTTTTTTATTATTTAGGTGTGCTAGGATTTCTGATTTGAAACGTTCATAATCGACGTTACCACCAGGTTGAGATAATCGTTCTTCCGTTTTTTGATGAGGTTGAAGAAAATAATCATCCATATGAAAGAGATTAGATTCAGGAAAAGTCTTGTGAAGTAGTTTTCCGAGTGTAGTTTTACCACTTCCGCTCATACCATCAATCGCAACGATGATCGGTAGGACTTCTGTTGTGTGATCGGTAGAGTGTAATAAATTATTGATTTTATTAATAATAAGGCTAATCTGTGTATTCAAGATAGGGATAGTTGAATTGTTATCAGCATTAGTTAGTGAAATATTAAACATAGGTTTCAATTACTCCTGATTTTTCGAGTGCCAAGATTAAAATAGGAATTACCACGATTTGTAGTATAATCCCGGGAAGGGCTGTGAATAGTGTACTAGTTAGAAAAAATTGCCAAGTAAATCTAGTCGATCCAAAACCATAAACGATGATACTTGCAGCTCCCCACACCAAACGTCCAATAAGCATAGAAACAAATAAACTAATATAAATTTTGAGGGGTGAATTTCTTAGCTTTTGGTACAGAAAACCGGAAATGGTACCGTAAGTAGCAAGTTCAAAAGACATACATATAGCAATTGAAGGCATTGGTGTGGAAAAAATCAAACAACGGAATAAAGGGGTGATAAGACCAACAATTAATCCGTATTTCCATCCACAGATATATCCGCAGATTAAGACTGGAAAATGCATAGGCAAAAGTGCATTCCCAATTTCGGGAATCTGTCCGGTTAAAAATGGAAGAATTAATCCAAGTGTGATGAAAAAAGCGGATTGAATCATTTTTTTCATAGGATTAAATCTCCTTTCTATTATTTGAGAATAAAAAAACCAGTCAAATGAAATATTGCTTCAGCAATCTTACACCTTCCTGGCTTTGATTATATAATAGATTCATTAAGTTAAGGTTTTATGTTGGCTTCAACCAACGGTTAGTATTTAGTTTATAAGAAAAAAAGTTTTTTGTCAACGATAAGAGGATGATATATGCTATAATTTTATAAATAAGTAAATTTAGGAAAGGGAATGTATGGAATTAGTAATGTTAGGGACAGGCGCAGCTGCAGCGGTCCAATGCTATAATACTTGTTTTACATTATCAGAAAAAGAACAGCATTTTCTTGTTGATACTGGAGGAGGGAACGGAATCTTAAAGGTTTTGAATGAAGAAAATATACCTCTTACAGAAATTCATGATGTGTTCGTATCACATGGGCATAACGATCATGTACTAGGATTGATCTGGATCATTACAATGATCGGACAGCTCATGAATAAGAAAGTGTATCAAGGAGAACTTCGTATTTATTGTCATAAAGAATTGGAAGAATTGATACAAGAGTTATGTCATCTGACACTTCACAATTCTATTACCGATCATTTTGGAGATGAGATTAGGTTTGTACGTATTGAAGATGGTACGGAGTGCGAAGTTTTAGGGAATAAAATCCAGTTTTTTGATATTCATTCTAAAAAGCTAAAACAGTTTGGATTTGTGATGAGATTGGAAGATGGAACAAAACTAGGATTTTGTGGAGATGAGCCATTGAATGAATGTGCTGCCCATAATATACAGGGATGTGATTGGTTGATCCATGAAGCATTTTGCTTATATGAGGAAAGAGAAATTTTCAAGCCATATCGAAGACATCATAGCACAGTAAAAGATGCTTGTGAAATGGCGGAACGATTGCAGATTAAAAATTTAGTATTATGTCATACGGAAGAAAGCCATTTGTCAAAGAGAAAAGAGTTGTATTCTGAAGAAGGAAAAAAATATTTTACAAGAAACCTTTTTATTCCTAAAGATAGGGAACGATTTGAAATAAAATTATAAGATGATATGCTTTTCAAAATGTGAAGAAAGTATAAAATAAAGCGAATTTATTGAGGAAATAAATGAAATCAGATATGATATAAAGACTTGAAATGCAAAAGGTGGAACAAAAATGGCAAGAAAACGAAAGAATAAAATAGAATTTCGATATTATACAATGCCAAAAGACAGCCATATGTTGGTGCTGCTTGGAGAAAAATGGAAGATGAAGTACGGCGATGACCGCGAGATTTTGCATTTCCATAATTATATGGAGATAGGTATTTGCCATATGGGGACTGGGACGATGTATTTTGAAGACGTTAACATTCCATATAAAGGTGGAGAATTTACGGTCATTCCAAAGAATTATCCTCATTCCACAAAAAGTACGGAAGGGACGATAAATTATTGGGAGTATCTGTTTGTTGATGTGGAAAGTGCAGTTAGAGATATGTGTGGCGGAAATAATAGTAAAGCCGATCGACTTATTCAGAAATTGAATGCAGGTGCAATCATAAAAGAAGCAGAGGAAAATCCAAAAGTTGCTGATAGGATTCGCGAAATTCTTGATTGTATGCGCGATGCAGATGAGTTTTATAAAGAAGAAGCAAATGCTTTGTTATATGCACTTATCGTGGAGATTGCGCGGATGATCGATCTGGATGATGAGAGAGTATTGGGGGCTGAGGCAAAGATGTCACAAGCAGTTGCACGGATCGTGGAGTATATTGGTGACAATTATATGAAGCCAATTAAAATTGATAAACTTGCTGAAGACAATCATTTTAGTGCGACGCATTTTAGAAGAGTATTCACATCTCAGATCAATATGACACCGTTGGAATATATTAATCTTGTGAGAGTACAGAATGCATGTGAGTATTTGCGGAATACAGATAAGTCAATTGGAGAGATCGCACAATTGTGTGGATTTGGAGCAATTTCAACATTTAATAGAAATTTCAGTAGAATGAAAGGAATGTCTCCAGGACAGTGGAGAAAGCAACCGGAGAATTATGAACATCAATTACTGAATTATACGATTATTTCGGAGGACGGATGGTAATATGAATTATGCAATGACAAAACAGGTAGCACGAAAACAGAGAAAAAGTACAAAGGTATTTAATGTTCTGTTAGTAACAATGAGTGTCCTTTTTATATTGATGGGGATCATTTTTGACAGAGGAATGTTGTTTTTATCGGTACTTTCTATTTTTATGTATTGGCTGAATTCGTTTCAGGCATTACGTGATTATGAATATCATATGGAAGACGGTGTACTAACAGTTGATGTGATCCAAGGAAAGAGAAGAAGAAAAAGAACACAAGAATTAGAATTAAAGAATTTAGAAGTGATCGCACCAAATTGGCATGAAGCTGTTGCCAAATACCGTAAGAATGGTGGAACAGAGCATCTGAAAAAGTATGATTATACATCTTATGAAGATGAGATACCGTATTATACAATGATCATTCATGATGGGAAAAGAAAAATAAAATTATTAATGGATTTTGATGAAGAATGGCTTTTTAAGTTAAAGCAGCTATATCCAGAGAAAGTGTATTTGGTATAAAATCATGTTGCTTTTATAGGTTGTGCAATAAAAATTGTATTAAAATATTCAAAACTAACATTTTGTATAAAATATTTGTAGTCTATATGTAAAAACGATAGATATTATGGTTGAAATTGCAATTATTATGGTTGAAAATGCATACTATATAAAGAGAGGATTTGTTATAATTACTAGTAAGGTGATTTAGAAAAGAAGAGAATATGTACATTATGCCTAAAATGTATATTCTTTTTTCTAAACAAATTTTTAAAAGTTAGAGGAGGAAACATTATGAAAAGAAAACTGATTTCACTCTTACTCGCAGGCACAATGGTATTTTCATTAGCAGCATGCGGTGGCTCAGGTGAAAAGGCAGACACATCTGACAAAGAGGCTACAACAAGCGAAGAAGGTGGCAATACTCTTACTGTAGCAGCTTGGGATCCAGCATTTAACATTCCAGCTCTTGAAGCAGCAGCAGCTGATTACAAAGAGAATGTAAATCCTGATTTCGAACTGGTTATTAACGAACAGTCTGGATCAACAGACGTTGAAACAGCAATTACAACAGCTGCTTCATCAGGTGATTATTCAAACATTCCTGATATCGTATTATTCCAGGATCATTGGTTTAAAAACTATCAGGCAAACTATCCAGATGCATGGAATAATGTTGATGATGCAGATATTAACTGGGATGATTTCTCATCAGAAAAACTTGATTATTCTACAGTAGATGGTGTTCACTATGGTGTTCCAGTAGACAACGGTGCTGTTGTTACTGCATACCGTGTAGACCTTCTTGAAGAAAGTGGATACACAATTGATGACCTTACAGGAATCACATGGGATGAATTTATCGAAATCGGTAAAGTTGTAAAAGAAAAAACTGGTAAATACCTCATGTGTATGGATGGTGATGGAAACGACCTTGTTTACATGATGCTCCAGGCAGAAGGCGTATCACAGTTTAAAGATGGCGAACCTTACATCACAGAAAATGAAACATTAGTAGAAGTAGTAGATGTTATCGTAAGAATGGCTAAAGAAGGCGTTTTATATCTTGGAAACAGCTGGTCAGATTACACAGATCAGGCTATCCAGGGTGATATGGTAGCAGGTGTTATGAACGGTAACTGGATCATTCCAACAATTCAGTTAGTAGAAGCAAATGCTGGTAAATGGGAAATTACAACAATGCCTACACTTACTGGTGAAGAAGGATATGCATCAAACGGTGGTTCTTCTCTTTACATCACAAGCAACTGTGCTAACGTAGAACTTGCGAAAGATTTCCTCGCTTACACATTTGGTGGAAGTACAGTAACATATGATAACGCTCTTCTTAATGGTGGTGTTATCTCTACATATGCACCAGCTGGTGAATCTGATGTTTACAACGAACCAAACGCATACTGGAATGATACTCCTATCTATTCAACAATCGTAGAAATGGGTACACATGTTCCAACAATTGAACAGAGTGATTATCACTATACAGCACGTACACATATGGCAGGCGCAATCATTAATGCTATCAACGGTGCTGACCTTGCAAGCGAATTAGAAGCAGCTGAATCTAACCTTAGATTCGATATGGGACTTTAATTTGACCTTAAATTATTCATGAAAGCGGGGAAACGGTTTTCCGTTTCCCCGCTTTACTTTTCAAATCGTAAAAGGAGGGCTTAAGGTGAATAAGAAAAAAGGAATGAGCCTTAATCAAAAACAGTCAATGGCTGGTTGGTTCTTCTTAGCGCCAGCAACCATTATGATTGCAGTTGTAAGCTTTTGGCCTATGATTCAGGCATTTATAACTTCATTTAAAACAGGTTCAAGTGCTAACATGGTTTGGGCAGAGCCGATTTTTTATAACTACAAGCGTATGTTCCAGGATCAAGTATTTATTCGTTCTATTGGAAATACATTTTTGTATTTGATCATTCAGGTACCGATCATGCTGATCCTTGCAATTTTGCTTGCTCAGCTTTTAAATAATAAAGATTTAAGATTTAAAGGATTTTTCCGTACATGTGTATTCCTTCCATGTGCAACAGCACTTGTATCTTATGCATTGATTTTTAAATCTCTGTTTGCAACAGAAGGACTTATTAATACAATTCTCGTAAATCTTGGAATTCTGGAAAAGAATTTTAACTTTCTGGGAACACCAACGACAGCAAAAGCAGTTATTATTATCGCATTGGTATGGAGATGGACAGGATACAACATGGTATTCTATCTTGCGGGACTCCAGAATATTGAATATTCCGTATATGAAGCAGCAAAGATCGATGGAGCAAATGGCTGGCAGACATTCTGGGGCATTACAGTTCCATTGTTAAGACCTACGATTATCATGACATTTATTATGTCTATTAATGGTACATTACAGTTGTTCGATGAGTCTGTAAACTTGACAAATGGTGGACCAGCAAACTCAACGATCACAATGTCACATTATATTTACAACATGACATTTGGTACTGGTGTTGCAAACTTTGGATATGCAACAGCAATGTCATTCCTTGTATTTATTATGGTTGCAATTCTTGCATTCATTAACATGAAAGTAGGTGATACACGTGACTAAAAAAGCAAATAAGAGTATGACTCAGCGCCGTCTGATTCCAACATATATATTCCTGATCATTGTATCATTTTTCTCAGTGTTCCCATTCTATTGGATGATCTCAGCAGCAACAAATACATCTTATGATGTGGCAAATGGTAAGATCACATTTGGAGCATATGCACTTGACAACTTTAATAAACTTGTATCAAATTATGATCTTTGGGGTGCGCTTGGAAATTCTTTCAAATACGCAGTTGTACAGACGATCATTTCATTGTTCTTCTGTTCATTAGCAGGATTTGGATTTGAATTATATCATGATAAGAAAAAAGATAAAGTATTTACAATTCTTCTTATGGCTATGATGATCCCTGGTGTTGCTACAATGATCCCATTGTTCAAGATGCTCTCAGCAGCAAAGCTTTTGAACTCTGTATGGGGCTTCATTCTTCCATCGATCGCAACTCCATTCTTGATCATGATGTTCAGACAAAACTCACGTAACTTCCCAGTTGATGTTATGGAAGCAGCTCGTCTGGATGGACTGAATGAGTTTATGATCTTTATTAGAATGTATATGCCTATGATGAAATCTACATATGCAGCAGCAGCGGTTATTACATTTATGAATGCATGGAATGCATATCTGTGGCCAAAAGTAATCATGACAAACCAGGATGCACAGACAATGCCAATGTTGATCGCTAATATGGCATCTGGATATACAATCGACTATGGTATGTTGATGATGGGTGTACTTTTCTGTTCTGTTCCTACAATGATTATCTTCTTCGTACTTCAGAAACAGTTTGCAGAGGGTATTACAGGTGCTGTTAAATAATTTTTAATAAATGGATAAACGAAGACCTCAGATTTGATTCTGGGGTCTTTTTTGTATATTCGAAAGAAGCTATTGATACTAGAACGTTTTTGAGTGTTAAATTCCAGTGTATTGAAAAAGATATGTGTATATTTTATACTATTATTAGATGGTTTGTGACTGGAAGAATTTTTGAAATCTATTCCATAAACAGGAATTGCCAAGCAACATTTAAACTATTTTTCACAACGAAAATACATAGCAATAAGAAGCAGTTATCGATATAATGAGAATAGTTAAGGAGGTAATGAGCATGCAGAGATTTGATATGTTGGGAATGCCAGATTTTGTTACAGTGAGAACGGAAGAAAAAGAAGCTGTAATGGAAATATCCGAGAATCAGGCGGTTTTGGATGATATTGTAGTGAGATTTGAAAAAATAGAAAATGGCAATGCAGTTTATTTGAAAAGTGAGAAATCAGCCGTTAAATTCATAAAACTTCGTTGGAAGGCAGAAGCACCTTCTCAAGCAAAAGTGCTTGGTGATGAGTGGGAGCGCGGATATGGGACTATGGAATGGAGAGGGATCAGCGGTGGACGTATCATGCCATGGTATTTCCTTGTTTCAGCGCAACAGACACAGTATGCATATGGCGTAAAGACAAGACCATCTGCGATGTGTTTCTGGAATATGGATACAAGAGGGATCACACTGACAATGGATGTACGTTGTGGTGGAATGGGTGTGCTTCTCGATGGAAGAGAGCTTTTGGCGGCTGAGGTCATTTCAATGGAAACGGATGAATGCGATGCATATCAGACAGCAGCAGCATTTTGTGAGATGATGTGTCCAGATCCTATTTTTCCAGAGATACCGGTTTATGGAAGTAATAATTGGTATTATGCATATGGCGAAAGTTCAGAAGAAGAAATTTTAAGTGATACAGATTATGTAGTGAGTTTGACAGAAGGTGCAGAGAACAGACCATTTATGGTGATCGATGATTGTTGGCAGGAATTTAGAACACCAGAATACATTGGTGGACCTTGGAAGAAAGGAAATGAAAAGTTTCCAGATATGAAAGCACTTGCTGAAAAATTAAAAGCCAAAGGGGTACATACTGGAATTTGGGTAAGATTCTTGTTGAATATAGATAAAGAAATTCCAGATGAATGGAGAATCTCTTATAATGGTTGTTTAGATCCTTCCAGACCAGAAGTTCTAAAGTATATCAAAGAAGATATCAGAAGGATCGGAGATTGGGGATATGAACTGATCAAACACGATTTTTCTACATTTGACCTGTTTGGTAGATGGGGATTTGAGATGAATCCATTTGTAACTTCGGATGGATGGCATTTTTATGATCGATCTAAGACAAGCGCTGAAGTTGTAAAAATGTTATATACAGCGATTTATGAAGCTGTAAAGGAGAAAAATATCATCATCATCGGTTGTGATACGATCGGACATCTTGGAGCAGGTCTGATGCAGATCAATCGTACAGGGGATGACACGAGTGGGATCAACTGGGAGCGAACAAGAAGGATGGGAATCAACACATTGGCATTCCGTTTGCCGCAGCATAAGACATTTTATGACGTAGATGCAGATTGTGTTGGAATTGCAGGAAATATCAAATGGAGTCTGAATCGGCAGTGGGCAGATGTGGTTGCAGAAAGTGGTTCTCCGTTATTCATATCTGTAAAACCAGGAATTCTTTCAGAAGAAGAAAAAGAAGAATTGCATCAGATTATGTTAAAAGCTTCAAGGCAGAATAAACATAAAGTGCCAGTTGACTGGCAAGAAAATGATTGTCCGGAAATCTGGAAGGATGAAAATGAAACTTGCCATTACGATTGGTATGAGGAGACAGGCGGGATTCCAGAAAGTAAACAAGAGTTATATCATGCAGTGATACCATTATCATAAAAAAAATAAAGAGTCCGTTCGCGGGCTCTTTATCACTATATGACACGAAGAATATTATACAAGTAGGAGGAACGATATGATAAAAGTAAGTCAGACAGAACGAAAAGAGCCTATATTTCATCTGACAGCTGGGGATGCATCGTATGTTTTTTCGGTGTATCATGGCTTTTTGATCCATCATTATTGTGGACCGAGGGTTTCAGATGATGATTTGGAATATGTAATGGTACAAGTCAATCATGATTCTACAGTGCCACATCCGGCGGATGTGGAGGAAAGTTGGTTTTCTTGTGATATAGCACCATTTGAATATCCGGCAAATGGAACTGGCGATTATCGGCCGGCAGCCATTTCGTTGAGATTGGCAGAAAAAGATAATGCATTTTCTGGAACGACAGCAACAGAAGTGCGTTACATTTCCTATGAGATCGTAAAAGGAAAACCGAAAGTAGACATGCAGCCAGCCGTTTATGCAGAGGAAGACGAAGCAGATACTCTGATCATTACAGCGAAGGATCCAGCAACAGAGGTGACATATAAATTATATTATACGGCAATGAGGGATTATCCGGTGATCTGTCGTCGTATAGTAATTGAAAATACTACAAAAACGGAGCAACCATTCGATATTATAAGAGCATATAGTGCATGTCTTGATTTTCCGGTGATCGAACCGCAGGCTGAGCTTTTGCATCTGTGGGGAACATGGGGAAGAGAGCGAAAGATTGAACGTACTCCGCTTGTTCATGGAAGTATTTCGCTTTCTAGTACACGTGGTGCATCTAGTCATTATCACAATCCCTTTGCCGCTGTGGTTACAAAGGAAACGACTGAGGAATCGGGCATGGCAATTGGTATGTCATTGGTTTATTCAGGAAATTTTGACATTACTTGTGATGTTGATCCATTTGGAATGACACGATTGATCGCAGGAATCAATCCGGTTGATTTTACATGGCGATTGGAGCACGGGGAAACATTTGCATCACCAGAAGTTGTGATCGCAATTTCTGGTGATGGGATTGGAAAGATGTCCCGAACTTATCATAGACTGTATCGTAAACATTTATGCAGAGGAGAGTGGAGAGATAAAAAACGACCAATTCTCGTAAATAACTGGGAAGCAACTTATTTTGATTTTACAGATGAAAAACTAGTAGAGATCGCTAGGACAGCAGCAGATTGTGGGATAGAGATGTTGGTTATGGATGATGGCTGGTTTGGTGTTCGCAACAGTGGAGATTGTTCGCTGGGAGATTGGTATGTGAATGAGGATAAAATTAAATGTGGACTTCCAAAACTGGTAGAGCAGGTAAATGAATTGGGGATGAAGTTTGGTATTTGGTTTGAACCAGAGGCAATCTCACCAGGAAGTGATCTGATCAAAGCACATCCGGATTGGTGTATGCAGGTAGAAGGAAGAGAACGGTCTCTTGGACGAAATCAATATATCTTAGATATGACACGCGGCGATGTAAGAGATTATTTGTTTGATAGGATGGCTGAGATTCTTTCGAGTGCAAATATAGAGTATATCAAATGGGATTTCAATCGTAATCTGACAGAGGTTGGAAATGCAGAACTTCCAATCTGTCGCAGACAAGAAATATTCCATAGATATGTGCTGGGATTATATGAATTGCTTGAACGCTTGACAGCTGCATTTCCACATGTATTGTTAGAAGGATGTTCTAGCGGAGGTGGACGTTTTGATCCTGCAATGCTTTATTACTCACCACAGTATTGGACAAGTGATGATACTGATGCAATGGAGAGATTAGATATTCAGTTGGGAACATCGATCGTATATCCGGCATCTTCTATGAGTTGTCACGTGTCTGCTTCACCAAACCATCAGACAGAGAGAGAGACTTCTTTTAAAACAAGAGGGGATATCGCAATGGGTGGTGCATTTGGATATGAACTGGATCTGACGCTTCTTACAGAAGAAGAAAAGGAGCTGATCCGTCAGCAGGTAGCAGATTATCATCGATATTATGATCTGATCAATCATGGAGATCTATATCGATTGATTCTTCCAGATGATACTGTGAATGGAAAGGTTGGAAAATGTGCAGCATGGATGTATGTGTCAGAAGATCAGTCAGAGGCATTGGCAACATTTGTTGTGATCCGAACTTCTATACATCCGGTTTATTTCTTAAAATTAAGAGGTCTTGAAGCTGATGCAGTGTATGTGGAGGAAGAGACAGGAAAAGAATATCATGGAGATACATTGATGAATGTTGGATTGAATCTTACTAAAAAATATAAAGATGGAGATTCAGTAGTGATCCATTTGATCAAAAAATAGAAAGCTATAAAAATAGGGGATACAGTTATAAACGTAATGATTATGACTTGTATCCCCAATATTATTTATTACAAAATTATACATTTCCTAATACATACAATAGAGTGTTTAAGAAAGATATGCTTGACCGTCATCATCAAAAAATCGGTCAGTCATGTCGTTTTCTTCTTCTAAAAGGTAAGGCTTGAACATCTTATATAACAAGAAGGAATTGATATAAGCCAATGTACTGAATAAGAAGAAAAACCAGCAAAAGATATACAATGGCTGCAGTTGTGTATCGATATAAGTCGTAGCCATTGGAAAAGTCCATACGATAAAAATAAGGATGACTTTAAAAAAATGGCGGGCTGCAAAAATAAAAGTATTTTTAATCTGCATTTTGAGCGTTCCTTCGAAAGCAGCGATCACAGGGTAGATCAGAAGATTGAAGATAACAAGTAAGATTGCCATTGCAACTGTAAGGCTGAACAGAATACTTGCAAACAAGCTATTTTGTGTATTTAAAAATCGTATATCCATATATAAGATCGCAGCGATCATAAGAGAGCCAAGCCATACAACGGTAGATTGTTTAAAATTATCCTTAAAAGCTCGAAAAAAAGTTTTAAGGGTTCCAGATTGATTGCCTTTTACAATGCGTAATGTACAATGGTACATTGCAGTAAAAGCAGGACCGATCGTGATGATCGGGATGCAGCACAAAATAAATAAAAGATTTGTAAGAACAATATCCCAGACTTTGAGCAGTGCGATGTTCAGAAAATTGTTTTCGTTAAATAATCCCATGACAGAAATCCTTTCTGAAAATATAAGTATAATAGAATTATTCTATCATGCATTTTTAGAAAAATCAAAAAAATCATAGAAAATACAAGATTTGTTATGAAAATAAGACATTTTATAAAATAAGAAAAAAGGAGAGCATATATTTATATTTGTAAATATATAGGGAGTATATAGAAAAATGTTGAAAATAGGATAAAATCGTACAAGAAAACTAATATAAAAAGGAATTAAATACAACTTTAAATTAGGAAAAATAATGAAGTACACGTGGGTTTTAAAAGATAAAATATTCAAATTGGTGTGAAAATTCGCAAAAAAATACACAAATTTACCAAAAACGCACAAAAAAGAAACATTTTGCCATAAGTTGAAAACAAACGGCTATTTAACATCAAAACATATTTTAGTATAATTAGCTTAGTGGGCAGTGCTTATGTGTTTATTAAGCCTGACAAACAAATTTTTAATTTTATAGGGAAGAGAAAAAGTATGAAATTAAGAAAACTTTTATCTTTGGCTCTCGCAGGTGCAATGGTATTATCACTTGCAGCATGTGGCGGAAGCGGCGACAGCTCTTCTGACAAAGGAAGCTCATCTAAAAAGAGCGGCGATGTAACTCTTCAGGTAGCTATCTGGGATTCTAACCAGGAGCCAGGCTTGAAAGAAATTATGTCTGACTTTACAGAAAAAACAGGTATCAAATGTGAAGTTACTGTAACAACATGGGCTGATTACTGGACAATGCTTTCAGCAGGTGCTCAGGGCGGAGATCTTCCGGACGTATTCTGGATGCATGCAAATGAATCTGTTCGTTACATGTCTAATGAAATCCTTCTTGATCTGACAGACAAGATCGAAGAAAGTGATGTGATCGATACAGATAATTATCCAGCTGATATTTGGGATCTGTATTCTCTTGATGGTAAGAACTATGCTGTACCAAAAGACGTTGATACAATTGCTCTTTGGTATAACAAAACAATGTTTGATGCAGCTGGATTAGAGTATCCAACAGCTGATTGGACATGGGAAGATCTGATCGATGCAGCTCAGAAACTTACAATCAAAGAAGGTAATGAAACAACACAGTACGGTTATGTAATGTCAAGTGATGACTATCAGGAAGGTTATGCTAACTGGATTTATTCATATGGCGGATCTATGATCGACTATGATCCTCTTAAATCTGGATTTGACAAACCAGAAACAATCGAAGCTATGGAACTTCTTGATACACTCCTTAAATCAGGTGCAATGCCATCACAGGAAATCGTTTCTGAAAACGCAAAAGACGTATTATTCAGTTCTGGAAAAGTTGCTATGTCAACAATGGGATCTTGGATGCTCGCAGGTCTGAAAGAAAACGATTATGTAGTAGAAAACTGTGACTGTGTAGAACTTCCAAAGAGTTCTAAGACAGGCGTTACAGCTTGTATCTACAATGGTCTCGGATGGGCAGCTTCAGCTGATACAGATTATCCAGATGAAGCTTGGCAGCTGATCGAATATCTTGGATCAAAAGAAGCTCAGACAAAACAGGCTGAACTCGGTGTTACAATGTCTGCATTCAATGGAACATCTGATACATGGATCAATTGTGCTCCAGAATTTAATCTTCAGGCTTATTTGAACATGTGGGAAAACATGTACATCTATCCACACTCAAGAAATACTATCACATGGGATGATGCAATGGATGCTGAATTCAAGAAAGTATGGCTTGGAGAACAGACAATGAAAGAAGGTTGCCTGAATTCTGCAGCAGCTATGAACGAAGTTCTTGCTGACGAATAGTAGTAATACATATTTGTTCGATAATTTTATGTAAATTTTTGCAGGCAGATTCATTACGAATCTGCCTGTTTATCCAAAAGGGGTGAACTTGAAAAGTGGCAGATAAAAAAGTGAAAAGAAAAATGACCAGAGCTGCACGTAATGAAACAATCTGGGGCTGGGCATTTATCCTTCCAACTATGCTTGGTCTGATCGTGCTGAATATATACCCTATTTTCAATACGATTTATCAGAGCTTTTTCAAAACAGGTGATTTCGGTCGAGGAAACATTTTTGTAGGTCTTGAAAACTATCAGAAAGTTTTTGCTGATGGGGAAGTATGGCAGTCATTGATCAATACATTGAAATATGCTATTGTTGAAGTTCCATTTTCAATTGCGATTGCGCTTGTTTTGGCAGTGCTTTTGAATCGTAAGATGAAGGGACGTTCTTTCTATAGAACTGTTATTTTCCTTCCTATGGTTTGTGCACCAGCAGCGATCGCTATGGTATGGAGATGGCTGTACAATGCAGAATTTGGTCTTTTGAATCATATCTTTGGTACAAAGATCCAGTGGATCTCAGATGGAAGAATTGCGGTTTATTCAATCGCAGTGATCGGTATCTGGTCCATCCTAGGTTATAACATGGTATTGTTCCTGTCTGGTTTGCAGGAAATCCCACGTGACTATTATGAAGCAGCGGAAATCGATGGAGCAACTGGTATTAAGAGTTTCTTCCATATTACAATTCCGCTTCTTTCTCCAACGATTTTCTTCGTACTTGTAACTCGAGTGATCAGTGCGATGCAGGTATTCGACTTGATCTTCATGGTTATTGAAAAGAGTAACCCAGCATTTGAAAAAGTGCAGTCTCTTGTATATTTGTTCTACAACTACTCTTTCGATCAGATGAATCTTGGTTATGGTTCAACGATCGTAGTAGTACTGCTTGTTGTAATCATGATTCTTACAATATTCCAGATGTATGGACAGAAAAAATGGGTATTCTACAATTAAGGAAAGGAGGACTACAGTATGGATAGTATGGAAAAAAGACAAAAAGCAATAAGTGTATTGATCCATGTGATCATGATCTGTATGACGATCGTAATGCTTGTTCCATTTATTTGGATGATTCTTACTTCATTTAAGACTGTTACTGAAACAACTCAGGTAGATCCATTCGTAATCTTCCCTTCTGAATGGAGAACAGATGCATTTGAAGCAATTTTTGCAAAACTTGATTTTATCTTGTTGTATAAGAACACATTACTTTTGATCTTCTGGCGAGTTGTATGTGCATGTTTGACAGCTACAATGGCTGGTTATGCATTTGGTCGTTTGAATTTCAAAGGAAAGAACTTTATGTTCTCATTGGTATTATTCCAGATGATGATCCCATCACAGATCTTCATCATTCCTCAGTATTTAATGCTTAGTAAGATTGATATGCTGAATACAATGTTTGCTCTTGTATTCCCGGGTCTTGTAACAGCATTTGGTACATTCTTGCTGAGACAGGCTTATATGGGACTTCCGAAAGATTTGGAAGAAGCAGCACGTTTGGATGGCTGTAACATTGGACAGACATTCCTTTATATCATGCTTCCACTGACACGTTCAAGTATGGTTTCACTCGGTATCTTTACTGCAGTATTCGCTTTCAAAGATCTGATGTGGCCAATGATCGTAGGTCAGAAGAACAACATGATGGTTCTTTCTACAGCACTTGCAAAACTTATGGGTATGTACAGTCCGAACTATGCGGAATTGATGGCAGCATCATTGATCGCATGTTTACCTATGATCGTTATTTATGTGATCTTCCAGAAACAGTTTGTTGAAGGTATCGCAACAAGTGGTGGAAAACTGTAATTAAATAACAAATGTAATGAAACAGGATATAAAACGCATAAGGCGTTTTGACATGAAGGCCAGCGTTCGCGTTGGCCTTTTTTTCTTGGTATCATGGGAAATATTTCTAAAATAGATATGAGATATAGGAAACATTTTGACTGATATTTTTAACAAAACAATCTAACGGAAATTGGCACATAAAGTTATAATCAAAGTGTGTAAAATATAATGACTAAAGGAGAAGAATATGGCAATTGTATTTCACGAACAAACAAGAATCTTTCACATTTACAACAAAGAAGTAAGTTACATGATGCGTATCATGGAAAATGAGCAGATTGAGAATCTGTATTATGGAAAAGTTGTTCATGATAAAGCAGAATATACATATCTTCATGAGGAAGGATACCGTTCAGCAGCAGCGTACTGTATTCCAGAACCAGGAATACTGTCTATGAATTCAACAAAGCAGGAATACCCAGTATATGGAACTGGTGATTATAGAAGTCCTGCTCTTACAGTGATCCAGGAAAATGGAAGTAGAATCGTAGATTTTAAATATGTTTCTCATGAAATTTTTAATGGTAAAAAATCATTGGCACCTTTGCCAGCAACATATGTGGATTCTGATGATGAAGCACAGACTCTTGAAATCACATTGCATGATGCAGTGATGGATACAGATATGATCCTTTCTTATACGATCTATGAAGCATATCCAGTGATTACAAGAAATGTTCGTTTTGTTCAGAAAGGATCACAGAAGATCGTTCTGGATCGTGCACTGAGTGCCAGTGTAGAATTTAATGATCGTAATTATGAGATGGTTCATCTTGCTGGTGCATGGTCAAGAGAACGTTATGTAAAAACAAGAAAATTGGAAATGGGAATCCAGGCTGTTCAGGCACTTGCAGGAACAGGTAGTAGTGCGGAACACAATCCATTTATCGCATTGAAACGTCCAGAGGCCACAGAAGATTATGGTGATGTATTTGGTTTCAGTTTTGTATATAGCGGAAACTTCTTAGCACAGGTTGAGGTTACAACACATGATCTTACTCGCGTTATGATGGGAATCAATCCAGAGAATTTCTCATGGGAACTGAATCAGGGAGAAGAATTCCAGACACCAGAAGTTGTTATGGTATACAGTGATCAGGGTCTGAACAAGATGAGTCAGACATACCATAAATTATATCGTTCTCGTATGATCCGTGGAGAATGGAGAGACAAAGCTCGTCCAATCCTTTTGAATAACTGGGAAGCAACATATTTTGATTTTAATGAAGAAAAGATCTTAAATATTGCAAGAAAAGCAAAAGAGACAGGAGTAGAACTGTTTGTACTTGACGATGGTTGGTTTGGTGCAAGAAATGATGATTACAGAGGTCTTGGTGACTGGTATGTAAATCTTGAAAAACTGCCAAATGGAATCAGCGGTCTTTCTGAAAAAGTAGAAGAAATGGGACTGAAATTTGGTCTTTGGTTTGAGCTTGAAATGGTAAATAAAGACAGTGATCTTTATCGTGCACATCCAGACTGGGTGATTGGAGCACCGGATCGTTTTGAATGCCATTCTAGACATCAGCACGTACTCGATTTCTCAAGAAAAGAAGTTGTAGATCATATTTATGAAATGGTAGCAAAGCTCTTAAGAGAGTCTAAGATTTCTTACATTAAATGGGATATGAACCGTTATATGTCAGAACCATTTTCAAAAGGTGGAGCTGCTGCAGATCAGGGCAAGATGATGCACAAATATATTTTGGGTGTATATGATCTGTACAACCGCTTGACAACAGAGTTCCCACACATTTTGTTTGAATCTTGTGCAAGTGGCGGAGCGAGATTTGATCCTGCAATGCTTTACTTTGCGCCACAGACATGGACAAGTGATGATACAGATGCAAATGAAAGAACAAAGATCCAGTATGGTACTTCTATGGTATACCCACTCGTAAGTATGGGATCACATGTATCAGCAGTACCAAATCACCAGCTTCATAGAATCACACCGATTGATACACGTGCGGATGTTGCATATTTTGGAACATTTGGATATGAACTTGATCTGAATATTCTCAGCGAAAATGAGATCGAAAGAGTTAAAAAGCAGATCGGATTTATGAAGAAATACAGACAGCTGATCCAGGTGGATGGTGATTTCTATCGTATTTTAAGTCCATTTGAAGGAAATGAAACATCATGGATGGTAGTATCTCCTGATAAATCAGAAGCGATCGTTGGATTCTATCAGAGTTTAAATAGAGTAAATGGTTCTTGGTTGAGACTGAGACTGAAAGGTCTTGCTCCAGAAAAATTGTACAATGTGACAGTTGATCTGACATCTACAAAGGGACTGGATCCAGCAATGATGAGCGTTTATGGAATTGAAGTTGATTCTATAAAAGAGATGACTTTCCAAGCATACGGAGATGAACTTATGAATGCAGGTCTTGTGATCAATCGCTTATGGCTTGACATTAAGGGTGGAGATTTCTCATCTCTTGTTTATACATTAAAAGAAGTATAATACAAAACGACAGGAGTAAGATGTGAAAAATCAAAATAAAGAAAGTAGTCCTGAAGATATATATAGAGTGGAGTATTTAAAAAATGAATCCGCAGAATTATTTCTCACATATTGTGGACATCAGAAGATAGATGAAGAATATCGAGCTGAAATCGATAAGAGAAATGATTACATTTTATGTGTTTTGGTAAATGGACAGGGCAGTTTACATGTGAATAATGAAGTATTTAAACTAAAAGAAAATAGTGCTGTTTTATTATTTCCAAGAATGAAGGGTGTATTTGAGATAGAGCCTTTTGCAAACTGTTCTTGTACATGGATTGGGTTTTCAGGAGTCAAAGCAGAAGAATGCATCAGAAATTCTGGTTTTTCACAAAATAGACTAGTCCGAACGTTGAAAAATATCGAACATTTTCATAGTTATCTACAACCGATGCAGGATAATCGTGCAATGACATTTGCAAATGAATTACGACGTAACGGATTGTTGCTAATGTTTTTTGCAGATTTTATAGAACAGCAGGAAAAACAAACGCAGGATATCAAATTGAATGTGCCGTCTGAAACGGAATTACCTGTGCATGTGAAAAATACGGTTTCATATATAACGGAAAATTATGATTCGAATATTAAGATCAATGAACTGGCGGATTTGATCGGTGTAAATCGAAGTTATCTCACCAGTAGTTTTAAAAAGGCAACAGGGTACTCGCCGAAAGAGTACCTGTTGTTCCTTCGAATGGAGAATGCAAAGCTTATGTTGGAGCAGACTTGTATGCCGATCAATAGTGTTGCAAGTTCCGTTGGTTATACAGATCAGCTGGCATTTTCTAGGATGTTCAAACGCTATTCGGGAATGAGTCCGAAAGCATATAGAGAGAGCAGAAAATAAATATCAGGAGGGATTGGCTTATGGCAAAAATTACATTTATGGGAGCAGGAAGTACTGTGTTTGCACGAAATGTCTTGGGGGACTGTATGTGTAGTCCAGCGTTATGTGAATCTGAGATCGCATTGTACGATATCGACAAAGACAGACTGGAAGATTCTGAGATTATTTTGAATGCGATCAATAAAAATGTAAATCAGGGACGAGCAAAGATTAAAACGTACCTTGGTGTTGAGAATCGAAAAGAAGCTCTGCGTGGTGCAAAATTTGTTGTAAATGCAATTCAAGTTGGTGGATATGATCCATGTACGATCATTGACTTTGAGATACCAAAGAAATATGGTCTTAAACAGACGATCGCAGATACCCTGGGAATTGGCGGGATCATGAGAGGACTTCGTACGATTCCTGTAATGGCAGATTTTGCGAGAGATATGGAAGAAGTTTGTCCAGATGCACTTTTCTTGAATTACACAAACCCAATGTCAATCCTGACAGGATATATGCAGAGATATACGAATGTAAATACAGTAGGTCTCTGTCATAGTGTCCAGGTATGTACTTCTGAGCTGTTTAAAAAATTAGATATGGAAGATAAGTTAGAAGGACGTTATGAGACGATCGCTGGTATCAACCATATGGGATGGTTGCTGGATATTCGAGATAAAGATGGAAATGATCTGTATCCTGAGATCAAGAAACGCGCAGCAGAGAAGAACGAAAAAGAGATTCATGATGATATGGTCAGATTCGAGTATATTAAACATTTAGGATATTATTGTACAGAGTCTAGTGAACATAATGCAGAATATAATCCATTGTTCATTAAAAATAAATATCCAGAACTTATTGAGAAGTTTAATATTCCATTGGATGAATATCCAAGAAGATGTATCAAACAGATCAATGAATGGGAAGAAGAAAAACAGAAGATCCTTGCAAATGGACAGATCACTCATGAAAGAAGCCGTGAATATGCATCTCATATCATGGAAGCAGTTGTTACAAATAATCCATATAAGATTGGTGGTAATGTGATCAATAATGGTCTGATTACAAACCTTCCGGCAGATGCTTGTGTAGAAGTTCCTTGTATGGTGGATGCGAATGGTATCAATCCTTGCAGGGTTGGAAAGCTTCCTGTTCAGCTTGCAGCAATGAATATGACAAATATTAACGTACAACTTTTGACGATCGAAGCTGCGGTTACAAAGAAGAGAGAACATATTTATCAAGCAGCAATGTTAGATCCGCATACAGCTGCAGAATTAAGTATTGATGATATTGTGAAAATGTGTGATGAGTTGATCGATGCACATGGAGATTACATGAAGATGTACAAATAGGTATCAGAAAAGAGACTACAAAAAGTGGTCTCTTTTCTTTTTGGGGAGATGTTTTTGTTATAGTTGTATGATATAATCATAATATCTATGAAAACGGATAATATGAGAAAGGCAGAGGATAGAAGAATGCGTACATTTGATTATGGCAAATTAAAAGATCCACATTATTTTTGTGATGGAAGACTCAATGCACATTCCGATCACCGTTATTATGCTTCAGGATTGGATATTGAGGCTGGAGTAGAAGCGTTTAAAGAAAGTCTGAATGGAGTTTGGAAATTCCATTATGCAAAGAATTATAAAGCAACGATTCCAGGATTTGAAAAAGAAGAATATTGTTGTAGATCATGGGATGATATGTATGTGCCTGCACATATCCAGATGGAAGGATATGATGTGCCACAATATACGAATCAACAGTACCCATGGGAAGGGCATGATGAATTGAATCCAGGCGAAGGGATCCCAGAGCATTTTAATCCGGTGGCAAGTTATGTGAAATATTTTGAAGTGCCAGAAAGAATGAAAGGAAAGCGTGTTTTTATTTCATTCCAAGGAGCAGAAAGTGGATTAGCACTTTGGTTGAATGGTCAATTTGTAGGATATAGTGAAGATACATTTTCACCATCAGAATTTGAACTGACAGAATATCTTCATGATGGAGAAAATAAGCTGGCAGCACAGGTGTTCAAGTGGACTTCTTCAAGTTGGTGTGAAGACCAGGATTTTTATCGGTTTTCAGGATTGTATCGTGATGTTTATCTTTATACAGTACCAGATGTACATGTGAGAGATCTGTCAATCCGTGCGATCCCTGATGAAACACTTACAAAAGCTCCACTTGAAATTGCTATGGATATGATGACAGATGCGGCTGGAAAAGCAGTGATCCGTCTGGAGAAAGATGGAATTGAGATCTTTACAGATGAAAAAAGGATTGAAAAAGAATTTTATTGCCGTTATATCATGGAGGATCCAAAACTTTGGAGTGCAGAAGATCCTCAGCTTTATGATCTGACGATTGAAATTTATAATACAGAGGGTGAATTACAGGAGATCATTCCTGAAAGAGTTGGTTTCAGACGTTTCGAGATGGATGGAAACATTATGAAACTGAATGGAAAGCGTATTGTGTTCAAAGGTGTAAACCGTCATGAATTTAGTTCTGTGACAGGACGTGCTGTGAGTGAAGAAGAACTGATCAAAGATCTTGTGACAATGAAGCAGAACAATATCAATGCGATCAGAACTTGTCATTATCCAGATAACTCACCAATCTACAGACTTTGTGATGAATATGGTCTCTACATGATCGATGAAACAAATCTTGAGACACATGGAACATGGAATATTGCAGAGTTTACAAAGGATTATACATATATTTTGCCGCATAATAAGACAGAGTGGCAACCTGTATTGTTTGATCGTGTAAATTCTATTTACCAGAGAGATAAAAACCATCCAGCGATTCTGATCTGGTCTTGCGGAAATGAATCTTTTGGTGGAAAAGTTATTTATGAAATGTCACAGTTATTCCGTAAGCTTGATCCTAATCGTTTGGTTCATTATGAAGGTGTTTTCCATGACAGAAGTTATAATGATACAAGTGATATGGAAAGCCAGATGTATCCGTCTGTAGAAAGTATCAAAAAGTTCCTTGAAAATGACAGAAGCAAACCATTTATCTGTTGTGAATATTCACACGCAATGGGAAATTCCTGTGGTGCACTGCACAAATATACAGATCTGACAGATACAGAGCCATTGTATCAGGGTGGATTTATTTGGGACTATATCGATCAGTCTATTTATAAAAAAGATCGTTATGGAAAAGAGTTCCAGGCATATGGCGGTGATTTTGGAGAACGTCCTACAGATTATAATTTTAGTGGAAATGGTATTGCATATGGTGGTGAACGTGATGCTTCTCCGAAGATGCAGGAAGTAAAATTCGACTATCAGAATATTACTGCGAATGTTGATAAGACGGAAGTTCAGATCATCAATAAGAATCTGTTTGTGAATACAGATACATTTGATTGTCGTGTAACAGTGGCAAGAGATGGAAAAGTGATCCGTAAAGCAACACTTGATACACATGTGGAGCCATTGAGTGAAAAAGTTTATGCATTGCCGCTTCCAGAAGAGAAGATTGCCGGAGAATATACAGTAACGGTTTCTTTCCATTTGAAAGAAGATACGGTATGGGCAGATCGAGGACACGAAGTGGCATTCGGTCAGTATGTATATGAAGTAGAAGGAAAGAAAGAACCTGTTTATAAGAAACCGATCATTATCCGAAGCCCACACAATCTTGGCGTACGAGGCGATAATTTTGAAGTGATGTTCTCTATTCTTTATGGAGGACTTGCTTCTTACAAATATGCTGGAAGAGAGATGATCCAGGCGATTCCGAAGCCAAACTTCTGGCGTGCGCCAAACGATAATGATAATGGAAATATGATGCAGGCACGTTATGCACAGTGGAAAATTGCCAGCATGTATGTGACACATAAAGCGGTTGGTCAGGATATGTTTGCAGTGGGTGCACCTGAGATCAAAGAGACGGACTGCAGTGTTTCTATTACATTCCGATATAATATGCCTACAATTCCAGTAAGCCATTGTGATGTGACATATGAAGTATTTGGTGATGGAAGCGTAAAGACAACTCTGACATATGATCCAGTGAAAGAACTTGGAGATATGCCTGAGTTTGGTATGTTGTTCAAACTGGATGCAGATTATGATCATGTAAAATGGTATGGACTTGGACCAGAAGAAACATATGCAGATCGTAAAAAAGGTGCAAAACTTGGAATTTACAATAATCTTGTAAAAGACAACATGGCAGCTTATCTTGTTCCGCAGGAATGTGGAAATAAAGAAGAAGTCAGATATGCAGAAGTGACAGATCGCAAAGGTCGTGGAATGAGATTTTCTATGACAAAAGAAAATGGACCAATGTGTTTCTCTGCACTTCCATATACACCACATGAATTAGAAAATGCAATGCATCCATATGAATTGCCGGAAGTTCATTATACAGTGATCCGTGCAGCAAAAGCACAGATGGGTGTTGCTGGTGATGATAGTTGGGGTTCACATACACATCCAGAATATCTGCTTGATGTAAGTGAGAAAATGGTATTCAGTTTCACATTCTGTGGAATTTAATAAGTGAATTGAGTAGGCGTCGTTTCATAACAGAATTGTTGTGGAGCGGCGCTTCTTTTTTGAAAAAGTGCTTTTGGGGGGAAATTGGGTCTATAGGAGAAATTCAAACCATTCAAAAGCATTTGACAAGAAATTAAAAAGTCTCATCAAGAAACCTAAAAGTTTTTGTAAAGAATCCTCCACAGAAACTTTAAAGAATCACCGGATAGAAGTTGACGTCAAGGACTGCTTTGATGTAGAATTAGCAAAGGATTATATAAAATACAAAGTTACTAAGGAGACAGATAGAAGTATGTTGATCGTAAAAAAATTCGGTGGTACTTCTGTTGCGAATAAAGAACGCATTTTCAATGTGGCAAAACGCTGTATCAAGGACTATAAAGAAGGTCACGATATTGTTGTTGTTTTGTCTGCAATGGGAAAATATACAGATGAACTTATCACAAAAGCAAAAGATATCAATCCTAATCCACCGAAGCGTGAGATGGATATGTTATATACAATCGGAGAGCAGATGTCTGTAGCACTTATGGCAATGGCAATGGATGAGTTAGGAGTACGTGCAGTATCATTGAATGCTTTTCAGGTGCCAATGAAGACAACAGCAGCTTATGGCAATGCTAGATTAAAAAAGATTGGAACAGAAAGAATTAAAAGAGAGCTGGAAGATCGTAAGATTGTGATCGTTACAGGATTTCAGGGTGTTGATAAATTCGATAATTACACAACACTTGGAAGAGGCGGTTCTGATACAACAGCGGTTGCACTGGCAGCAGCATTAGATGCGGATAAGTGTGAGATTTACACAGACGTAGATGGTGTATACACAGCGGATCCAAGACTTGTTCCAACTGCGAAGAAGTTAAAAGCAATCACATATAACGAAATGCTCGACCTTGCAGCATTGGGAGCAGGAGTACTCCACAATCGTGCAGTTGAGATGGCAAAAAAATATGGAGTACAGCTTGTTGTACGTTCTAGTCTGAATGAATCAGAAGGTACTGTTGTTAAGGAGGTTATCAAGAAAGTGGAAAGAATGATCATCAGCGGAGTTGCTTTGGACCGTAATGCGGACCGTATTTCAGTAATTGGAATTCAGGACGTTCCGGGAAGCGCTTTCAAATTATTTAATACATTAGCAAAACACAATATCAACGTAGATATTATCATCCAGTCAGTAGGTCGTGAAGGAACAAAAGATATCTCCTTTACAGTATCGGATGAAAATCTGAAAGAGGCAGTAGAACTTCTGGAAGATTACAAAGAAGTTCTCGGATTCGAAAGAGTAGAATATAATTGTGATGTAGCAAAATTATCAATCGTTGGTGCTGGTATGATGTCAAACCCAGGTGTTGCTGCGAAGATGTTTGAATGTCTGTATGGACAGAATATCAATATCAATATGATCGCAACATCCGAGATCAGAATTACAGTTCTTGTAGATACAAAAGATGCTGTAAGAGCGATGAATGCAGTACACGAAACATTTGGATTATCCGAATAATGAAAAATAAAACGCCGATTCCGAGGGATCGGCGTTTTTCTTAAACAGGGAAACAATGATATTAGAGGGCGGAGAAATCAGGTTAGATATCAGCCAAAGTTGAACCGTACGCTGAAGAAAGGCTTGTAATCAAGTTTTGAAAAATTTATAGGAGAAATAGAATGGAGAAATGTACGCTTTGTCCGAGAGAATGTAATGTGGAACGTGATGATGGGCAAGTTGGGTTTTGTGGAGTTCCAAGTGAAAGTATAGTTGCAGCGAGGGCGGCACTTCATATGTGGGAAGAACCTTGTATTTCTGGAGAAAATGGATCGGGAACGATATTTTTTAGTGGATGCACACTTCGTTGTGTGTATTGTCAGAATTATGATATTGCGAGAGCTGCTTCTGGAAAAGAGATCACAAAAGAACGACTTGCACAGATTTTTTTGGAATTACAAGAAAAAGGCGCGAATAATATCAATCTTGTTACTCCAACACATTATACGAAGCAGATCATATGGGCAGTCGAAACAGCGAAAAAGAACGGGTTGAATATCCCAATCGTTTATAATTGCAGCGGATATGAAAAAGTCGAAACACTTCGTCTGCTGGATGGAATTGTAGATATTTATCTGACAGATTTTAAATATATGGACGAAATGTTGGCGGAACGTTATTCAAAGGCAAAGGATTATCCAGAAGTTGCGAAGGCAGCACTTGCAGAGATGGTACGACAGACTTCGGAGGCAAAATTTGATGAAGAAGGAATGATGAAAAAAGGTGTGATCATTCGACATCTGTTATTGCCTGGGTATATGGAAAATGCAAAAGCAGTCGTAAAATATGTGTATGAAACGTATAAAGACCAGGTGTATTTGAGTTTGATGAATCAGTACACACCACTTCCACAGGTGAAAGAATATCCCGAGATCGATAGAAAAGTGACGGAAGAAGAATATGAGGAACTGGTTGATTATGCGATTGAGATTGGTGTGGAAAATGGATTTATCCAAGAAGGAGAAACGGCGGAGGAAAGTTTTATACCGGAATTTGATCATGAGGGGATATAAATCTTAAGGTTTTGTAAAGGATTAAAAAAAAGATTGTTTATGTAACTGAAATACGATAGAATGAGTGAAATCTTATGTTTTAGATAAAATAAATGATAGGAGATGACTTGTTTGAAAATAGAATGGAAGACCTGTTACAAAATAGGAATCAGTATATTTGTGTTATATCTGTGCTGTCAATATTGGTCGAAGGCGATTGGGGCATTGTCAGCAGTACTTGGAGCGGCAACACCGCTGATCATAGGGTGCGGAATTGCATATCTGGTCAATATTTTGATGAGTATGTACGAGCGGAATTTTTTTCCAAAGTCAAATAAAGAAATTGTAACAAAAAGCAGAAGACCAGTATGCTTGATCGCTGCGTATGTAACGTTGCTTGCAATTGTTTTATTAATCTTTGGACTTGTTGTTCCGCAGCTTATTTCGTGTATACAATTACTTTTGGCGGAAGTCCCAGTAGTAATGAAAGCGTTAGTCAATGCGTTGGAGAAGATTGAGGTCATTCCAGAAGACATCATATCATTTTTACAGGATATTAACTGGCAGTCTAAGATCACGCAGTTGATCAATATGGTGACAACTGGGCTTGGAAATGCAGTAGGAGTCATGTTTGAGATGATCTCAACAGTATTTTCAGGAATCGTAACCGCATTGTTGAGTATTATTTTTTCTGTATATTTGTTATTGGGAAAAGAAACATTGGCTCGTCAGTCGGACAAAGTAATGAAACATTATTTGAGACAAGATTGGTATAAGAAAACAGTTTATGTATTGGATATTCTGAATGACTGTTTCCATCGTTATATTGTAGGACAGTGTACAGAAGCGGTCATTCTGGGCATATTATGTATGATCGGTATGTGGATCTTAAGGCTTCCGTATGCATCTATGATCGGGGCATTGGTTGCGTTTACCGCGTTGATTCCAGTGGCAGGTGCATATATAGGTGCAGGTGTGGGTGCGTTTATGATTCTTGCAGTCTCTCCAGTACAGGCGCTGATTTTTTTAATCTTCCTTGTGATCTTACAGCAGTTGGAAGGTAATATCATTTATCCAAAAGTGGTTGGTTCTTCACTTGGACTTCCAGGAATCTGGGTACTTGCTGCGGTAACAGTAGGTGGTGGAATCATGGGAGTGGTAGGAATGCTTTTGGGAGTGCCAATCTGTGCGGCTGTTTATCGGTTGCTAAAAAATAATATGAATAAAAATAATGATGATGCAGAAATGTTAGAGAGATTGTGAATGGGACAGAAAATAATAGAAGTCCTTTTTATATAGAAAAACGGTAAGTGTTAAAAAATGCTGAGGATTCAAGAAGGGAATTTTCAGCATTTTTTTTGCTTTCGCAGGGTTTTTGAGGGAGCGTTATTGTTTTCTATCTTATCACTTCTGAAAAATTTCCATAAATATATTTTTTGAAAAATTAGTACATATAAAAATCATCCAAAAGCCATACTAAAATTGAAAATTTTTGTTAATAAGAATGATCAGATTGACACTGTTCATGGAATATAGTATCATGATGGCGATTAGTTAAAACTAACTAAATAATTAGTAAAAAGGAGAGTTGTTATGAATCGTTCATATATTGGTTGGGAAGGTTTCGAAGAAGGAACATGGATGAGAGAGATCAATGTCAGAAGTTTTATTAGACATAATTATGCACCATATGACGGAAATGAGGATTTTTTGGAGTCTCCGACAGAGGATACAAAGGAACTTTGGAATCAAGTCATGGAACTTTCCAAACAGGAGATGGAAGCAGGCGGGGTGTTGGATATGGATACCGAGATCATTTCTACGATCACATCCCATGGACCTGGATATTTGGATAAATCAAAAGAAAAGATTGTAGGATTTCAGACAGATAAGCCATTCAAACGAGCATTTATGCCATATGGTGGGATTCGTGTGGCACAAAAAGCTTGTGAGGATCATGGATATAAAGTGGATCCGAAATTAACGGAGTTCTTTACAGTGCACAGAAAAACGCACAATTCTGGTGTATTTGACGCATATACACCAGAGATGAGAGCTTGTAGGTCAAGTCATATCATCACAGGACTTCCGGATGCATATGGGAGAGGTCGTATTATTGGTGATTATCGTCGAGTAGCACTTTATGGAGTGGACAGGCTGATCGAAGATAAGATCGAGCAGAAAGAAACGACACGTACAGCAATGTATTCCGAAGTAATCCGTGAGCGTGAAGAGTTGGCGGAACAGATCCGTGCTTTACATCAGTTAAAGGAAATGGCGTTGAGTTATGGATATGATATCTCACTCCCAGCGAAAGATACAAAAGAGGCGATACAGTGGCTTTATTTTGGCTATCTTGCAGCGGTAAAAGAACAGAATGGGGCGGCGATGTCGTTGGGGCGTACGTCTACATTTTTAGATATTTATGCAGAAAGAGATTTGAAAAAAGGAATTTATACAGAGAAAGAAATTCAGGAAATGGTAGACCATTTCATTATGAAACTCCGTCTGATCAAATTTGCTAGAACGCCAGAATATAATGCATTGTTTTCAGGAGATCCGCAGTGGGTTACAGAATCCATTGCAGGTGTGGCGATCGATGGACGACATTTAGTTACAAAAATGTCTTATCGTTATCTGCATACGTTGAAGAATCTTGGACCTTCACCAGAACCGAATCTGACAGTGCTTTGGTCTACACATTTGCCAGAGAATTTTAAAAGATATTGTGCAAAAATATCGATTGAAACATCCTCGATCCAGTATGAAAATGATGACTTGATGAGATTTACACATGGGGATGATTATGCGATTGCGTGTTGTGTATCTTCGATGCGTGTTGGAAAAGAGATGCAGTTTTTTGGAGCAAGAGCAAATCTTGCAAAATGTTTGCTGTATGCGATCAATGGTGGCAGGGATGAGATTTCAGGGAAGCAGGTAGGACCGGAGTTTCAGCCGATTACGTCAGAGTATCTTGAATATGATGAAGTAATGAGAAAATACGATGCGATGATGCGCTGGCTTGCGGAAGTGTATGTAAATACATTGAATGTCATTCATTATATGCATGATAAATATTGTTATGAAAAGATTCAGATGGCATTGCATGATAAAAATGTAACTCGTTGGTTTGCGACAGGAATCGCAGGCTTGTCTGTTGTTGCGGATTCGCTTTCAGCGATCAAATATGCAAAAGTAAAAGTGATCCGTGATGAAACTGGACTTGCTGTAGATTACGAAGTGAAAGGAGATTTTCCAAAATACGGAAATGATGATGATAGAGTCGATTCGATCGCACGCGAGATCGTGCACATTTACATGGAGCATATTCGTAAGAATCACACATATCGTCGCAGTATTCCTACAACGTCGATTCTTACGATCACTTCAAATGTAGTTTATGGGAAAGCAACAGGTTCAACACCAGATGGAAGAAAGGCAGGAGAAGCATTTGCACCGGGAGCGAATCCAATGCATCACAGAGATACACATGGTGCGGTTGCATCTTTAGCTTCTGTATCAAAACTTCCATTTATTGATGCACAGGATGGAATATCAAATACATTTTCAATCATTCCAGGAGCACTTGGAAAAGCAGACAGAGTATTTGTTGGAGATCTCGATGTAGATATTGATTGTGGAGGTGCGTGTTTTGCACCAACATTGTTTGAGGGACTTGACGAAGAATAGGAATCAGAAATAGAATCAGTAGAAAGGGAATAAGTTATGGAAGCAACAAAGGATCAGATTGATAATTTAGTAGCACTTTTGGATGGGTATGTGGAAAAAGGCGGACATCATTTGAATGTAAATGTATTTAATAGAGAAACGCTTTTGGATGCACAGGCACATCCGGAAAAATATCCACAGCTAACAATCCGAGTGAGTGGTTATGCAGTGAACTTTAACAAACTTACAAAGGAACAACAGGATGAAGTGATCTCAAGAACATTTCATGGAGAAATGTAAAAAAATTGAAAAAACAGAAAAGATCAGATCGGTTGAAAGAGGAAGAAAGATGGAAGGATACATTCATTCGATAGAGAGTTTTGGAACAGTGGATGGTCCGGGAATCCGCTTTGTTGTATTTACACAGGGGTGCCCAATGCGGTGTCAATATTGCCATAATCCGGACACGTGGAAGATTGGAGAAGGAATGAAAGTGGAGGCAGATGAATTGCTTCGACAATTCGCGAAAAATCGTGCTTTCTATAGAAATGGAGGAATTACAGTGACCGGTGGTGAGCCGCTTCTTCAGATTGATTTTTTGATCGAATTATTTCAAAAGGCAAAAGAGAAAAAAATTCACACATGTATCGATACTTCAGGAATAACATATCGGCAAGGAAATGTATCGTATATGAAAAAGCTAGATGAATTGATGCAGTATACAGATTTAGTGTTACTTGATATTAAGCATATTGATATAGAAGAACACAAGAAATTGACTGGACAGAGTAACGACAATATTTTAGCATTTGCAAAATACCTAGATGCGAAGAAAATACCTGTTTGGATTCGGCACGTGGTCGTTCCAGAGATCACAGATGATAGGAAACATCTTTTGAATTTAGGAAGATTCATTGCAAATTTGTCAAATGTAAAAGCACTAGATGTACTTCCTTATCATGTAATGGGTGTTGGAAAATATAAAGAATTAGGAATTGAATATCCGTTGGAAGGAATCGAAGCTGCAACGACAGATCAGACGCAGAAGGCAAAGAATGTGATTCTGGAAGGATATCGAGAAGAGAAAAAGAATAAAAAATAAAAATGGAGTATATCAACGTAAATTTGTTGATATGCTCCATTTTATGTATCCGAAAGAAAGTGCTAATGCCAAGTTCTTTTCGGTATGATCATTTTGCGATTCATGCTTACCAGTTTGTATAAATATCAATCGTACCACTTGCACATCCGCTGTCATAAACTCTTCCCATACCAAGGGATGTTTCAACAAGTGTACCCCATGGAAGATCACTACTTGCAACACAAATGTAGCCATTCTCATCACGGATCGTTCCGTCTGCTGCAACATGACGTCCAGGAATATTTAGCCCTCCACCAGGGAGTACTTTTTGTGAATAATATGTTTCGCGATGGCCGTTAAAATATACAACGCCCTTTTCAGGTGTTAATACACCACCGCTCGTTGGGTAATTAAAGTTTCCTGAGTTATTTCCAGATCCGGTTGTTGTATTATTACTTCCGGAACCCGTAGTGTTATTATTGTTAGAACCCGTTGTAGTTCCTGTGGATGGTTTTGAAGTTGTAGTATTAGAAGAGTCTGGTTTATTGCTCGGTTTTTTGTTCGCTTCGGCTTTTGCAGCAGCTTCTTTTTCTGCCTTTTTGCGAGCTTCTTCTTCACGAAGGGCCTTCAGCTGCGCCTGGAATTTTTGAAGGTCCGTAGATGTTTCTTTTGCCTTTGCAGACAAAGAAGCTTCCTGCTCTTCTAATTCTTTCTGTAACACAAGCAATTCTTCCTGTCTGGATTGAAGATCAGCTTCTTGAGCTTCGATACCAGCTTTCACTTCTTGTAACTGATTTAATTTTTCTTGATCATATTGGCTGATGTTTTGAATAAAATTCGCTGCATTTAAAAAATCAGATAAACTCTCTGCTGAAAACATGATCTCTAAAAGAGATGCAGAATCATTTTCATACATGAATTTAATCCTTGTTTTCATATCATCGTACTGTCTAGATTCGTTTTGACGAGAAATAGCCAAAGAATCCTGAAGACGAAGAAGTTCTTCATTTGTGCTTTCAATCTGAGATTTTGTACTTTCGATCTCGTTACTGATGCTTAGTAATTCCTGATTGATACCTGCAAGTTCTGTTTGCAGATCTTCTGTCTTATTTTCAAGATTAGAGATGTCATCTGCGTATGCAGGGACAGCCCAGATCAACATAGAAAAAGCCAGAAACAGGGTAAGCAAAGTTCGTAAAATTTGTTTTTTCTGCAAATTCACAATCTGTTTCCTTTCTTAAAAAATGTTACGAAAATATTAACATAGATAAAGGTATTATATAGTAAACTTTTTGAAAGTGCAAGGATTTTATGAGATAAGAATCTGACAGAGATGTCGAATCGAGTGGAAAAATGCCGGTTATCAGGCATATTTTATATAGAAATATCATCTGATAACCGGCTGAAATAGGATTAAATAAGTTTATAAATCAATGTCTGCATACAGTTTTACAATCTCGAGAGCGACTTCTGTTGCGAGATCCATACCTTCGATTGTAACGAATTCATAAGGCCCGTGAACTGCATGAGCACCTGTTCCGAGATTTGGACAAGGAAGTCCATCATAACTTAAGCGGGCACCATCTGTACCACCACGGATTGGAGCGATGATTGGAGTGATACCAAGATTTTGACATGCTTTTTTTGCATTTTCGATCAAATGCATGTGTGGTTCAACAACTTCTGCCATGTTATAGTATTCATCTTTAAGTGAAAGAGAAACCGATCCTTCTCCCCATTTTTCCAGCATCTTTTTTTCAATCTCACGAAGCAAATGTTTTCGATGATTGAAAGACTCTTTGTCGTGATCACGGATGATATAGTCTAAATGTGCATGAGAGACATCACCGTGAATTTCCTGAAGATGATAGAAACCTTCATATCCATCTGTATCGCGAGGTGTCTGTCCAAATGGGAGCATAGAGTTGATCTCAGTAGCGATAAGGATCGCATTGACCATAGTGTCTTTTGCTGCACCAGGGTGAACATTTACTCCATCAATTTCAAAGATCGCGCGGCACGCATTGAAATTCTCATATTCAATCGATCCTTCAATGTCACCGTCGATCGTATAAGCAAAATCTGCATCAAATTCTTTGTGGTCAAAATGATCAGCCCCAGCCCCAATCTCTTCATCTGGAGTGAAACCGATAGAAAGAGGACCGTGAGGAATGTTTTCTGTTACAAGACGTTCTACAACGGTTATGATCTCTGCGATCCCTGCTTTATCATCTGCGCCGAGAATCGTTGTTCCGTCAGTTGTGATTAATGTTCTTCCTGTTAAATCTTTTAAGATCTTGAAATTCTCTGGGGAAAGTGTACGACCACTTGTTCCAAGAGGAAGTGGATTGCCGTCATAATTTTCTGTGATGATCGGTTTGATCTCATGGTCGCAAAATTCGGAAACTGTGTCCATATGTGCGATCAGCCCAAGTTTTGTTTTATTTTCATATCCAGGTGTAGCTGGAAGATGGGCATATACATAACATTTGTCGTCAACATGTGCATCGGATAATCCAAGTTCTTTTAATTCTTTTACCAGTAAATGAGCAAGATCAAACTGACAAGAAGTAGAAGGTGTTGTAGTACTGTTTTCGTTACTAGGTGTACGAACAACAGCATATTTTAATAATCGTTCGTAAGCTTTCATATGTTGTTCCTTTTCCGTAAATATTTGTTTACAGGGCGTTTCCTGCTACTGTTGTTTATTATATCATATTTCCTGTTTTTCACAGCAGAAAGTTGAAAATATTAATGTGAAATCAAACGATCATATCCAGATTGAGCATGGTTGTGTGGTTGAGGTCGCAAAAAGAAACGGTTTGTGTTATACTTCCATTGAGTAATTCACGAATAAAAGTGGGGTGTGAAAATGATTTCAGAATGGTTTAAAAGACATGAAAAAGAAATGATCCAAACAGCAGAATATATATTTGAGAATCCAGAGATCGCTTTGGAGGAGAGGTTATCTTCCCAGTGTCTTGCAAAATATCTTGAAAATGCAGGTTTTGAGATTCAGTGGAATATTTCAGGAATGGAAACTGCATTTATTGCAAAATGGGGAGAAGGAGATCCTGTGATCGGATTTCTGGCGGAATACGATGCACTTCCGGGACTTGGACAACCGGTATTGCCAGAGGAACAACGCAATGGACAGCCAGGACATGGCTGTGGTCACAATCTGTTGGGAACAGCATGTGCTGGAGCGGCAATTGCTTTGAAGGAATGGATGGAAACTGTAGGAAAAAAAGGAACACTTCGTGTATACGGTTGTCCAGCAGAAGAGATTGTGTATGGAAAGATTAAGATGAATAATGAAGGAATCTTTGATGATCTATCTGTGGCAGTTACTTGGCATCCTTTTGATCGGAATCGAGTGAGTTATGATATTTGGCAGGCACAAGACATTAAACATTATAACTTTTATGGAATTTCTGCGCATGCATCAAAACACCCAGAATTAGGTAGAAGTGCGTTGGATGCTGCAGAATTGATGAATGTAGGGGTAAATTATCTGCGTGAACATGTAGCGGAGGATGTGCGTATGCATTATGCATATACAAGTCCACAGGGGGCTGCGAACATTGTGCCAGCATTTGCTTCTACAAAATATTTTATCCGTGCATCAAAAGCTTCTACGATGGAAGATGCGTCGGCAAGAGTGGACGATTGTGCCAGAGGTGCAGCGTTGATGACAGGAACAAAAGTTGAGATTGAAACGATCGTACATCATAAAGAAATGAAAGTAAATCGTGTGTTGGCAGAAACATTTTATCAGGCAATGGAGAAAGTTTCTGTACCGGAATATACAAAAGAAGAGATTGCATTTGCCAAAGCGGTCAGTGAAGCTGCACATCTTGAAAATGATGAAAAATATTTTACGGGATTGGAACCGTTGGAAGCAGAACCGGTACGGCTGGCGATCGGAACAGATGTATCTGATATGAGTCATACTGTGCCTACGATCATGCTCAGTGCTGCGACGATGTGTAAAGGCACACCGCTTCATCATTGGACTGCAACAGCACAGTCTGGAATGAGTATTGGATATAAAGGAATGATGTATGCAGCAGAATGTATGACAAGAGGATGTATCGAGTTGTTAGAAAATCCGAAGATCCTTGAGGAGGCATGGAAGCAACATAATGCAATATGATCATAATCGCAACGAATTGTAGAATGATCATAGATAAAAATAAAAATAAAAAGAAAATGGAGAAAACGAGTGAAGAGGATAGTTTTAGGTTCAGCATCACCGAGAAGAAAAGAATTGCTGGAACAGATTGGTATTTCATTTGAAATAAAGACAAGCAGTAAGGAAGAATGTTATACAAGCAAGATTCCGGAGGAGATCGTGAAGGAGCTTGCGCTTCAAAAAGCAGAAAATGTAGCAGAAGAAATCATAGAAAATGAAGGAGAGATAAGATCTACAGTTGTGATCGGAGCAGATACGATCGTGGCATTAGATGAAGAAATCTTAGGAAAGCCGAAAGATGAGAAAGATGCATTTCGCATGATCTCAAATCTTCAGGGGCGTGCTCATCAAGTGTTTACAGGAACCGCATTACTAATCTTTGATGAGAAGGGTAATAAGAAGATTATCAATCATGCGGTAGAAACAAAAGTATATGTAAATCCGATGTGTAATGCAGAGATAGACAAATATATTGAGAGCAAAGAGCCGATGGATAAAGCAGGTGCTTATGGTATCCAAGGTGGTTTTGCTGCTTATATTGATCGTATAGAAGGGGATTATTACAATGTTGTTGGATTGCCAGTATCTTATCTTTATCGAGAGTTAAAAGAAGCTGAAGCAATATAATAAGCTGGACAGAAATTTGAAAGAGTTGCTTTTTAGACGAGATTATAATAAAATATTCATAGCTATAAGTAGAGTTCCAGTAAGAAACATAGGGAGAAGTTTATGAATAAGACACAAGAAGTACGTTCGCTTTCGGAAATGATGAACGATGTTTTGGAAACAATCAGAGCGTATTATGATTCGGAATATGTCTATTATGTAGAAAAAGATGATTATGAGATCTTGTCGATATATGAATTGTGTGCAGAAGAAATCACAGGACAGAGAGAAAAGTTAAAAATGTTAAGTCAGGAGCAGCAGCCACGTTGGTTGAAGCAGGAGATCACAGATACGAATGCAGACAGCTATAGTATTTTTCAGCCGCTTTCAGAAGGACGGACAGGAATTCTTGCAGCAGTAAATGTGCGACGCGGTGGTTGTGATCTGTCTTTGATGCATGCAATGCTGCCATATATGTCTCAGATGATCATTATGAAAAAGAGACAGCAGGAACAAGAATACCTTAGTTATCATGACAATCTGACAGGTCTATTGAATCGCAACAGCTTTATGGGATATCTGACTGAGAGAAAGAAAAAGAATTGGAAATCATTAGGGACGCTTTCTGCAGATATTAATGGACTGAAGGTTTTTAATCAGGAGTTTGGACGAGAATATGGGGATGAGGTTGTCACAAGAGTTGGAGAAGTTTTGGAAGAATATTTCCGAGGGGCATCCGTGTTCCGCATGACAGGGGATGAATATCTGGTGATCATGGAGAATGTATCTTATGATCAATTTTTAAAGAATGTCCATGGTGTGAGAGAAAAATTAGATAATATAAGTCTTGGATTAGTAAGTATCGGATATGCATGGGAAAAAGTAGATATCAATCTAGATAAACTGGTAGCAAGTGCTGAGAATATGATGCGTGAGGAAAAGCAGAAATATTATAAAAACCAGAAAAAAGGCCATCATGAACCGATCATAAAAGAAGATTTATTATATGATCTTGAGAATGGCAATTTTATTGTCTGCTTGATCCCAATCCTTGATGTGGATACAGAGGAGGTTGTTGCTGCGGAAGCAGTTGTTCGTTATCATCATAAAGATCTTGGGGTAATGAACCCAGAGCGTTATATTCAATTATTGGAAGAGACAAGATTATCTCACTACCTTGATCTGTATGTGTTTGAACGTGTGTGTCAGACGCTTCACAGATGGGAGCAGGAAGAGTTGAATCTGATTCCGATTTCTGTTAATTTATGTTGTTCTACATTGCAAGATGAAGGAATTACAAAGAAAATGATGGATATCGTAGAACGTTATCAGATTTCTTGTGAGTATTTGCAGGTTGAAGTTTCAGAGTCATTGACAGAGATGAATCAGGAAATGCTGGCAGAGACAAGTCATACACTTAGAAAGGAAAATATTCGTGTGATCTTGGATCATTATGGAGAAAAGAATTCTACGATCTCAATTCTTTCAATCATGGAATTTGATGGATTGAAGTTGGATAAAAGTTTGGTCTCAGGAATCGTAGGAAACAGTAAGAGCCGGATCGTTGCAAAAGCAATCATAGAAGTTTGTCGACGTTTAGGGGTGGCTGTTTATGCGTCTGGTGCAGAGATACAAGATCAGTTGAATGTATTGCAGGAATTAGGCTGTAATTATGTGCAAGGAGTATTATTCAATAAGCCGATTACGATCGATACATTTGAAGTGCGGTATATGAGAGATTAAGAAATGAGCCAAAAGAAACAGATAGATTTTCAAAAGAGAATATAATACAGGGGAAGTATAAGTATGAGTTTTGAAGTAGATAGAAAGACAGGACTAAAATTTAAAAGAGTTTTAAAAGTAGGAATGGCTACAGGAGCGATCCTGACAGCGATCGTGATGTTGATCATTTTATTGATCGTAGTGAAATCGAAGAATAGCAATCATAAAGAAGAAGTTGCAGGACTTAAGAAAGAAATCACACAGCTCCAGGAGGAACTGGAAGTAAAGAACAAAAAGATTCCAGATGCAGCAGAACAGCTTGTTTCAAATGAAGATGATTGGTGTCTTGCTTTGGTAAATCAGGATCATCCATTGGATGAAGAATATGTTCCAACACTTGTGGAACTTATAGATGATCTAGAAGTGGATGAACGTATTGTAGATGATGCAAAACAAATGTTGGAAGATGCTGAAGATGCAGGACTGGAAATGGTTGTATGTTCTGCATATCGTTCCTATAAGAAACAGCGTGAGAATTTCAATGACGATATGGAAACATGGGTTAATTCAGGATATACTATGTTGGAGGCATATGAAACAACAAGTAAATCGATTGCAGTTCCAGGATATAGCGAACATTCAATGGGATTGGCATTGGATATTGTATCTAAATCCTATCAGGAATTAGATGAAGAACAAGAGGATACAGAAGAAGCACAGTGGCTTAAGGAACACTGTTGGGAATATGGATTTATTTTAAGATATCCAGTGAAAGCAACAGATATTACAGGAATTATATATGAACCATGGCATTATCGTTATGTAGGAAAAGATGCTGCAAAAGAGATCATGGAAAAGGGAATCACATTGGAAGAATATCTCGGTGCGATTGAAGAATAAAAAATAGGTTTTATACAAAAGGAGTATCATAAAATAACGGAGCTGTTCCGTTATAGAGAGATGCTCCTTTTTGGTTTACTAGTAAATTTCTCATTTTCTAGTAAAACACTTTGGATCGCAGAACCTTAAGAATCTTTGTGTTGACGATAAAAAATGGATTTGTTAAAATGAGTAAAAACGAGAAAATAATAGATTTATCAAGCAATGAAAAAGTTGCTTGAATGGGGATATAAGTACAATAAGATAACAGGAGGGTCAAGTCATGAAAGATTTAACATTTGGGGAGCAGGTCAAGATTATTTTGAACCGCAAAGGCATGACGATCAAGGAACTTGCGGAACAGATCCAGGAAGAAACTGGAAAAGCAATGTCTAGACAGAATCTGACACAACGTCTTGGGAGAGATAATTTTCAAGAACAAGATATGCGAATGATCGCAAAGATCCTTGGTTGTCCATTTCGATTAAGTATATTTCCAATAGAAAACGATGAAGAATTTAATATCGATGAAGCTGCTTTGATGAATTACATGAAAAAAGCAAACAAAAAGAAAAAGGTAGAGCAGGATGAAGACGTTTACCAGCAAGAATTTGTATTTGATGAAACAATGACTGCTTCGGTGGCAGAGATGCAAGAACAGCTAGAACCTGCAGAAGAAGAAATTGAAGAAGAAGCAGCGGAAGAGATCGAAGAAGAAGCAGCGGAAGAGATCGAAGAAGAAGCAGCGGAAGAGATCGAAGAAGAAGCAGCGGAAGAGATCGAAGAAGAAGCAGCGGAAGAGATCGAAGAAGAAGCAGCGGAAGAGATCGAAGAAGAAGCAGCGGAAGAGATCGAAGAAG
>CAZAEC010000009.1:72209-75194 GCA_964484055.1 uncultured Clostridium sp.
GAAGAAGAAGCAGCGGAAGAGATCGAAGAAGAAGCAGCGGAAGAGATCGAAGAAGTTGCAGAAGAAGAGATCGAAGAAGTTGTGGAAGAAGAGATTGAAGAAGAAGCAGCGGAAGAGATCGAAGAAGTTGCAGAAGAAGAGGTTGAAGAAGAAGTTGCAGAAGAAAAGGTAGAAGAAGCAGCGGAAGAGATCGAAGAAGTTGCAGAAAAAGAGATTGAAGAAGAAGCAACGGAAGAGCAGAAAGAAACTGTGGAAGTATCGAAAGAGGTACCAGAACAGAAAGAACGATTCCGTGGAGGTCTGTTCTTTAGGGGATTTGGAAGAAATAAAAAGAATAAGAAGGCAGATAAAAAAGTAGATCATACATATGAAGTGAAGCCGGAAGTAGAAGAAATAAAGCTTGAAAGTCAGAATGAAGTAGAAATTGAAATTCCAGAGGTTGAGACAGAAGTATCAGAGATTGAACCAGATGTGAAAGAGGAAGTAGAAGTAACAGAAGTAGAGAAAAAAGTAATAGAGGTGGAAAATCTACTAGATGAAAACCAGACTGTAGAAGCAGTTATTTCAGAAGCAGAAGAGTTTGAACCGATTGTGAAACATAATGAAGAAACAGAAGATTTGAGTATTGGTGAATTGAATCCATACACAGGGCGTGAGTATCAGACAAATAGTGTTCGTATGCATCCATCAAAGATTGGATATGTGCAAGTGTATGACCGTACAAAGCATGGTTGGATAGATATGACAGAGTGGGCATTTCTTGGATACCAGGAAAAGAAGAAAAAACAGCTTGGAAGATATTATGAACCACCAATTTATTTGGATTAAAAAGAGCAAAGGGTCGTTGTGATTACAGCGATCCTTTCTTTTGAATAGAGGATAGGATATGTGGGGATTGTTGGATATTGTGGAAAGAATGAGTTGACAGGTAAGAAGTGTTTCTTGGAGTGGGGTTAAAGTGAATCAGACCGACAAGAAGCTTAAATATGTCGGTCTGGAGGATGGAAATGTTTGTATAGAGAAAATAGAACACAAAAGGATGGGATAATTGTGTTATAGGACACAATTAGGAAATGTTTTTAGGTATTGCTGGCAGTTTTTTACACCAGTACCCGAACTTGCCTTGAGTAGATGTTTCCTCACTAGACAAATCTAGTGATTTGGTGTAAGATTCTGAAAATGTAGGAAAGCCAAACAAATCAGCGGCGCGAGCTTCTCGTTTATCGTAGATGCCGGGAACTCCAACAAGAAAATAATTCTTTTCTTCAACAAGGAGAAGATGGTTATAATTGTAATAACCATGCAATAAAAAACGATTGTTAGAAATATTCCAATACCTGCGTGGAAGGCTTGAAAGCTCCGTACGCTGGATTTTTCTAATTATTTGTTGGGGAGAGGTGGTGTTTGTTGCTGAAGATACATCACACTTTCTAGTTGCATCAGCCGTTGACTTTACATGCGTAACACAATCGACATCATCCCCCGCCACCGGCTTCGCCGTCGGAAGGCAACCGGCACCATTCTCGGCCACCGGCTTCGCCGTCGGAACACAACCGGCGCCATTCTCAGCCACCGGCTTCGCCGTCGGAAGGTAACCGGCACCATTCTCGGCCACCGGCTTCGCAACCGCATCGCAACTAGCGTTGGTATTATTGTCAATTTTTTCAGGTGGCGTCTGACACATGGCTGTGGAGAAAGCAAAACCGTCTTCCATTGCAACAAGAAGCGTTTTATCGGGGAGTTCTATAAGAAATCCACAAAAAGAAGTTTCGCGGTCGGAAGTTTCGTGGGCGGAAGATTCAAGTTCGGAAGAAGAAAGTGTTAATTTGCATGTGATTGCGTGATTTTCACATTGGATTGTTTGGCGGGGGATTATAAAGATGTTTTCTTCTGATGGGCAAAGAATACAAAGAGAAACCAAGTCCCCATGAAATACAGGGATACCCCGTGTACAGATTTGTAGGAAACAAGAGTCGGAATCTTGTATGAATTTTAAGAAACCAACATTTCGTGATTTTTGATCATTTTTATATTCATAAAGATAGTAGACACCAGATTTCATGAATTCCTCCAATTATGTCAAGTCTAATCTAATGTATTCAGATTGAAGAAGAAAAAGAACGGGGAAACAGCAGGAATGCTGGAAAGGAAAATTATGACAACTGATGAAAAATATATGAAAGAAGCCATACGACAGGCGAAGAAAGCATATAAGATAGAAGAAGTACCGATTGGTTGTGTGATCGTTTATCAGGATCAGATCATAGGCCGTGGGTATAATAGAAGAACAATTGATAAAAATACGCTTGCTCATGCAGAATTACAGGCAATCAAAAAAGCAAGCAAGAAAATAGATGACTGGAGATTGGAAGACTGCACATTATATGTAACATTAGAACCATGTCAAATGTGTGCGGGTGCGATTGTACAAGCAAGAGTAAAAAGAGTCGTTGTTGGCTGTATGAACCCTAAAGCGGGATGTGCAGGCTCTATTTTAAATCTTTTAGATATAAAAGAATTTAATCATCAAGTGGAACTTACAACAGGCGTGTGTGAAGAAGAGTGTAGTCAGATGATGAAACAATTTTTCAAAGAATTACGCGAGAAACAGAAAGCAAAAAAAATGCTTAAAAAGAGTGCGGCTCAGGAACAGAGCAGTACAGTATCTGAATAAAGGCAGAAAAAAAGAGATATTGATCACTCAATATCTCTGGATTTACCTTTTTGTGCATTACGCTTCGAATGTATCTCACCGAACGTTACCTTGGTAGTTGACTCAACCCAGGCACCCTCACAACACCCGAGGACATCTGCTTAGTGCTGCTTCGTTCCCGACCTGACACGGTTCACAGAGCCTCGCCGCGTGAGACCCGAAATTTTCAACGCCACTTGCCAAGGGCAGCTTCAACAATCAACACCCTCTGCGTAATATCACCCCTACTATAGCGGATTGTAGGTACAAGGTACCGCTAACACCCCGGCTGC
>CAZAEC010000010.1:0-73270 GCA_964484055.1 uncultured Clostridium sp.
GCGACCTTGCCAAGGTCGAGACCGCGGGTTCGAGCCCCGTCTATCGCTCTTAAAAACCTCAGCACGATTGTACTGAGGTTTTTTGTTATCTTTATTCTTAATCTCTATTCTTCTTAAGCTTATCTTATTATACATATCAATCATATAAATCTATTGCATGATCTAGTTCTGTTCCTTCCTTTGCTGTTTGTGTTTCCAAATAACTACCACACTCTGGACAAAACTTCACATCCGATTTAATCAAATTTCCACAACATAGACAATATCTAATTAACTTTTTTATCTAGATTATCGAAAAATCTCATTCCCACACCTCCAATGTGCTTATTAATTATATTTATTATAATTTAACTCTTTTTGTCTGTCAAAATCCAAAACAACTTCCGCCATAGAACATTCAGATATTCAAAGTTTAGTGTGGTCACCCTTTATCTCGATTTCTGATACTCAAAAAATTTTAACGATTGAGACCAAACCTGAAACTCACTTCTGTCCTATTTGTGGTTTAAAAACCAGAACTATTAATCATCCTATCTTGCAGGATACTTATGAGCTTGTTTTTAAGCTCAAGCAATGTCGTTGCGTTGTACAAACCCTCTGTGTTCTTTTACTTCTAACGAAACTTTTAACTTTGTCGATAAAAGACGTCGTAATACAAATGCAACAGATATGCTGATTATTCAGGCGTTTCATGACTTATCCACTTCAACCTCCAGCATTGCTACAAAATACAATGTATCTGACACTTACGTCCTAGACACATTCGACCGTTATGTAAAAATGAACAAGCTTCCTCTCTCTTTTTATGATCGCCCCAACACTTCGCGAACTATAAGACTTAAATCGTTTAGGACGTGGTTACAGAAACTTTGAACATTTCCGAACTCGCTTCCTGTACAAAACCAGAGACAATCCTGTCATAAATGGTTCCTCAGGTTATACCCCTGTTACTTATTATGATACAGAAGACTTAATATTTCATTGCAATATAATACAGGTGGATCATATCGATCCACCTGCATAATTTTTCCTACTTATTCGTTTGTTTTCGTTCTGCCCACTATTAAACTTTGAAGATCCCGCAGATTTCACATCTCACACTTTAAAATTTTTCTACATTTTTCATTTTCAATCTTCTTAAAAATAGCTATTATGATATCTACATGGAATATACCGTTAAATATTAAATAGGACACTGTAAAACAATTCTCCAGTATAGAATATAGACAGAACCTTATTTTTTACAGAATAATTTACCTAAAACTCCTTTCGTTTTTACCTATATATTTTTCCAAATTTGAGTATTTTCATTCTCAGCCAGACAACATTAAATTTATTGTGACTGTTTGAGATAACCATCTCGTGAATTTTTATAGTAATAAATAGTTATTTGTTTTCCCTCTTCCAAGAGTGGACAACGAAATATGTAGTATTTTACATCATCCCCAGTTACAATATCTTCGATAGTCACTGTTCTATTTTTTTTCGCATCCTCATTTGAATAATCTTGTGAAATCACTACGCCATTTGCTATTTGAAAATCATTTGTCAATACAGCTTTCATATCCAATAAACGAGGAAAAGACAAACTAATACCAATTAAAGCAATACCCATGATAAGAAAGTATATACTATAATTAATGACTTTTTCATATCTTTGTATAAAATCTCCTCCTGGTGCAAATGGAAATTTCCATGCAAGATTCAACTTTTTCACAAAACAAATTATAGTAACTAGCAATCCGACTATAAAAAATAACACTTGCCCATACATATTTAAAATATAATATAACTTTGATGCCATTATCTTCATCCTCTCTAACAGCATGCTGCATCATCTAAATTGTTAAATAGCAGTTCAGATAAGTTTTCTAACCCATTTTCTAACCAATCTTTAAGCTTATCAGTAAAATGATCTATCAACTCAGTAATTCCCAAATATGCAAATATTTTCGCTAACGTTTTTTTTCTCAAACTCGTCAATTTCCACGTTCCATTTTTCAACTTGGTTTTTACCATCTCATAAACCATTTTTAAACTTCCTCGACCTGTAACCCCAAAAAATTTTAACAACGGAGCTACTATAAATTCTGAAAATTTTCCAATCAACCATCCTACACTAGCATCAATAAGCATATCTATGAATAAATCTTTGAACATATCCAGTAATCCACCCGTTAAATTTTCTAAATTAAACGTTTTCGTTCCATCTGCAAATTCCCAAATACCTTCTATTAGATATGACACAAATGATGAGGACATTGTCGCTAACATTGGATTACCAAAAAGTGTAACAACCCCCATAACTGCACCGCCTACGCTTGCTGATACATAATCTTTTAACCCTACATCTTCTCCTGATTTAATATCTTCTACAATTACTGGTATCACGCTAAGTGCAGCACCTGCTGCCGCTGCTATTAAGATAGTAGTCATTGTTATTGCGAACCTACCGTCAAGGTCTACTAGCATCATTGGATTATTCCAACAATACGTGTACATATTTAACGAATACGGCACCGCTATAATACCCTTCACCTTATCCTCACTAATAAATCTTCCAGCTTGTGCATCATATCTTCTAGCTTGTGCAAAATACATCCCACTAACTTCATCCATCTGATATCCTGTAAATCCAAATGGCTGAATCATGTGATTTAATTCTTTTATGTTACCAATACCTATACCAAATTCATCATAAGCATAAGTATCACATATCATTCCGTCGTCATCCACCAAACGCATTGGACTACCAAGATCATCTTGTAAATAATATGCCTCTCTTCTATCCACCTCTATACTAACCACATTGCTGTCCCAGTAAAAAGTTTGCTCCTTATCTCTGTCATCTGATTTTATCTGTAATGTGTTATAATAAGCACGCGTCATATCCAAAATATATTCTAGATATTTTTCAGATTTTAGATTTTCATCGCATATCCTCTGTGAAGTCCTATGCCCTAAACCATTATACTGATACTCTGCATATTTTTTTATTCCATTTATCATTCCCATAGAACAGCTCATTTGATTTGCAGCATCAAAAGTAAATGATTTTAACAAATTATCACCTGCTCTAACAGATAACAGATTTCCTCTTTTATCATAGTTATAACTTTTTATCAAAGAACCATCTGATTCAGAGATAAGCTGATTATTTGTATTATATAGATATGTAATTTCTTTAAGATTATCTTCTGAATATTCCTTTTTCTTAATTCTATTTCCAAACGCATCATATTCATATGCTCGCAGCAACTTATTATCTTGTTTCACGCTTATAAGTCGATGCATTGCATCATAATCATAGGAAAAGAAACCATTATCTTCATCAATTCCTTTTCTGTCTTTTCCCGCTCCTATTTTTCTGCCTAACCTATCATACTGATATTGATAAGATTCGTAAACCTCCTTTCCTTCATGCAAAATAGAAGATACATATCCAGCAGCATTATATTCGTAAGAAGTTCTTACTCCGTCAGGTAAGATTTTCTGTTTTAAACGACCAATTTCATCATATGTATACCTTACCGTTTCCTGCGATGTATGTAATGCTGTTAGCTGAAGATTTTCGTTATATTCATATTCCGCTCTTTTTCCATTTGGATATACAATCGTTTTGCGCTCATTCATCGTACCCCATTCATATCCAATTGTATTCCCCTTTGCATCCGTTACCCGCAATGCTCTTCCTAACTCATCTAAAACAATTTCAGTAGTTCCTGTCCAATCTTTAACTCTTTCCAATTGTTTAAGTGGATTATAAAACAATTCTACTTTTCGTCCGTCTCCATATTTAATCTCATCAACTTGGCCCGTCTTATTATATATAAAAAATGTATGATATCCATCTTTATCAGTTTTCTCTGTCATATTACCATTTTTATCATATAAATAACTCTCAGTATATCCAAGTGAATCAGTAACACTACTAAGCATTCCTGCTTCATCCCAAGTATATGTTTTTAATTGTGGTGTTTCACCATTATTTCCCATACACATTGTTTTTATTAAACGTCCAACACAATCGTATTCATATACACTTTCATTTCCGACTGCATCAATTACCTTTGTTAAATTTCCATTTGGAGAATATTCATAAACTGATTTATTACCAACTTCATCAACCATTTCCGTTAGATTTCCTACAGCATCGTACTTATAAAACATCTTAGCCCCCAATGGGGTTATACTTTCCACCATACGATTTAGTTCATCATACTTCATAATAGTTGCATCTCCAAGTCCATTTGAACGACTTATCAAATTTCCATTTTTATCATATTGATAAGACTCACTTGAACCATCAGGATTCTTTACACATTCCAATTTTCCATCTATTCTATATGTATATAATTTCTGACTACCATTTGGATAACATACCCTTTCAATATTTCCAAGATGGTCATAATACATATACGTTGTATCACCAATAACATTCGTTACACTTGTCCTTCGCCCAAGTGCATCATACGTATAAACGGTTACGTTTCCCAACGGATCAGTTACTGAATTTAGATTACCTTCTCTATCATAATGATAACTTGTTTTATACCCTTCTGCATCCTGCTCTTCTATCAAACGATTTCCTACATCATATACATAACATGTCTCGTTACCTTCCGCATCTACTGCTTTTGTACAATTTCCAACCGCATCATATTCATATGTCAGATTTTTCCCAAGTGAATGTTGTTCCAAAAAGAGTCTATTATCTTTATCATAGAAATAGCGGATATATGTTCCGTCTGGGTTTTTTTGAGCTGAAATATTCCACATTTTATCATACTCATAACTTGTTGTGTATCCTTCTTTATCCGTATACGAAGCCACCTTACCTATTACATTATATGTAAAAAACAACTCATTTCCATCAAAATCCCTCAATGATGTCACTTTTCCGCTTGTATTATATTTATACTCTCTTTGGTTTCCCAATGGATCTACTATCTTTATCACACGATCACATTCATCGTATTCATAAGACGTTTTATTTCCATTTGCATCCGTTGAAGTAATTACACGATTCAATTGATCATACTCATATTCTGATATGCCACCGTCTTTCTCAACTAATTGAATGATATTTCCTCGTCCATCATAGACAATTTCTTCCTTACTTCCATTTGCATAAAATAAACCAACAACTCTTCCATACTGATCATATTCTACACTTGAACCTTCACCACATGCATTCTCTATACCAATCAAATTCCCATGATTATCATAATACAATTTAATTTTTTCATTTCCATTTACGCTCAAATTTGTCAAATGATTATCGGCATTATATGTGAAATTTACCCTTCTTTTTGATGCATCAACATACTGTGTCAAATTTCCACGATTATCATATGCTCGCCTTTTTATATTTCCATTCCTATCCATCTCACTGACGCATTGATTTCGGTCATTATAAATGTACCGTTCTTTTGTACCATCTTCATAGATAGTTTCTACATTTCGGTATTTTTCATCATGAACGTATATCGTTTTACTTCCATTTCGCTCTGTCAATAATACACTTTGATTGTCATCATCATATTCAAAAGTCATACTTCCTGAGTCTGGAAAATCTTGACGTATGATTCGAAATTTTTTGTCATACGTATTTTTTACGGCAATAACATCTCTTGTATTAATAACTTCAGAAATTCTCCCATTTGCACCATATTCATATATGCATAACTGGTCACCCGGAATCATAACCTTTTCAATAGCATCTTGTTTATAAATAATCGTTACATTTCTTCCAGTATCATCTGTTACTTTCACTAAATATCCAGTATTGTCATCATACCAATATTTCAACATCATACCAGTATCTGTTTTAGCCTCAATTAATTGTTTGTAATCATTATATAAAAATGTAATACCTCTTCCATTAGCATTTTCCTGACGAAGCATTTTTCCATCTTTACTAAATATAATTTTTTCTTTAGTCAGTTTTTCTAATGTGTATCCATTATCTTCTTGTACTAAAACTGCCGCTATTCCGTTTGTAGAATGGTAAGTTCGTTCTGATACCTTATCAAACAAAATTGTCTGCCCATCTGCAAGATGTAAACAGAAAACCTCTTCACCTTTTTCTTCAATGTTTATTTCATAATTATGGCGAAAACACTTTCCTAACACACCAATTCGTACATCTTTCGAATTATAATATCTATGAAATGATATTGGTATTTCTCCACCTATTTGTAAATCCTCATGTTCATAAACAAAATTACCTGTACTAAGATTTACAGGATCTGCACTCATTTCTACAGCATTCGGATCTGTTCCTAACATACTTTCTTCAATCACTTTATTCTTTGATAATTGATTTTCTTGAATTTTTTCTAAAGATGCAGTTAATGTTGCACTAATTTTCTGCATATCCATATTACCGCCATTTGGATCTATTGTATCAGACAAATTTCTTATTAAGTCCGTAATGCTATTTGCATAAGAAACTTCTTGATTTAATCCATTTTGATACCTTGTATCAATATTTTTTACATTTCTAAAAATCTCTTCTACCTTGGATGCTGTTGTATTATTCTTGTCCAATATTTTTTTATGATATGTATCCACATCGTTAACATAGTTCGAAATATTTAGCGCACCAAACCAATACTGAACATGTAATCCCATATCTCCTATTGCGTCACCGAGTTTACCCCAAAGTGTGGTCTCTGTTACGTCTTTCACATACTCCAACAACTTTTGTTTTGCATTTTCTGAAAAATCACGAAACACTTTATTCCACCGCCCTTTTTCAAATAATTATTTTTTTATTTTAGTAGCTGCCTCCGCATCTTTAGCTTCTACAGATTTTTTTCTCTGTCTCATATATGACAACGTATTTGTCAAAAGTTGTATAAAAGCGTCTTGCATATTTTGTAGTGATTCTGTCATCTCCACCATTTCAGTCACCGTCCCTCCACCATTTTCACCTTGATCTGAAGGTGTCTTCTTGTAACTACTCCACTTTAACTGCAAAGAATTCAACTCTCCAATATATTGTTCGAGTTTATCCTGATCTATTCTTGTTGCCATTTCTTATCCTTTCCCTCAATACAAATAATCATCTGCTTTATCAACCTCGTTTAGAAATGATAACCCCATACCTTTTGCCTCTGTTCCCATTTCTTTTACAATTTCTTTTAGATTTTCCACATAATACACAAATGTACTCAGCGCTTCAGCTGTAGTCCCCTCCATAATTGCTTCTTCAATAATATGATTCATTATTGTAATATATTTATCGATTCCTTCCTGTAAATCGTTCGCCCATTCACCGATTAACTGCGCTTGATCTTTTATATAATCATCCTCAATTTTTAGTTCTATATTTGCCATATCTTCCTCCCATATCAACTATTGCTAGTCTACTGAGTTTTTCTTTCTTCCTCCGCCTTTCTTGTAGCTTCTTTTTCTCTTTCCTGTTCTTCAAGCCTTTTAATTTCCATATTCATATTCGAAATTCTACCATTACAATCCGATATTTGATTATTTAATGAAGTAATCTGATTTTTTTTTCTTGTAATTTCGTCCTCTATCTTCGTAATACCATTACCCAAACCATTATTTACTGATTTATATTCTGCTCCTTCGAATAATGTATTCATATTATTGCAAAATTTATTAATTATTTTTGAGTTAATTTTCATTACTAAACTTGTGCTTGACATTCTATTTACACTTGAATTTTTACAACTAACAAGTGTGCTCTTAAGAGTTGATATTTTACTTCTCGCATCCTCCAACTCATTTATTTCTTTATTTAATGTATTAATTTGATTCTGATACTGACTAACTAATTGTTTGTTTCTTGAAATTTCATTATAGTATTGAGATTTGGTCATTTTTTTCACCTCTTACTCATATATTGAATATTGCCATTAGCAATAGTTATACTACTGCTAATGGCATAATGGGGAATAATCCTAATATTATCCTCTAACTGCTGCAGCACCTGCAGCATCATCATCTTGACGTGCCTGCATATAACTCTGAATATAATCAGAAATACTCTGAACTGCTTCAATAATATTTTCTAATGCAGGTTTATATTCATCTTCAAATCTCTGAATAAAAGCATCTGCTGTTTGGTTTGTCCAACCTTCTTGAAGCTGTCCATTCATGGTAATCAATGCATTTAACGCTTCATTAATTGCCTCTGCTTGATTTCCATATGTACTAACACCAGTTGTAAGCACATCATAATCCACTTTGTTTACTGCCATATTTTTTGCCTCCTTTTTAATTTATGTAAAACTGTTATAACAGTTTCCACCTTTAATTAACGGTTCTAATTTTCCTAACTTCACCGTCTTCAACATAATATGCATCACCAAATTCAAGTGGTTTTGCATACTTTCTTGTAGTACTTAATGCAATATCTGTTAACTTAATATTTGCTATTTCATCAAATATAATATATTGCTTTTTGTCTTTCAGAATTTTCATAAGCTCTGGTGCATTGAACGGAATATTCGCATTATTGATATTTGTAAATATAAAAAAGATTTTCATACCTTTGTATTTACTCCAAATGTCCTTCACAGTCAGCATAATAGTCTTATCACTACTCAAAGCAGTTATAACATCATTATTTTCAATAATCACTACTATCCATGGCTCGGACTCTAAACTTCCTCTTCTTTTGTTGATATAATTCAAATATCTCTGTTCTGCAATCTGCCCAATCTCTGCCATGATACTTGACGAACTATTTGCATCTGTAGAATAATAAGACGTTTCAGGTAGAGCTTCTATTTCTGACCATTTGCCAGCAATAGAATCCATAATATAGAATTCTACATTTCCAAATTTTTGTTCCAAAAACATTTTTACAACATACTTAGAAAATGCCTGTCTACTAACATCTTTTTTACCCGAAAGAATCAACATTTCACTTTCCATCAGATCGAATGTCATAGGTTCGATGGACGCATAATCCAATCCTAACAGCAATTCTCCATTCGTATTGGCTAACGATAAATTTCTTTCCACATAATCCACATTTAAAACCTTCGGTATTTCCGGAATTACTCTTGCTTTCATTCCTCCATATTTTTCATTGCATTGCACTACATATTTTTGAATATTATGAACTCGTTCGTATTCTTTGTCTCCTTCAAAAGCAAGATACATTTGACATTCATATGTCGATTTGTCAATCTGTACCAACGCTCTTCCTGGCACATTTGGCAATTTGGTTCTATTTCCTTCGAACAACATAGTATATTCAGAAGACTCGTTACAAAACAGTGCAATTCTACCCTCAAAATTGTTAAGATATCTGTAACCAACACCTGCTGTTTGACCATTAGAAACTAAAAATGTAATTCCTACCGAATTTCCATCTCGACAAACCGGTAACAACATATCATTATCTTGTAAATACAGCTCTTTAAGTGCAGTCAAATTATCTATCACAACTACAATCTGAGGTAAATCATAATATCCCGCTTCCTTATATGATGTAAATGAACTCACTCCCACTTCTGCAAGTTTTGATTTACGAATTACTATCTCCTTCGATAACAGACGGAATAAATTCTTGACCTTTTCATCCTCATGAGAAAGTACAACTCCACCCACATGATTTAAATTTTCAAAATTCTTTAAAATCATAGATGCAAAATCAACAATATAAATATTCAATTCATCCGGCGAATAGTGCTCTGTAAGACTTCGGATTGCAGTTTGTAAAAAGTTTGTCTTTCCGGTTTGTGTTGAGCCAATCAACATATAATTCATTGCTGTAATATTTAAATGATGTATCATTTGAGCTTGATGTTCTGGATCATCCACCAAGCCAAAAGATACATAAAATTCATTCGAATCCACTCGTTTGCCAGCATCAAAACATAGATTTTCTGGTAAGGGTGGCATACATATATCAGATAATTTTTTAATTCCTTCCTTATCACAATAGTCATGAATATAAGCAACAATTGCTTCTAACTGATTCTGTACATTTATTTTCCGCTTTTTCTTCTTTCTTATATAGATTGGCTTGCGATTTCCTGAGAATCCAACTTCAGATATTACAAATTCTTTTTCTGCCTCATTAACATCAACCATTGCTGGTGCTCCACTGTAAGCAGATTGAAATAATTCAAATATTTCATTATTTCCAACTTGTAAATATGCTCTGCCTGGTTCTTTGATTTCAGCTGCTAATGGTGTTTTTATTACTTCATTACTATCTTCTTTAGACTGCACCTTCAAACATAATTTAAATTTAGAGTTTGACCAAATTTGTGCATCTACTACTCCACTCGGTTTTTGTGTCGCTAAAATCAAATGCACACCTAAACTTCGACCAATTCTAGCTGTACTAATAAGTTCTTTCATAAACTCGGGTTGTTCCGCTTTTAATTCGGCAAATTCATCCACAATAATAATTAAATGTGGTAATGCCTCAGACACTTTTCCATCTTTATACAATTGAATATACTTATCAATATGATTTACCCCTGCATTTGCAAAATGATTCTGTCGTTTCATCAACTCAGCCTTAATAGATTTAAGAGATCTTTGTATTTCGTTCCCGTCAATATTCGTAATCGATCCAATAAGATGGGGTAAATTTTTAAACTGATTTACCATACCACCACCTTTAAAGTCTATGATAACAACCCCTATCTCATATGGATGAAAATATGTAGCCGCTGATAAAATAAATGATTGTAATATCTCACTTTTTCCAGAACCAGTTGTACCTGCTACTAAACCGTGTGGGCCATGAAATTTTTCGTGCAAATTTAGACAAACGACATCATTTTGAGCATTTATTCCCAATGGAACTTCCATTGTTTCATATATTCTTGAATTATTCCAACGTTCCTTTAATTCCAAATCACTTGCCGAATAAATACCTAATAACTCAAATAGAGAAATATTCTTTCTAAGTGAACTCTCTAAACTTATTTCTTCACAATAAACTGGAGCCAATATATCACTTGCTCTTTGCATTCTTTCATCTGTAATGTGAATATATTTAAATTCTGTCTTCTCCATTTTGTTTTTACTTGCATACATATAAGCCGAACAACTTTCTTTTAGAACTATTATTTGGCTACAATACAATGGTAAATACTGCTTCTCTGTTTCAAAGAATATAAACGTTGTATTGAGTTCTGATGCATGTTCAATGAATCTTGATATCGGATGACTTTTGATCCCATTGTCATTTAGTATAAAAATAATATTATGCCCTTGCACATTTTTATTCTCACTGCGATAAGTCAATTCTTTATACAAATATTCAAATACAATATTTTTACTTTCCGTATCACACACAATATTTCTAAATTGCGAATTGGACTGAATGTGTGGAATAAGTTTTAACCAGCTATATTTCTGAACATCATCTATAAAAGCATAAACATTTACATCACCAAAATACTGTCTGCTTACAATATCTATCAATAGACATTTGATAAATTCATCTTGATATTCTTTTCTACCAATAACACCAATGGCATTTGCATCTTTTGCTTTCAGATATATTGGTGCATCCTCAATATATTTATATTCTTCTGATAATTGTGTTGGAATTTGACAGAGATCATCACCAGTTTCCAACTTTTCTTGTTCCTTATACTCAATTTTTCTTTCAGCTTCTCGTTTTCCAATACCTAGATATATATCAAGGAAATCTTCATCTTCCGGCGTTCTGTCAAACAATTCTGATGAAAATGATTCAATATGTTCTAAATCTTCTACTGTGCTGTAATATTTATCACGTAATACCTGCAATTCTTCATTGCGTGCATCTACAATTTCCTTTCTCTTTTTCGTAACATAATTAAAATAAACCTTTTTACGTTTTTCACATTCTTTTATATATTTTCTTTGTCCATGTATAATGTTTAAAACAGAAGTAATCACTCCCATTCCCATCGAACAAATACTAAATATTACATAGGTTCCTCCTGTCTCACTCATTATTCCTCGTAATAAAACGACTAAAACAAACATTACAACCGTTGGCATCAGGGACGTAACAATATTTAATTCTGGCTTTATTGGAATTGTATCCGGGTCAAGAATTTTAATCTTTTCATCATTAATTATAGCTTTTGCTCTTGTATTTCTGTTAAACATCGGATACGCACCACCAATGTCTACCGACTCTATCAACTGTCCAATGCCATTTATATGAATATTTCTTTTGCTAAAATAAAGTTGTTTATCTTTGTAATATGCAGAGAAATCTGCCACAGAAATAAAATCATAATTTTTCAATATTGCTTTTTTATTGATTATCTTCCCATTAACATATGTTCCATACTTTGAATACTTTTCTAATAATTCTATACCACGATTTGTATGTATAATTGAAATTAACGTGTCTTTTCCATATTCTGTGCATAATTCAATATCTACACCAGCTTTATCTCCTATAATTATTTCTGATATTTTTGATAAATCAACTTTTAAATTATAATCAGTTCTGTCTGCACCAAAATCTATTAAAAAACGAATCTCAAGTGCAACTTCACCTGAATTAACATAGTAAATATTAACCACATCATCATGTGTTAATTCCGAGAATAGTAATTTACGTACATCGCCTCTACTAATATACAAATTATCACTACATAAAATATTCCAATTTTCTTTTTTCTCAAAACTAATTTCTATATCTTCGAAAAAAAAATCTGATTCTAATCTAAATTCACAATTTGACGTAGAACCTAATTTTACTCGTTCTAATTCCGCCGGAATTTCAAATTCTTTATAAAAAGTCCGATTACTTACGATTAACTTATACTGAAAATCCATACTTAACTCCTTCTAAAAATTATCTTTGTACCATTTCTAATACCATATTCTGATAACTTTTTGTTTCCATGCAAAAAAGCAATAGGATTCTCGGCGACCAGATAACAACAAAAAATATTATCAACATCCATTTTCAAATCAAAAGCTTCATTCAATGCTATTATCAAATCATTTGCCGTTATGCTTACTGGAATTTCCAGTTCTATATTTTGTTTAGTGCTACTATTTATAAATTGCACAATCGCTTTATTATTCATGGTTACGAAATTCCTCCCCTATAAAAAGAGATACGCTAATTTTTGAAAACTAGCATAATTAATAAAGTCAGAACACTTCAACTGATCATAATGTGGCAAATGCTCAATATATTCGTTAACTGCATATTTCAAAATGTATTCAGGTGAAATCAATGCATTCTCAATGCTCTTATCAAAATCATTACATATATATATATACTTCTCATTATTAACCCCATTTATATTGGATATTAATGTATTTACAGCCATAACCGACATTCTGTTTTGTTTTGTAACAAAAATCACTTTATCAGCAATATTTAATAACTCAGCTTTAAATTCATCAAATGAACTATCCGAATCAACCACAATATAATCAAATTCTTCCGCTTTTTTTGCCGATATCACTATATCCCTATAAATAAATTTTGACATTCCTACCGACATAAGTGCAGTCTTGAATGGAGGTATATAGTTAAATTTTTCATTTCTCACAAAATATTTCACTTCCTGATATATACTTTCCTTCGGTACTTTCAAAAGATTAGAATATACATCCATATTAGATATAGGTGTATTATTTTTCATCAAGCTTTGAAACGTCTGTAATTGATCACAATTGATATACAATACTTTTTTTAAGTTTCTAGATAAACTCGCACATATTCCCATTGCAATAGTTGTTTTTCCAACTCCACCAGTTGCTGATGTTACAACAACTATCTGCGTTTCTTGTCTATTATTGATATCTACCGCTAATTTATCCGAACTTTTTCCTAATATCTCATTAAATATCTCTTTTATACTTGTGTATTTAAATATTCTTGTAACCTTCAAATCAACTGTCTGTTCTTCTTCATTTGTTTCAGTCATGAGAAACACACTTCCTATATTATGTTTCTGAATAGATAAATCATATAAATCTTCAGAAATTATTAACACTTCTGCCCTTTGCGGACTTTCAAACATGCTTTCAAAATAATCCTTATCTGTAATAATTTCTAAGTCAATTTTTTCAAAAAATTCTTCGACAAACTTAAGTTGCAGAGACAAAATATAATTCACATCCGTATCTGCGATAATTATTCTTGGTCGTGCCATTTCCTATACCTCCACTAATCAATTATTACTCGAAAATCACTATTAGCCAATCGAATGATATCTCCATCTCGTATTGGATATAACTGTTTAGGCACTAATCTAACTTTATTTACATATGTTCCATTTGCACTTTTCAGATCTACAATCCCATATCTACCATTATCATTTACAATTTTACAATGTATCCTACTAATCATTTTATTAAAATTGATGACTCCATCTACTATATCTGCATTCTTACCAATTACAAAATTATCTTTTGTTACCGTTATTTCAATATAGGTTGGTGCATTCATTGCAATGATGCGTAAATGCGTTTTTTTTGTCGAACAACTCAACTTTTTTTCTATAGATAAATCCATTACAGGAATATGTTTTTTTCCATCTCTTATATGTTCGTACAAATCTTTAAGCGTTAACATTCCATTTGATAAATCGGATTTAAATTGTATAGTTCTAGGTGATGACAATGTTTCTATACTAGAAATCACTTTAACCAAACTTGTCCTCAATTCATTCTCAAATGATGATTCATCTTCAAAAAATCTTGTACTCACAGGTAGATAAACTAACATAACCTTATATGTATTAGGATCCACATATATCTTATCAAATGAAATATCTATATTTTTACAAGATAAAAATCCATTATTTTGAACTGAAATAATACTTGAAAATATATTTGCCATAATTGTCATAAAACCATCTGTCTCTATTGTTGTAATCATGGTGTCTAATGACTTATATCCATTAGTCAAATAATAAAATTGAAGTTTTCCATTATAACGAAGTTTCATGCATTTAATGAAACACCCTTCCTGTTGGCTCTGAAGGACTTTATATTCCGTTGCCAAAAACGAACTCGCATCATTTATGATATAAGCAAAATTATTCCCACACTCCATTTCAGAAAGAATCCCTCTTTCAATCAGTGTATTCATTTAGCAATCCTCCTTTTGAAATGTCTTAATTTCATTTTATTTTCAGAATTTTAACCTTCGCTTATTTAAATAATATTTCTTTACCTTTTTAAAACTATTTATCAGAATAAACTGTACTCCAATTTATTCTGATAAATAGTTTTCATGGCTCCTATGTGAAACCTCACACAGAAGCCACAAAACTAACATTTACATATTACCAATTTTCTTCTTTTTTCTTTTTAAATAAAACTAGTACACATGCTGCTCCAATCACAACTACAACACTACCAATAGACCCCCAGAATAAAGGTTTATTAGCAAACCAACGTATGAAAAAGTTTCTAGATATTGTTACTTCATTCATGAATACAAATGTACTATCTTCATTATCTACCGAATGTGCTTTTAAAAATTCATCTGAATCAGTATCTGTTACATTTCCAGCAAAATCGGTTGCAACAATACGAACTTGCTGTGCATCTGTTCCATCTTGTTCTTCAATATCGAAAGTTCCAGTATAGTTATATGTATTACCCGCAAGATCTTCCTCATTCAAAGACTGCACTGTCTTCTCATTTACCATAATTTCAATGGATTTTAATCCTCCAACATCAACAATTGTATATTTTACAGGCAGCTTTCCATTTTCAATTTTGTCTACGTCCACAATCTTCTGATCCAAATTTATGACATTTCTAATCTCCGGTGCAACAGAGTCAACAGTAAATGTCATTGTATCAAGAATTTTGTTTCCATTTACATCAACAGAGTTTTCTGGAACACTCGTCGAATCATTTGTTGCTGAATCTGCAGTCGCATATGCCGATGTCAATGATATCTTATATACTCCGTCTTCTTTAAAGTTTGCAGCCTTAATTTTATATGTATATTGATACCAGCCATTTGGATTAGAAGCATTTCTTTCTGGAACATTAACACGATTGTTTTCGAAATCCACATCCACATTCTCACCGTCTCGTGTAACAAGAAGTTGCAATGACTCTTCTAAAATCTCATCTGCATTATATTCTGTAATCACAAGATCATTATCCACAGATTTCACATATTGTCCTCCATCTTTGATGAGTGATACAAGTTCATCACTATACTCATATACAGAACCAAATCTATTTACTGTGAATGTGAGTTTTGATTCAACAGAATGTTTAGCTTTATCTGTCATTCCTATCGTCAACACATAAATCCCATCATTTTCAACCTTTACAGGTATATCAAATCTCCCAGAACCGCCTTTATCATTGCTTGATACTTGTACAAATTCTTTCGTCACATCTTCAACTTTATCAAAACGTGTTCGTGTAAGTTTGATTGTTGCTGTATCATAATTCTGATCTGTATAACCAAAACCAATTCCTGCATCACCTTTATATGCACCACCATTTTCAGACTTAGCAACACCATTAATCGTATATGTTGGTGCTTCTATTTTTGTGTCTATGACCATTTTTTTTGAACTGTATGATGTCATTTTATTTGCAGATTTATCGGTATAATTAATTGTGACAATGTAATCACCATCGCCTGTTATCGTAAAAGTACCAACATGTATATCAGCAGTGTTATCATGCCATGAAGGTGATACTGCAACTGGTTCTCCACCATCTTTTGAAACCATAACCTTTACATCACTTGCATAAAAGTTTGCTTCATTAACTGTCACTGTCGCCTGAATACTACCATCATAATATGAAACATCCCCAACAACATTTGCAGCATTGTTATAACTTACAGTTGCTGTAGGAGCAATCGTATCAACGACAATACGCTTTGCATCCTTATATGTTTCACTTATATTTCCTGCTCGATCCACTGCTCTAAATTCAACCGTACCATTAAACTGATTAGAACTGTTTAATACATCTTTTGGTATCTCAAAAACTGCTGTAGCAGTTTTTCTATCAGTTGAATATCTGATAGCATCAGCATTAATTGTCTGATTTATCTTCTCCGCATTTACTGAACTTACACCACGTGCTTTCACATAACTGTATACAATGGAGTTTATTTCAGAAGTAACATCTTCTGCTACTAGTGTCACTGTCACCTTAGCATTATAAAAACCAAATGAAATCGATTCTAATATAGTATCTAAAATACTATTACTATAATAAACTCTAAGATTTGTAGGTACTTTTGTGTCTACTGTGAAATAATCTACTGCATAGTCATCTGATTTATTCTTTGCTTTATCTTCACATGTTATATCAAATGTATAATTTGCATCCTTCGAGTATTCAATCTTAATCCTGTGGTTATCACCATCGGATGACCAATCTGAAATACTACATAATTTTTCTAAATCGAGCAGATTACCAGCTACGTCTTTTGCACTTATTTTTAAATCAACTTTGCTTGCATCAAAATTACGCTCTTTGATCGTAATTTCAGCTGTCTGAGTTTTATCAAAATATTTACGTGAATGTTTTTCACTATCCTTAAGAGTATTTATTATCTTTTTGTTTTGATATTTCACATCAATAACTGGAGCGATTGTGTCAATTATAATCGGATCAAAATCATATTGTTCTAATTTATTTCCTTTACTATCATGCATGACATTTCCTGATGGATCACTGTATTTAATTGAAATTTTATATTCTCCATCGAATGTATGATCTTTTGAAGCTTTAAGCGTAATCGTACCAATTATTTCATTATTAGCGTATTTTTCACCCCACTCAATACTTTCATAATCACAGTTTTTTCCATCTTTTGTAACATTTATATTGACACAATTTTGATAGAAATTAGCTTCTATAATTTTAAAAGCAATCTTTACATCCTCATTATTATATTGCTTATTATTTTCATTATTCACCGTCAAATCTTCAAAAACAGGTGCTGTTGTATCTACTACAATTGTTTCAGATGTATAAGGTTCCATTTTATTCTTAGACTTATCTATATACTCTATCGATACAATATAAGAACCATCACCGTCCAATAAAAAGCTTCCTATATATGTATCTTCATTTTCTGCCTCTTCCCATTTAATTTTTTCAGGATCAATCAACTCAGAATCTTTATTATCTTTTTCAACGTAAACTTTTACGTCATCTTGATAAAAGTTGGCTTCTTTAATTATAAAATCTACTTCTACATTCTGATCATAATAATGATTTTTATCAAATTGGTCTATTTCGCCTACATATTTTTCTACAACTGTTTCTTGTTCTTCTACTATATTTTGTCCATCAGCTATATATCGAATATTCAATAATTCTGGTTTAATATTATCTACAACAAATGTATTGTTTTCATCTTCCTTCTCCTTACTACTATTACCAGCATAATCTTTAGCACTAACTGTCAAATGTCCTTTGTACTGTTTTTTCTCTGAAGCCGTAAATTCAATACTTGCATAATATACCGCATTCTTTTCATCGTATTGAATATCCGGCTCTTCTATTATCTCTGTAATTTCTTCATCAGAAGAACCCTTCTCTTTATACGTAACATTAAACGTAGCAATACCAGAAGTTGCATCTTCTGCTGTTAATGTTACAGTTACCTTTGGATTATAAAATCCTATAGTAACAACCTTTTTTATTATTTCATTTACTGAAGTACTATATTTAATATCTTTTACAATTGGTTTAATTGTGTCAATTTTAATATCAACTGGAATTTTATCAGTAATCCCACCCGTTTCTTGATTTTTTAAATGTATATATCGTTTATCTTCTCCTTGATCTGAAAATGTAGTTGATATCTTAAATTCTCCGCCAGCTACTTGTGAAATCAAAAATCTTTCTGGCGCCTCCACTACTACAGCATCCTTATACCATCCATTTTCCTCACTCACTTGTGAAATACGATATACATCATCTGGTTTCTTTTCAAAAACAATTTTAATAGTGTAATCACAAAAATCAAAGCCATAATAGTCTGTTTCTTTTTTTTCTGCTTTAACCTTGATCTCCAAACTTCCATTGTTTTCGCTCATTTTATCTACAAGCTTATTATAATTGTTAACACTTAACTTACCTGTTTCCGTATTGATTTTCACACATTCATTAATATTTTTATTATCTTTAGTATCAATTGAATAAGTAATTATTCCATCAATATTTGTATCTTTCTTAACTACCTGTTTTTCTGATATTATGCCTTCATTAGTTCCCAAAATATATGACTCTGTTTCATCATTTTCAAAGCTTATAAAATGATTCTCTTTAGAAACAACACCTTTAACTTTTAAAGTATGTGTTATTACACTTTTTTTGTTATTATCATTTCCAGCTAATGAGGCTGTTATTATAATTTCTCCTGGACGTTTTACTTCTAACCTACCAGAAGCATCTATAGAAGCAATCTCAGAAGAAGCAATCTCAGATGGTTTAACTTCATACTCTATTATTTCTTCTTTTGAAATCTCGTTATCATTAATGCATTGTGCCGAAAAATCATATTCCTTTACACTATAACCATTACCCTCGTATTCTAAACAAAGTTCCTCGGGTAGCTCTTCATTTTTAAACTTAATTCCTCTTTCCCTTTGCTCTACAGTTACCTCAAACTTCTGCTCATTTTTATAATATATATTTTCTGCTTTAATCCATATCACATATGTACCAGCATCTGTAACGATCGGCTTATTTTCATCTGATATCATATTCCAGGATTCTTCATTTTTATCATCGCCAAACTGATACCAAAGATTATACTCTCTCGTTTCTGGAATTAGTAATGCTTCTTGAGCTTCCCCAGTATATGTCAACTTTTTAGCCACAATTTCAATCTTATCAAAATCTATAGTTCCTTTCGAAATTGTCGTCTTAACTTCTTGTTCTAATTCATAATTATCACCACGTTCTACCTTTAATTTCACAGTGTAAGTTCCTATTTCTTTTGCTTTCGGAATCTTACAATCCTTTTTCCATACACTGTACTCTACAGTTGATTTCACCACATCATTTACAGACCAAGTTATTCTATCCTTATTCTGAAAGTTAGCATTTTTCATCTGAACTAATTCTTGATCTTTCTCATTATAAAAAAGAGTTTTTGCACTAATAGCAATCCCTTCTATTTTAGCTTTGCTAATCTTTGTCGTAACCGTTTCGTTATAAATCTCTTCATTTTTTCTTTCTACAATCAGTGTAACTTCATACTCTCCGGCATTTGTTTCTTTAGGAATATTTGTTTCCTTTTCATTTTCTACCGTCCACGTACTATCTTTACTATTTACAACCCATGTCACTCTGTCATCTTTCTGAAAAGCAATATTTAAAGTTACAAGTTCCTGCTCCTTTTTGTTATAAACAAGATTTTCATTCGCTGTAAGAGCTTTTGTTCTATTAAGAACCACTTCAAAATTATCTTCAGCTGTATTAATCATCACATTTTTAAGCTCACCAGGATCATATTCTGTAGCTGTAATCTTAGCTGATATCTCATATGCTCCTTCAACGAAATCATTTGCTGACATTACTTCAACAATACCATTTTCATTCGTACACAATGTATTGCTCTTTTCTGTATTATCCTGAAGAGAATTTATAGTAAATTCTACCTCTGCCCCTTTGAGCACTTTTCCTTTTTCATCCTTAACAGTGATCGTTACTGCATTAGGATGTTCCGTTGTTGCAGCCACTGCCGTTAATGCATTAGAGGGTACTGTTGACAGAACCATCAGCAGTGCCAAAAGTGCTGCGAGCAACCTCGTTGTCTTTTTTCTTTTTACATTACCCATAACAACTTAATCTCCTTATTTTATTTCATTTTCGTCATTTTATATATTCTCCCATTGAATAGACAATGCATATTCAATGAAAAAATCACAAAAAATAAGATGATATACGATATATATTCATATATCAGATCAGTAAAATTTATTATGACAAATAACATAATGCTTATTATCATTGTTACATCAGCAACTTTTGCCAAAGGGTTTGAAAAAAATTTTCCAATCCCTGGTAAACTTTTTTCCTCAGTTATCATTTCCTTTTTTATTAAACACTTACATTCTCTTCCTGCTAAGAAAATTGATAGATATCCAATAATAGCTGTAACCCAAAATACACCACCTAATAAGATAATCATTATTCTATTCTCTTCTCCTATTCTATTAGGCAACGGCATTAGTAAAATACAGGCTGACATCAGAAAGAGTGCCAGTACTGAAATCCCAAATAATTGATTTATTTTTTTTACTCCTTTCATTCAATCACCTCATCTGTATGAATAATCATTACTTCTTCTATTATCTTTAATTTTTTATTATCTGTCCGACATTCCTGCCTATATACTTTGGAATTAAGTAAACTAGTTGCTACTTCTCCATCCATAAGTAATCCTGTTTCCTCTGATTTCAAGATGTATGTTTCTTCGGACTCGATTCTATCTGCTTTATTTGTATTTAACAAACCGGTTTCTGGTCTATTTCCTTCTAAATTAACTTTTTTCCTGTTAGGAATTTCTGTTACCATCTTCTCAGTAAGCTTTCCGCGTTCTGCATTTACCTTACTTTCTCTATAGAACTTCAAACCTGTTTTTTCATTAGTCGTACGCATCTTTGCAATAGATTTTCTTGCATTTCTCCCCGACAAATCTCCAACAACATCTGGAATTTTGAAAAAGAACCATAAAAAGACAGCTAGTAAAAAACATACACCAGCTACAATAAAGGAGATTATCGATAAAAATTGTAATGTTTCCGCCATTTTTATTCCCCCTTACTGTCGTTTTTCTACTTCGTTATATTTCGCATCAATATTAAAAACGAAAGAATCATAATTTGTCTCCACTTCATCCTTTAAAGCATTTACATATGGTAAGGTAGACGTAATGCTATTTGCATTTCTCTTTAACTCATACATTAAGTTAAGAGCTGTTTGTTTTTCAAATCCAACCCCTGCCATATATTCTGCCTGATCATTTATCAAAAGCATAGTAACGTAATAAAATGAAATCTTATCATAATTCGCTTCACTATCAGATGTGTTATCAACTACTGTCATAGCCTTTTCAATTTCATCAAACAACATATTAAAATCATCTAAGGAGTGTTCTGATGTAGTACTCTGATTTGTCATAAACTTACAGATAGAATAATAACATTCCGCAATTTCTTTCTTTTCAAAAACCGATTCTGACTTTGTAGCCATTTCAAAAAAATTTTTGGCATTTACTGCCCTTGTCTTAAATGAACCTTCATAATCTGAAAAGTAAAATTTTCCCATGTCATAATACATATCCGCTATATCTGCGTCTGAAAAATCTAGAAAATCAATATTATTTTCTATCGTGTTTCCAACTTTCGTTATTTGATCATTTGTTGCATCATGATTTTTATAGTATTCGATAAGCATATTGTAGGCATCGACACGATCAGGATAAATCTCTACAGCTGCAAAAAATTTTTCTGGATCAGATCCTGCTATATTAAGATCATAATCTTGATTATTGACATTTATAGCACTTATATTTAATGTCAATCCTGTTATTACAAAAACCACTGTCAAACAGACTGCAACAAGAAATGATATCAGTTTTCTTTTTTGCTTTTTCTTAAATCCCTTTGTGATTAATTCTGGATGTTCGAGATCGTATAGCAAATTTTCACAATTCTGATATCTTTTTTCTGCCGCAGGTTCAACGCAACGATCAATAATAATCTCAATACCTTCTGATAACTCAGGATTCCATTGTCTAACAGATGCGTAAGCTTCACCATTTCTCGGATCTATTCCTGTTAAGAGATGATGCATCGTCATCCCTAACGCAAAAATATCAGAGCGCGGATCTGTTTGACCACTGTATTGTTCCGGAGGAGCGTACCCTTTTGTACCAAGTACAGTTGTGTCCGCAAGATTTTGTTCTTTGTATTCCCTCGCTATCCCAAAATCAATAATCTTAATATTTCCTTCCGGTTTCAGCATAACATTTGCTGGTTTCATATCGCGATATATAATCGGCGGCTTCTGAGAATGCAAATATGACAATGCATCACACAATTGTTTTGCCCATCCAATAACCAATTCTTCCGGTTGCGCACCATACTCATTTAGAATCTTGTCCAAAGATTCACCTTCAATATAATCCATAACGACATAAATTGTGATACCATTGTCAACAATATCAACAATTCGAGGAAGTGCAGGATGATCCAATTTTTTCATCATATTCGCTTCCGCAAGTAAACTATTAACGATTATTTCATCATTTTTACCACTTCCTTTTTTTCGAATTTCTTTTACAGCCCATTGTTTGTTCAATCGTTTATCCATTGCCAGATATACAACTGACATACCACCACGACCGATTTCTTTCAATATTTCATATTTTCCATCAACAACTGTTCCAATTTCAGTCATATTTATATCACTCCACTTTTATTAAGAGAACCGAGATATTATCCCTTTCTTCTCGACTCTTCACTTTCTCTATAAGAAATTTTGCATTGTTATGCATAGCTTGTGCATTCCTTAAATTTACTGGATTTAGTAATTCATAAATTTCTCTCTCAGAAATTTCATGTCGAAATCCATCTGAACAAAGCATATACACACCTTTTCTGGTTCTTCCACAGATAATCTCAGGTTCTACTATCTTAGATGCACCAATACATTGCAGTAAAAGATTACGTCTTTTATCAAAACGTGCCTGTTCAGGTGTCATAGTCCCTCGCCTTACCTCTCTTGCAACAAAAGTCTGATCCGTTGTCAATTGTTTCATTAACGTATCTATCCAATAAATACGTGTATCCCCAACATGTCCTATCACATACTTATCGTCCACAAATAAAATTCCAGAAAACGTTGTTCCGATACCCCTTATATGATTTGCTGTGCTATATTCAATGATCCTAGTATTTAATTCTTTTAAAAGTAAAGACCATTTTCCACCGATAACATCCATATCTAAATTCTCAAGTTCATATGGCAGTTCTTCATCAAACCATTTTGAAAATGCTCTTATTATCGTTGCACTTGCGAGTTCACCTTTACATAACCCACCCATTCCATCACATATAACAGCCAATAATATTTCTTTGTCATCTACAAGTGCATGCTTAATAAGAATACTATCTTGATTTGTATCCTTTGATATACCGATATCAGTATCTGCTGTAGCTAAAAATCGCACTTTCCACTCACTCTCCCTACCAACATTTTTCAAGAAACATAAAATACAAATTCTTCATTTCCTAATTTTAATCTGTCTCCATTAAGTATTTCATTTTCAACACCTACCTGAAGCTCTTCGCCATTGATATATGTATGATTTTTCGAATTAAGATCTCTCACATAATATCGATTGCCTCTTGTTATAATATCTGCATGACTTCGACTAACAGCAATATTATTTGTAACAAAATAGTCAACATAGCTTCGTTCTTTCCCCAATCGAAATACTGGTTTATTAATACAAATTCTTTCTTCTGTTAAAACTCTAAACAATCCTGGATAATTTTTTATCTCCTCACATTCATCTAAAAGAACTGTTTCTTCCATCTCTTCTGGCTCAATCAGTAATTCTGTTTCTTGATTCTCTTCATCCATTGAACTATCATATTTTTCGTAAAGAAGATCTGTTTGTTCATCGCCATAATTTTCTTTTTTCTCATAATGCTCATAATAATGCATTTGTTTATTCGTCATGTATTTACTCTGACCTGTATTTTTCTTTTTAACTAAATCAACAACACTTCTATCTTCTTGATTAATAAATATTTCAATTTTATTAATATCAAATGGCCTCATTGCTTTAAAAAAATAAGCAAATCGAGATACGAACTCATAATCTTCCACATCAATCGGTTTAATCGAATATATAATCGCTTCAAAAAAATCTATTAAGCTCATATTCTTCATACCAGATACAAGTGGTATATATACGAATTGGACCTCTTTTGTAGCTTCATTAATATAAACACTTTGAAGATTCAACAATAAATTGTTGACACTAAAATTGTTATTCTGGAGTTTTTGAACTGCGGCAACAATTTGTTCAATTATCAGATAAAACTCCTTTTTTGTAACTGGCTTTTTAAATCGTTCATAAAAACTGATTCCAACAGGTCCCACATATTCAATCACATTTTTTTTCACTTTTTGTGGTTTTAAAAAACCTCGATCACACATAGCAAAAAATAACTCTAGATCTTTAATATCTATCTTTTCACCACGTGAAGTTTTTGCCTTTATCAAAAGTTGACAATCTTTTGCTTTTGCTTTAAACTTCATACGTGATTCCTCCCAACTATCTTAATTTGTTTTAATTTCATATAACTTTTATATATATTTTATAAAATTTAAAACTGGTTTTGTAGCCACCTCCTAAGTGTTACAATAATTGTTACAACCAATTACTTGTTTTTTGAATAGAGTAGGAGACGGTGACTAACCGCCGTCCCCTCACACCACCGTGCGTACCGTTCGGTACACGGCGGTTTCAATAGTTGACGTGCACCCATTGGAAACGTGCGCCGTTAGGCGCACATAAAAAAGTTCTATGATCTGCTTAAACCGATCATAGAACTTTAAACTTATTATTCATTTACTAACAATATCCATTATTTTCACATAAACTATAATAAGAATCTTATATATGAATCCTCTAGTAAACTATTTACTTTCAATAAACTCTTTTGTTTTTGAGTCAAATCTATAATAGCTATTCCAGAACATAAATATCCTCAATACCTATATTCCAAATTTCTTCATCAAATACCCATTTAGAATCTTCGTATACGTAATTAAATTCTGAATAGGAATCTTCCATACCACTAATATTATATACATCGATTTCAACAATATGATAGGTATTTTCATCTTGTTTTGTAATTTGAATCCTTCTTTTTTCAGCTCCAGGTCCTCCTAAACCATCAGCACTTGGAAGATACAATTTTCCATCTTTTTCTATACAATAATCTCTTTCAAGATTACTCGAAATCTCTGTTGTATAATATTGTTGTATCAATTCTACCAAATCTTCATAAGAGCTAACACCTGGATATGTCACACAATAGTAAGGCCACTCCGTAGCCATAGAATACGAAGAATATACAACATCTTCCGTATTTAAATATTTTGCTGTAGGAACCCCACGACACATTTGAGTAACTGCTAATGCTTCTTTTATTTTTTTGAAAATTTCTTGTTCTGTAAGTTTGGAATCTGTATTTTCTGAATCTGCATTCTTTGTTTTTGAATTTACTAATTCGATAACTCCCCACTTTCCATCTTTTTTCACCCAACATTTTCCATTAAATACCGGACGGATTGCTTCAAAGATTCCCTGCTTAATAACAGTTTTTCCTTTTATATCTCGAAGTTCCCAATCGTCATCTTTCCTTAACACAACATATCCATCAGACGCAGCATAACAGAATTCCTTTGTATTATCCGTAGAACGGCTAGAACCATTATCAAAAACAGGATACTGTTCCCATGACGCATCATATTCTATTGGGATAACTATTTTTCCTTTTTCATTAACATATCCCCATTTTCCATTTTGGCTAACAGCAAGTAAGCCATCAGACACAGATCCACATTCATCGAAAATAAAATCCGTCACAAGTGTACCGTTATTGTCTATTGCATATTTTCCGCTTAAATTATCCCAAATTTCTTTTGTCTCCACCTTAGAAGTTGTATATACTTTAGAATTTCGTACCGGAATCGCTTCCTTTACATATCTACGAGATACATATCCTGCAAACTGTCGCTTTCCTTCATAATAATAGTAATACCATAAGAGTAAATCTCCGTTTCCAACACCTGCTTGAATATCCCCTTTTTCACTCAACCAATATATATCCCAATCTTGTTCGTATTCTTGTTCATATTTCGGAGTTGTTCTGATCATCATATAATGATCACCAAAACTAGCCATTTTTTTATACTCTACATCAGCTAATATTTTTCCATTCATATCTATAATTCCATATTGATCTGCACGCTGAATTACTGCTTTGGAATCTCCTGCCTGTTTATAGAGTTCATTTAATGAAACATCTCCAGGATAATCTGCAAGATAAAAGATATCATCTGCTTCTATCATCGGTTCTACAACCCATGTAAAATTTTTTTTCTCTTCTTCCTCTTTAATCTGTTCTTTAATCTGTTCTTTAATCTGTTCCTCTTTTTTCTCTTGATCTTGAGTCTGTTCTGCTCCCACATCATCAGCTTCTTCAAGAATTTCTTCTACTTTTTCATATTCTTCTTGTTCAAAATAGATTTCTGCCAATTTAATATACGGCTCTCTTTCCTTCGGTTCAATCTCAATTGCTTTTAAATATGCATCCTCTGCTTGTTCATAGTCTAATTCTTCTAGATACTTTTCAGCCATTGTCATATACTGTTCATATTCTTTTACTCTTTTCTTATCCCTCACCCCAAAGCATATCACCACTAGCATTGCGATTACAACTACTGCAATTCCAGCAAAAAGAAAATATTTTTTATTAAATGAGCCACTCTTCTTTTTATCTTTTTCACCCATAGAATTATTCTCATTATCTTTATTAAACTCATCCATTACTTTTCCACATTGCCCACAAAAATGAGCTGTGTCAGGCAATTCATTTCCACAATACTTGCAATATTTCATATACTATCTCCTTTAGTCTGCAAACAAATCCAACATTGCTAATTGTATCTATTTGTCAAATCTTTCATATTTGCTTATACTAAAAAAGTCCTCCCATGTTCTCTACATCTAAATACCAAGAGCGACCAATCTTAACAAGTGATATATACAATGAATCACTAATTTCTGTGTCATGCGCCTTTAGTGTAAATTCTACTTCCACATCTTTTGCAGCTGATATTTTTAAATCCATTTCTTCATAATCTTCTCTCAAATCACGAAACTCTTCTCCTTTTATATCTTCAACCTCCAAAATTTCATATGACACTTTCCACTTATCTCCCAAGTATTCATCAAGATAATCAATTTGTTCCTGGATTTCCCCCTCCATTTCATCAATCAATTCACCTTTTTTGTAACCAGTTTCTGCTAATGTATAATTCATGATTTTTTTTGGAATCAACTTAACTATTGTTTTTACATTCCCATCAAACTGTGCATTAATATATTTTTTCACTGTAGACTTATAACTTCTTCCACCAAATATAGAAAAAATAATAGCAAAACATATCAATGCAATACTAGCAACAACTATCATTCCAACTTTCCGATTTTTTTTATTATCAGAAACCTCTGTCTGAAAAACTTCTTGTTGAACTGCCTGTCCATTGTTAAGTTTTTCACCACACTTTGCACAATATCTTGCGTCATCTGTATTTTTCGCTCCACATTTTCTACAATACATAGTTTATCTCCTATTATTTATCCACTAATTAATTCTATTTTCTCTTTAACATCCTTATATTTTAATCTAAATACCACTCTTCACCGATATCACCTACAACCTTTCCCGTTGTAAGATCAACAGTTACACCACCTACTAATATATTCGCACTATTTCCTTTCGTAGTACGCAATATAAGATAATATCCATTTTCTTTCTCCGAACAATCTCCTTCATACACAACATATTCATCAGTGTTATATTCTTCATTGTAGTGATCTTCAACAATTCTACAAATCTCCTCCAAAGAATGTATTGTTGATTGATTTGCATACATCAAAATTTCTTTCACCAATTCATTAGTCAGCGCATCAACTGATGCACTTGCTACCAATGTCCCCTCTACTTCAATCGATATATATGTTGTATAAATCTGGCCAATATCCCAATATGAAACAGCTGATTGTGACACATCAACTTCTAACTCTTCCGGCACTCCTAATGCAGTTTTTACTGCATCTAAATTAATTTGAACATATGTACCGCAAATCGTCTCATCCCAACCACTTAATCCGCTGACATCAACTTTTTTATTTTCCTCGGAAGGAATGATTTTACAGGTTTTAATCTTCTCCTTTTCAAAATATTCCAAATCATATTTTAATTTTGTTGTATTTTTCTTATCTAAATGAACAAGGTTTATTACTAATTGATCATCTTCCAAATAATATGTTGTTGTATATTCATTTCCATGACTAGCAGTTGGATAGTATTTCACATCTCCATTCGAATCAAATATGATTTGCACAGCATCTGAAGAGTTCTCCTGCAACCATATTCCTTCCAACATATCATCAGAGATTTTTGATTCTGAATCTGTTATCTCTGAATTTTCCAATTCAATAATCCCCCATTTTCCATCTTTTTTTACCCAGCATCTTCCATCATATACCGGACGAATCGCTTCGAAAATTCCTAACGGAAGAACAACTTTCCCTTCCGTATCTCGAAGTTCCCATTCATCACCTTTACGTAACACAACGTATCCATCTGATGCTGCATAACAGTATTTTATATATCCAGGATCTTCTCCTTTCGAATATTGTGCCCACGGTGTATCGTATTTACTATACTGATCCCAAGACGCATCATATTCCATAGGAATTACTACTTCACCATCTTTATTGATATATCCCCATTTTCCATCCTTGCAAACAGCCATAAGTCCTTCTGCAAAAGAACCGCATTCCTCGTATATAAAATCACTAATTAAGGAATCTTCATAATATACTGCATATTTATCACTCAGTGTTTCCATCCATTCGTAATACATTTTATCTTCTTTTGCATATACATAATCTGTTTTCTTAATTGGGAAAGGATTACTTGGCATATTAACTAAAACTTTTTCGTAAAAATCATGCGCTTCCTGTAATCCATTACAATAATAGTACATTCCCACACCATAACTTCCAGATCCTTTCGATGCAATAACTTTTTCTCCATTGAATTTAAATAAATTTTCTTCTTCAGGATGATCTTCAACATATTCCGGATCATTCAAATAAAGTATCATATCATCTTGGAAATTATAAATCTGATAATATGAAATTTCAGTTATGAATTCACCTGCCAGATCTATAATTCCATATACCCCATCTTTTTCAATTACGGCATACGGTGTCGTTCGTTGCATATGATATTCATTCATCGGCACACCATATTCTTTTTCTGTTTTTAAATAAAAAATATCATCTGCCTCTATTGTCGGTTCAACAACCCAACTGTATTCATTTGCTTCCTCACGCTCTTTGATCTGTTCTTTAATTTCTTCCTCTTTCGTCTCCTGTTCAGTTGTCTGTTCAGCTCCTGCCTCATCTGCTTTATTAAGAATATCTTCTACTTTTTCGTATTCTTCTTGTTCAAAATAGATTTCAGCCAATCTTACATATGGTTCTCTTTCTTTTGGTTGAATTTCGATTGCTTTTAAATATGTATCTTCGGCCTGTTCATAATCTAATTCTTCCATAAAATTTTCTGCCATAGTTATATATTGTTCGTATTCTTTTACTCTTTTCTTATCCTTTAATCCCAAACAGATTACAGTTAAGATTGTAATTACAACAATTGCGATACCTGCAATTATAAAATACTTACTCTTTCGTTTTGCTTTTTTGTTTTTTTCTTTATCTATTTCATGATTAGAAAGATTTTCATTAATAAACTCGGGATTATCAAAATTATTTTCACTCATTGCTTCAACAGCTTGTCCACAACCACCGCAAAATTTTGCTGAATCAGGCAGTTCTTTTCCACAATTTTTGCAATATTTCATAACCATCCCCACTTTCATAAAGCATATTATTTTAATTTACATCCACAGTTTGTGCAAAATAACGCTTCTGGATTTAAATTTTTCCCACAATTCGGACAATATTTTGCTGATATTTTTTTCTCAGATCTTAATTTTGTTATTTTATCGAATAATGGCAAAAGCTCTGGTAACGGTTCTTCAAATCTCCCCTCATAATATGCTTTTCCCAATTCCATAAAAGCTTGATATAATTCTTGCTCATTGTTATATGTTTTGTTCTCCATTTTTTAACCTTCTTTCCTGTTTTTTATGAAAGTTCAAATATATTCATATCATCTTTTATATATATCTCTGTTCCTCTTGGTAAATAATACTTTTTATTTGTTCCGAGCGGCTGACCACTCATAAGAAATACTGTTTTCTTTTCATTTACTTCCACACAATATTCTTGATATTCACTGATATAATAAAATTCCATGACAGCATCTCGTTCTTCAAATGCAGAAAATTCTAATAATTCATTGTCATTTTTTACATATACTTTTCTTTTCTCCTGAAGTAAATATGCCATTCCTTGATAAATTCCTTTTTTCCCTAAAATTACACCATGAAAATCCACTGTTTGGTTCTGTTGTTTCGTTCTTCTTATTTCACTATCTCTTTTATTCTCATAGATATCATCCTCTTTCCTTATCATTTTTTCTTCTGTGTATCGAAGTCCTAATATTGCAAGAACAATAACCAACACATAACATCCAATCCACAAAAAAAATGTAAGATAGTTTATACCTATTTGCATTTTTTCACTAAAATATGAATAAATCTCATCCATCGAAGATATAACTTTATATAAGTTAATATAAAGATAGCCTACAAATCCACAACCAAAGACAGCAGAAAAAATCGCATTAATATGAGCTCTTTTTTTATTTTTACGAATAAAAAGTTCTACTGCGGTTAACACAGAAAATATTACTGTCATCAAAATTGCTGCTGCTAATTCTTTAAAAGATTTCCCAACATAATTATAGAGCCAATAACTTATCCCTTCTGCCTCTTCCAATCCCAAACCAGCCTTCAAAAGCATATATGCATTAATGTCTCTCCCAAGACCAGTTAACAGCTTTCTATAAATACACAATATAGATACAAGAAATAATATTGCATTGATATTTTTTATATATTTTTTCCACACTACTTCATACCTCTTCTATTTGATTTAACAAATCTTTCCTTTGCTTCTTAAACACTTTAACGGTTACGATCAGTGAAATTAAACATCCGATTATCCCCATCAAAGCAACCACCATTATGAATAAGCCAGATGTGATCCATGTCATTCTAACCACCCACCTTTATCCAATTGTAAATACACACTATCTAAAAGCTGCATTTCAACATCTTCTGTATTTTCCATACTATATAAATTTTTTGCTTGTTCATAATATTCTAAAAATAACATATAATCTCTCTTATCATTATCTAACAATTCTTGTTTTTCAATTTCTATAAAAGCCATTCTTTTATAAAGATTATAATCTTCGCCAAATTTTTCTTTCATTTTTATAACAGCTTCTTCTGCCATCTCCAATTCGCCCTGTTTTACATATAAAATTGCTAGATTATCATATGTGGTATAAGTATCCCAATTTTGTTCTATTATTTTATTTAATTTATCAATCGCCTCTTTTCTATATTCAATCTGTTCCTCTTTTTCAGCCAGATCAATATCCGCTTGTATCAAACGCTCTAATATAAGCAGTTGATTTTCTATTGGTAAGTTCTGTTCTGCTTCAAGTAATATTTGTCTTTCTGTTTCAATCTGATTTTTATCTTCAAAAATTTTACTGCACATAATATACGAACGCATTTTTAATTCATTATCATCCGTTATATCTATACATGCTTCAAAATCAAGCACTGCATTATATGTATCGTCTAATGCTTTTTCAATTTCACCTTTTGCATAATATATAGAATCTTCTTTTAACCCATGCTCAATTGCCTCTTGCAAAATCTCATTTGCACGTTTTTCATTTTTAATATATGCAAGTGAAATCGCATAATCTCGATAATACACGCTTTCATTCGTCCCTATTTCCATCAACTTCTTATAAGACTCTACAGATTCTTGATATTTTTCTAATTTAAAATAACTATCTGCTTTTAAATAATAAACATCCGCCATTCGTTCCTGCTGCAAATCTATTTTTTCATTCTGTAAAATATCATAATCTATAAATTCAATACATTTTTGATATTCATTTTGTATATAGAAACTATATGCATTTTGATAATAACTTTCTAATTCTGTCGGAAGGATTTTTTTTGCTTCTTTATACCTCTGTTCTGAAGTATCATAATCCTTTTCTTTTCTCAAATTGATTCCTTCCTCAACAAGTTCATTATATTTTTCTACACGTTCTAATTTTATTTGATGTATACCATATCCTTCTAAAAAAATAAAACCTACTAATAAAAATACGATTCCTATTCTGATTCCTCTTTGTTTTTTTAATAATCGTTGATATCTTTTGTCCCTCTTACTAACCCCTTCGAATGCTAGTAACATATCTCTTGCGCTATTAAATCGTTTCTCCGGATCAGTCTGCATTGCTCGATATATGATTTGAGCAAACGCTTCACTTGTTCGCTCACTCAGCAATTCTATATCAATAGGATCCTTAAAATTTTTTCTTTTTATCCCTGTTATAATATGATAGAAAGTTGCCCCTACGCTATAAATATCTGTTGTTACATCAATCTTTGTATGACCCGGGATCGTATTCCATGATTTACTATCCATCGCAATGATATATTGCTCTGGAGATGTATATCCATTGGTATATCCTAATACTGTTTCTCCATCTAGAAAAAACGCAATATTAAAATCAATCAGACAGATATTCCCATCATCCTTAAGCATAATATTAGCTGGTTTGATATCACTATGAATGACCGGCGGGCTCTGTGTATGCAAATATTGCAATGCACTGAGCAATTGTATCCCCCATGTGTTCAATTGTTGCTTTGAAAAATGACATCCTTCATTTAATAATTGTTGAAATGATTTTCCCGGCACAAAACTCATAACTGTATATATATCATTTCCTATCGTCAAAAAATCATATACCTGCGGAAGATATGGATGATTTAAATTTTTCAAAATATCTACTTCTTGTCTATTAATCTGAGACGATACACTTTTACGCTTCATTTTTTTTAAAACAACTTCTTTACGTAATCGCATATGATATGCTTTATATACGATTCCTCCTCCGCCTTCATTTAACCTTCCAAGAATTTTATATGTATCTGAAAACTGTTCTAATCCACTCATTATATATTTCCTTATTTTTCTATCATTATTGAGAAAATAAATATTTCTTCTGCTAGTCTAATTTCCATTCCATTTACTAATTTAACTGGTTCCGTAATTTTTTCTTGTTCAACATATGTATGATTTGATGATTGCAGATCTTTTATATAATATCCCTCTTCCACTTTCACAATTTCTGCATGATGTCTACTAATTGTCGGATTATCTCTGATCACATAATCTGCAGAAGCACTTTTTCCTATTACAAAATCTTCCTTATCAACTTTAATAATTTCCCCATTTTTCATTCTTTTTAAATATGCATTCATTCTTGGTATATCATTAATAAATTCTGTCGGAGCTTCACTATCATACTGAGGCGATACAAGAAGTACTGTTTCGTCATCAAATTGATCCTCAGATTCTTGCGTCCTATATATGAATTCTTGCTTTTGATCTTCACGTTCTAATTTCTTTTTAATAATTGGCTCTACTTCGTTTCGGATTATTACATTCTCCTTAAATCCTTTATGTAAGATTGGTGGAATATCAACTTCACCAATAGGTATCCAACAATTTGTTTGTTTCATTTCATAATCACTCCTCTTACCCACCACTGACTTTTTTTCTATTCGTTTATCTTTCTTATCAAAAACAAAATCCCTGCATAAATCAGATATTTTAATCTTTCGATTTATACAGGGAAACTTTTCGCATATTTTGCTTTATTTTACACTTTACGAAAAATCATAAAAAACATATAAAGATTCTACTCTGATTCTATATGTAAACATTTGACAATGTCATTACCATAAAAAATTTAACAGCAAATCTGTTATATACGCACTTAATATTCCTACTAATACAGCCATTACAATCCTTACTATAATAGTTGCTCTACAATAATTACGACGATTTAAATTCGAATTATCTAAGGCATATACAATAATAATTATGATTCCTGCTATAGGAATACAACTTAATAAATATACCTTAATATAATCCCATGTAGTCATAACTGGTTCTAATCCCTGACTATCCGATATTATATTTGACTGCATATTTGAACTCATATTCAAACTATATCCATCATTCGGTTGTATCGTTTCTCTTTTAATATTCTCTGCCTCTACTGCACAACCACATACTGGACAAAATCGTCCTTGTTTTATTTCTGTTCCACATTTCTTACAAAACATTTTATCCCTCCGCTCATTTATTATTGAATTAAACATCCACAATTCATGCAAAATTTTTGATCTTCTTCGATTTCTTGTCCGCAATTTGCACAAACTTTATGCTTCGATATTTCTGGGTTTATTATATTTTCTACACTGTTATCTATCCCAGTATAATATCCTTGACTTTCTACATTCGTATCAAAACCCGTATCTATTCTTTTTCCACAATTAGCGCAAAATATCTGATCTTCTTCGGTTTCCCCACCACAAAATGGGCATTGTTTTTTGGCAGCTATTTCAATACGATTCCCACAATTTGTACAAAACATCTGGTCTTCTTCGATTCTTTCACCACAGACTGGACAACATTTTCCACCTTTTAGCTGCACTGATTCATATCTTTCTACAGGAGTTCCGCAATTTTGACAAAATGCTGAATTTGCAGGAATTTCCGAATTACATGTCTTACATACCGTTATACCTTTTAACTGTTGAAGTTGTTTTTTTCTTTGTTCTATTTGTTCAATAATTTGTTCAACTTCATAATATATTTGTGTTTCCGCTTCCTTCGCAATTTCAGAATAATTACAGAAAATTATTTCCCCCAAACGCTCAAAACATTCTTTCTTTTTACTTTCTAATGATTTGATTTCAGAAGATATCTTCGCTGTATCAGAAACCTCTTTACTTTTTTTTAAAACCCCATTTCCCAACGATGTTATTTTTCTATCAAGTTCATCTATAAATGCCATTGTCTCCCTCCTCTGAGTTATTAAGCTTCATTTATAATTATTTTATAAAATTTAGAACTTAATTTGTATCTATATAACCAATGTTACAACAAATGTTACAATCTTTTCACTATTGATGATCGTCCCTCTCTCTACTTCACGATGCGCATCTATCGAAAAAGTCCTAAAATCTGTTTTCTAACAAATTCTAGAACTTAATATTTCCAATATCTCTTTATCTCATTTTACATGCTTGCCCCTGCATTATCATAGTATTTATTCCAGACTCTGATATAATTCTTTCACAAATTCCAGAGACTCTTCCAAACTAAGAACACTTGGATTTTTCATAAGCGTTTCCATTGCTTCAAAGATAATTTTATCGGAACTCTTTTCTTGTAATAAAAGCTGAGAAAATTGATTTGACGTCTGATATCGCACTATAGTATTCGATAACGAAAAAGTTACAAGGCTTAATTCTGGCAATAACTTTACTGTCTCATCTGTAATTAAATATAAATCATGCTTTTCATTTTCTATTTGCTCAATTAATAATTTCAATATTCTTTTTCGGTCTATTTTACTAGGCGAATCGTATGTTCCAGGGACCATTTCATCTACTTCCCCATTTTCTGCAAATCGAATCAAACCGTTCTTGCTGCAATAAGAAACCATTTTCTTTTCTTCTTTTTTTATCCACTCTTGATTTCCAAGCATTTGCATTTCTAATATTCCTCTATATGAGTTATATTCTGGTTTTATATAATTTTTCAGCATATGAACAGCATTCAAGACAGCAAAACATGGTTGTGTTGCAATACTATAGCATATATTTCCCAACATTTTTCCTGTATAATATGTCCCGCTACTCAAACAATCCTTCATATTCATATGATAAAACATCTGATTGCAACTTTTTTTATGTTCTTCAAATATTTTTTTATACATATTATAAGACTCTGGTTCATCTGCTAACATTCCATTATCCATAGTTGAATCAAAACATAATAAATGATCACTCGTCAAAATCATACTTGAAAGCAACGAGCCTAAACGAGTTCTGGATGCTATGCTATCATAATAATAATATACTTTATAATTATCTGCCGCACTACATGCTACTGTTGGTACTAATTGCTTCAATAATTCAATATTATATAAATAATTGTTTTCGATCCCAGTATCCACTGATTTTTCTAAACAAACAATATGTTCAATTAGAATATGCCCATTGTTCTTGCAAACACCTGGCAAAAAAGTATCCGAAATACTATTCTGTGGCTGCATCATAATGTATACAAATCCTTGTTCTTTCATTGCTTCTTTTTCAATCATCGCACGGATTATATATTCAATATCAATATGTCCTTTTAACACAAGTTTTTTAGGGATCTCATATTGAAGCTGTGCTTTGATCTTAACATTCGACATCTGATTAAAATTCTGCATAAAATTCAGAACCGCTTCTGTTTTTTGATATTGTTCTTTCCCCATTCGCATCTGAATATATTCATTCCAAATAATATTATATTCTTCAACTGATAAATTTAACGCTTGCAGTAACCGATTCATTTTCTCCGAATCTCTCGATACTCTTTGTCCATTTTTCATAAGTGCAATATAACTACGTGTAAATCCACTTATTTTTGCTAATTGATTTTCAGTCATACCGGAATTAATAATTCCCTGTTCCAAATACTCAGAAAACTTTGACATTTTATTCCCTCACTCATTTCCTATATTAAGGCATTTATAGAACACCTTAGTTGAATAATCACGATATTTCTTAAAAAATAAACACATTCTCTCGAAATTTATGCAATTCATATCTATTTTATAAAATTTATATCTCAATTTGTATCTATATAACCAGTGTTACAATAAATGTTACAAACTTTTTGCCCTATATGCTCATCCATACGCTGCCATCTTCCGCTGTAAGAAAAACAAAAAGCCCTAAAATCTGTTGATCACCAAACTCTAGGACTTAATATTTCCAAATTTTTTAATTTTACAGTATATCATACAAACATTGTAAGAATATTTATTCCATACCGTGATACAATTCTTTCACAAATTCCAATGACTCTTCTAAACTAAGCACACTTGGGTTTTTCATAAGTATTTCCATTGCTTCAAAAATGATTTTATCAGAACTTCTTTCTTGTAATAAAATATGGGAAAATTGATTTTTAGACTGATATCTGATTACCGTATTAGATACAGCGTAAGAAACGATACTTAATTCTGGCAATAACTCCACTGTTTCATCTTCAATCAAATACAATTCATACTTTTTGTCTTCTATTTGTTCGATCAATAATTGTACTATTCTTTTTCGATCTGTTTTATTAAGTCCTTCGTATGTTCCAATCGCAAGCTCATCTACTTCTCCATTTTCTACGAATCGGATCAATCCATTTTTCCCACAATAAGATACCTGTTTCTTTCCCTCTTTTTCAATCCATTCAAGATTATCTTTTATTTGTGTTTCTAATATATCTATCAGTGGTTCATATTCTGGTTTTATACAACGCTTCAGCATATGTGAAGCCTTCAACATTGCAAAACAAGGTTGTGTTGCTATCGTATAGCATATATTGCCTCGAACATTTTTCATATATGTACCACTCGTCAAACATTCCCGCATATTCATTTGATGAAACATTAGATTACAACTTTCTTTCTGTTCTTCAAATAGTATTTTATACATATCATATACTGATGGATCATCTATCACTATTCCATTATCCATTGTTGGATCAAAACATAATAAATGATCACTTGTCAAAATCATATTTGAAAGCAACGAGCCTAAACGAGTTCTGGATGCTATGCTATCATAATAATAATATACTTTATAATTATCTGCCGCACTACATGCTACTGTTGGTACTAATTGCTTCAATAATTCAATATTATATAAATAATTGTTTTCGATCCCAGTATCCACTGATTTTTCTAAACAAACAATATGTTCGATTAGAATATGCCCATTATTCTTGCAAACACCTGGCAAAAAAGTATCCGAAATACTATTCTGTGGCTGCATTATAATGTATACAAATCCTTGTTCTTTCATTGTTTCTTTTTCAATCATTGCGCGGATTGTATATTCAATATCAATATGTCCTTTTAACACAAGTTTTTTAGGAATCTCATATTGAAGCTGTGCTTTGATCTTAACATTCGACATCCGATTAAAATTCTGCATAAAATTCAGAATCGCTTCTGTTTTTTGATAGTGTTCCTTTCCCATTCGCATCTGAATATATTCATTCCAAATAATATTATATTCTTCAACTGATAAATTTAACGCTTGCAGTAACCGATTCATTTTCTCCGAATCTCTCGATACTCTTTGTCCATTTTTCATAAGTGCAATATAACTACGTGTAAATCCACTTATTTTTGCTAATTGATTTTCCGTCATACCGGATCTGATAATTCCTTGTTCCAAATACTCAGAAAATTTTGACATTTTACTTCCCTCATCTACTTACTATGTTAGGTGTTTCCCACTCACCTTAATCGTATAAATACAACACTTGTTTAAAATAAATAGATAATTTTTCTTAAAATATCTTTTTCAATCTCTCCTTAATACAGTATCATATTTATTCACTTGTTTCCTTATAGTATAACGGAATAAATATGATATTTCAATTAAAACAATATATTTATTCCACTATGAATCACATATACATTAGGTAAAATATAACAAACACATTCCACGAAAGAAGGGTATTGCTTTGGACGAAAAATTATTTACTGAAATGTTTTCTATTCGACTTTCAAAATTGCGCATCAATAAAAATGTATCCGCCCGCGATATGAGCCTCTCTCTCGGATTAAATGCCGGTTACATAAATAATATAGAATCAGGAAAAGCTTTACCTTCAATGGGAACATTCTTTCTTATTTGTAATTATTTAAATATCGATCCCAAAGATTTTTTTGATTATGATTCCTCACAACCCGAAGAACTACAAATACTGATTAATAATTTAAAAAAATTAAATCAGAAGCAACTTTCAAATATTTCATCTATTGTTGAAGATCTAGTCAAATAATTTCCTACTGATATTTACAACAAAGAATTAAAAAAGTTACCTCAAAAAGAATCTGACACGTTTTCTATCTGATTATTTTGACCTATGACTTTTCTATTATCACATATAAAAAAAAGCAGACATGGCATAGAATGTTGTTCATCCATCTACCATATCTGCTTCTTATATTTCTTTATTCTTCTGTTTCTTCTTCTGTCACAATATCCAATCCCAATTCATCAAGCTGTTTTACATCTACAACGCTTGGTGCTTCTGTCATCAGACAAGATGCATCTTTTACTTTAGGGAATGCGATTACGTCACGGATATTATCTGTCTGAGCCATCAGCATTACCAGACGATCAAGACCGTAAGCAAGTCCTGCGTGAGGTGGTACACCATATTTGAATGCATCTAACAAGAAACCAAACTGGCTGTAAGCCTGTTCTTTTGTAAATCCAAGAACTTCAAACATTTTTTCCTGAATATCATTCTGGTAAATACGGATACTTCCACCACCGATCTCATTACCATTCAATGTGATATCATATGCTTTTGCACGTACCTTACCTGGTTCTGTATCAATAAGATCCAAATCTTCTTCCATAGGCATTGTAAACGGATGATGCATTGCTGTATAACGTCCCTGTTCATCACTCCACTCAAGAAGTGGGAATTCTGTGATCCAAAGGAATTTGTATTCATTCTTATCAAGAATATCCATCTGACGAGCGAGTTCCAGACGAAGTGCTCCAAGAACATCCCATACAACTTTATTCTTATCTGCTGCAAAGAGAAGAAGGTCGCCGTTCTCACCGCCCATAGCTGCGATTAAGTTTGCCTGCTGTTCTTCTGTCATGAATTTTGCGAAAGAAGATTTCACAGTGCCATCTTCCTGAATTGCAATATAAGCAAGTCCTTTTGCGCCATAATCTTTTGCAAAGCTTACAAGTTTATCGATTTTCTTTCTTGGCATTGCACCTTGGCCTTTTGCATTGATACCACGAACTGTTCCGCCATTTTCAATTGCGCCTTTGAATACAACAAAATCAAAGTCTTTTACAACTTCTGTTACATTCTGAAGTTCCATTCCGAAACGGATATCTGGTTTATCAGAACCGAAACGATCCATTGCTTCCTGCCATGTCATTCTCTGGATTGGAAGCTGTACGTCGATTCCTTTGATCTCTTTGAATAATTTTGCAAGCAGGCGTTCATTTACTTCGATCACATCGTCTACATCTACGAAAGAAAGTTCCATGTCGATCTGTGTAAATTCTGGCTGTCTGTCTGCACGAAGATCTTCGTCACGGAAACATTTTGCAATCTGGAAATATCTGTCATAACCAGAGCACATCAACAGCTGTTTGTAAAGCTGTGGTGACTGTGGAAGACCATAAAATGTACCTGGGTGTACACGGCTTGGTACGAGATAATCTCTAGCACCTTCTGGTGTACTCTTACCAAGAATTGGTGTTTCGATCTCTAAGAATCCTTCTTCTGCTAAGAACTGACGTGTCAGTGTTGCAACATTACTTCTCATCATTAAGATTCTCTGAAGGTCAGGTCTTCTAAGGTCGAGATAACGATGTTTCAGACGAAGTTCTTCTTTTGTCTTACAATTTTCTTCGATTGGGAATGGAGGAGTTTCGGATTCGGAAAGAATACGAAGCTCTGTTGGTGTGATCTCAATCTCACCTGTAGCAATGTTTGTGTTTACTGCACCAGAACGTCTTTCAACTGTTCCTACGATCGCTACTACATATTCAGATCTTAAAGATGCTGCTTTTTCAAGCAGTTCTGGAGATACTTTTCCTTCATCAAATACAACCTGGATAATTCCTGAACGGTCACGAACATCTACAAATACAAGACCGCCTTTGTTACGGTTCTTCTGAACCCATCCCATGATTGTTACCTGCTCGCCTACATTTGCTGCAGAAAGCTCTGCACAACGGCATGAACGGTGTAATCCTTTCATTGATTCTGCCATAGTAATTTCCTCTTTTCTGATTATATACTAAATAATTTTGTATTAACGGTTAAATACTTCCTCAATTTCCATATAGCCCTGCTGATTGAGCTGTTCTTTCTGGAATTTTTTATTTTTCTTCATATTTACGATCATGACCTGTCTGCCTTCTGCACGGTCAGCTTTCGCTTTTTCAAGTACTTCAAGGATTTTTTCCTGTGGAAGTTTTTTCTCAAGTAAGTATGCTTTTTTCTCCTTGCTTGTTGGAACTTTATATCCACGTTCCAGAAGAAGCATTACGATACGTTCAAATCCGATAGAAAATCCAACAGCTGGTGTATCCTGTCCTGTGAATTTCCCGATCATCTGGTCATAACGTCCGCCACCACCGACAGATCCGCCAAATTCATCCATAGAGATTTCGAAGATTGTTCCTGTATAATAAGACATTCCACGTACAAGTGTTGGGTCAAAACTCATTTTGAAATCTGCATCTTTCGCATGTTCTACACTTGTAATGATCATTTCAAGTGATTCTGCTGCGTCATCTGGAAGGAAGCCTGCCAGAGTTTCTTTACACCAACGAACACCTTCTACATCATTTGTGATCTTCTTGAAAAGATCCAGATATTTTTCTACGCTCTCTTTTGCATAGCCATTTGCTTCTAATTCAGCCTGTACACCTTCAAGACCGATCTTGTCCATCTTATCTAATGTAATGAACACGCTGTCATAATCTTTTTCTTCAAATCCACTATAAGCAGCCATTGCTTTCAAGAATCTTCTATCATTGATTCGAATTGTGAAGTTATGGAAATCAAGCTTTCCAAGCAATGTTGTTGTTGCAAGGATCAATTCGATCTCTGCAAGATTAGAAGCTTCTCCAAGAATATCAATATCACACTGCATGAACTGACGATAACGACCTCTCTGTGGACGGTCTGCTCTCCATACATTCCCCATCTGAAGTGCCTTAAATGGGGATGGAAGTTCATTCGCATGATTTGAATAATATCTTGAAAGTGGAACTGTAAGGTCATAACGAAGTCCACCATCTACGAGATCGATCTCTTCCTGTGCCTGATCGATCTTCAGTTTTTCTCCACGTTTTAAAATCTTGAAGATCAGTTTTTCATTATCTCCACCCTGTTTGCTGCAAAGATTTTCAATATGCTCTACACATGGTGTCTCAATTGAAGAAAAACCAAATGTTTTATAAGTATCTTTGATCATTGCAATGACATAATCACGGATTTCCATCTCTTCCGGCATCATGTCCTTCATACCTGTAACAGGTTTCTTTTTTAATGCCATATCTCATTCTCCTTTATACACACTCCTTTATGGATGTGTCTAATTATTCTATACTCTCTTATTCTTGAGTTTTATATAACAAGTCAACTCCCTTTTTCAAGGTTTCTGTTATCGTCTGTTGATGTTCTTCAGAATAATCCCTCAGCTTATGGTATTCCTCATCAGACATCCGAATTGTTACGATCTTATCTTTGATCACATCTGATCTTGGACGTCCCATTTTGCTCATAGGCATTCTCCTTTCTTTCACCTCTCATCATTATACTTTTCGTAATACGCTACGTCAACTGTTTTTTCATCTTCATTGAATTCTAAGATTTCATATGATACAATGCAGTGAACAAACATAAAGGAAGGTATTTTCATGAAAAATCATAAATCCTATTCTCGAATCCTTGCTGTTGCGATCACTGCAGCATTCTTATCCGGATGTTCTGCTCCTGCTGCCAATAGCAACATAGATTCTAACTTAGAAATAGAAGATTCTAATACTGATATTGTTTCATTTCGTCCCGTAGACTGCGGCATTCAAGCGCAAGATCTATACGAGTATCCCTTTATCGGTCTGACTGCCAGTTTAACTGAAACAATGTTGAAAAAAATAACAGATCGAGAAGTTTTTGTATTTACTATGGAAGATTACACTGCTGAAAATGATATTTCCTACGCAATGCTTCGTTTTTCATCCACAACGGAAGAACAGCGCGAAGAAGAAGGAATGTCTGTTAATATCTTTTCCTGGGAAACCACACTCGAAAAGATCGGTGTCATTGGCGTATATCAAAAAGAACTTATATCTCAATTAAACGATCTAACTTCTTGTGACACACATGAAAAATTTGGTGAAAGTAAAGACGGAGTCTATGAATACTATATTAGTACGAACTCAAATTGTGCTCTAGATCTTTTGGAAGAATTAAAGCTGACCGATCTTTCTATCAGTGAAATGCATGATCTTGATCTAAATCTTGGTTATACTGCATTTTCTGCTGATCGAATAGATGGTATCGATTCTATTGGAACATTCACAACAGAAGACGTATTCGGCACTACTTATACACAAGATATTTTTGCTGATCATGATCTAACTTTAGTCAACATCTTTACAACTTGGTGTTCTCCTTGCGTACAGGAAATTCCTGAACTCGAAAAAATGCGTCAAGAATACGCTGAAAAAGATATTAAATTAGGGATTGTCGGAATTGTCCTCGATATAAAAACAAAAAATGGAATTGATGAAGGGGCACTTGAACGTGCACAAACTCTTTATGAACGGAGCAACGCTCAATTTCCATTTCTTATTCCAGACGATAATTATCTGAATGGACGTCTAACAGGAATTGAAAGTGTTCCAGAAAGTTTCTTCGTAGATAAAAATGGAACGATCGTCAGCGAACCTTATATAGGCGCAAACACTCAGGAAAAATGGAAAAAGATCGTTGACGCAGAATTCACTAATTTGGAGGCTAATAAGAAATGAAACATTCTGACTTTCCTAGCTGGATCGGACTTTTCCTTTGTATCTGTGGTCTTATATTAGTAGGAATTGGAATCTGTCGTGGCGAACTTTCCATTGTATTTACAAAAGCGATTAATATATGTTTGGAGTGTATTGGAATTGGATAAAAAATCAAAAAATAACACAAAATACAACAATATGCAAACTTTCCGCCACTCCGTTCAACTCTTATGGACATTATTAAGTAACAGCTATTTAACTGGTTTTATATATGGAAAGATTTATCGAGGTAATCTAAAAAAATTATGCGTGCCGGGGATGAATTGTTATTCTTGCCCCGGTGCTCTCGGTTCCTGTCCTATCGGTGCTTTACAGGCAGTCATTGGAAGCGGAAATCATAAATTTACATTTTATGTATCTGGTCTTCTTATCTTTTTGGGTGCACTTGTTGGACGATTTATCTGCGGATGGCTCTGTCCATTTGGATTATTCCAAGAACTTCTGCATAAGATTCCTTTTCCTAAAAAATTCAAAACATTTCATGGCGATAAATTATTACGAAAATTAAAATACTTGATCGTACTTGTATTTGTAATCCTAATGCCATTGTTTATTGTAGACTTATTAGGACAAGGTTCACCTTATTTTTGTAAATTAATCTGTCCGGTTGGAACCTTAGAAGGTGGAATTCCACTGGTCCTCTTGAACAAAACATTACATAACGCCTTAGGATGGTTATATACTTGGAAAATCGCACTTTTGATCATAACGATCTTCCTATCCATTATGATCTATCGTCCATTTTGCAAATATATCTGCCCACTTGGTGCGATTTATTCTATCTTTAATCCAATCTCCGTATTTCGATATCAATTGGATTCTAGCAAATGTACAAATTGTAATTCTTGTTCAAAAATCTGCGACATGGGATGCAATCCGAAACAAAATATAAATGATCTAGAATGTATCCGCTGCGGAAAATGTATTGATCATTGTCCGACCAATGCCATTATCTCTAGATTTCATATTTCTAAATAATAACGAAAACCCCTTCATTCAGATCCGCTTTTAATCTAAACGAAGGGGTTTGTATTATTCTCTTTTATTTACTTTAATTATTCGGCAAAAAAGCTTCTTTTTCGCTCGATCATTTCATCGATCCTTGCAATATAAGAAAGTACATCTTTCACATTCTCACAACGTTCGATTCTTCCATCTGGATACACACGCTTTGTAGAAGCACCCGCCCCACATGCCACGATCGTCTGCTTTTCTTCCATAATAAGGATGTTGTAAATACCAGCTTTATCTTTCTTAGCATATCCAACATTTTCGAAATTTCCTGCAATATTTTTCTGTCTGTACAGATAATATGGATACAGATCCATCCTTTTTGCACTCTCTGCACTATCTTTCACCATCCGGGAAATCTCTTCTCCAAGATTCACACTTGCATCTTCACGATTCATTCTTGCAGCTCGTTTGATCGCCAATGAATGTACTGTCAAGCTGTCTGGTGCAAGTTCTTCAATCTGACGAAGTGTATCCTGCATATCTGCTGCTGTCTCGCCCGGAAGTCCTGCAATCAAATCCATGTTGATATTATCAAATCCAAGTTCTCTTGCCATATGGAAAATGTCTTTTACATCCTGTACTGTATGCTTACGTCCCACTACATCCAATGTTTTCTGCTGCATTGTCTGTGGATTTACTGAGATTCTTGTAATCGGATGTTCACGAAGCACCTGAAGTTTTTCTGTCGTGATACTGTCCGGTCTTCCAGCTTCGACTGTATATTCCTGTAAATGTTCATAAGAGAAATTATCATCGATTGTATTCAAAAGTTTTTCTAACTGATCAGCCTCCAAAGTTGTCGGTGTACCACCACCAATATAGATGGTATTCAGCTTCTTTCCTTTTGTGATCTCTGCAACAGCTCTCACTTCTTTACATAACGTTTCCAGATATTCTTCAATCTTACCTTTCCATCGATCAATTGGAGAAGAACTAAAAGAACAGTAAGAACAGATGCTTGGACAAAATGGAATTCCTACATATAAACTAAATCCATCTTCGTAATCCAGACAACTTAATAATTTCTTTTCTCTCAATGCGATATCTACTGCCAGTTTTGCTTTTTCTTCTGAGACTCCGTATTCTGTCTCAAGAAACTTCTCACTTTCTTCGATTCCCATTCCTTCTTCAATTCTCTGCATTGCAAGCTTTGTTGGTCTTACGCCAGTCAACATTCCCCACGCGAGTTTTTTCCCTGTCATCTCATACAAATAGTCATATGCTATCTTAGTTACTCGCATCTTGCGATCTGATCTTTCAAGACATTCCCATTCCTCTGTACCTGCAACGGAAAAGCAAGAGCCTTCCGAAAATTCTACTTTTACAAAAGGTTCTTGCTCGACATCTAAGTGCTGCACAATCTCCTCATTCGGAAAAAATGCTTTGCAAATATGATATAAATTATAAGTAAATAACGTATCGTTACATGTAATTGTAATCATCTTTTATCCCTATTCCGTTCATTTTATTCTGATTCATTTAAAATCATAAAAATGGATTGTATTTTTTCTCATATCCGATCGTTGTCTCTGACATATGTCCCGGATATACTTTTACTTCATCTGGAAGTCTGAACAGCTTTAATCTTACAGAATTTACAAGCTTGTTATAACTTCCTGTTTCAAAATCTGTACGTCCAATAGATGTGTAGAATAATGTATCTCCACTAAACAATACCTTTTCATCTTCCAGATAATAACAGCATCCTCCGATCGTATGTCCCGGTGTGTAGATCACTTTAATCTTCATTCCAGCGATTTCTAACACCTGTCCATCTTTCAGATACTCTGCATCTTTAAATATATAGAACATTCCGTATGCGGAAGACAGATTCTTCTCTGCATCTTCCAAAAGTTCCTTTTCTGCTTCATATGCATACACAGGAACTTCAAATTCTCTTAAAAATTCAGTAATTCCCAAGATATGATCAAAATGTCCATGTGTAAGCAAGATTGCCTGTAACTTCAGACCATTCTCTTTAATATAAGAAACCATGTCTGGAGTACATACAGCTGGATCTACGAGAAAACATTCTTTTGTTTCCTCATTGCTCACAACATAACAATTTGTCTGCATCATACCTGCTATAAATGTTTTTATTATCATGTTACTGTCCTCTTGTTCTTTCTATATCAATAACATTCTTGATCGCACGGATCTTCTCTATTACTTTATTCAATTCATCTCTGCCATGTACGATAAAACCAATATCGATCGTTGCGATTCCTTTTTTGCTTGTACGCACATTCATTGTCTTCACATCTAATTTTTCTTCTGTAAAGATTCTTGTGATATCCATCAAAAGACCAACCTGATCATCTGCAAATACTTTTAATTCTGCAAGATACTGACCAGATTCTTCTGAAATTGTTGTACTTTCCCATTCTGCACTGATCATGCGAGCACGTTCCACTTCTGACAGATTCAGTACATTTACACAATCTGTACGATGGATAGACATCCCTCTTCCTCTTGTAACAAATCCAACAATCTCATCACCCGGAAGTGGATTACAACATTTTGAAAAACGAACTGCCATATCATCAATTCCTTTTACAACGATGCCACTCTTAGATTTTGTAATGTGAACTCGCTGTGGAATGTTCTTTGCTTCTGACATTTTTTCAAGGATCTCAGCATCTGTGATCTCTTTTTTATGTTCTTTTTCGTATTCTTCTACAAGACGATTTACAACTTGTCCTTCCTTCAGACCACCATGTCCGATCGCAGCAAGAACAGAATCCCAGTCTTTGAATCCATACTTACGCTGTACGATTGCCTGATATTTCGGCTTGATCACTTCAGACAGATTGATCCCTTTAGATCTACTGTAAGAATAAACCAGTTCTCGTCCACGAATGATATTATCTTCTTTAAACTCTTTCTTAAACCACTGATTGATCTTATTCTTCGCCTGTGTACTCTTCACAATATTCAGCCAGTCACGACTTGGTCCCTTCGAATTCTGTGAAGTCATGATCTCAATCTGATCACCATTCTGAAGTTTATAATCAATCGTTACAAGCTTTCCATTTACTCTCGCACCGACCATCTTATTGCCAACAGCACTATGGATCGCATATGCAAAATCAATCGGAGTAGAACCATTCGGCAGACATTTCACATCGCCTTGCGGTGTAAAACAATATACGTCTTCCGCAAACAAATCAAGATCTCCCTTAAGAAGATTCAAAAATTCACGGTTATCTGACATATCTCGCTGCCATTCCAAAATCTGTCTGAGCCAGCTTAATTTTTCTTCTCCGTCTACTTTTTTATCACTTTTACCTTCTTTATATTTCCAATGTGCAGCAATACCATATTCAGCGATCTGATGCATCTCTTTTGTACGGATCTGAATCTCAAACAACTGTCCTGTTGGACCTACAACTGTTGTATGAAGAGACTGATACATATTCGACTTTGGCATTGCGATATAATCTTTGATACGGCCAGGAATTGGTGTATACATCTCATGAATCACACCAAGTGCAGCATAACAATCTTTGACAGAATCTACGATAATGCGGACTGCAAACAGGTCAAATACTTCATCCAGTGTTTTGTGCTGGTTGACCATCTTTTTATAAATACTAAAATAATGCTTTACTCGTCCATATACTTTTGCGTCAATTCCTGCGTCTTCGATATAAGATGAAACTTCATCTACGATCATCTCGACAAACTCTTCTCGTTTTGTCTTACGTTCATTCAAACCTTTGACAAGTTCTTCGTATTCTTGTGGATGCAGATATTTCAAAGCAAGGTCATCCAACTCAATCTTCAGCTTAGAGATACCAAGTCTCTGTGCGAGCGGTGCATAGATATCCATCGTCTCTTTGGCTTTTTCCTGCTGCTTCTCTGGTTTCATAAACTCAAGTGTACGCATGTTATGCAGACGGTCTGCGAGTTTAATGATGATCACTCGGATATCTTTTGCCATTGCAAGAAACATCTTTCTAAGATTTTCCGCCTGAATCTCTAATTTATCAGATGAATAAGAAAGTTTACCAAGCTTTGTAACACCATCTACCAAAAGTGCTACTTCATCACTAAACATCTTCGAAATATCATCCAGTGAAAATGTTGTATCTTCAACAACATCATGTAGCATTCCAGCAACGATCGTTTCTTTATCCATCTCCAATTCAGCAAGGATGATACCTACCCACAAAGGATGAATGATATAAGGCTCTCCTGACTTACGTACTTGATCTTTATGTGCATTTTTCGCAAGACGATATGCTCTCGCCACCATGGCCAACTCTGCTGCCGGATAATATCTTTTCATCCTTCCGATCAGCTTCTCATAGAGCAGATCTGGGTTCTGGTAATCTTCTGGCGCTTTGATTAAATGTCCATCCTTCATATTCAGATTTTCATTCGAATGTTCGTATTGTACTTTGTCCGTCATAACCATACCCCTTCCTTATCTTGTGTTGCGCACACTTTCAGTTAAAGCTATTTTTTAGTATAACACTTTTTTCTTATTTTTTAAACTATTTTCACAGTGCATCCTGCTACTTTTTTCATATTTTTAACATTTTACTTATAATTCACTACGACGATCTGTAAAGTTCTTTTGCCTAAATATTCATTTATCGATGGATAATATGTAAATGCCATCGTCTGCTGCCTTTGCATTACCTCAAAACATGTTTTTACATCGCCAAAATAAATCGCATCCATACGGATCCCATTTCTATCTTCTACTTGAAATTTCAACACATTATGATTCTTCCCAATAATCCGTGGCTGAATCACCCGAAGCCCTTTTTCTGCAAATAATGGTTTTGTATTTGCTTTTCCAAAAGGTTCTAGGATTTCTAATTCTTCCACTAACTGTTCTGATATATACGGCAGTGGAAGCTGCATATCAATCGAAACTTTTTCCTGCATATCTTCTTCTGTCAGATTTGCAATCCGATTGATCTTTTCACGGAATCGATCAATATTCTCTGTTTTTAATGATAAACCTGCTGCCAATTTATGACCGCCAAACTTTGTAAATAGCTCACTGCACTTACTCATTTCCTCAAACATGTGATAACTTTCGATCGAGCGTCCAGATCCCTTTGCCCCTTCTTCGGCAGAAGTTAAAATAAATACTGGACGATAGTATTTCTCACGAATACGTCCTGCAATGATTCCCGCAATACTCTCATGGCAATCCGGTAAATATACAACAAGAACTTTATCATCCTTTAAAGAAGAATTCTCGATCATCTCAACTGCCTGTAAGACACCTCTCTCTGTCATCTCTTTTCGGTTATCATTCAATGCTTTGAGATCTTCTGCCAGCATTACCGCTTCTCTCCGATTTTTCGCATTCAACAGATTCAACGCACGCTTTGCTGTATCCAGTCGTCCGCCCGCATTAATGCATGGTCCAATGACAAATCCAATGTGATATGCATTTAATGTATCCACAGGAACCTTTGTACAATCGATCAAAGCTTTTAATCCATAATTTTTTGTACACTTGAGCATCTCAAGTCCCTGCTTTACAAATATCCTGTTTTCTCCAGTCATATCCATTACATCTCCGACTGTCGCAATCGCTACATTTTCCATAAGATCATCAATCTCATCCACATCTCTATGCATTTTCTTGTACAAGGCTTCCATGACTTTATATGCAACTCCTGCCCCACACAATCCCTTAAACGGGTATTCACAATCCATTCTGTGCGGGTCTACGACTGCATCCGCTTGTGGAAGAATATAAGTTCTTTTTCCATCTTCTTCCTTATATGGAACTTCATGATGATCCGTCACAATGATCGTCATACCATGTTCCTTTCCATATGCAATCTCTTCACTTGCAGCAATCCCATTGTCACATGTGATCAAAGTATCAATCCCATCTGCCAATGCCCTGTCTACAAGATGCTTATTCAATCCAAATCCATCTTTGATACGATCCGGAATATCCGTATCGACATCTGCGCCAAGTCTTGAAAGTCCACTTTGTAAAATATACGTCGCATTCACACCATCAATATCATAATCGCCAATTACACGGATCTTTGCATTTTCCCGAATCTTTGTTTCTAATATCTCAATCGCTAGATCCATATCCTTCATCAACATTCCATCATACAGATCCGCTATCGTTCCATTTAAATAAAAATCAATCTCTTCATCACCAATAACGTCTCTATTTCGGATCAATCGTGCAGTGATCGGAGAGATTTTATATTTTTCTGCAATTTCTTGAAAGTTTGCTTTTTTCATTGCAACAAACCATTTTTCCATATAGAATAACCTCACATTATTTTTTACAGTAGACTCTATTATAAAAAGAAAAGAGAATGAATTCAACTGAAAACATTCTCTTTCTCTTATCTCATTTTATTCGATTCTTAGTTCTTTTCTTTTAATGCAGCTCTTTTCTTCATCAAAGACCACAATGCACCAGTGATGCATACTGAAGAATATCCACCACAAACAATACCTACCATCAATGGAAGGGCAAATTCTTTAATTGAGCTTACACCCATTACGAACAATACTGCCACCATAACAAATGTTGTCAATGATGTATAAATTGATCTTGTCAAAGTTTTTGTAATACAATCGTTTACGATATCATCCAACTTATCTGTTTTTCTTCTCTTAGGAAGTTCCTCACGAATACGGTCGAAGATAACGATTGTTGCATTGATCGAATATCCTACCAATGTCAGCATACATGCAATAAATGTATTACCAACAGAAACTCGTGCGATCGCATAGAAACCAAGTACAACAAGTACGTCGTGCAGAAGAGCAATTACTGCACTTGCTGCGAAACTGATTTCTTTAAATCTAAACCAAATATAGATCAACATACAGATTGTTGCTACAAGCACTGCCATGATCGCATCATTACGCATCTCAGAACTTACTGTAGAACTGATATTTTCTGTCTTGATCGCAGATTCTTCTACACCAAAGTTATCTGCCATTACTTTGTTAAATGCTTCTCTTTCGTCAAGATCCAATGTCTGTGTCTTAAAGATCACTTCATTTGTACCTTCTACCTTCTGAACCTGTACATTATTATCATTTGTTGCATCTTCGATCAATGGAACAATATTCTTATCAATCTCATCTAATGTATAGTTTTCATTAAATGTCACTGTAGAAGCTGTTCCACCCTTGAACTCAAGACTGTAATTAAATGTACCATTTCCATTTGCTGTATTGATACCCATAAAAATGAATCCAGCCAAGATCATTGCGATAGAAATACCAAAGAATACTTTTTTCTTTCCAAGGAAATCAATTGCTGTTCTTTCTTTTTTCGGTCTGCCATACATTTTCGTATTACGAAGACCTACTGCATAGAATGCATAAACAATCATTTTTGTGATTACAAGTGCAGTAAACATAGACACTACGATACCCAGTGCTAATGTCTGTGCAAATCCTTTTACAGTTCCACTTCCGAGGATCCATAAAACAGCTGCTGCGATCAAAGTTGTAATATTACCATCTAAGATTGCAGACATTGCTTTCTTAAATCCAGTATCTAATGATGATTTTACAGATTTTCCTGCTGTCAATTCTTCACGAACTCGTGCAAAGATAATAACATTCGCATCTACTGCCATACCGATACCAAGAATGATACCTGCAATACCTGGTAATGTTAATGTGATCTCAAACGCATTTAATAATACAAGGATCAGACCTGTATAGATCAAAAGTGCAATACTTGCAGCCAATCCTGGAAGTAAATATACCCAGCACATAAACAGCATTACAAGTCCCATACCGATCGCACCTGCCTGTAAACTTGTCTGGATCGCACTTTCACCAAGCTGTGCTCCCACTACATTTGATCGAAGTTCTTCAAGTTCCAGATTCAGACCACCGATACGGATTGTAGATGCAAGACGTTCTGCCTCTTCATAATCCATACTTCCTGAAATATAAGCCTCACCGGCTGTAATTGCTGCATTTACTCCAGGAACACTGATAAATGCACCATCATAATAGATACCAAGTGTTTCTCCTGCATTATACGCTTTTTCTGTTGCTTCGGCGAACTTTTCAGTACCCTCTTCATTAAATGTCAATGAAACAATATACTCTGTTGCATTCGTGATCTGATCACTTGTCGTACCTGCTTTTGCACTTTTTACATCAGATCCTGTCAATACAACAGATCCATCTTCGATCAGTTCTTCGATTGATTTGTTCAATGCATAATCAACAGCAGCATCTCCCGTTGAATCTACCATACTGTAGTTTGCATTGCCATCCGCATCAGTTTCGGCGATAAAATACAAAGATCCTGGCTGTCCAAGTTCTTCGAGAATCTGATTTGCATCTGATACACCAGGAATCTCAATACTGATTCTGTCATCACCTTCTTGATAAACCGTTGCTTCTGTACTATACTGTTCCACACGTTTCTGCAGCTTATAAATTGTATCTGCCATATCTTCTGAGGATGGTGTATCACCTTTTACCTGATATGTAATACTGACACCACCTTCGAGATCAAGACCAAGACGAATATTTTTCGCTGCACCTGTCTGTCCTTTGCCCCATCCCATGATCGTTGTTACAGCTAATAATGCTGTCAAAACAACAACAAGAACAAGACTTAAGACTCCTTTGCTCTTTTTCATCACATTCATCCTTTCTAAACGATGTAAGGCAGCGCCCCTATAAGCCGCTGCCCAAAATACTTTCTCGTATATATAAGTATGCGAGTTGGCTATAACCGTATTAGTATAGCACAATGTTTTTCTTTTTTAAAGCCTATCATCCGAATATTCCTTCCACTGCTCAGCGCTAACTCCTTATGAGATCATCCCGCCAAGAGTCCCACCACCAGTACACAGAAAAAAGGTCGTCACCGCATTTATCCCATTTCCTTGAAGCTGACGATATAAAACAAATGACACTATAAATAAAACAAGAAAATATGTAATCCCTACTCCCATTCCCCAAAGAAACTTCCTATTTTTTGCCATCTTTCCAGCGGTAAATCCACCTGCAAACGTTGAAATCACATATGCTACTATGATTCCAATCGTTACTTTTGCTTCATCCAAATTTAATTTATATAACAACAATGTCAAAAGAAGCAGTGAAATCCCTGTCACAATATAGGCACATAACAATGATTTTAACAACCACCCTGACCACAGACCGATCTCCTGCTTCTCTCTCTTCTCTCTGCTCATAATAATGCCCCCTGTCCAATCATAGTTTTACTCTCTTTTTTAATATATGATTGTCTCAACATTTTTATGACATCTTTTCCTTTTTATTCCATTTGTCTTCCCAAAAACTCTGCAGCCATCAAAACCACTTTTTGCTCCATCTCTTGAAATTTATTTTCTTCCTTAGCAAGAAGGATGATCCCTCCAATCACATCCCCCTCACATATGATCGGACAGATTGTTTCATCTTTATATCCTTCTATCCCTTCCGCAACTGGAATTATCTTTCTATTTTCATTTTGTGCCAAATAATTTTTTCGCTTTCGGAGCAATTTTTCTATCTCTAACGAAATATATTTATCCTGAAGTTCTCTTTTTCCACTTCCTGCTGCCGCAACGATCTGATCATTATCAGTAATACATACTGTACAATTTAAAGCCTTTGCAATACTTTCCGCAAATAGACTAGCAATTGTACCAAGTTCTCCTACTGGCGAATATTTTTTTAATATAATCTCGCCTTCTCGATCCGTAAATATTTCCAATGGATCTCCTTCTCGAATTTTTAAAGTACGCCTGATTTCTTTTGGAATAACAACTCTTCCAAGATCATCTATTCTTCTCACAATTCCCGTAGCTTTCATAATATCTTCTCCTCACATGGTTTTTCAATCATTCTGAGTATTAGTATCGCTCTTTTTTCTAAAATTATGAGTAATTTTATCCAATTTTCACCTACAAGATCCATTTTATCCCTATCTTCAAATACAAAAACAGCAAAGTTCTTTTTCATTCAGAACTTTGCTGTTTTTATTGGGGTGTTTGATAATTTATTTTGTGAGCAACATCATGATCTCATTACTTCTTTGTACAAATGCTGTCATTTCCTCTGGATTCAGAGGTTTATGTGCTAACATTGCAAGATCATAAAGCTGTTTACAGATCAATTTGACATTTTCATTTTCTTTCTTATCAGCAATATATTTTACAAGTGGATGATTTGCGTTCAATACTAATGTTGCATGAGAACCAAACATACCAGCATCCATACCACTCATTCCATACATACGCATCATTTCTTCCATACGTCTTTCCTGTTCGGACAGAACTGCCATAGAAGCGATATTTTCATTTTTCAGATTTTCAACTTTTACTTCCAGATTCTCATTTTCTAATTCTTTCTTGAAAATCTCAACGATAGATTCTGCATTTTTCTCAAATGTTTCTTTTTCAGTTTCAGAAAGGTCTTCTTTCATAGAATCATGTACTTCTGCATCAATTCTCTGGAAACGAATCGTTTCATCTTTCTGCTCCATAAAAGTGATAAATGCGGAATCAATATTGTGTGTTAAGATCACTGCATCCTGTCCCAATTCTTTGAACATATTGATGTACTGGCTCTGCTGCTGTTCATCAGAAACATAATAGATCGTAGTCTGTTTCTTTTCTTCTGCATTTTCTTCAGATGCAGCTTCTTCTGTTACAACTTCCGCCTCTACATTCTCACCATTCTCATCTACTGCTGTTTCAGGATTGATATGTTTCTTAAACTCTTCCAAAGTCATATATTTGTGTTCTAAATCTTTATAAAGAACAGAATCTTTGATCTTATTACCGAATTTCTCATCTTTCAGACAACCGAATTTTACGAATGGACTGATATCATCCCAATATTTCTCGTAATTTTCTCTGTCTGTCTTAAACATACCATTGAGTTTATCTGCAACTTTTTTAGAAATGTAATCAGCCACTTTTGTTACAAATCCATCATTCTGTAATGCACTTCTCGATACATTCAATGGAAGATCTGGACAATCGATCACACCTTTCAGCACCATCAAGAATTCTGGAATGACTTCTTTGATATTATCAGCGATAAATACCTGATTGTTGTAAAGCTTGATCGTTCCCTCAATAGAATCATATTCTGTATTGATCTTAGGGAAATATAAAATACCTTTCAGGTTAAATGGATAGTCCATATTCAAATGGATCCAGAACAATGGTTCTTTATAATCCATAAATACTGTACGGTAAAATTCAATATAATCTTCTTTTGTACATTCACTTGGATTCTTTGTCCAAAGTGGATGTGTATCACTTACAGAAACAGGACGTCTTACAATTTTTGCTTTTTTCTTTGGTTCACCATCTTCGCCTTCTTTTGGTTCTTCTGTAAATCTTTCCACAACCTCATCTGTATCCAGAATTTCATCTTCGTTTATTGTATCATACTCTGGTTCAGCATTTGCTTTAGACAAGAAAATCTCTACTGGCATGAATGAACAATATTTGTTCAACACTTCTCTTGCACGATATTCGTTTGCAAATTCAAGACTGTCTTCGTTCAGATACATTGTGATCTCTGTACCAACTTCTGTTCTTGTTCCTTCTTCCATCTCGTATTCAGTTCCACCATCACTTACCCAATGAACTGGTGCAGCATCTTTCTGATAAGAAAGTGTATCAATATGAACTTCGTCCGCAACCATAAATGCAGAATAGAAACCAAGTCCGAAATGACCGATCATTTCATCCTCTGTTGTTTTATCTTTGTATTTTTCCAAAAACTGTGTTGCACCAGAGAAAGCGATCTGTGTGATGTATTCTTCCACTTCATCTGCTGTCATACCAAGACCATTATCAATTACTTTTAATGTCTTCTCTTCAGGATTTACGATAACCTGAATCTTTCCTTTATAATCCTCTGGAAGTTCATATTCTCCCATCATATCCAGCTTTTTAAGTTTTGTGATCGCATCGCATCCATTTGATACAATCTCACGCAAGAAAATATCATGATCTGAATATACCCATTTCTTTATGATTGGGAAAATATTTTCACTGTCAATTGATAAAGTACCTCTTTTTGCTGCCATTTAAAACACTCCTTTTATTTCAATACTTGCCAACTCTCAGTTTTATTCATACTCGTAACTATGCATTCTTTATTCTCTGATCTGTTGACTTAAATTTATGCGTTGTTTTCATCTAGTGAATATTCTAATCCTGTAATTTTAAAAAGTCAACACAAAAATTAGCACTCAACATTGTTGAGTGCTAATAATTTTATAAACTTATTAAATTTTTATAAACTATTCTGATAAAAAATAATAAGGATAATGAGCTCCATAATCCTCACTTGCGATTCGTTCACTCGGAACTAACAACAAATCTCCATCCTCTACAGAAATCTTTGTTCCTTCCGGTAATACAAGATTACTATAATATCCCGAACCATAGTTTTGATCTAACCAAAACCCATTCTCTATATAATCCTCGTCATACCATTCTGGATTTGCAGGAATAGAATATGTTAACCATACGCTTCCCTCTTGACAAATCACATTGTAAATACCAGCAGGAATATCCGTTCCTACAATCCGTGTTTCATCTTGTTTAACAAGAATCTGCTCTGTCAGAGGGTTCTCGATATATGTCATACTTTGCGATTGTGCACAATCTGTTGAAAATTCCAACACAACACCTTCGGAAATTGAAAACTGTGCATTCTGGTATAATCTCACATCTTGTCGCTCAGACACTTCATCGTATTCCTTATTTTCCCCAAAACTTTCTCCTATATAGATAGAATTCTCATCGTCATTCAAAGAAAAATATCCACTTCCCTCTTGGAGTATGATTGTATAATTCCCTTCCGGAATATGTATCCCTACAACATATTCACCAGCACCAAGAACTTGCGTCAGACTATCCCCATCTGAAGCTAATTCTCTGGAAACATATTCATATGGATCGTATTCTTCATATGTTTCTGTTTCATACGCTCCACCAAAAATAGATTCTGTATAGCCTGTCTGATAAGAATGATTTTCTTGATACAGTTCAAATAAGCTTGAACCAATAATAAGAAGAATATTCACAATCACGATCAGCTTCACAAGTCCCTTTCCTCTTGAAATAGACTTTTTGTATGTTCTAATTACTTTGTTCTGTGGAGTACGTGGGATCCCATTCTGTAGAACCTTATTTTGTGGAACAAACTGATAACTCGTTTTCTTTTTCGGAGCATCAACCTCAATTTTTTTATATTCGATCTTCGCGGCCGATCCACTTTCATTCAAACGATAATTTTTTCTTCGGATCTTTGTATTATCTAATCCACAATCTCTGCAATATCCTTGATGTAGCTTCGCGCCACACAAATAACATTCATTCTTTCTTCCCATATCTCACGCCCTCCAGTGTCGAATACACAGCTTATTAGTTCTGTATTTTCTGCTGTACGATCTCCAGCGCTTTTTCTAACTGATTGTCTTTATCCGGATTCTTTTCATCATATTCATATTCTACCACAACATCCGGTGTAATACCAACTTTGTTGATACTTCTTCCACTTGGGAGAAAATATTCTGCAATCGTTAATTTCAAATATGTTCCATCTCCAAGTCCCATAATGTTTTGTACAACTCCTTTTCCATAGGATTTTGTACCAACGATCTCACCAATTCCATGATCTTGAACTGCCCCAGCAAAAATCTCTGATGCACTTGCACTATAACCATTGATAAGAACTGTAAGAGGCTTTGTAAATTCATTCGATCCATCACAAGTATACTCTGTTGTTTCTTCTGTACTACTTTCCATTGAAACGATCGTTCCTTCCGGCAATATCTCATCGAGCATTGCAACAACTGTATCCAAACTTCCTCCTGGATTACTTCTTAAATCAATCACGAGTCCTTTCATTCCCTGAAGTTTTAGATCATCTAATGCTACCTGAAATTGCTCTGTAGTAACTTTATCAAACTCGATAACACGGATATAGCCAATCTGATCTTCTTTCATTTCATATTCAACAGTAGATACTTCTATCACTCGTCTAACCGGAACAGTCTCAATCTCTTCACCATCTCGTAATACATGGATATGAACCTCCGTTCCTTCTTCCCCACGGATCCATGTAACAATCTCACTCAATTCTTCATCTATGATCTCGTGATCATCTACTTGATAAATGATATCTCCAGCTTGTAGTCCTGCCTCTTCTGCCGGTGAATTCTTATACACACTTGTGATTGTAACCGCATAAGTAGCATTATCCTGCGATAATACAGCTCCTACTCCAGAATATTCACCAGACATACTCTCAAGCAGTTCCTGTGCTTCTTCCTCCGTATAATAAACAGAATAAGGATCCTCGAGACCGCTGACATATCCGGCATACAATCCCTCTTCTAAATCCGTTTCTTCTACTTCATCTTTATACAAATAATATTTATCGATCAACTGATCAATAAGTTCTAATTTTTCTTCTTTTGTGTATTCTCCGCCTTTTACAGCATTCATGTATGAAACAACTTTGTTGATTCCTTTTCCTACAAATACGATCATTAATGCTACAAGGGCGCCACACAGCGCCCCTTGTAAAAATCTTTTTTTATTGTTCATTTAATTTTTCCTTATAAATATAACTGTGGATCTACTGCTGTACCATTCAATTCTACTTGGAAATGTAAGTGAGCTCCTGCTGAATATCCAGTATTACCTACTGCACCGATCAGCTGCCCTCTGCTTACATACTGTCCTGATGAAACATACAATGCAGAATGATGCATATATTTTGTTACAAAACCATTTCCATGATCAATAACAACCCAGTTTCCAGCACTATTACTCCAACCAGCGATCACGACTACCCCGCCATCTGCTGCATATGTAGGTGTTCCCTCTCCTGCTGCCAGGTCAAGGCCTTTGTGGAAAGAATTATCAAATGTACGATATCCAAATGTACTAGATACATAACCACCTGGGCATGGATTTGTAAATGTTCCTGTTGCACCTACTGTATTGCTTCCAGAACTTGTACTTCCACCTGTACTTGTGTTTCCACTATTGTTTGTGTTTCCACTATTGTTTGTGCTTCCGCTATTGCTTGTGTTTCCACTGTTGCTTGTGTTTCCACTGTTTGGCTTACTCTGCTGATTATTCTTTTCAGCTTCCGCTGCTGCCTGCTGCTGTTCACGAATTCGTTTTTCCTCTTCCGCTTTTTGAATGAGATTTGCAAGCAATGTTGCATTCTGACCAATCTTTGATTCAAGATCTGCAAGCTCTAATTTATTCTCCGCAAGAAGCGTTTCTACAGATTCTTGCTGCTTGATCAGATCATCTCGCAACACACTGAGTTCTTCATATTCTTCTTTCAGTTTTTCTTCTTTTTCTTCTACAGTCTGAACAATCTTCTGAAATTCATCCAACATTTTTCTGTCATATTCAGATAACTGCTTTACATAATCTGCTTTATTAAGCAGATCTGTGATCGACTCACTTGACATCAGTATTTCAAGAAACGTTGTATCTCCACGTTCATACATGAATTTAATACGCAGTTTCATATCCTGATATTGTGAATTTTCTTCCAGCTTAGCCTGAACCAGTTCTTCTTCAGCTACTTCAATCTCTTTGTTTTTCGCATCCAAATCCTTCTGTGTCTTATCCATTTCTTTTACGATCTGGTTCAACTTATTTGACAAAGCACTCTGTTCAGCCTGTACTGCATCTTTTTGTGATTTAAGTGCATCTGCTTTTTTCTGTGCCTCATCAATTGTTGTCGCACTTACCATCTGAACACTTCCAAGAGACAGTGTCAACACAAGGATTCCACTTAAAATACTCTTTGTATACTTTTTCATTTGCTTCCCCTTACTACACTTTTAAATGTTTTCTACATGTAAAGTAACTTCCAACAAATCCTATTCCTACTCCCAGAAGAATTCCTACTGGTAATAAATAACGGTATACGGATGTTACAGGAAGGAAATCAATAATATTATTCAAAATACTAAATTTGATCAAAATGTAGGAAACTGCTTTTCCATACAGTACATATAACAGCGCTAATGGAAGCATCGCACCAAACAATCCAATCACAAGACCTTCTATCACAAATGGAGAACGTACAACAAAGTCTTTTGCTCCTATGTATTTCATGATTGCGATCTCTTCTCTTCGAACTGTGATACCCATTGATACTGAGTTACTGATCAAGAATACAGATACACCAAGTAAGATCAAAATGATCGCTGCTGATACATATCCAACCAAAACGTTAATGCTTGATAATGTATTTGCTACAACGTCTGATTTATTTACTCTACGAACCCCTTCCAGACCTTTGGCAAACTGAACAAGATCCTGCTGTGTAGCTGCCAGTGATTTTCCTTTTTCTGTAAGTTTGATATCATCACTGTTCTCTGTTGTTTTCATATATACTTCATAATGATCGGAATCTGCTAACGGGTTGTCATCTTTAAATCCTTCTGCAAGATATGCTTCATCTTCACTGAAATAACTATCTTTAAAACCTTCCCACGCATCATCAGCTGATACATAATTCACTTCGCCTACATCTTCTCTTGCTTCTAATGCATCACCAATTGCTTTTACTTGTGAATCCGTTGCATCTTCATCAAAAAATACTGTGATCGCTACGCCTTCTTCTGCCACCTCAATAATATGCTGGAAGTTCATAAGGATTGAAAAGAACAATCCAAACAAAAAAATACAAGCAGACATTGTTGCCACAGCGGCAAGCGAAAACATTTTATTTTTCCAAATGTTTTTGATACCTTGTTTTCCTACGTATCCTAATGTATTAATCCTCATTTATATACCCACCTTTTTGTTCATCACTCACGATTACGCCCTGTTTCATCGTAATTACACGTTCGTTCATCTCGTTTACGATTTCCTGATTATGTGTTACAACAAGTACTGTTGTTCCACGTTCATTGGCCTCCTTCAAAAGACTCATGATCTCCCATGAATTTGTTGGATCCAAGTTACCAGTCGGCTCATCTGCCAACAAAATAGCAGGTTCATTGACAATAGCTCTTGCGATTGCTACTCTCTGCTGTTCACCACCAGATAATTCCTTTGGATAAGATTTGTACTTCTGTGCAAGTCCTACCAATGAAAGTACTGCAGGAACTTTTTTCTTGATCACTCTGTTTGACGCTTCTGTTACACGCAGTGCAAAAGCAATGTTTTCATAAATATTTCTGTCTTTTAACAAACGGAAATCCTGAAATACAACACCCAATCCACGTCTGTACTTTGCAATGTGACGACGTCTCATACGTTTCAGATTCTGACCATTTACAATGATCGTTCCATCCGTTGGTTCAAGTTCTTTCATGATCAGCTTTATAAGTGTTGATTTACCAGAACCACTATCACCAACAATGAACACGAACTCTCCCTTTTCAATCTTAACAGAAACGCCATTCAGAGCCGCATTGCCCTTCGTGTACTCTTTCGTTACATTATTTAATTCAATCATGTGCTCCTCCTAATTATTCTACTCCTCATTTGTTTCAATCACTAATATTCAAGAGTCTCCATATACTTCATATACTTTACGACCATCAATGCAATCTTAAATGTAATCGCATCTTCAAACACACGAAGATCCAGACCAGTACTCTTCTGAAGCTTATCTAGTCTGTAAACAAGTGTATTTCTATGGATATAAAGCTGTCTAGATGTTTCTGATACATTCAGGCTGTTTTCAAAAAACTTATTGATTGTAGCCAATGTTTCTTCATCAAACTCATCCGGAGATTTCCCCTCAAAAATCTCTCTAATAAACATCTTACACAAAGGAAGCGGTAACTGATAGATCAAACGTCCGATTCCCAATGTGCTGTAAGCCACAATATCTTTCTCCGCGAAAAAGATCTTGCCTACATCCAAAGCCATCTTTGCTTCTTTATATGACTTTGAAACTTCTTTCAGATCATTCACGATCGTTCCATATGCAATATGGATCCGATCATCCCCAGTTTCTTCCTTCAGAGCCGCAAGCATGTCTTTTGCCATTCTTGCTAATTCTCTGTTTCCATCTTTTTCAGATAATTCTTTGACAACAATGATATTATTCTCATCTACTGCTGTGACAAAGTCTTTCTTCTTTCCCCCCAGCAATCCCCTTATATTATCTAATGCTGCACCGTCTTTTTCGTAAGATGTCTCAATAATAAAGATAACACGTTTTATCTCTGTGTCAATATGTAATTTTTTTGCTCTACTGTAAATATCGACCAAAAGCAGGTTGTCTAAAAGCAAGTTTTTAATAAAATTATCCTTATCAAATCTCTCTTTATATGCTACGAGAAGACTCTGAATCTGGAACGCTGCCATCTTGCCTGCCATATAGGAACTTTCACTCACACCATTCGTAAGTAATACATATTCCAGCTGTTGTTCATCAAAAATCTTAAAAAACTGATATCCTTTGATCACCTGGCTGTCAGCTGGAGATTTTACGAATGATAAAACAACATCCTCATTTGCATGATTATTCTCAAATGTACTTGCCAATGTTTTACCTTCCGTGTCAAATACACCAAAATCAATTCCCGAAATACTTTTCAATCCTTCGATCGTACTTAATAGTATCTGATTTGTAATCATTTTATCCCCCCTATGTTTTCTTTGTCCAACTGTACATTTTTCACAAATAAATCTTTCCCTTCTATATGCCATTTGCGACTATACAACTTATATATTAAGTCAAAACAGCAAAAAAATAAAGAGAAAACCCATATATTTTATGCATTTTCTCATATTTTTAACAATTTATTCATTATTATTCTCTTAGCATAGTATACAAAATTATTTTTCATCTTCATTTGTCTGTCTTTCCAGTTGATAATGGAAGATCTTTTTTAAGATAAACAGACGAACTCTATTTTTTATTCTTATATTCTTTTTTTCTTCTATGAACTTTTTACCGCATCCAACCCATACTCGTGCATTCAACAGTGTCTTATTCTCATATATAAATTCTTCCTGCATCGGACTTGGTAATGCCGAAAATATACAATCTGGCTCCAGTCCATTAATATCATTAATAATATAATCTTTCTCCAATTTATTATCCTGCAAGACTGATCTACCGATAATACGGATATTCTGTCCATACACTCTCAATCCTTTTTCAAAAACGATCAAAGCCTCTTCACTTTCTGCAAGTAAATAAATTGTCTTTTTATTCTTTTGTAAAAAACGGAGCAATAACTTAGGAAACACACGATTCTCAATCTCTCGTCCTAATGTTTTATCCATTGTCTTTTCTGTCCCTAAAACACTTCCTCCACCTGGAATCAGAAGATCCATGGATTTCATCTGTTTTTTCCACTCTTCATTATCTTTCTCCTGCAGCAATGGTTCCAGTGTGACAAAATCTACCGTATAGATTCTTTCATCTTCAAGATTCTGTGCAATTTTTCTTACAAACTCTTTTGCTGGATCTATTGTTACTTCCAGATCAAAAACACTAACTATATTACTCATTAATAACTCCAAATCCTTTATTCAATCGTACAATTGTAACAAAAAACTGCTGTTTTGTAAAGAATCTCTACTTCGAAACTCATTGATCAGCCTTTTGTTCACGCCGCTTTTTGGCCATCAGCCCTCCGATCCGTCCAGTTTCCTTTGAAGAAAGTGCTTTCCATCCCTTCTCCCTTACTCTATCAAGTAAACCGAGTTCGTCTGCTATTTCATATTTCATTTTATCTATCTCATCAAGTTGATCCCAATTGACCATTTCTTTCTTTTTAGGCATGGCAATACTCCTTTTCTTCTATAATAATAAGAATCCTTCTTTCAGAAGTATTGCCATCGCTCACTCAAACATACATCTTAATCACATTTTATTTCTTTTCCCATAGTAAATGAATAAATGATCGTTTCTTTTACTTTCTTTTGCAAAAGTTGTTCCAATGCCTTCTTATAATAACCTAATTGAATCCGGTATCTTTCTAATAGCTGTTTTTCTGAATATACTTGATCCGTTTTGTAATCCAAAAGAATAACTTCTCCATCTTCTTCAAAAAAAACATCTATGATTCCCTGTATCAAAATAGTTTCTCCGCTTTCTTCTCCTGGATTCACAAGTTCTGCATTTACTTCTAATACAAATGGCTGTTCTCGATATAACTGTTCTTTCTTTGCAGCTATCTGTATTCTTTGTCCAATCGAACTATTCAAAAATTTTAGAATATCATTTTCTCTGATACAATTCTTCATCTCTTTCGTAAATTTTTTCTCTTGTGTCAATCTTTCTATTTCTTCTCTTAAAGTCTTTTGATCGTAAGATTTTGAATAATCCAATATCTCCAATAACTTATGATATACCGTTCCTTTAGAAGCACCAGTCAACACTTCTGTTTCCTGCATAAACTCAGGTAGCAGTGGAACGAGTTTCGGTTCTTCTATTAATACTTCTCCACTTTCCTCTTCCATATATTGTCGTTTTTTTAATTCCGATACCGTAAATTTCTGCTTTTGTTTTTTAGACAGATCATATGGATATTGATACGTAAACATTCTCTCTAATGCTTCTTTTATCTTAGGATCATATATTTTTTCTGTATCCCAATTTTCTAAAACATCTCTCGCAATTTTTTCACTTTCATTCTCGATCAGATTTATCATATTTTCATCACTTACATTCCATATTGAATATCTTATAGGTGTCACTTTTCCCACAATAGACGGTAAGATCCAATCTAAATACTTCTTTGCTCCTGATAATACATAAAATGGAATTCCTTCCAAATATACCTCTGATTTGTCTATTATATTTTCTGCATCTTTCAACTGCCCTGTTAAGATCAATTTTTCCTTTGCACGTGTCATGGCAACATACAAAACTCGTAGTTCTTCTCCAAGATTTTCAATCTGTATTTCCCTTTGGATCACTTTTTTCACAAAGGTAGAGATCTTCGTTCTTTTTTCCAAATCTACCGCATCAATTCCAATTCCTAATTCTGGATGAAGCACGATACTCCCAGTTACATCTGACATATTAAATCGCTTTCCCATACCAGCGACGATCACTATTGGAAATTCCAAACCTTTACTTTTATGAATACTCATAACTCGAACCGTATCGGACTGTTCATCTATATAATTCGCTTCCCCATAATCTACATTATATTTTTTCAATTGCTCTATATAACGTATAAAATGAAACAAACCTTTATAACTCGTTCGCTCAAACGCAACCGCTTTTTCAACCAACATTTCTATATTCGCTTTTCTTTGTTCACCACCAGGCATTGCAGAAATATAAAGTTCATATCCAGTTTCATCTAAGATTTTCCAAAGCAATTCATGAATTGTTACATAAGGGATCATTTCTCTGTATCGTCGTAAATTTCTATAGAAACTTTTTAGTTTATCTGCGAGTTTTTCATCTTCTCCATCTCTGATATATTCTTCTACTGCATTAAAAAATTCATTTTCCGGATTTTTTATTCTGATTTTTGCAAGTTCTCTTGCATTTAGACCAACAAATGGTGATGTGAGTACTGCTGCAAGCGGAATATCCTGTCTTTGGTTATCCAAGATCTTTAAATAATCCAACAATACACTTACTTCATATGTTTCAAAATATCCTTCTCTGCTCTCCGCATACGCAGGAATCCCTTCCTCATTAAGAACGGACACAAACGTATCTGCCCATCCACTGATACTTCTCGTCAAGATTACAATGTCACGATACTCTGTTCTTCTAAAATTTCCCGTCTCCTTATCGATCACCATGTGATTTCGCATCAACTCTTTTATTTTTCTCGAAATTACCCTTGCTTCAAATGCTCTTGCTGAATTATCTTGATTGTAAATTTTTTTATTTCTTTCTGTTTCATTTTTCATCATTTCCGGATCAATCAATATCAATTCTGTTTCATTTTCCGAATTACCAGCTTGATCCACGAAAGGTTCATATTCTGCTCCTCGATACAGAGCAGCCTCTTTATCATACTCAATTCCGCCCATATACTTTTTCATGATTTGATGAAAAACGTAATTTGTGCTATTTAATACCTCTCCTCTGCTTCGGAAATTCTTATGAAGATCGATTCTTTGACATGTGCTATCCTCAATATCATAAGAATCATATTTCTGCATGAATAATTCTGGACGTGAAAGTCGAAAACGATATATACTCTGTTTTACATCGCCAACCATAAAGACATTGTTCTGTCCTCGACTCATCCTTGAAACACTCGTCAATATTGCTTCTTGGATCAAATTACTATCTTGATACTCATCTATCATAACTTCTTCAAGCTGCTCTTGATACTCTCTGGCAACTGTTGAAGGATATAATTCTCCATCCTTCTCTTCTGTAAGGATCTTCAACGCATACTGCTCCATATCGCCAAAATCAATCATATTTTTACTATTTTTCTTGTCTGAAAGAGCCACAGAAAATTTCTTTACCAAATCAACCAATGCTTGGATTGTCGAGACCGAATCTTTCATATCATTTACGATTTCGGCAGGTTCTTCATAGAAATACGTTTCTTTTAAATCCTTTTCAAGTTTCCTTACCTGCTCCATGATCTCTTTTACATTCTGTCTCTTATCCGCATTTACAGATGGATCTTTTTTTGCTGAAAGTCTTGGAAACTTAATTTCCGTAATCGCTTCATACATTTTTTGAAAATCTTCTGCATAAAATACCGATTCCAACATCATGATTGATTTCTCCAAAACCTCCGCATGCATATATGGTCCATCTGGCTGCTCACAGATCATGATTCCTTTTTTAAGCATGTCGATCATATCACGCAAGTATTGTTTAATATATTTTTCTGCTTTTTGAAAAAATATATTTTCTTCTATATTCTCAATCTCATAATTCTTTATACACTCTTCCAGCCATAGATCTGGTCTTGGATAGCTTCTAGAATATTCATACAATTTTAGCACTTCTTCTTCTAGCTTTTTATCGCTCTTTGTTCCACCTAATTTTTCTGTCAATTCTAAAAATGCTTTGTTCTGAGAATCATATAGTTCTTCAAAAACTTCATCTAATACATCTTGTTTTAAAAGTTGCAATTCCCCTTCTTCTACAATACGAAATCCTGGATCCAGATCGATCACATGAAAATGTTCTCGAATCACAGAAAGACAAAAACTATGAATCGTTGTGATCCTCGCACTGTGAATCAATGTCGCCTGTCTTTGTAAATGTACATTTTCAGGTTGATTTTCCAATTCTTTCTCAATTGCATTCCTGATGCGTTCTTTCATTTCTGCAGCAGCTGCTTCTGTAAATGTAACGATCAATAGATGATCTACCTCTAAAGGATGTACCGCATCTGTGAGCATTTGTATGATTCGTTCTACAAGAACAGCTGTCTTTCCTGAACCAGCAGCTGCTGATACAAGGATATTACGATCTCGTAATTCTATGACTTTTTTCTGTTCCTCTGTCCATTGCACTCCCATCTACTATACCTCCTTCTTTCCGTCTTTTTCCTCTTGTCTCTCGAGTTCTTCCCGCATAAGTGCCAATACTTCTTCCTGAGCATACTTTTTCAATGTTCGATATTCATACCCTTCGATCCTGCTGTCAAATCCACAAATTGATTGATATTCACAATAATCGCAGCCTGTAGTTTCATTTAATTTGTATGGAGAAATATTTACGTTTCCATCGACAATATTCTGTTTAATCTTATTCTCTTTTGTGTTCGTAAAATCCAAAAACGTATCGAATTCCTCTGGTAATAATACTTTTGATGCTTTACTCAATTCTCCATCTTTTTTTCTGGAAATCGGAATACAATCCGATGTACCTGTAAGATTCTTTTCTAAATGCTGCAATACTTCTTCATCCGCATTTACCATACCATCAAGTCGAAGTTCCCGTAATATCTGATCTTCAACATTTTTATTTTCTTCTTTTTCAACAATAGGATCATCCATTCGATAATAAAAGAACCCTGCTGGAACGATCTCTTTCTCTTTTTTTCTTCGCCTTTCAAGTTCTATCGCTGCATTCAAATATACCGGAAGCTGCAACTGTAATCCATGATACATCGCAGTAATATCAAATGTTTTTCGTCCCGTTTTATAATCCGTCACTTTTACAAACACTTTATCATCTGCTTCACATATATCCATTCGATCTATTTTCCCACTTCCAAATTTCAACTCGTAACCCTTCGGACGAAAATCTCCTTTTTCTATCTGCTTTGTCATTGCCCATACAGAACGGGAAATCAATTTTTTGATTCTTACGATTGTATATTCATTGCGCGCAGAACTATAAAGAACAGTATTTCCATAATCCACAATACTTTCTTCCACTGCTTCTTCGATCAATTCCTGTCTTGTATCCTCTGAAACATCTATCCATTCTAATCTTTGTTTATCAAGTTTTTTTGCATATCGCTCTAAGGATTGATGAGCTATATTTCCTAGATCCATTGCTTCAAATTGATACTGTTCTCTTTCTGACAATCGTAGCCCATAACTCAAAAAATGTGCATATGCACAAGCTGAAAACTTTTCTAATCTCGTGACACTAAACCGTTCTTCTCTTCCATACAATGCATTAGCTTCTTCTGCTAATAACTGTTCTTTTTCTTTTCTATAAAATGCTGCATTTAAAATATTTTCTGGATCTTCTGTTCTCTTATACCATGAATATAATTCTTTCCATTGTACATCGAGTCCCTGTACACGATCTCTTAACTTTTCTGCTAAGAACATTTCACCTTCTTTTTTTGTTAATTCTCGGCAGGAAATTTCTCGTTTCTCTTCATCTTCTATATGTAACTTCGTAAACAATTGCTTTAAATCTTGTACAAGATATGCCGGACGCAAAGATTTTCCTTCTGAAGATACTTTACTATAAGTAATCACTAATTTCTTCGATGGCTTTGTTAAATTCATATATAAATAAAACTTCTGCGTGTATGTCTGCTCTTTCACCCCTGGAGATAACGCAATCTTTTTCTCAGCAAACTTTTCTCTGTCACGCTCAGAAAGAATTCCTCCTTGTCCTAGTTTTCCCGGAAGAAAAGTATCATTTGCTCCAACAAAAAATAAAACTTTTAGGTTATTCAATCGAGTTCTTTCCATATCACCGATCACAACCTGATCAACGCTTGGTGGAATGACACCTACTTTTGCTTCTTCAAGACCTGCATCAAGCAATTCACAATATTCCTTCAAAGTAATCTGTTCCTCTCCAAGCAGATCTACAAACTTGTCTAATAATTCAATTACGATCCGATAAATCTGAGAATATTCTTTTGCCTTCGCAAGTTCTCCATTTTCTTGAAAAAACAATTCCATCTTATGTGTCATTTCTTGCATCTGTTCTTGTACAAGGAACTCATATAAGGCTATCGTTATATCCCGAACTGTCTTTTTACGCTTTTTCAAAATATATACAAATGAATCAATTTTTTCTACAAAACGTACTCTAAAATGATTTAATTCTGCAAGATCTTCTTCATCTACAGAATTTGTTCTTCGAACCCAAGCAGACTGCCATTTCTTATAACCTTTTAATCCCAGCGCGATCACATAATTTTCAAGTTTATCAATCTCTTCCATTGAAAATCCAGCTAATCCAGTCCTTAAAAATCGAAATACACTCTCATACGTAAATCCCTGTTCAACCATTCCCAACAAACTTCGGATATACTCAACAAATGCATTTAACAATATACTTTTTTTATGATCCATAAAAACTGGTATTCGATATTCCTCACAATATTTTTCTAAATGGATCGCATAAGTTTCCAGGTCACTGACAATAACTGCTATATCACGATATCGATATCCATTTTCTCTTACAATTTTCCGGATCTCCGATGCAACAAATTCTGCTTCTTGCTTAGGGTTACGCACAGAATGTACCGTTATTTCTTCTTGATCTTTTTCCGATCGCTGCATTGAATAACGAAATAGATTTTGTTCTAAAAATGCAATTGCAGGAGATTCTTGAAAGCGATAATTCGTTTGATCATACAGATAAATCGGATCATCTATTATAACATGATTTTCTTCAGCGATCTTAACCAAAGAAGACACCATCTGCTTACTGATTGCAAATAACTGATATGGATGCTCGTAAAGAAATGGATCTTCACGTTTGTCCATCTCTACAGTCACATACACATCCTTGCATTTTTTTAACAATTCTCCCAACAACTTATTCTGCACTGGCGTAAATCCCGTATATCCATCTAATACAATAGTACTATTTTTTAAAATATCAGACTTTGGAACCACATCTGCTAATCGATCCAACAATTCCTCTTTTGTTATATAACGATCCTTGAGATAATTTTCAAAATCTTCATACACCCGGCGTATATCCTGAAGCTTATAATACAAATACGTATCCGGCTCTATTTCTTCCAAAAATTCATCTAATCGTTCTAACCCAATCCCATATTGTACGAATTCCGAAATAACAGACTTAACTTCACTAATGTATCCTTGACGTTTTAAATTCCCTCGTAAAACTTTAAATTCTTCTTCACATTCACCAGCGATTTTACGCAATATAAGACTCTTTCCTTCATCATCTAAAATATGATCGATCTGATGCCCTGTTTCTTCAAATATTCTATGAGATAGACGTACAAAACTCAATACATCAATATTCATGATTCCGTGTCTCGGATGCATTGCGCACAGTTCTTTCTGCGTCTGCATAGTGAACTGCTCTGGAACTAATACAATATAATTCTGTTTTGGAAATTCCATCGATTGTTTAATGATATATTCATATAAATAATGTGATTTTCCTGAACCTGCGTTACCAAATATAAAATGAAGTGCCATCTGTTAGCATTCTCCTTCTTTTTGATTCTTTTTAATCTATATTTCTTCGTCACAAATAATATCTTCTAAAGTAAATTTAATCACTTTCCTTAATTCCGAAAGACTTGTCTCAACCTGATATCCAATCTTACCGCCACTAAAAATAATTGTTTCGTAATCTTCAGCCGACTTATGGAGTACTGTTGTAAACAACTTTTTCATACCTATTGGAGAACATCCTCCATGGATATATCCTGTCAACGGCAACAATTCTTTTGATTTGATCATTTCTATCTTTTTTTCTTTTACACATTTTGCTGCTTTTTTTTAATCAAGTTCTTTATTTACAGGTACTAAAAAAACATAATTTGTCTTAGAAGTTCCAACTGTAACCAATGTCTTAAATACAGAATCTGGATTCTGCCCCAATACTTGCGCGACCTCCAGACCACTGATCACTCCGCTTTCTACATAATTGTATGTTTTATATTTTATCTTTTTCTGATCTAATACTCGCATTACATTTGTTTTATCTTTTGCTTTTGCCATCACTATCAGCCTCTTTTCTAAAATGTATCTCTAGCATACCATTTTTTTTCATATATGTCATTGTCGATTTGATCCTAAAATAACTTCAAAAAAAGACAGAATCTTACGATTCTGTCTATCTCTCATTCCATATTCAAAATCCATGTACCTTCAAAACTGCACACAAAGAATCTTTCATCATCCATTGTTCTCCTATC